>JBPOIW010000250.1:0-42857 GCA_052034165.1 Planctomycetota bacterium | reverse complement strand
TGCTCCGGTCACATCGCCCGAGGTATCGAACGCCAACGTGACCATGCCTGCCGGTGCAGTCAATGTGACGTCAGCCGTGGTGTGTTTTCTGGCCAGACATGTGAGGGCCGGAATCCCGCTTGTTCGGCCACTCCGGTGGCAGATGCTGCAACGTCATTGCGGCCCGGGATAGCCGTTTTTGAGCCTGAAACAGAAAGTTGTCGACAGCATTTGGTGTCACAGAGTATTGAGACTTTTTTGGGGAGGACACACCGGACGCGACTTCACTAAAAGATCGCAGGAACGTCAGTGCTTGCCTGATTGGTGATTGAGCCCTCGCGACGAATGACCACTCAGGCAAGCCCACCAAGAAAACAGCGCGAGGACGAGTCAGTACCAACTGGCGAACGCCATTGGTTCTGACTTGCCCGAACCACGAAAGTTTTTCCGTTCCGCTGATTTGCCTTGGTACTAAAACGACAGCAGGATCGGATTTGTAACGGGAAAGAATTGTTCCGTTCTTCTTAGCTCAAGGCCGGAAGCTTTGGCGAGCAAAGAGTCGACATCAGCTACGTCAAACGCTTCGAACTCATCACCGATACTTCACGATGGAGGTCACTTCGACTGGAGTCTCCAGATGGAACCAACTCTGCATCGCAATTTGGCCGAAGTGAAATAAGGTGCGATGCTTACCAGTTGTGGAGTTAGTTGAATGTGACCGGCACCTTACACAATTCCTAGACTCGTATGGTCGTTCGCATGAAGTTGGTAGCAAATCGTATCGACGTTTCAATCAGCAAACGACATGAGTGTCGGATTCGACGAAGTGAATCCATGCTGCACATGCGACCTCCATAGAGTCTTCATCATCCAGGCACCCGGTCACTGTCCGAGAACTGTCCGAGAATGCATGGTACAAGTCCATAAAGTCCGTAGAATCTGGAAAAGTGTGGCGAACGAAAACCGCTCCATCTCTGGCTTAAAACTGCATAAAATGCAGCACTTTTCAAGAAAACACTTCTAGTTGACTTCTAGTAACTCGGTGGCCTTCGGAACCGAAGGTTGTAGGTTCGAGCCCTACCGGGTGCACTAAACCCCAATGTTTTTGACATCTGCGCTACGATCTAGAGAACCGTGGCGCAGTCTAGTCTAGGGGTGTGAAAAACCTCTGTGCAGAGTGCCACGTTGCCAAGGGAATGCGACAAATGCAAACTTCTCGCACTATGACAACGTTCGTGAAAAACGTGATGTGCTTGCTGAAGCGGACGAAAATGCTTCAAAAAGAAGTCACCGCAGCATTGGGAATGGCAGAGCAGCATTTTGGTGATCTGCTAAACCGACAGACGAACACCATTCTGGAAACGATTGAAGCAGTGGCGGACGTGCTGGAAGTCAGCCTAGGGTCATCGATTGATCGTCCGGCAAAAAAGAAAACTGCGGCGACCTGAACAGGCACATCAGCGTTCCACGTATAATCTATCAGCGGATTGAACTGACTCTTTCCGGAGGTGTCGCTGATGGCTGTTCCTGATCGAAAGCTTCAAGACCTTAAGTTCATCATTCATGGTGATGAAGTGAGCCCAGAGACCGTCGATGTGGAGCAGTTGGCGAAGCTCCTTCTTTATCTTCGGTCGGCAATTGCAGGGGTGGCGTCCGTTGATGGCGCTACCAAGAAGGACGTGTTCATCGCGTTCCTTTCCACTGGCAAAGGAAGCAACGAACTTGACTTGAAAGCTTCAGCCGCCGGTGTTCGCGGAATGTTCCGCTTAACGGAGTTCGTCACTAAAAAGCGAATCGACCGCTTGCCTAAACAGTCTCAAATTGCACTCGCTGGCATGAGTGAACTTGGGAATCGAAATAATTGGAGCGACTTCGAAGCGCGTGGTGGGTCCAGTAGGTCCAGGTTCACAATTACGGCAGATCCAAAGAGACCAACATACGGTGGTGAAACGACAATCTTCGGGCGATGCCTCAAGGTTGGTGGCCGAAGGCCAACAGCGACACTTGTTACCGCTGGCCAACTGGTCACAGCCAAACTCGCAAACGTTGAAATGGCAAAAGAGGTTGCCACGCACCTGTACCAAATCATCGGGCTCGAAGGTGAGGCCACGTGGTACATCGACGACGACACGTTGCATGGGTTCGAAGCGACCGCATTGAATCCCTATCGAGATCGCAATGAGGACAAAAGTCCTAAGAATCTGCTGAGCACAATTGAAGAATTGCGCAAGCTGAGTCATGGACGATGGGATGACGTGGATCCCGAGGCATTTGTCAAAGAATTGAGGGCAGACGATTAATGTTTGTCACCCTCGACACTCACGTTCTCATTTGGGCCGTAAAGAATCATTGCACTCCTGGCCAGGAACCTATGCTGGAGAAGGCACGTAAGCTTTTGAAGTATTTGCACGAGCAGAAAGAAGACGTCGTCCTCACAGCCATCACTGTTTCTGAATACCTTGTGGGGGCCGACGATACGACCGCCGCAACGGAGTTGCAGTTGCTGCAACAAGACTTTCCAATCCTGCCTTTCAACACAAAGGCCGCAAAGATTGCTGCACGGCTTTTCAGAGACCGAGAGCAGACTCTGGGAAGAGCAGTCCAGCCGGGTGAAAGAACGATAATCCTTGCTGACACAAAAATCGTTGCAACAGCGCTTAGTCACAATGTCGGACGAATCTACTCCAATGATGACTTACTCAGAAAATTCGCCAAAGCTGGATCACTTGTTTGCGATGACGTTCCTGACGAACTTCCGAAAACCACATCCCAAAAATCGCTGTTTGATGAATAGAGTCGACAGCTGGAGCAAACCCTTTTTCGCTTGGCATTGACCAAGTATAGATACGCAGTCGGCAACCCGCGCTCATCAGAACAACGGGACGTGTGAAACTTCACAGCCCGCTGATCTGGCCACGGATAAGCGGGCTATTTTCGTTTCGGAACAGGCGATCTCGGTCACTCGTTGTGATCAATGCAGCAGGCTGATCCGCTCGCCTCGTTGATGTAGTGGAAAACACAGTCAACCGAGGATTGAACCTCCCATGGGTTGCATATGGGTGGCTCGAATCCACCGCAGGCGCTGTTCATGCAGGGTGGAGAAGTCTGGCATCGCGTCGCGAACATAACCCAAAGACCGCGGGTTCAAATCCCCCCACGCCATTTACGGGCTGTTCCTCAACTACGGATGTTCAGGAGTTTTTTCCAATGAAGGAATCAGGGAACACGACGGTCATACGGCATGGAACGTTGCCGAAAATCAACCTTGCAGGCGAATTGTCCCCGAACCGGGGAGCGTCGCCAATCTCGCCCCGGAATTACCTTGTTAGGGGCGTTGTCCGGTGACACTTTCGCCGCTGTCACATGCCACGGGTTCGAGCGAGTCGACTTCTGGCGGTCTGTCCTCCCGGAGGGTCATGCACCAGAACATTCAGAAGTCCAGAATCCCGGTCTGGACATATCCAAACGAACCTCAGTGCGGACTGGAGTAATCGTGTTATGCGACGTTGACGGTTCTCTCCGACTCACCAAGCGGCTTTGCTTCGCTGGCGGATAGTACGACTTCCCGGCGAAGGACCGATACATCCCGAGGTGCTGTGATCCCCAAGGCGACGCGGCCGCCTTTCATGTTGAGGACTTCCAGGCAGATTCCGTCACCGATAAAAATGGCTTCACCGAGTTTTCGTGTTAGCACTAACATCTCGACAACCTCCCTGTGAACGTGAAACTGGGCAATTCGCTGGGCCGGAGTAGAAAACGCTCGCGGACCCGTCTGGCGAAATTATTCGAATTAGCGTGCGGGCGAATTCCATCCGCTTCCACACATCCTTCTAATCAGCATACTGCATGCCAACCGGCAGAAAATGCCGAACGTCCACGCAGATCAATGCTCACCGTCCCTTTCACTGCCGACACTGCATGGCCGCTGATCAACAAGCAATCAGTGTGGTTGCTCAGCGGCCAATTAAGCATCTCCCCCAAATCGCCGCAGCTCCCCACAACCACACCAGCATCATTGGAATTCCAGCTGAACATTGTGGAGTTCGCCGTCTTCAACCAGCGTCAAGCTGTCACTTCGTGAGCCGTTTCCCGGGGTACGAATCGCGTGGACATTCCAGGTGGTGGTGTTTCGCCGGTAACTGAACCGAAACTGAGTCCAGCTGGCCGGAAGCACAGGGGCGATGGAGAGGCGATCTGACTCGATACGAATCCCCAGCATGTTTTCGATGGCCACTCGATACATCCAGCCAGCCGCCCCGGTATACCAGGACCAGCCACCGCGTCCGAGGTGTTGAGAACTGACGTAAACATCAGCGGCGATTACATAGGGTTCCACTTTGTATTGCTCGGCCTTTTGAGCCGTATCTGCGTGATGGATGGGATTCAACAAATCAAACAGGTTCATCGCGAGCACACCGTCTCCCAGGAGCGCGGCGGCCTGAACCATCCACATTGCGGCGTGGGAATATTGACCGCCATTCTCGCGGACTCCGGGCAGGTAGCCTTTGACATAGCCAGGATCTAATGTGGTCTTGTCAAAGGGAGGATCAAAGAGTTGAATGATGTTGGCATCGGTATTCACAAGACGCCTGACCGCAGACTCAAAAGCCTCACGGCTGCGTGGATTCACTCCCCCGGCAATCACGGCCCACGATTGAGCCAGGGAATCGATCTGGCATTCATCGTTACAATGCGAGCCCAGCGGACTACCGTCATCAAAGAACGCACGTCGATACCATTCGCCATCCCACGCCACCTCGTCGATGGCGGCACGTAATCTCTTCGCCTGCTGTTCGTACTTCTCGGCATTCTCCACGGCATTAAATTCGCGAAGATCGAGTTCGCGAAGGAGGCTCGCGAAACCTTCAAAGATCGCGATTTGAAACCACGCAACCCAGACGCTTTGCCCATGGCCACCTTCGCCGACTCTGTTCATCCCGTCGTTCCAGTCGCCGCAACCCATCAACGGCAGATTTTGCTCTCCATAACGAAGCCCATGCTGCATCGCTCGCAGGCAATGATCCAAGAGGGAAGAGGCGTTCTCGGACACAGGAGGCTGCTCGTACCGTTCCTGCTCATGTTCATTGAGCCGTGGTGATTCAATGAAACGGATCTGAACTTCCAGAATCTGCCGATCGCCAGTTACTTTCAGATAATGAAGAACAACAAACGGCAGAAACAGGAAGTCGTCTGAGAATCGCGTCCTTGTCCCCTTTCCGCTGGGCGGATGCCACCAATGTTGCACATCACCTTCTGCATATTGTCGGGACGCGGAGTTCAGGATTTGCTCGCGTGCCAGATCGGGTCGAGAATAGACCAGAGCCATCACGTCCTGCAATTGATCACGAAAGCCGTAGGCTCCACCGGACTGGTAGAAGGCTGAACGGCCCCACACGCGGCAACTGAGAATCTGATACGGCAGCCATCGATTCAACATCACATCGAGTGCTCGATTGGGCGTCTCCACAGTGAGTGCCGACAAGTGCTGGTTCCAGTATTCAGGACCGCTACCGCTTGCCTCGGCGGCTGCCGTCGACTGTCGATACTGGTCGAGCAACTGGGCCGCGGCCGATCGATCTTTGCCCGCCCCGATCAGGACGAAGACTTCCTCCGTTTGACCGGCTGCGATGGAGACCGTGCCCTGCATCGCAAGGCAGGGATCCAGGCCTGCTCCGACTCTCTGATTCAGACCGCGTCGAATGGATACCGGATCGTTCAGCGAACCGTCTCGACCAATGAAGCTGCGGCGGTCGCCCGTCCAGGACACATCGTCCGCATTGAGAATGGTCAGAAACATGCATTGAGTTTTGAAATCGGGATGATAACCGTTGCCCATCATGACGGCCGCGCGTTCGGCATCAAGGCTGGAGACCTGATGCAGCGAAGTCTCTTCGCGTGAAACCCCCATCACGGTTTCGGCATAATAGGTCAGCTGCAGTGTTCGACTGGCTCCCGTTGAATTGTGTAATCGAACACGGACGATCTTCAGGGGCTCCGTCGCATGAACGCTGACAAATACTTCCGACCGAATCCCTTTGTGTTCGACGCCGAAAAGTGTGTAACCCTGGCCATGAACGACGCGGCGGGGAAGATCTCTCCCCAGCGACGAGACCGGTGACCAATGAAAATCCCCCTGAAGATCTCTCAGATAAAGAATCTCGGATGCCGGATCGGAAGTCGGGTCATTAGACCAGGCCGTGAGCTTGTTTTCTCGACTATTGCCGAACCAGGTATACCCGCCGCCTGATTCTGACAACAGACAACCGAAGTTGGCATTGGCCATGACATTTGACCAAGGAGCCGGAGTTTCATTCCCCCGATTCACGATCATTTCATAGCATCGCCCCTGATCAATAAACGCTCCGGTTCCATTGAAGAATTCCCGATCCTTGCCAGGACCTGCAGGCGTAGCCACTTGTTCTGGTCGGTGAGGCTGCATCCGATGTCGCAGGAGTGTGGTCGGCGTCCGTGGAAGTCCGGGAACACTGGTGGTTCGATTCTTAACGGTCGCCGCTTCCATTTGCTGAGCAAGCGACCCACGATTCGCGCGGAGGAGAACAGCGGCCGTGGCATCCAGCAGTTGGTGATCTTCCGCAGTTAATTGAGCGCCGCGCAGCAGGACCACTCGCTTCGACGCGACGTCGCTTTGGGCACGCTCATTGACAATCGCCAGTAACAGATCCTGCAAGGAGTCGTAATAGGCTCCAGGAAAATCATTGCTGATGACGAGATCAACAATTAACCCACGAGACATCAGAAAATAGTGCGCGGTAATGATTGTGCGTGCAAATTCCACCTCAGCAACGTCCATGATGCGTAACAGCAAAATCGGGACGTCGCCCGAAATGCCAAAACGCCACAACGCATTTTGCCCCAGTTGATTGGCCGAGATGCGAGTCGAGTCACCACGCAGGCTCGCATCCGGATATAGCAAATGTCCGCCCAGCTGTTGAAACAGATGCACTTCTCTGGCAGAGATTCCCAGGTGACGCAGTTCAATCTGAGTGAATGCCCATGCCAGTTCGAAGGCTCTTTGTACGCCGCGAAGATCGTGGAACAGGTCTGCGAGGGCCAGCGCTTGTTCGCGAGTATCTGCGACGGCCGTTGTGAGTCCCAGAGTGACGGATTCCGTCGGATTGATCGTCAGAACGCATCGCAGAGAAAACACGGCATCCAGCACAGCGCCGGTCGTTTGCGACAGCTTCTCCATTTCCATCGCTAACGGCGATTCCACCGTCCGCCCTCGTCCCAGAAATTTTTCGCGGCTGGATTCATAGTCCACTGTGCCAACATGACCAGACGGGACGGCCAGCGTGTGCAGTGCATAGCCGGGATTCTGCTGACTGTCACGAGGACGTCGTCGCGCAATCAACGTTGCATCTTCGGCGATGTATTCGGTTTCAACAAACAGTTTCTGAAACGCAGGGTGTGCAATGTCGGCCGCCTGGCTGGCCAGCACGACTTCAACATAACTGGTCACCTCAATGCGACGACGCGTAGTGCCATGGTTGGTGATTCGCAGTTGGCGAACCTCTGCATTCTGGTCGGGTGACACGACCAGCTCCACAACCGTCTCAATGTCGCCCTGACGACGATGAACTTCTCCTTTGTCGACAGAGAACAATACTTCGTAGCGATCAGGCTGGACTCGAGTGGGCTGATACGTCGCCGACCACACCGTCCCGGAGTCCCTGTCATGCAGGTAAATAAAGCTCCCCCAGCAATCGCGTGTCGAGTCCGATCGCCAGCGAGTGACCTGCTGATCTTTATAACGTGAGTAGCTTCCGCCGGTATGAGTCAGCAGCGAACTGAACTGACCATTCGAGAGCAACAGAATCCGTGGAGTGCCCGAGTGAACCCCGGTAATCTGACGACTCACCAAAGTGGTTTCTTCGCGTACTGCACCGGGATGATGGACTTCATCGGCGTTCGGCACTTCGGCATCCACCTGCGAAGGCACTCGCTCCTGCAGCAGTAATTCGTTGGCACGGACCAGCGGATGAGCATGGAACCAACGAGAAACAAGCTGGTCATCCGTCACATTGGCAATCGCTAACAGAGACATGCCCTGATGGTGAGCCATATAGTTTCGAACGACATTTTCGGTATGATTTCGACGTAAACGGCCGGGCGTATAGTCCACAGCATCATAAAATCCCCAACGCCCCAGTGCGACGGATGCCAGACGTTTCAGATTGGAAGTCGCCGCTTTGGGCTGGAACGCCAACGCCAGCGCCGTGGAATAGGGCGAGACGACGATGTCGCGTGAGAGTCCTCGCTTCAGGCCAAGGCCGGGCACACCAAAGGACTTGTACTGATAGTCAGAATTCGATGCCATGGCCGAGTAAGCGGACTCGCTGACTCCCCAGGGCATGTGCCGGGATCTGCCATAATCGATCTGCTGCTGAATCGCCGTCCGGCAACTGGTGTCAATCAGCGAACCTTCATAGGACCGCAGAAACAGCTGGGGCATGAGGAACTCAAACATCGTCCCGCCCCA
The DNA here is from genome assembly GCA_052034165.1 of Planctomycetota bacterium. Lineage (GTDB taxonomy): Bacteria > Planctomycetota > Planctomycetia > Planctomycetales > Planctomycetaceae > SXXK01. Next base: position 34,378 of record JBPOIW010000250.1, on the reverse strand, counting down.
TGACAGTAAGGTATACTTTCCATCAATAAGCGTTGCCTGTCTTCCCAGTCGAAACCAGTGTTCGGTGTCAACGTCACCTTTGGCGATGGCCAGATAGCTGGCAATCCGACACTCACTGCAAAGCAGGTCGTAATGACCTCGGTCGAGCGTACCAATATCGACGTTATAACCAATCGAAAATAGTTTGCGGCGTCCGTTGTAAAGGAAGCGGAAGTCCATTCGGGAAGCCGCCGATTCACATTGCGTGCGGATTGCAGTAAGTCGATCCAGCAGACTCCTCGCCGCCCGACTCCCGGCTCGAATGAGATCATAAAGCTGCTCAGTCGACACAGGGACGGAACTCACATTGGTCGCCAGATCGGAGACATCCGATTGCTGAGTAGTTGTAGTAGTTGTAAGAGCAGCTTTTCGGACGCTGGCATCTCGACCGGCTGGATCCAGCCCCGTCGCATCCAGACCTGTCGCATTCAAAAGCATCGGCAGCATCGCCAGCTCGCGAAGTCCGAGACCCGGAGTGAGGATATTCCGGAGTGGTGCCAACAATTGATTCCCGTTGTCATGGGACTCCAGCGTCGCGACCAGTTTCAACCACGGCCAAAACTGATCCGCATCGCGTTGAATACCATGAAAGCGTTCAGCCACGATGCGCACCTGTCGCAGGAACACATGCTTGGCGTCGTTCCAGGAGTTCTTCTGGGGCATTTGCGAGTGCTCGGCCGCCCAGATAAGAAGCCTTTCACCCGACGCATTCAGGGACTCGAGAAAAGCCAGCAGGTCTGTGAATGTTTCATTCTTGAATTGAATGGTCTCCAACAGCTCGACGATCAATTCGCCAAGTTCTTTCAGGTGCGCTCGTTGCCTGACCGGATCCTGTGCGTCATCGTCGACCTGAAACAGTTCCAGTTCAAGACGCTGCTTGAGCCATCGCAATGACGCCCTGGCACCGCTGGCAAGTTTTGCATCAATCAAAGGCTGTTCGCCCACGCCGGCGATTCCCTCACACAGAGTGAAATAGCAGGCCATCAAATTGCCACTATCAACCGTCGATACGTAGTATGGATGCAGGGCTCTCAAGTCACTGGTCTCATACCAGTTGAAATGATGACCATGCAGTTGATCCAGCGACTTCCAGCTGGCCAGGTTCTTTTCCCAGAGTTCCACCAGGGATTCGAGCCCGATGAAACCCATACGACGAGCGACCAGACCGGAGACAAGAAAGAGACCTTCGTTCGTCGGCGAAATACGAAAGGCTACCTTTTCCCGTGGATAATCCTGGACGTTATCCGGAGGCAGCCAGTTGCCTTCCGGATTAACAAACTGCTCGAAGTACGCCCAGGTTCCCGATGCGATCTCCGCCAGCCAATCCCTGTCTGCATTTTGAATCTGCGTCACTCGGTGCTTTCGCGGTAAACTGATCAGATGTCCGACGATGGGCGCGATAAGCCACATGCACAACCATGGGGCCGCTGCCAGTTTTGCAGAGTTATCAATCAGAAAGAATATCGTGACAGCCACGATGCTGCAGACACTCAGATCCTTCAGAAGTGACCAACGGCTGCGTCCCAGTCGGGATTCCGTGGCCGCTGCCGTTTCCCATTCGAGCAATCGCTTGTGACTGATTATCAATCGGTACAACGTGCGAACGACTGCGTCGGTCATCTGCACGGCTTTGAACGGCAGGAAGCTGGCCGCATAAAAGCATTGCTCAGCCGTGTTTCCGAGCGAACTGAGATAGGATCGAAACTGCACTCCAAAGTCACACTTTTTTCCCCAGCACCGGAGGCCCGTGACCGCCTGCACCACTATCGGAAACAGGACGACCATTGCTCCGAATCCGGAAGCCCAGCGGGCCAGCCCGGGATTCAGGAGCCAGCTGACAATCAGAACTGCTAACAGAGCCGGAGCGATCAGGCTTCTTCGCAGGTTGTCGAGAATTTTCCAGCGAGACAATGCAGACAGTGGGTTTGCAATAGTGCCTTCTGCCGTGGGGACTTTTGGCAGCAGCCACGAACTAATCTGCCAGTCGCCTCGAACCCAGCGGTGCTGTCGTCGAGCGTCCGCATCGTAGCGTGACGGAAATCCATCGAAGACCTCAATGTCGCTGACTAAACCGACCCGCGCGTGACATCCCTCGATCAGATCATGAGACAGGATTCTGTTCTCCGGAAATGCATTGGCTAAAGTCTTTTCGAACGTGCGGAGATCGTAAATTCCTTTGCCCGTGAAACTGCCTTCAGCAAAAAGATCCTGATACACATCAGACGCTGCCGACGCGTAGGGATCAATTCCGGGATTGACGGCGTGGACTCGCAGATACCGCGATTTCTGAGTATCCCCCAGATGAATACTCACGCGGGGCTGAAGGATCGAATAGCCTCGCGCGACACAGCGTCCGGAGTTCCCCTTCCGAGTAACAGGCCGATTCAATGGATGGGCCAACGTTCCGACCAGCTTCCGAGCCGCGCCTCGTGGCAGAATGGTGTCAGAATCCAAAGTGATCACGAATGGCCTGTTTGTAGCCCGTCGAAATTCGGCAAGTCGCGACAGGTCACCTATCTTCGTTGAGTACGATGTTTGATCACTGCCGGCGAGCATTTCGCCGAATTCCATCAGCTTCCCTCGCTTGCGTTCCCATCCCATCCAGATTCTCTCGGCCGCATTCCAGCGACGCTGTCGATGGAACAAATAAAACGGAGACGACTCTGTGGTCGCATACCGCAAATTCAGTTGTTCAATACCCCTGATCGCCGCCTGAAGAATCTCCGCGTCTGTATCGAGTGTTTCCTGAGGCGCGTCGGCAAAGTCTGTCAGAAGTGCCAACAGAAAACTCGGTTCGGAATTAGCAAGGTAATGGTTCTCCAGTTTCGCCAGCAGGGTCTGCACTTCCTTCAGACTGGTCAACATGGACGGCACAACAATGAATGTCGGAAACTCCGCGCTCACTCCATTCCGGAACTCGAGCTTCTGAAGCAGATGGACACGAATCGTGTGGGTCAGCAGGCTGTTAAGAATCTGCAGGGCGACTTCTGTGATGGGCAAAATGGCGAGCAAGAGCACAAGCATCATGCCGGAGGACCACTCAGCAGAACCACTGGCCGTCCAGACTGCAATGCTGGCAAGTGAAACACCAATGACAGCAAATGTCCCGAAATATGTGGTATAGGGATGCCTCAGGAAGTAGTTCCTGAGGCGTTCCCTGAGATTCGGTCGATAGTTGATGATTTTCTCAAGCTGAACACGCCCCTCATCGACCAGCCAGTATCCAATGTGACGCGCAATTTCATCCACTTCGTGCCGATTGTTGTCCGGGAAACGAGACTCCTGCTCATCGACAAGTCTTGAGAGGCGCAGGGCGTGTTGTGCCACTTCGGTCTCGGACAGTGCCGACCGTTTTGCCAGTTCCTCAATGGCCGTGCGGTATCGATTTCGGCTTGCAAAATCCATCTGCTCGTAGATCTTCATCGGATCACAACGCAGTATTCTCTCACTGCGGTTCGTCCGCTCAAAGAAGCGAATCCAGTCCAGCGACGTCAGCAGACGCATACTGGTGATAATGTTACCAATCGAAACCTGATTCGCTGCCAGCCGATGCTGCTCAAACCGTCGCAGGTCCGCAAGGCTCCAACCCAGAGACTGCAGATGCCGATCAAGCGCCACTCTTGCGTCGGCATATTCACTGCCGCGTTCGCGCAGCAGTTCATCCAGCGCAATCACGGTGGGAGCGCATTGAAGACTGGAACCATCAGCGAAATGGAATCGACCATCCTGTTCCCAGGATTTCAGAATTCCCTCCACCTCCCGCAGTGATCGATACTCGTGAACCAGTTGCGAGCAGATTGAACTCAGGTTCTCGATCAGAACCAGCCGTAACATCACCGGACAAGCCCACGTCTCCCCAATGGTCAGTTCGGCGTTTAACTGAAACTGATCGACGAAGCGAACGATCAGTTCTTCGTCCAGAGCATTGTCACAGTGAGAAATCAGTTCGCGAGCAACCTTGTGAACTCGCGCCACCCCATCAGCGAGCTTGGGGAGTTCGCGGAAGAAAACGGGCGGCAAATGCTCGCGAATATCTCGAATCTGCTCTTGAACAACGTAGAGATTGTCCAGAAGCCAGACAGCGATCGGCACACACGCGTCTTTGGAATTTTCCCAGCCGACGGACAGGTCATAGGCGTTCTCTATGACCTTCACATCAGCTTCAAACGCGGTACGAAAGAATGCACTTCGGTCGCGGACAGTCGTAACGACCGCCATTTCATCCGCGATCCGCCTTGCATAGGCTTCCAGTTGTAGTGCGCCAAGCGGCGAGGCGATTTCGGGGCTTACAGGAGCATCGCCGGGAATTAATTCGACGGTTTCAGTGTTTGGCATGACTCTGCGCTAATGCTTTGGACGGCATGAAATGAGGCCGGGGTCGCAGCGCACATCATTCAGAGCATCGCCTCAATCGGCGCCGCGCCCAGAATAAGGCCTCTCTGACCGCAGGTCGTCGGCTCCTGTTCAATCACTTCAGCTCAATGGAACCGGAAGCCAGTTCAGTACGAATTAGCTGGCCAATCAAATCCCGGGAGCGTCAGCCGATATAGCTTCTCCTCCACAATGACCGCGCTTGACCGACGGGAACGCTCGTCAATCACGATAGACTCTTCTCCAACATTCGTTTCGGCCCGAGGTTCAACCAATCGATTCCTGGGAGTCGCGGTCCGTTCCAGCTCAAAAAGTCGGGGCATGAGGCATCCTCCAAATTGAATAGTTCCAGGGACTTGAGCAAACCTGCAATGACTTCCGCTGTCCTGCTAACAGCGCACATCCTCAGATCGGATATAAGAGTCTGCAAAGCAAATCGAGTGCCAACGCGCTTCTCCCCGCTTTTCCAGCGTTGTCTTCCGAGTCCGCCGCAACCTTTGGTCGATGATCGCCCAAATTGATCTGAGAACCGCCTTACCGGAATTTCGCGATGCCAGATCCAGACACAGATTTCTCGCGAGACATCCTGACTGAATCGGACACCGCGATCCGCAACAATCTCTTTGCGATCAAGGGAAATGCTCCAGTGGACAGACTTGTGCCGCGGCACGCCACTTGCGTTCGAACGAAAGCAGAGTCAGAACAAATGAATCAACCATTCTGAAGCAGGACCATGGCCATGACTTTGAATCGACTGGCAGACGCATTTTACGATGAATTGCAGCGCATACTCAGTTCAGAACAGCAACAGGTTGAATCACTTCCGCGAACGATATCAAAGACAACGTGCGAAAAACTGAAACAAACGCTGACGGATCATCTTGAGGAGACCAAACTCCATGTCCAACGTGTTGAGAAGGCCTTCGAAGACACCGCGCGAATTCCCGCGGCGAAGGCGTCACCCGCAATGGCGGGACTCGTCGAGGAAGCTGAGGGCGTCATGCAACTGGAAACTGACGTCCATGTGATGAATGCGATGCTGATCGCTTCCATTCAGAAGGTCGCGCACTATGAAATCGCTTCCTACGGCACACTGTGCACGTGGGCCGATGTGTTGGGTTATGAACATGCGAAAAAGCTGCTGGCGATGAACATTGCCGAAGAACTGGCCATTGATGAAAAGTTAACGAGGCTGAGCGTGACCACGAACCGAGCTGCTTCTCATGATGCTCTGGCCTGATTTAGATTTGCCCGACCTCAGGTTCGAGCGTTGAGCGACCGTCCCGGCTTGAATACGGACAGTCAGGAGAAAAGTTTATTCCGCGTAGTCCGCTCCAGCGAGCGACCGCGATTGCAGTAACAGATCTTAAAACTCAGTGATTCTAAAGTTTGCGCTTAGGTTCAATCACGTTGATGACGGATTGGCCCCCAAAACATTGCACTCGGCATGTTGTTTGCTTTTAGGCTTGAGCATGTGGATTTGACGTTGTCCTATCCGCAGCAGTGTCGTGTGGACATTGCCATGGACTTTGTTAACCGTGGGCTTATCGCGCCGGTCAACGCTGTAACATGGGACTGAACTCAGTGAAATCTTTGCGAGGAGACAGGAAATGTTGTTACGGAAATCAATGGAAAAGGCATTGTCATTGGCAATGGCCGGGGTCGCGTTTTCAGGGATCGCACTCGGTCAGGTCGCCGGAACGGGCATCGGAAATGCCGTTGGAAGCCCGGATGTTCAAGTCGATGCTGATGCCGCCGCCAACGTCACGGCCCCGCCGGTCGATGCCAATGCGTCCACGGACATCGATGCTGACGGCAGTCTCAACAATGCCGCCGATGCAGTGAATGGAGTGCAAGCTGACGTCAATGCCACCGCTCGACAGAATGATCAGAACGTCAACTCAGAGATTCGGTCCAACGTCAATGCCGGAGTCAACGGGGGAGTTAACGGCCAACAGAATCGGGCTGACGCTTCACTGAACTCCAGTTCTCAGGTGAACTCACGCCCCTTTGGTGCAACGTTCGATTCAAGGACGACGGATCGACTAATCATTCAGGATCTACAGCCGAACAGCACCGCCTCCCGTCTGGGGCTGAGGGCGGGCGATCGAATCGTCAGCGTGAACGGTCAGACATACACTGACGGAGAACTGTTCGAGCGAGATCTGGCTCGGCTGAATGCATCGACAGACGTACCGATTATTTATGAACGTGATGGCCGACGTTATACACAGCGATTCCGGATGTCGACTCTGAACGGACAGCAGTCGTATTACGGACAGCCGTCTTATAACGGTGGAAACTACGGAAGCCAGGGAAATGGTTACTTTGGACAGGTCTCTCATTCCGCGAATCGCCCCATGTATGGGGGTTCGAACGGCGACATGCATCAGGGCCAATATGGCGTGACGACCGATGCGGGATACGGATGCGGAACCTCGATTGGGGCCGATTGCTGCGGCGAAGTGGTCCAGGTGAATGCTTGTTACGACGGCCATGGACATCATCGCCACCGTCACGGTCGTCGCCATCATCGGCATCATTGTCGATAGGTGACCATGTGAAGAGAGACATTGGTTTTTCAACCACGCCAGCTCAACGGTGACGTCGCTTCTTCAACGTCCGACTCAGTCTTAGTCTCTGAGTCGGACTTTTCTTTGCGCGAGCTGTCTCGAATTCTGGCCTGAACCCAAAAGCAGCAAAGTGTCGCGTCTTACGGGCGTGGTTTAATGTCTCCGCCGGAGCTCGTTGAATGCAACAGGGAAGGGGTTTCTGTTCTGCTCGGGCTGGAGGCCAGAGTGTCGGTGTGACTTCTCAGCGATCGTCCCGACGACGCAGGGAGTGCGGTCACGCTGAGGCGTAATTATCAACTCTTCGTCTGATGCGGAGTGTTTAACTCGGCGATGCTCAGCGGTTCGTCGGATGGCGGTTCAGAGTTCGCATGGAGAGACAGAGCGAGAAGGGCTGGGAACTCTTCAGTTTGATTCAACGTCGCCGGCACCCTCCGGCGCGTGGCACAGCAGTTGCTTTCTTACTCACGTTGTCTCGACGTGAAAGATTGTTATTGAAATAACGTCCATTGCTCGGGAACTAAGGCTCCGTTCGCGAGGAAATCCAAATGCTGAGCTCGATCCTGTTAGTCCTTCTGATCCTGATGTTGTTCGGGGCATTGCCGACATGGCCCCATAGTCGCAACTGGGGCTACGGTCCGACAGGTGGGCTTGGGCTACTGATATTAATCCTGCTGGCGTTACTGTTGATGGAACGAATTTGATCCCTTCCTGCCGCGGATCTGCAGTTCGATCAGTCGAATGTCAGACACAGCCGATCATCGGCGTCAAAGGGTCTCTGCCGCCAAGAAGGTGCACTTGTATGAGAACGTTCGAGTGTCTATGCACTAATGTTCTGCATTTTGACAGCTTTCGATGCCTGAGTTGCCAGGCGGACACGGGTCTGTGTCCGCACTGCCGAACTGTCGCTCCGATGGTCCTGATGAAACCAGATGGCCAAAAATGTGGTCATCCAGGCTGTGGTGTTCGAGTGCATCGTTGCAGCAACTTTTTAGAAATTGGCTGCAACCGTCTGGTGCTGTCCCACGACGGCCAATCGTCGACCGTTTGCGATTATTGCAGGCTGACGACGATCGTTCCGGATCTGTCCATTGAGGGCAACAGAGAGAAATGGAAGAAGCTGGAACAAGCCAAGCACCGCGTCCTGTATACCGTTGATATTCTCGGGCTACCGTTTCGAGATGACTTCGTAAACGATGTTCCGGCATTGACCTTCGAGTTCAAAGCCGATGGCGACGTCCCTGTGTATACGGGCCATCAAAATGGTTGTATAACGATTAACACGCGAGAAGCGGATGACGTTGAGCGCGAAAAAGTTCGTGTGGAATTCGGCGAGCCGCAGCGCACACTGGTCGGACATTTTCGGCACGAAATAGGACATTACTTCTGGGACCGACTCATCAAGGGCCGACGGGAAGCGGAGTTCCGGCAGTGTTTCGGCGATGAACGAGCACCGACCTACGATGAGGCGATGAAGTCTTACTACGCGAATGGGCCACCGCAGGACTGGCAGACCAGTTTTGTGTCTGCCTATGCCACGATGCATCCGTGGGAAGACTTCGCAGAGACGTTCGGGACGTATCTCGATATGGTGACCATTCTGGACACGGGAAATCATCTGGGCGTGGCGGAGTCGCGTTTCGACGACATCGATTTCCTGATCTCGACCTATCAGCGAGTAGGGCTGATCGCCAATGAATTGAATCGAGACATGGGTTTGGTCGATCTGGTCCCGGAAATATTTAGTGCCCGGGTGATCGAAAAGATGCGTTTTGTCCACTCACTCGCCAGCTCCACACAAAAAGTTGTCCCGGCCGCCAAAAACATGCTGGTACTTGTCAGCAGTGAAGAAAAGTGATCCACCAGGGAAGCCCTGCTCGCGTTCTGCCCGTCCTGACCATCGAAGACACAACGATATTGCTTCAAGCTGCCGTTTGTCGTCGCTGCCGGTCGACGTCGGCTGATTCCATTCTCGAACTGATGTCGTCCACGCAGCTACACTTTTGCTCATCTCGAGTCACCTCATGATACCATCAGTCAATCAGGAAATTCGTCTGAAGTCTCATCCCGATGGCATGCCCACGGAAGAGAATTTTGAACTTGTCGAGGTCCCTACGCCGCGACCCCAAAAGGGTGAAATCCTGGTTCAGAACGAATGGATGTCCGTGGACCCGTGGATGCGTGTGCGAATGCGTCCGGGTAACACGTCCATGATTCCGTTTGAAGTCGGGCAGCCGCTGGAAGGTCCTTGTCTTGGTCGAGTGATCGAGTCGCATTCAGAGGACTTCGCTGAAGGTGAATACGTGCTGGCCAATCTCGGCTGGCGCAATTTCTGGACAGCACCAGTCAAGAATGTTGAAGCGATTGCAACTGGAAATGTGCCGATTCAAACTCATCTGGGTGTGCTCGGAACGACAGGAATGACAGCGTTTGTGGGAATGATGCGAATCGCGGAACTCAAAGAAGGCGATCGAGTCTTCGTCTCCGCGGCGTCAGGAGCAGTGGGCTCCGTGGCATGCCAAATCGCCAGGATCAGAAACTGTTACGTCGTGGCGAGCACTGGGTCCGCGGCGAATGCTGAATGGCTCAAGGCGAATACAAGCGTCGACGTTGCGTTCGACTATCATGACGCCGGCTGCCTTTCTGAACGCCTGGCGGAGTACTTCCCGGAGGGAATTGACGTCTACTTTGACAATGTCGGCGGCAATCATCTCGAAGCTGCAATTGACAATATGCGGACTTTCGGTCGAATCGTGTGTTGCGGAATGATTTCCAGCGACAACGACGACAGCGTAACGGCCGTCCCCGGAAACTTGTCGAGAATCATCGACAAAAGTCTTCGCCTTCAAGGCTTCAATGTGAACGATCACATGAGCGAGCGAAAAGAGTTTCTTCGCGTCATGGTGCAATGGGTCGAAGGGAAGCGAGTGGTCTGGGAAGAGACCATTTCCGAAGGCCTGCATCGTGCGCCGGCAGCGTTTATAGAACTGTTTCAGGGCCACAAGACAGGAAAGTCTCTTGTGAAGCTTTGAGCCCGAGTGCACTTGCTCAGCGCGGACACTTCCGATCGTTCAGATCGACTGCCGTGTCCTCCCAGAGGCCTGTTGATCTCATCAGCCGCCTCGCTTCAGCTTCCTGTTTTCGCCGCTGGAACAGAGGGAGAATAACCCATTTTCGCCGACGGAGCGGCGGAACTACATAGTCGCGCCGCTCCGTCGGCTCGCATGGGGCTGCTGAGCCACCAAAATCCACAATTTGCAGGCAGAAAAAAGGTGAACGCAGGATCAGGGGACTCAGCTCACCACGCAGGTCGGAAACGAAGAAAACCGCGGCTTTGTCCGGCAAGATGCCTTCGCTAAGCCGCGGTTTTTTGTTCATACCAGAACACGCCATCGGAGCCAGTTCTGGTTCTGTCAGGCGTTCCTACTTCTTCTTATCGATGTCGATATCAACATCAACTTTTCCCGAGTCTGTCGATCGTTCGACTTCGATTTCTCCGGCAGGAGTCTCTACGTCAATCACTTTCTCCCGCCGTTCACAGCCAATTGAGGTGACGAGGGAACCAAGCACCATAGCCACTGTGAAGAACGTAGACAAACCACGATAAATCGCTTGCATAAGAATGCTCCTCAAGGAATTAAACGAGAGCGTACGTGAGCGGTGACTGCATCACGCCATGTTATTTTCGATTCGCATACAGGTCTCGAAGGTCTCGAATGCGATCGTGCCCCGCTTTGATGCGAACGTACTGGCGCTGCAGCAAAGTGTTGATTTCACTGCCTGCCGTCTGCCGCAACGATTCCTCGTACGCCTCCTTGATATGATCTTCGCCGAATTCCGCTTCCACGAGCACCACGTACGGGTCTCCGCTATTCAGCTTGCTCCGGACATTGATCCACGCTCGGTGCACGGCCGCGGCAAACGTTCCCTCGCCAATCGCTTCTTCACCATTCCATGCCACGAAATCCTGAAGCTCTGAAGCGAAATTTGAACGTTCAAGTGCGATGTCGCGAAAGAGTGTCGAAATCGAAATGTCGTCAATTTCTTCCGCAGCCTCACGCAATCCATCAAAGGCATCAATGTTTGCCTGGATGAGGTCCTGCAGGTTCTCGACTGTTTCCGGTTTGAGATTGACCTTGGTTTCTGATGACATGAGCAACTCCCTTGTGGCTTTAAGAATGGTTATCTCCGAGCCATTCAACAGCAATGCCTGTGCCAAACTCAAGGTCACGCTCGCCCCTGCAGTTCCGCCATGGTGACGCTGACGTGGATCGCGAAATTTCCATGATCTTCCCTGGCGATCCGCATCGGACGCTCAGCCTGGATGATGTGGGGCGATTGACTCGCCAGCGTTCATCGCGATCGTTGCTGATCCGCAGTTTCGTCTTCACTGGCGCCGTGGCTGCCATCATAAGAGGGCGGTGAAGCCATGTTCGTCAGATCGAGCAGCGAATCCAGCAGGGTTTCCGAGATGAGTTGCTGATCGGACGCGACCTGTCGGATTGTTTTCCCCGTCCGCCACGCTTCCTGAGCCAGCTCTGCGGACTTCCGATACCCAATTACCGGCACGAGCGCGGTCACCGACATCAGGCTTGACTCGACCAGCATCCGACATCGTTCTCGGTTGGCCGAAATCCCATGGTGGTTGTCTGGTCGCTGGGCCATGGCCGGACCATGAGAGACACATTTGTCATCAAAGGTCCGACATGCGGCGGCAAGAATTCGGATCGACATCAGAATGTTATGCGTTATGACAGGCATCATCGCATTCAGATCCAGCTGCCCCAGAACTCCGCCCAATGTGACCGTCGCATCATGACCGATCACTTGCGCGGCGACCTGAATCATCATTTCCGGCATCACCGGGTTCACTTTGCCGGGCATAAGTGAACTACCTGGCTGCAACTCAGGCAGTGAAATCTCGCCGATACCAGTGCGAGGGCCGGATGCGAGCAGCCGAATGTCGCCAGCGATTTTGATAAGACTGACGGCCAATGATTTGAGTGTTCCGGAAGCCTGCACCAACGCATCTCTCGAACCAATTCCCTCAAACAAGTTGGCCGCAGGACGAATGTCCGGATTGGCCGTTCGCTTCAAAACTTCGATCATTCTTGTCGCGAATTCTGGATGCGCGTTTATACCTGTCCCCAACGCGGTGCCGCCGATCGGAAGCTCCAGCAGGTGCATGCGAGCCGACTTGATTCTGTCGATGCCGTTTCGCAACTGCGAGGCCCACGCGGAGAACTCCTGACCGAGGAACATCGGAACCGCGTCCTGCAGATGCGTGCGGCCGGTCTTCAAAACATCGCGAAACTCATGAGCTTTCGCCTCCAGGCCCCTCGCAAGTTGGTCGACGGCGGGTAACAGATAATGATCAATTCCATCCAATGCAGCGAGATGAATGCTTGTGGAAATCACATCGTTCGATGACTGACAGCGATTCACATCTTCTATCGCCCGAACAGGCCCAGGGATCGTAGCTGTCTTACTTGCTCCACGTTTCCCCAGGATAAGTTCATTTGCCCGACCGGCAATCACTTCGTTGGCGTTCATATTGGTCGACGTGCCGGAACCCGTCTGAAAGATGTCCAGCACGAATTCCGCATCCCACTGTCCAGCGGCAACTTCTTTGGCAGCCTCTTCGACAGCTTCGGCCACTTCCGGGCTCAGCAACCTCAGATCACCATTGACCTTCGCTGCGGCCGCCTTAACCAACGCGAGAGATCGGATGAACTCGCTGGGGAATCGAATCCCGGAGATCTGAAAATTCTCCACTGCCCGCTGCGTGTGTGCTCCATAATGAACGTCTGCCGGAATACAAACTTCGCCCATCGAGTCAGAAACTTCTTTAAAATGTCCCACCACTCACCTCCGGAGTTCGCTTTCGTGGATTTCGAGTTTCTCGAAGTCAGGCGTGCAGGGGCTTCCACCTGGTTCAAGTCATCAAACACACGTCAGCGTCCGGAGACGAGTGGCGGAACGAGGGTCGGAGTTTCACGACTGATGACTGGAAGGTCTCGGTTGGCCGGTCCGCAGAGTAGTGCGCCCTGCTTATCGAAGCGGGAGCCATGACATGGACAGTCCCAAGTACTTTCGTTGGCATTCCACTCGACGATGCACCCCAGATGAGGGCAAACAGCAGAGCACTCGTGCAGCGTTCCGGTCTCATCGCGATAAGCAGCGATTTTCGTCAGACCCTCCCTTACGACAGCGCCCTGGCACAAGCCAATTTCCGTTGTACCGCTGACATCTCCGCCCGTCACCCAGGCCCCGTATTGCAAAGCAACATTGATGTTTTCCTTGACGAACTGTTCTGCAGCCGCCAGGTTTTTTCGAGAAGGATCGTAGAGCGATTCCCAGGGATTCGCTCGCTCCATAATGAGATCCGTCAGCAACATTCCAGCGATTGTTCCATGCGTCATCCCATGACCGGAATCACCCGTGGCAATGAAAATATTATTGCCATCCATCGGATTACGTCCGATGTACGCCAGCCCGTCCAGAGTTTCCAGAATCTGCCCGGACCACTCGAAACACGGGGCTCCTTCGACCGGAAATCGCTCGCGAGTCCAGGCTTCAAGCCGCGCATAACGCTCCTTCGCGTCATTCGCCTGACCAGTCTTATGATCTTCCCCACCAACGATGAGCAGTTCATCGTGACTCGGAGAGCCATCACGTGCGATGGTCGTCCTGGCGGCCGGCAGATCCTGCAGTCTCACATAGTGATACGGGTCCTCCGTATCCCAGAACAACGCTCGAGGAATACGTCCGCGCGGAACTCGAAAACCGAGTACGTAACTCATGTACGCAGCCTGCTTCGTGTGGATTGTCACGAGGTCGTTGAACGGCGTATTGGTGGCCACCACGACCTGCATGGCGGTCACGGTAGAGCCTTCGGTGGTTTTCACTTCAGCTGGCGGGCCGCATTCGATTTTTTCGACTCGCGTCTGAGTGAAGATTCTTCCTCCCATCTGCTGGATCGCACGGGCAAGTCCGGCAAGGTACTTGCGAGGATGAATCTGCCCCTGACGAGGAAACCGAAGGCATACGCCGGTATCGAATGATGAAATGGGCGATGAATGGACCAGTTCGACATCGTCCAATCCTGCACGACGGGCCGCGTTGAGTTCTCTCTCCAGCAATTCCAGTCCGTTCTCCTGCTGCGAGAATAAGAAACCATCCAGGCGTGCGAAGTCGCAATCAATGCCTTCGCGACCAACGATTGACTCGATCATCGCGATCGCGGCCGTGTGACTCTCGGCTGCCAACCTTGCCCCGTCCTGTCCATGCCAGCCTTCAATCTCAATGTATCGATCATCGAGTGCATTCGACAAATGGGCTGTCGTTCGTTCGGTTTGTCCCCCGCCGATTGGACCGTCGTCGAGAATGATCACGGACTTCCCGTCCCTCAGCAGGAGATAGGCTGTCGTCATTCCGGCAATCCCAGCGCCCACCACGCAGACATCAGTCTTCAGGTCGCCGGTAAGCACTCGATCCGCATCGATCTCGCCAGACAGCATCCAGACGGACGTCGTTTGTTCAAGCTTTGTTTTCATGAGTCAAAAATCCTCCTTAAACAAGCACAGACATCGAGGCTCTGTTTTTCGCAGTGAACTCTGTTCCCGCAAACCATACTGCAAACAACATTCCGCGCGGCAGGTCACAGCACTTACTGAAGTCCCGGTCGCGCGTAACACGACTCCGCTTCGTTCAAAAGAAGAAGTCATCGTCGCGACGTCGGCGATATGGTCCCGGGATTGATCGATAATCGTTCGCCGTGACCGCTCTGGAATCGAATCTCGGCAAACTCTTCCCTGCGACGTCTCAAACCAACGTTTTTCCCGTGATTTCTCCACCGCGAGGAATGGCACGCCTTGTGCTAAACGTGGTCAGCGACGCGAAGGACATGAATGATCCTGTCGTCGACGCTTTAGAAAGCTTTCAGGAGCAGAAGTATGTTGGGTTACGCTTTGACGTTTATGGTCATCGCATTGATTGCGGGTGCCATGGGGTTCGGTTTGGTCGGCGGCATGGCTTATGGAGCGGCGAAGATTTGCTTCTTCGTCTTCCTCGTATTAGCCGTCCTGTCGTTACTCAGCGGTCGCCGAATCAACACAAACTAAGATTCTCGTCGATTGCTCGCAGAACTCCTGCGTTTGATCCATGTCGCCGAAACTTAGTTCGAGATGTTCTGAAGGAGAATTCACATGAAGAAGTTACTATTAATGCCTTCCCTCATTGCGTTTGGGCTCTGCGTTGGGTGCAACACGGGCCCTGCTGATGTCGACAAAGCCGAGGCTGAGTACAACGAAGCGAAACGCGAAGCAGGGGAAATGGTAGCGGACGCAGAACAGGACGCGGCAGAAGAAACGCACGAAACCCGAAAAGTCGTCGCTGAAGACATTCAGGATGAGAAGAAGGATGTCAACGAGGCCCTCGAAGACGCGAATTCTTCCGTCGCAAAAGAACGGGCGGACGTGGATGAGGCGGTGCTGGAAGGCAAGGAAAAGTTGACGGAAGCCGAGGCGGAAGAGAAAGAGGATCTGGCAGAAGCGAAGATTGCTGCGGACCAAAAGGTGGCTGACGCCAAACGTAAGCTGGAAGAGACGAAGCGGAAGGCCCTGGAAGATGGTCGAAAGCGAATCAAGGATTATGAAGAGGCCGTCACGAAACAGGAAAAAGAGTTGACGGACGCCAGGGCGGAAGTGGCTGCGGCCGAAACACGCCTGAAGGCAGCGACAGATAACGATCGCGCTGAGTTGCAGAGGAAGCTTGAAGAGGCCCGCAAAGCCGAGGAGGAAGAAGCCGACGACGTCACAAAGGCGAAAGCAGATCTTGAGAGAGAAAAGACGGAGTTCAGAAAACTGGAACTCAAGGTCAATTAAGTACGTCGTATGCGGAGACCTCGCGGGTGCAGGTCGCCGTCGCGAAACCCTTACTCGCTGGCGAATTCACTGAAGAATAGTGCAAATGAGGCTCATCTGTTCGTAGCTGCGGCAGTTTGACATCACCAAAAGAAAAAATTCCACTTCATGAAGCCTCGCCGAAATACGGCGAGGCTTTCTCTTTTGCTGCCGGTGTGGAAAGGGTACGACGGCCATCGGGGACGACATGGAAACGTGGCCACTCCGAGTCGCTGCCGAATTTCTGTCCGTCGGTTGAAATCAAGAGTTCATGCGATGCGGAGCTTCATTCTCGTGCCACTCATTTTGCCCTCAACCGCAGTTCACACGGTCTGAATATCGATCCTTTCAGGCTGGTGTTTCGTTGTTTGGATTGCTCAAGCGTGATCGAACTGTAGACTCCTGTTGCCACGACTCGATGGAAACATCGAACGAGACCCGGCATTGGCGGTTTCAGGAGACTTCGATGGCTTAGCAAAAGAGAATTCAGATGACGAACGTTGTCGTAATCGATGATGACCGTAGTGTATGCGAAATGATTCGCCGGTCGCTGGAGAAGATTAACCTCGACGTAACCACAGCTTCTGTTGCCGCGGATGGTCTCAACTTGATCCGCACTGAATCTCCGGATGTCGTCTTGCTGGACATTATGCTGCCAGGCACATCCGGGCTGGATGTCTTTCAGAAGATCCGTGATATCGATCGGAAGCTGCCGATCATCTTTGTCACCGCGGGGAGTGACAGCGCCACCGCCATCAGGGCCATGCAGCTGGGTGGATTCGATTATATCACAAAGCCTCTGGACCTCCCGGCTCTCAATGAACTTGTCGAGAAGGCCATTGAAACTCGACGCATGATGAATACTCCCGTCGGGCTGCACATGAGCGACGGTGAGTTTCCGGAAGCAGAATCGTTTGTCGGTCGAAGTCCGGCGATGGTGGAAGTCTTCAAATCGATTGGACGAGTCGCAGCGCAGAATGTTCCGGTGCTGATCAGAGGGGAAAGCGGTACCGGGAAGGAACTTGTCGCCCGGGCCATTTATCAGAACAGTGATCGATCGGGTGAATGTTTTCTGGCCGTGAACTGCGCGGCGTTGCCCGACGCGTTGCTGGAAAGTGAACTATTCGGCCATGAGAAAGGTGCGTTCACCGGCGCTGAGAAGCAACGCATCGGGAAATTTGAGGCCTGTAATGGAGGCACGATTTTTCTCGACGAAATCGGGGATATGTCCCCGCTGGTGCAGGGCAAAGTGCTGCGATTATTACAGCAACAGGAGTTCGAACGCGTCGGAGGAAACAAGACGATCAAGACTGACGTGCGTATCATCACCGCAACGAATCTGGACCTTGACCAGATGGTCCTGGATGGGGAATTTCGTGAAGATCTGTTCTATCGCCTGAATGGAATCTCGATCAATCTGCCGCCACTTCGAAAACGCGGTGATGACGTTATGCTGCTGCTCGATTATTGGCTTCGAGTCTGCGCGAAGGAGATGAATCGGCATGATTGCGAGGGCATCTCTCCCGAAGCTCTTGAAATGCTGAAAGCGTATTCGTGGCCCGGGAACGTGCGCGAAATGCAGAGCGTTGTGCGACAATCATTACTCAACGCAACCGGCCCTGTGATCGTGCCGTCGTTCCTTCCTCAGGAAGTGACAATGGTGCCGCGGACGCAACCTCATGACGCGCAGGAAATCGACAACCCAGTCGGTCTGCCGTCAGACATAGCTCCGTTTGTCAATAGTCGACTTAAGGCCGCTTCCAGGAATTTGTACGCCGAGACTTTGGAACAGATGGAACGGTACCTGATTACTCGGGTACTTCAGGCGACCGATGGAAATCAAACGAAGGCGTCTGAGATTCTGGGGATTACTCGCGGCAAGATTCGCGATCGAGTCAACCAGTTCCAGATCTCCCTCGAGACCACGGTCTCCGTGGAATAGAGTCACGCCTGATCGCTCGGCCGCAGCGCGCTGCCCACCTCGACCGAGGTTTCACCGGGCCTTGCCCAATGCCTGTTTCCCTTCTCGAATTGCGGGAAACGGCGATGAAAAACAGGATGGATCGCCAGCCTCCGTGAAGGTCGCTGATCGATCAGCGGCAGCCCCAAGACCGGTTCTCGGAGCCCGCGGCGCCAATTGTCAAACCAAGGCAAAAACCTCCGGCAGGCCAGCACATAGCCTACACCTCGCAAAACTCCCGTCTTTTCAAGGGTAGGGCTTGCCGTATCCAGATCTGGTACGAATGTTGCTTTTACAGAAGCCATGTTCCCGATTTGCGATTCTTCTGAGGTCACAGTCATGATTCAATCCTATGGACCGTACGACCCAGCCTTCCGTCAGTGGACTGCGAGCGACACCCCGTCCTCAACGGGATTGTTAACGCCAACGTCCAAACCCTTTCGTAGCGACGAGGAACTTGGCGCTGCTTTCCTGGCATCCGCGGAGATTCACAGCGACAGACCTGCGTTCATCACGGATAAACGCACGTGGTCTTATCGGGATCTTCGTGATATGTCTCACGAGTACGCTGAAGCTCTCATGGAATCGCTGGGCTGGTCACCAGGCAGCTGCGTCGCGCTGCAGCTCGATAACTCTGTGGAATACATTGCTGCGTTCTACGGGATCCTGATCGCGGGCGGCGTTGTTGTTCCGTTACCTGTGCGGCAAACCGATGCCTGGGTGGAGCAAGTCCTGAGAACGACGAACAGTCGCTGGATCGTCGACCGGGATGGTCTGCATTCCTACACCCCGAGCGTTGCAACAGAAACAGCTCTGCCACACGAGGACGAGCCCGCATCCGATATTCAAGGTTTAGCAGCGATCTTCTTTACCTCCGGGTCTTCCGGGACTCCCAAAGGCGTGATGCTGTCACACGCTAACTTTCTGGCGAATGCCGCCTCCATTCAGCGGTCGCTGCCGATCGAGTCCACCGATCGCACTCTGGCCGTGTTGCCGTTCTGCCACGCCTTTGGAAACTCGGTGATGCAGTCACATCTCCTGTGTGGCGCGGCCCTCGTTGTTGCGGGCTCAACGACATTTCCTGAATCATTAGTCACTGCGATGCAGACTCATTCCGTCACCAGCTTTTCGGGCGTTCCCCAACTGCATCAGTTGATTTTCCGAGGCTCGGCCATCTCAGCCACGACCGTGCCTTCCCTTCGATATGTCACTGTGGCCGGCGGCGCGCTCAGGCCGGATATGATTACAGAGTTCGCAGATCGCATCGCCCCCGCGAAGTTCTTCGTAATGTATGGCCAAACCGAAGCAACCGCCAGATTGTCGTGTTTGCCTTATCAGGAGCTTCACAACCGCTGTGGCTCGATTGGTCGCGGCATCCCGGGCGTAACGCTGCAGGTTGTCGACGAAAATGGACAGGAAGTCATCCCCGGAGTGCAGGGGGAAATTCGAGCCTCGGGCGACAACATCATGCTGGGATACTGGAACGATCCGGACTCCACTGACCAGATCCTGCGAGACGGTTGGCTGTACACGGGAGACTTAGCCACAGTGGACGACGACGGGTTCATTTATCCCCAGGGACGCAAGAGTCAGCTCTTAAAAATTGCTGGCTATCGAATTCATCCAGCGGAGATCGAAGCGGTCATTGCTCAGTCATTTCCTGATGTCGAAGCCATTGTGGTGGCCTTTGAGGGCTACGACGGAATGCAGCGACTTGCGTTGTTTGCGTTTCCTTTGCGATCTCCGGTCTTACCGAACCTGCAGCGCCTGCGGAACTGCTGCACGCGTCAGCTGGCAAGGTTTCAGAGACCCGACTACGTCGCCGTGCTCGAGTGCGCTCCACTAACGCCATCGCTCAAAGTAGATCGACAGAAACTCTCCCAGTGGGCAGCGGAGGCTGTCCGACAAAGATCGCAGCCTCAGATGGCGGATGCCATTTCAGGCTGATCACGCAACATTTCAGTTCCTCATTATCCCCACAATCACTTCAGCAATCCGTCGGAATCCTCATTATGCATGAGACTCAGCAAATCGCGTATCAGGTCACAGAGTATCTCAATCAAACGCTGTGTCTTTCAGGCTCATTGACACCCGACACCGATCTGCTTGAGGAAGGGCTTGTTGACTCACTGATGATCCTTGATCTCGTTGAGCATCTGCGAACGACCTACAGCGTTCATTTGACCGCAGGCGATTCTAAGCAGCAACACTTCCGGTCGGCCAGAGCATTGAGCGAACTCGTGGTCGCGAAACGCGAGGCGGCCCCACAAGTTTCGATGTCGTGACAGTCTCCCGGCCGAGCGTACCAGAGGAAATTATTTGTGGACAGCCGCGAATTGCCACTCAACGATCATCCGCTTCCGGACGACGCCGTACCTTTCCTGCATGAGTGCTATACGCACACGGCGAACGACAACAGTGATGGCACGATGGTGTGGGGATCTCAGGTCGACATGACCCGGTGTCGGAAATTCCTGAAAGACTGGAATACGTCCTCGGATACCATTCTGACACCGACAGCCATTCTGGCCCATGCGGTCGGAGTTGCACTTCGAGAGCACCCGGCGGCTAACTCCAGAATCCTTGGAACAAAGATCTATCGCTTCACGGAACAAAACGTTGTACTGCCGGTGCTGACGAAAATCGGTCCAAGACTGATTCTGCTACGAGAGGTCGACAAACGCAGTTACAAGGAAATTGCGGCTGAACTTTTCGAATCCGTTGCCTCCACGGTTGGTAACAACATGCAGATTTCTTTCGGCGAAAAAGTCGCTCGCCGTTTGCCCTCGGTTCTTCGTGGCTGGGCGATTCGGATGCAGTTGCTGCTGGCCAACCGCGTTCGGTTGCCGATTCGCCCCGTTACACAACATCTCGTGGCCGCACCGGTCATCATCAATTTCTTTGGGTTTCCCTGTGCACCATCTCTGGTCAGCTACAAGCCCAGCCGCTTCGGCTCTAATGCTCTGTTGATGAATGTCACGCTTGGTCCGACTCATCTGCAACCTGTCGTCCACGACAACACCGTCGTGATACGCCCGATTTCCGGGCTGTTTGTTCGCGGTGACCATCGCACAATGGATGGAGCACAACTTGCTGCGTTCGTACGAACTCTTGTGGACATTCTGGAAGACCCCGAGAAGTTTGCGGGAAACGATCCAATCAGCAAAACGAAGACCAGGTGAAGTCCCCCGTCTGTATCGCGGAATCGCTGTCACGGCAGGTTAGAGAATGAACGTGACGACGTCCTTACTGATTCCTCCCACATTGGGGGACGAAGAGATAACGGCGTGCGTTCGTCGCTGATTCCCCGGAGGTTAAGCTGTCAGGATGAGCGGATGTCGTTCAACTTCTTTCGGCGACAGCGGGTTTATCAAATCCTCAGTTTGGCACGATGGAGACTACGAGATTTGAGAATGCTGATTCGCAGGACGATTGCCGATTCAATGCCTGGCCAACTTCAGTTCCTGCTGTTGCGGATTTTTCATCGTTCGGAGCTGCTCATCTACGTCATGAAGAACGTTCATCACGGGCACCATATCGCGGGCTGCTTGCCACGTTTCGATACTCACGAAGATTCGCGGCACAGCATTCGCGTTGTCAAAGATATCTTTCAAAGACTCCGTTTCTGTCGCAGAAGCCCGCTGGGCACTGCCGCAGGAGTGAAACAGTAACAACAAGTGAGTGGTCCGATGTCTATCATCATAAAAGCAATGCTTGTCGCCGCAGTTCTGGGACTCAGCGGATTCTTTATCCGTCAGGCGAATGACGCCAACGGTCCCGATGCCAGACCGGAAGTCACGCAAAGCCAGCAACCTGCCAGGAACAGCCCGCCATCACAGCCGCACGGAGCCTCCTCGCAGTCGTCTCACACGGAAAGCTTCCAAAGGCTCGAAGAACTTCTGAAAGCCGCCTGTGAAGCGGCCAAAGCGATGCCAGGGTATACGGCGACTTTTGAATTGCAGGAAGAAGTCAACAACACGCTCAGGCCGCTGGAAACCGTCAGTCTCAAAGTCCGGCACCAACCGTTCAGTGTGTTCATGCGATGGAACGACAATGGGCAGGAAGCACTTTACGTGGACGGCCAGAACGATAATCGCCTGATTGTGAAACCAACAACCGGACTCCCTGCGTTACGTCGCGTGTGGCGACTGGAGCCGGAAAGCCGCATGGCCATGAGGACCTGCCGATATCCCATCACGGAAATTGGAATGGAGATTCTCGCCAAACGAATCTATGAGTTCTATCAGCAGCATCGCGACAAATCCCATCTGGCTGCCTTCGACCACGCCGATTCGACTTTGCTCGGGCGAGAGGTGAAAGTCGTCAACGTAAAATTTAAAGATAAGGAAACGGTCCCGGAGTATCACAGCAGCAAGTTCTGCTTTGATAAAGAGAACCACTTGCTGGTCGCGGTCGATAACTATGGATGGTCTGACAGTGGAGAACCTCGCCTTATTGAACATTATCTGTACCACGAGATTGATGAGACTCCGACACTGACGGACGAGGACTTCACTGAAGATAATCCAACATATCAGTTCGTGGGTCGGTAGAATCGGGCTGAGAAGGGCGTGAATTTTCCCGGCTCGAAAAAACACGGCCTTCCAGCACCCAATCAGCCGTCGCACCGAGCTTACTTGACGGCGCCAATCATCTTGTCTCGCTAACGACCAGCCATGTGCGAGGCTGAAGTCTTCAGCAGAGATCCTGCAGAGTTGCAATTCTCACCCTGTGTTTGAGCGATCAGCAGCGACACGGAACGTTTGTTCCGCACAGACCGCATTCGCCGATCGGCTGCGGGGCTCTGTGAATTATCAGCAGAGTACCCCAGCGAGCCGATCCCCGTTCACGATGTGCAGTGCCCCCCGTCTGCCAAGCTGCGGGACGAGCGGTTCAGCGCTTACCCCTCATGAGTCAACAGAAGCAACGACGGAACTTCAAAGACGTTGACGCCCGTCTTCAGGCATCTCGTTCGATGAGCAAGTTGATAAACTGAGCGGCGTCGACCGGCTTCACGAAGTGATGATCGAACCCGGCCTCTTTTGACCGACGTCGGTCTTCTTCCTGCCCCCAACCGGTCGCCGCAACAATCAGAATTTGCTTACCCCACTGCTGAGCACGGATGCGGCGACAAACTTCATAGCCGTTCAGCTGAGGCAGCCCGATATCGAGGACGATGGCGTCGGGCCGAAACGACTCCGCCACTTCGACCCCCTGCAGTCCATCGTGCGCGGTGCGGGTCTCATTTCCTAACACCTTCAGCAGCATCGCCAGACTCGCCGCGCCATCGCGATTATCATCCACAATCAAAATGCGTTTTGCAGAAGCCGTTTGTGATTCTTTCTCGGGCATGCCTATTTGTCCTGGCTTGGGCACCGCCATGGGCAGTCGAACAACAAACGTACAACCCTCCCCAAGGCCAGCGCTACGCACTTCAACTTTGCCATTGTGAGCCTCGGTCAGTCCTTTCACAAGAGCCAGACCAATTCCCAGTCCGCCCCTGGCACGCTCAAGACTGCCGTCCACCTGAGAAAACATTTCAAACAGCCGCGGAAGAGATTCGGGGGCGATACCGATGCCGCTATCTTTCACGGTCACAACGATTTCGTCTCCCTCGCACTCAGCATTTAAACTGATGTGACCGCCGGGATTCGTAAACTTTGCACTGTTATTCAAAAGGTTTCCAAACACCTGGGCCAATCGGGTAGGGTCTGCGTTCAGGTAAATGGGCCACGATGGAGTTGAAACCGACAGTGTGTGGCCATTTGCTTCAATTAACGGACGCGCGATTTCGATTGCATTCTGCACGAGAGTGGAAAACTCGACAGGCGACCTGCGAAGCTCAAGCCTGTTCTGGGTAATGCGACTGATATCCAGAAGATCGTCGACTAATCGCACCATATGATCAAGCTGACGCTCCATCATTCCTCGCGCCTGTTCCCACTTTAACGGGTCGGTGGTCAACTTCAACAACTCCAGCCCGTTACGGATCGGAGCCAGAGGATTCCTCAGTTCATGCGCTAATGTCGCGAGGAACTCATCCTTCCGTTTGTCGGCCTGTTGCATACCCTCCTCGGCTTGCTTGCGGTCAGTCATGTCTCGCAAGATCTTAGAGAAGCCGGTATGCACTCCATTGGCGTCCTGTGTCCGGGTCACAATCCCCAGCGCCCAGAACCTCTCTCCACTTTTCCGCGCGTGCCAACGTTCATCTTCGGCACGGCCTTCTTTCGTGGCCGTTGAAAGTTCGAGCGCAGGGATCCCGGCCTGCTGATCCTCCGGCGTAAAAATCATCGAGAAGTGCTGCCCGATGGCTTCGGCTTCAGTGAAGCCAAGAATTCTCTCGGCCTCTCGATTCCAGCTCGTGATGAAACCGCTCAGGTCCAGAGTGAAAATTGAATGATCCCGGATATTTTTTACGAGAGAGGTGAAGCGAGTCTCCAGTTCTGCTCGCTGCCTTTCCAGACGTCGGCGATCAGTGATGTTCTCCATAGCGAGGAGGATATACTCGGTACGCTTTGAATCTCGATAGACGCATCGAGCATTCAGCCGCAACACTATTGGTCCGACAGATCCGAACTCATGGATGATTTCAAAGTCTTTGAAGTATGTGTTCTTTGGCAGGACGTCCTCCAGCAGGTCGCGCAGTGCGGGGACGTCCCAATGGTGATCGTTCAGTTCATAGATCAATCGGCCTTCGCACTCTTCAGGCGCCATCCGAAAGAGCTTATAAAAGGCGTGATTGGCACGGCGGACTCGTAGTTCGGCATCCAGGACGATCATAGGTTCCCGCACCGTGTCCAGAATGTCATCGGGAGAAATTTGAATGAGCGGGGATGGTGCCGCCATGTTTGTTTCCTTTGACTCGTTTTAATGGCTGGGGCGAAGCGGGTTGATTACGGCTTCAAGGGCCTTCAGCTCCGGTGGCTTCACGAGATGGTGATCGAAGCCGGCTTCTCTGGTGCGGCGGCGATCCTCCTGCTGCGCCCATCCCGTAAGTGCCGCAAGAACAACGTTTTCCAAACCCGGGAGGTTGCGAATGCGACGGGCGACTTCGTAACCATCCATGCCCGGCATCCCAATATCAAGGAAGATGATGTGAGGCTGAAGACTGCGAGCCATCTCGAGTGCTGCCAAACCACTGTGAGCGACATGCACTTCATGGCGTTGTAACCTGAGCAGCATCGCAAGACTTACCGCAGCATCCTGGTTGTCATCCACCAAAAGTAATCGAAGGCCGGAAGGTGCAGGCTCATGATACGAGTGCTCCGGCACGACGCTCTCTCCATTTTCCGTTGTGGCCAGCGTGACCGGTAATCGCACGATGAATTCACTCCCCTTACCCAATCCTTCACTGTGGGCCGAAATTGTCCCATTGTGCAACTCGACAAGGTTCTTCACCAATGTCAGCCCAATACCAAGCCCACCCTGCGTTTTTGTGGACGTATGGTCCACCTGGACAAACAACTCAAAAATGCGGGGAAGCATTGCCGAAGAAATCCCGATGCCGTTATCCCGCACACGCAGGACTACTATGTCGAAGTCACGTTCGGCCGTCAACCAGATTCGTCCATTCGCCTCGGTGTACTTCGCTGCATTCGTGAGCAGATTTCCAATCACCTGAGCAAGGCGCACCGGGTCGACGTCCATGGAAAGAGATTGATTGGGAATCCAGACGCTGAGCTGATGCCCCTGAGCATCCATCAGCGGCTGAACCGTCTCCACCGCGCGAGCGACAATGGCGCCGAGTTCAATTCGTTCCTTTCGCAGTTCGATCTTGCCTCGCATGACGCGCGACACGTCCAGCAGATCATCGACCAAACGGACAAGATGCTGAACCTGTCGCTCCATCATTTCTCGCGACCGCTCAACAGTGTCCGCATCCACTCTCGGCATTTTCAGAATCTGCAATGAGTTGCGGATCGGAGCCAGCGGGTTACGAAGCTCATGAGCGAGCGTCGCGAGGAACTCATCTTTCCTGCGATCGGTTTCACGCAGCGCCTGATAGAGCCGCGTATTCTCAATTGCGATCGCGGCTCGATGGGCCAAATCCATGGCGAGCGTGAGATCGGCTTCACCGTATCGGCGCCCCGATTCGGCCGTCGCGAAAGTCAAAACTCCCAGCGGCTTCCCTGACACGACAAGCGGCACGCAAAGATACGATTTTAAACCAAGAGAGCGAATGACATCCAGATGCCGTTGATCCCTTGCTCCCTGAACCAGCATCTCATCCGTGATCTCGGCAATTCTTTCCGGCCGCCCCGAGCGAAGCACGGCCGCCGCCCCCTGACGGGCTTTGGGGTCAGGAGGATACTCATGCATCAATTGATGAATGAGGTCAATCTTGCCTGGATCCTGATGCGCAACGGCAAGGCGACGCAGATTTCCATCGGCATCGGGCACATCCACCGTGGACCAGTCGGCGAAATGTGGGACAGCCAGATTCACGATATTCTGCAACGTGCTTTCGTAGTCCACCACCAAAGCAAGTGATGCACTGGCTTCAGCGAGATAGCGAGCAGACTCTTCAGCTCGCTTCTGCTCCTGAATGTCGGTGGCCGTGCCGAACCAGCGAGCCACCTGTCCGGATTCATCCAGAACTGCAACGGTACGGATCAGATGCCAGCGATAGGATTGTATGCTTCGATCAAATAATCGGACTTCCATGTTGAAAGGAGCACCGGTGTCGAGCGACGCGGCCCAGCGTTCATTGGCCTGCGGCACATCGTCCGGGTGCAGAATCTGTTTCCAACCGCCATTCCCCGCAGACTCTGTCAGGCCTGTAAAACTTTCCCACTGGCGATTCAGGAAGTCGATCGTTCCCGTGGCATCAGCTGACCAGACGATCTGCGGCATGGCGTCCGCCAGCTGGCGGAAGTTCTGTTCGCTCGCTGCCAACGCGGCCTCCGCCTGCTTTCGTTGGCTGATATCACGCATATAGGCGGTGAACAATGGCGGACCATCGGGCGAGATCCGAGTGACAGCCAGCTCCACGGGGAATTCTGATCCGTCGGCTTTGATCGCGGAGAGCTCCTGACGTTGACCGAGGATTGGGCCTTCTCCCGTGGCCAGTAAATGCGCCAGCCCTTTTCGAAACTGTTGTCGGTACGATTCCGGGATGAGAAGTCCATCAAGATCCCGGCCAAGCACATCCGCACGCGAATATTGAAACGTCGTCTCCGCAGCCGGGTTGAATTCGACCACTTTCCCCTCGTGATCCATCGTAATGACGCAGTCCAGAGCCGAACGCAGAATCGCCCGATGGCGTGCTTCGCTCACGATGATCTCCTGAGCAGAACGGCGTTGCTCGGTCACGTCCCGGAACACCAGCACGCATCCCACCACACGACCGGCTGCGTCTTTGATCGGTGCCGCACTGTCTTCAATGGGGCGTTCCGTCCCATCCCGCGACACAAGGATGGTATGGTTGGCCAGCCCCACGATCATCCCTTCCTTCAGTACTCTCACAACAGGATTCTCGACCGGCTCTCTCGTATATTCATTAATGAGGTGAATAACGTCCGTGAGGACCTTTGTGACAATCTCGTCAGACTTCCAGCCGACAAGCCCTTCTGCCACGGGGTTAAGAAAGACGACGCGTCCTTCGGTATCAGTGCTGATCACGGCGTCTCCAATGCTGGCCAATGTGACCCGCAGACGCTCACGCTCTTCGTGAAGCACCAGCGCATGTTCCTCAGCGACTCGGCGAGCTGTCGTGATCTGCAATAATCTGCGAGTACTTTCGTCCGAGGCCTTCCGCTGTGTCATGTCGCGAGTGATCTTCGAAAAGCCTCGCAGAACACCACGCTCATCTTTCAACGCTGTGATGACCACGTTCGCCCAGAACCGAGAGCCATCTTTGCGGACGCGCCACCCCTCATCCTCAAACCGCCCCTCCTGCGTTGCAACCTCGAGTTCGTGAGTGGGCCAGCCCCGGTCAATGTCTTCTTTCGGATAGAATTTTGTGAATCGCTGACCAATGATCTCATTTGCCGTATAACCTTTGATCCGCTCCGCCCCTGGATTCCAGCTGATAACTCGACCGTGTGGATCCAACATAAAGATCGCGTACTCAGTCGTCCCCTGAACCAGAAGCCGAAATTGCTCCGCATCACGAGTGGCGCGACGCCTATCCTGAAAGAGATTTACAAAGCTGCGGACCTTGGCCTGAACGGCTATCGGCACGATCGGTTTGATGAGAAAGTCAACCGCCCCGAGGGTATATCCTTCTTCCATCTGAACGCGATCGATGTTGCTGTCAGTCAGGAAGATAATTGGTGTGTGACAGGATCGCGATTCGCTCCGAACGAACTTCGCTGTTTCAAAACCGCTGATTCCCGGCATCAGGACGGCAAGAAGAATGACGGCGAAGTCGTCCCTTTTTACAAGCGAGACCGCCTCTTCGCCTGTACGAGCCTCAACAATGAGTTCCGCAAGATCCTCAAGATGACAGCGAATAGTTCGCAAGTGGTCAGGATCATCATCCACCAGAAGAATGTTCGCCCGTGGTTCCCATTGAAGACCCAGGGACTCTGACAGTTTCAGCATGAGCTGCCTTCTCGGTACAAATCGTCGGTGCACAGTTTTTACACTGTTGAACGGCTCGTCCCAGGCAGCACGGAAATTCCACGACTCTGGGGGGACGGCTTTTGAATGAGTTCAGGCACGCTGGTGTGCTGCGTGCCGGAACTCCTTAGTCTGTTACATATTCTGGCTCGAATGTTGACCCGCAACAGAGGAGCCATTCAAGGGCAACTCATTCATCGCAATTTGTGAACTGCAATGAATGCATGGACCATTAAGGGCGGATTCGAGAATTGTTGGCCTGTTGAAGAGTGCTTTGACACGGCAAAACCCAGCAACTCGTCGGGTTGCAATTCAGGCCCGGAGGGCGGACACATCATCTGCCGGGGTCCTCACGGCGTGTTTGATTTAATGGGTTTTCACAACCCGACACGTCAGTGAGGGATAAACGTTGCCCCGTTTTCAACAACAATCCCTCGCTGACCGGCGTGTTGATTTAATCGCTTCATCAGCCGCAGGGCGTTAGCCTCCGTTTTTTTTCTGGGTTTCAGAGGCGAAAACCGGACGCTAACGCTTTCCGGCTGATGAATTCAACAGGCTGTGACGCATCGGGTTATGATTAAGCGACGTCACTCCGGACGCCCCGTGGGAGCTGAAATTCACCTCATGGACGTCTGTGAGGAACTCCGCTGGCGAGGTGTACCTCCTTGTCGCTTCATGATCTCTTCGGCTTCTTCGGAACGAGCTGATGTCACTGTGACGATAGATCGTCCGGCAGAAACTTCGCCCTCGTAATAGGTGGCATCCTCTTCAGAAAGTCCCCAGCCTGTAAGAGCCCCGACGAGACCTACGACTGCTGCTCCCCCCGCGGCATTGGAAGCAAGGACGCCCAGCGTACCTGCAAACAGAGCGGGGCCAACGACGGGAATAACTCCGGCCAGAACGCCGGCACCAATGAGAGCTCCGACACCAAGGCCCGTGACTGCGCCGGCCACGGCACCGCCCGTCGCATCGTCCGCGGCGTCATCATCCCAGCCTGCAGTCTTGTTTCGATCTGAGCTTCTTTCAATTCCCTGCGTATTTCGATGAACAAGACCAATTTCACTCTCGCGGAAACCTGCTCGATATAATTCCGAAATCGCGGCGTCCGCTGCTTCCCGGGATTTGAAGACGGCGACTTTTGTTTGATACGTGGCAGTGCCCATTGTTTGCTCCTGTGATAAAAAAGTTCATTCCCGGTCGAGAATCCTGTTCCCGACTCGGTCTTCAGGACCTGATCGCAAATAACGAGCCGAAGGGCAATTGCCACGCTCGCATCGTCGCAGGGCCACCGTAGAAACAGTGAAGTCCCGCAAAGGGGCTCGCCAAATGGTTGATGGCCGACCACTCTGATAGCTGACCCGCCGATGATGAACGTTTTGGCGACAGGTGTCCTCAATTCGGTGAGTTGCGGAAGCCTCTCGTGCTCCAGCGACACCACGTTGGGCGACCAAATCTCCGGCCACGGCACCACAACTGCTGCTGAAGAGATCCGCTGGAAGATCAGAAAATCAAAAACGGAGCGACATCATGAAAATGTTTATTTACCCATTGGCAATACTCATGGCCGCTGCATCATCAGGATGGGCCGACGAGAATAAAGCGGTCGCGCTGGCGAGCAACCTCAAATCGCCTCAGCTGGCGGGAAACATTACCATCAGTGATTTGGTGCTCGACCTCCGGGAGGGAGTTGTGGCGGCGGCGATCGCGTTCGTTGAAAAGCCCAAAGATGAACTCGTTGTTCGCCGACTGATTCCTTATCAACTGCTTCGCGGTGACATCCTGGCAGGGATCGAACAATGTCCCGAATGCAGCAAAGAACCAGTGACTCGCCAGGCCATTGAAAGCCTGTTCCTTGATTTCAACCTGAAGGCCTACTGGCTGGAAAACGGAAAGCCACGGATTCGAACGGCGCTACCAAAATCCGCCCCGGAGTTTCTACTGCTCAGCTCGCTCGTCGGTAAGGGCGTTCACGGCAAAGATAATGAAAAAATCGGCACCATCTCTGACATCGCGGTCGGCCTGGACTCAGGTGAAATTGTTTACTGCGTGCTGAAATCCAATGACAAAGAATTGCGAGCTGTCCCGCTGGGCGCGTTCTCCAGTATCGGTGCCGGCAAACACTGGGAAATTGAGTTAACCAAGGACGCTGTCATGAGATTTAAGCCCTTCGATCCCATGGCACCACCTGTCGAAGTGGACGGTGGCTGGATTGAATATGTGGCTGTTCGGTACGGTCGCGACTCGTTGCAGACAGAACCCAGGAAACCTGACGAGCAATAATTGCCCGTCACATCGCGTTTCTACTCGGCATGGCAGCCCGACAGAATTCAAACTGCGCGAACGTGTGTTCGGCCAACCGCAGACGAAGGAATGAGACTGGCCACCGTGCGTGCACCTCCGACTTCGTCAGCGATCCTGTGCTTCGTACTTTTCAAGGTGCAGTGTCTTCTGTCGTTGATACTCGGGATGCTCCCGGGCCGCCACATAGCGCTCATAGAATATCGCCGCGGCGGCCGCCTTTTCTGCATTTTCGATCCGTGGCAGTTCTTCGCCCGTGACTTGATCGTACTTTCGACCGCCTTTGTGGTTGGCGTATCGTCTCGCCCTCGTCCAACCCATTTGCAGAAACTTGCGGGCCATATCGGCCCCTGGGAATTCTTCACGCTTTAGATACTGCAGGAACATTCTGAAGATTCTGGACGACGATTTTTTCGCCTCGGCAATCGTCCGAAATCTCCAGTAGGGCAGTATCTCACTCTTGAACGGCTCGACGAGCAGTACGCCCTGCTCACCTTTGCCAACACGATAAGCTTCAGGATGCTTTCGGAAGTCAATCGCTGTGAAATCAAGGCTATAGTCAAAGGGCTTCATGTCTCGCAACCATGCAACGTCAGATCGTCGCACCCTTTACTTCCTGAGGTCGCCGAAAGAAAGATCCGTCGATGGGCGAATGTCCGCCTTGAGAACTTTCCGCATCTGCTCCAGGGCCTCGCGCGTTTCTTCAGGCGTATTACTGGCCACACAGTCGCTGGGAACGATGACTCGAAAGTCACGCATGTAAGCGTCGTTCGCAGTAAACAGCACACAGATGTTCGCCGCGATTCCGGTCAGCACGACCGTATTGACACCGAGATACTGCAACAGCGTGTCGAGCGTTGTCGAGAAGAACCCGGAATGCTTGGGCTTCAGGACGAAGTAGTCGTCCAGATCCGGCTGCAACAACTCCACAATCGGTTGACCGATGACTCCATCGTGCAGGCAATGTTCGACCTGCGCGCTGAAGTCGGATCTCCAGCGGCCAAAATTATCATTGACGTAGATGACCGGAATCTTCTCGTGCCGCGCACGATGCTTCAGCAACGCAGTCCGGCGAGCCATCATCAGCGCCTCCGGGAACATTCCGTCGCCCTCAGGAAAATCCAGATCATTGATCACGTCTATCAAAAGCAAAGCGACCGTAGATTTATCCGGAGCATTGCCGTGAAGATCACGATTTGCGATAGGCATAACGCAGCACCCCGATTTCCTCAAATCGTCGAATGGCAATTATCGAACATCCTTTGAGCCACGGAAATTGTTGCATGGATGCTGGAACCTATCATCACAACGTCCAGTTCAACGCGTCATCATGTGCGCAAATATGGGCTGCGGACATTCATGCGATTATTCCTGCAGAGCTGGCAGAAAATCGCCAGTGGTTGGTAGTTCACTGACCACTGGCTACCCCCTAAACCGCTTCGCGTTCGATCGCAACGACCTCGGGAAAACCCAGCACCGCGGTGACAGCATCAATTCCGGTTCGCACATTTCATTTCGCGCAGAGGCCATTGGACCACGACAAGAAGCCCGTCTGATCACCAGCCGGGCTTCCTGCTTTTCTACACGTCGATGACGCGGATCTGTGGAACTTTAATAACCGTCCACCGCCCGCTGATCAGAATCCAAAATACACGCGTGAGCTTCCGCCTCCGATGGAGAAACCCGGGCGCGAGTAATATCCGTTGTAGTAGCCACCGTTCGGATAATTCCGGTAGTGGTTTCGATAGTCTCGGACCCGACCGTAATTTCCGCCATAGTAGTCGTAGTTCCGGTATCCGTAATTCCCATTGTTATAGTAATTGCGGCTACCGTACCCGTAGTTATTGTGATAACGATTGAGTCGACGACCATAGGCGTCCGGGTTTGCACTGACAAACTGATAGGCATCTGCAGCAACGACACCCGATGCGCCGGTCGGCCGCACAACCTCTTCGGCGCCCCAACAGGGCGAGACAGCCAGTCCGCATAACGCGACAGCGCCTAACCTGAGTAAAGATTTCATCTTTGTTGTCCTCTCAATAAATGGACCTGTTACCGACGAGAATCATCGACAGGGGTTGTGGAAGTATTTGTCGCCTGAGTCTGAGTAGCGTCAAGCTTCTGAAGCTGAGCTTCCGTCAACTGCGCTTCCACCTTCACGATGGTGTCGGCTTCCAGTTCGACCAGTTCCTCATGACCGTCATGGATCTCTTGCCAGACTTTTGTGAGCTGAGTCGTATGAGTGGTAAAGGTCGGATTCGCATCGGCGGCTCCGTGAGTTCCCGGCTGGGTCAACAGATATTCCCGCACCCGACCATTTGGCTGAGCAATCCCTAACCGGACGGAGACAACGTTAAGGTTGCCATCAAGGCTCAACCGTGCCGAGCCGGTCGCAGTCCCTGCCGTTTTCGATTCGGCGGCCGCTCGCTTCTCACGGCGGTTTGCCCTTCTTCGGTTGCCCGCACGGTCTTCGTCGTCTTTGCCAGCCCGATCATTGTCTGAATTATCGGCAGAGGCTGAGGACTCCGCTGAGTTCTGGTCCGCATCTGTGTCGATCGAGGCACCTGTGCTCTTCTCCGCCGCTGCAGGATTCGCCTTACCATCCGGCTCAGCTTTCGCTGGATCTGCAGCCTTGCTTCCATGAGCATCGTGGTCGTGGCCTTCCAAACGTGCTGCGGCAATCGCGGCCGCTTCCATGCTGATCGCTTGTCGATGAAGTCCCTGAATACGATCCCAGATCTTCTGGGACTTCTGATCGCTGTCCCGATAAATTGCCAGGAGCTGCTGCTTCTGTTGTTCATTCAAATCGAGTTGTTTGAACACGTCGGGCAGTTCAGTGCGCGGGTTCTGATCTGCATTTGGCTTACTGTTGTCGATCTTGTCATCCTGCTGTCCAAGCTTACTGGCTCGATCTGCCTGGTCAGGTTGCTGCGGAGTTGACTCCTGCGCTTTCTGCTGCGCTATCACAAGCAGAGACAAGGATAAGAGTCCTGTCGTTACTAATTGAATCATTCTAAGTTCTCCTGTTTAATTTTCGGAGGGTTTGCCTGAGACTGCCAACCGCGGCAGCTGTTCGAGTCAGGGCATCCCCATGGTTCTTTGGGCACTGCGAAATGCAAGTGCCATACCATGCGCGGAGTTTGCGGCCAGTAAATCGAGGTCGGTGTCACTCACACGGACATCGTCTTCCAATGAATGAACCTGGTGTTCGGAATCAGAAACAGGAGTCGACCCGATAGGAATCGATGTCCTCGACGGAAACTTTGCGAAGTCTCACATGGCCTCGTGTTTCTTTTATTCTCTGATTCAGCCATCATCGAGAACGGGGAATCCCTGAGGCTCATCCCATGCGCACGTCGCGGAAAGTGCGGCCGATAAGCTGTCGTCCTGACCGGCCAACGACCGAACAATGCAAATGCGATATAAAGCTCTCGATGCATCAAAAATTCACGACCGACCGACCGACGAGAATAAGGCGTTACGTCCCTCGATCAAGTTCCAGCATTGCGAAGTGGTACGTGAAGTGCTCCCGCGAGCCAACTCCGGCTTATCGCATGGAATGCATTTCAAGAAGCAGGAGATTGTCCATGCAAAACTCGATCGTTGTTGAGCCCGAACTGATTGATCGCCGATCAGCCGTTTCCGAAGAAACGCCCGGCCTGAAAGAAGCTCGG
>JBPOIW010000089.1:0-46887 GCA_052034165.1 Planctomycetota bacterium | reverse complement strand
ATCGGTACTTTGGCTCCTCTGCACGAAGAAGCTTTGGTTCAGGTTCTGACCGAGCCTCGCAATGCACTGGTTCGTCAGTACAAGAAAATGTTCGAGATGGAAGAATGCAGTCTGGAATTCACAGAAGGGGCTCTGAGAGAAATCGCCAAGCTGGCTCGATCAAGGGAAACGGGTGCTCGTGGTCTTCGCAGCATTCTGGAACAGGTGATGTTTGAACTGATGTTTGAACTGCCTGAACTGGAACGCGGTCAGAAGTTTGTGATCACCGAAGAGATCGTGCGAGGCGACCGCAAGAGTATCCACCGAGGCGACTCGGCCGCCGCGTGATGACGCAGGCAAGGTGATTAACAATCTGATTCAAATTCGAGCCGGGCTTGTCCCGGCTCGTTTTGTTTGGCGGCCTGTGACGTTGCAATGACGTTGCGGCCCATCCTGAAGCGGTATGGTGCCGCGTTTGTTGAATCGATCGCGGTCGGTTCCCGTAGCGTCGGCTTCAGCCGACATTCTCGCTACAGTTGCGCTGGCTTCAGCCGAGATTCGCTGTTCGTTACAGCACAGTTCGACTGAAGTCGGCACCGCGGACTCACACTGTCTGGAACCTTGATTCTCGGATCGGGCTCGTACGTTTGCCGTTCTCTCAGAACTCGCGAGGTTTCTGGTCCAGCACATTGTGGCGATTCATCAGCTGTTCCAGCACGATGGCAGCCACCTGACGACTCATGGGTTTTGCACTGCCGTCGGCGTAGACGAAATTCACGTGGTAAGAATGATTGCTGCCAAAAAGTCCTACCTTGAGTTGTTGCTGCAACAAATCATGCTGACGCTCCTCTTCGGTCATATTGGCGT
Organism: Planctomycetota bacterium; assembly: GCA_052034165.1. Taxonomy (GTDB): domain Bacteria; phylum Planctomycetota; class Planctomycetia; order Planctomycetales; family Planctomycetaceae; genus SXXK01. Next base: position 46,041 of record JBPOIW010000089.1, on the reverse strand, counting down.
AAGCGCCGACAAGGCCGATTTCCTGAACGTTTAAGCGAGCCGAGTTACCGAGGGTGTTGCCGTTTCTCAGAGTACCACGATCGCCATAGAACCAGTGTTGATTGTCGCCTGACAACTTGAGTTCTCCGGCAAGCAGAGTTGTTGCGGCACCATCGGGAATGGTCTCGAGCGATTCAGAGCTATTCAGATACAGCAAGCCGTTGCCGTCGGTGTCGATGGGCTTTTCCACGCTGTGATGAACGCCAGCATAGCTGCTCTTACCACTGGTGGAAGTGGGATCCGACGGACAAAACAATCCCTGGACTTTGGGGACGGAGAGTGGTGTCAGAGTCGGCAGTTCCGGAGGTCCCTGATTTGGGTCATAAGGGAACGGATCTCCAGGGGCTGGCATCCCCATGGCTCCATCAGCAGATTCTTCAACGCCGGCGTCTGATGGTAATCCTTCCTCCGGTGAAGTCGCTTCAGAAACAGCTCCAGGAGATTGCTGAAACTGGTTCCATGCCTCCAAACGCTGCAAATAGTCAGCTCGAACCTGTGGCTCGCTGAATGACAATCGCGGAATGCTGAAGTCGATCTGAGAATAAACACCTTCCTGCCCCAGAAACGGCAAGAGTTGAGGAATCCAGCCGACGCGATAGCCCGGATCCGTGGCAGGAGGCGTGTTTCCTTCGCCCCCCGTTTCCAGACTGCTGATGGGCCCAACAGCATTAATACAGCCGGGCGGCAGGAACGAATGCTGTTGATGATAATTGCGAAACGCCACGCCGATCTGCATGAGGTTGTTCAGACACTGCGTCTTTCTGGCCGCCTCACGAGCCTGCTGGACCGACGGCAACAGCAAAGAAATCAGGATCGCGATGATGGCGATGACAACCAACAACTCCAGCAGCGTGAAACCACGTTGACGATGACAGCGACCTTCTCGAACTGGCATTACTAAAACTCCTCCAGTACCGAAAGATCTTCACGGTTGCCCAGGTGTGAATATGTCTGATTGTTGATGTTTTCACCCAGAAAACGCACGGAGCCATCTGCAAACACAAACTGGGCACCTCCCGTGTGCTGACTGCTGAATCCGCTTGTTGCCGTGTCAGAAGGTGCAGGCAGAGGAGTCCTGGAGCCACCCCGATTCGTTCTTGAGCCGCCGATGTCCCAACCGGCATTGATCGGAACTTCAGTGTTTCTGAGCGTTGCCATCGTGCCGGACATCCAGCCCAGATCATTGAGACCGGGCGGAATGATTTTTTCCCCTGCCAAAATGGTGTTGGAAGCTCCGTCACGAATTTCCTGATAGCCCACTCCGCTGTTGAGGAACAGCAGGCCATTATTATCTGAGTCGATAGCAACATCATCGCCGCCGAAACAACCTGCGTAGTTCGAAGAACCGAGTGACCGACGATCATCAGAAGGACACTGAAACGTGGCGATCGTTACGGCTCGCGTTCCTGCATTGAGCGAAGCGTAAGCTCCTTCGTTGAAGTTAATGTTGCCGAAGAGTCCTGCCTGTTCCATGGCCGGAAGCAATTGAGCGAGCCAGCTCATGTGATAGCCCTCTTCGATGTTGCGAATCGGCCCCGTCAGATTGACCGTTCCGGATGGCATCATTTCAAACGCCATCTCATACGTGTGCATCGCGATGCCAAGCTGCATCAGATTGTTCTTGCACTGCGTCCGTCGAGCCGCCTCGCGAGCCTGCTGAACGGCCGGCAACAGCAACGAGATCAGTATGGCGATGATAGCAATGACAACCAGCAGCTCAATCAATGTGAAGCCGCGTCGACCAGCCAATCGCTCGCGGCAAAATCTGGTTGCTGAATCTGCAACAGATGATGTTTCCGGACCGTTGTGTTGTGAGGCATCAGTAATCATGGTGTCAATTTCCTCGTTCGTGTAACCCTAAAAGGAATTTTGGTATTGGCCGGATAACGTGAAACAACGGTGCAGGTTCCTTCCTGCACTCGGATCGTCACCTCAGCCGAATTTGTCTGATGAATAACCCCCGCCGGAACATTCCAGGTGAATCCCGTCCATGCGGGATCCGCTGCATACGAAGTTGTCGCCAGTTCAATCGCCGCTTCGGCGAGCTTCTCTGTTTGCAAATGCAGCACCTGCTGACGTGAATGCCGACGATCGCTCAAAGCTCGACTGACCTGCTGGGCAACTAGCCCTGCTAAAATCATGAGCACGACCAACGCGACAATCGTGACTGCTCCACGACGTGACTGCCCAGCGACGCTTGACGATATAAATGGCCTGCTCACCAAACTACGACCGTAGGACGGCCTTTTCAGGTCGTCGGTCTTCTTTTCGCCACCGGGTTTATCCCGGTGGTTTACCGGCTTTTGCACCATGCCCATCGCACCTAAGGCTGGACGTGAAGTCGTGCAAAGGCCTGTTTCCACCGGGGTAAACTCGGTGGCGGAGTCTGGTTGAGCGATCAGGAAACGTGCAGGACTCTTCTTCATGGCGTCCCTCCTCGCAGAACGATCTCCACAACGGCCGGCTTGGCTATCGCCGAATTCACCGGCGGGTTCGTCACCTCGACCGGCTTCTGCAGGTTTGAACCACCATGCCCGGCCGCTGAGTATTTCACGAATGCTGTGGGTTCCGCGATTCGCACCACAACAGTCCCGGTCTCATCCTGCTGGAAATGAACCTGACTGCCGGCCGGGAAAATAAATCGATCGGCCGCTGCTTTCGTATCACCCTGTCGAGCCACGCGATTCAGAATACCTCGATCTGTGTTCCACGTGACAATCGTCTGATCTGCCATCGTCGCAGTCAGGATTTCAGCGGACTCCACTATCAGAGTTCCCGCGTCAGCATCGTTTCGCAACTGCTGCTCGGCCCTCAGGAGGGACATCAGAAACATGGCTTCACGCCGATCGGACGTGTCTGCCTTCAAAATCGTATGCAACACAGTCCCCGCCAGCGTCAGCAATGTCGAAGCCATTGTCATATAGATAATAGTCATATGAAACAATGATCCGCGCCGCTGGATTTGCCGCGGGCTGCGACTCTTGTTTCTTAACGACCGATCTACCGTTTCTCGACGTTTCATGGCGTCGCCTCCGCGGCTTTTCGCCAGATCACGACCGAGACCTGCTGTTCCGGCATGGATTCCATCAGCGGCTGACGAATCGTCAGTCTCAGTGGTTGAAGTGCCTTCGCCTCTTCGGAGACCGGCAACTGTTCGACCTTCAGCACTGCTTGCTTGTATCGTTCCTGAAACCAGGTGGTGAGCTTTGGCAGGGCCGCAGGATCAATGGTCTCGGGCAATAATTCTTCAACATTGTTTAGCTCGACCATTGCCAATGTTTCAAAGCGCTGAGCCATCCGCTGTCGTCGTACGGCGGTCATGGCCGGGACGACCATGGCGATGGCGGCTCCCAGAATGATGGCACCAACAATCGCCTCGACGACCAGCACCCCGCGCCGGGAGCGTTGACTAAGTTTCAATGGTTGAGTTTTCTGCATGATTCAGAAATCCAGCGCTTCGTTGTTAGCTCAAGTCATTTAACAATTTGACTAGTGGAGCAAAGAAAGCCACACACACAAACATGACCATCAACCCGAGGGCCAGCATCATCAACGGAGCGAAGATCGTTGGAATTCGTCGCCAGATTCTTGCTCGACGCGAGTCGATCGCCTCGGCCAGATGCCGCAATCCCCAGTCGAGATGACGAGTTTTCAGGGCCGAATGCAGGAAGGCCGCTTCCCGAGTTCTGAGCAGCTTTGTCGCCTGTAATGCTTCGATCGTATCTTCGCCAATCATGACTCGATGTCGCAGGCCACTGATACGCTCAGCCGCCCGACCGGGAGGCATGTCGATCATGATGCAATCCAGCGCGGCCCCGAGCGGTTGCCCGGTCGCCGCGGATAGACTCAGTTGTCGCAATAGCCCCGGTACCCAGTACCTTGGCCAGTGTTCCATCAGCCGATGATAGCCGTGGGTCAATTTGTTGCGACTTGTTGAGTACGTCCACCACAGACCGAGGCACGCACAACCCGTCAGGGGCAGAATAAAAAGGAACCACCCGGAAAGAAGATTGTCAGTAATTGCGATCAGGGCGATAGTAATCGGCGGAAGTTCGACTCCAAAGCCATTAAAGATTTCTTTGAACTTTGGAACAATGAACAACATCAGAAACGAGACCACGCAGAACATGGCCGTGCCGATGCTGAATGTCATCAGCAGCAATGTCTCCATCGTAACCGCACCACCGCTTCCCGATTGTACCGACTGACTGATCCGTTTCGCTTCGTCGACGAGGACATCCGGCAATGTCCCGGTACTTTCGGCAGTGCGAATTGCGGAAACAGTCTGATCCGGAAGCAGATCGCGAACCATCGTCAACGATGCCGACAACGAATGCCCTTGTTCCATGAGCAGTCGGAGTTGTCCGACTTTGTTCGCCCAGTCTCCGCTGCTTTCTGATTCATGAGCACGCAGGCTATGCAGCAGCGTTTCCCCGTGCCCGATTCCACCGGCCAGCAACATCAGCAATGATGTCTGCCGCAATGGTTCGGACTGGTGAGTCATGAAGAGCCACATCTGAATATGATTCATGGCAGCCACCACACGATCATGGAAAGATCATTCAACAGCCTGATCAGCGGCAAGAACAATGAGATCACCATAAAACCGACGATCAGCCCGGAACTCACAACGATCAGCATTTGAAACAGGACGGCGATAAAAGCTCCGTTGCCTGATGCCGCCTGTTCCAAGGCCGAGGCGTAGCTTTGAAACGCCTGCGATGTTTCCTGGCGAGCCGCCTCGGAGTTCTTACTGCCCGACACACGAAACAGCAGTGAAAGCGGCAGGCCGGAAAGTTGCCGCGTATAAGCCAGCTCGGGTGTGCCTGTCTCGATGACCTCGGCGATTCTCCTGCCGCTCTCCGCCACCGAACTGAATCCGCTGGCTTTCGCTGCAATGACAATCGCATCCGCCGGACCAACACGGTTACGGACCAGAACACCCAGTATGCGAGCCACGCGAGCCTGCATCAACCAGCGAACGGACAGCCCCAAACCAGGAACACTCTCCCAGAGCTCAGCCGTCTTCGGCAACACCAACAGAATATGCAACACCACAAGTCCGCCGATCATCAGCGTTGCCATCGCGAATAGGCCTGGCAGCCCCAGACGGCTGGCGAAGCTGCTCAGATTGATGATCAGCAACGTCGGGCCCGGCAGCATGATGCCGAATCCCTCAAAAATCTCTTTGAACTGAACTACGATCGAAATCAACATGACGTGCATACCCATCAGCAGCAGCGTCAGGGCAATCAGCGGGCTTAGAAACATCGTCGCAAAATGATGAGATTTCAGCCGGATGCCACTCAGTGTGGGGACCAACTCCGCAATAGCGGTGGCTTTGGCCGGCGAACTCAATTGTGAGTTCATAATTGTGCTCAGTTCTCCCGGCAACAATCCCATACCGGTGAACGATCCATGCTGTCCTCGTTCAAGCTGGTCCGCCATTCGAAGCAGCATGCGGCGAGGTCGAAAAACAAACCAGAACCACGACGCGCCCCAAAGCTGCACCATCAGCATCGGCAAAAGCCCCGCACTAATGACCAGCCCCAGTCGACCTTCCGGAATCAGGATCGTCAACAACATCATCACGACCGAAGCAAACACACTGGAGACCATCAACCACGGCATGGACATCAGTATGGGATGCTCAAACGGTTCTGCCGCAATTGCTCGTACGGCAATATGAGCCGGCATGTCCGTCAGCAACGCTTCTCGTAGTCGATCGCCAATTCGCAACTGCAGCATGCGCGGCAGTTCCTGATGCTGCCCCGAGAGAACCGAACTGATCGAAAGCTCGGTCGCGTTCACCAGCGTCATGTTTCGCGATTGCAGATAACTCTGCAGGACGTTCTGATCGTCGGCGTCAAAGACTCCGAAAATCGAAACACCTGTCGGCAAAACGGCTTGATACTTATACGTTGGCATACCGATCACATTCCGATGTTGCGATAGAGCTCAGTGACGGGCCAGAACACCATGATTGCGTATGTCAGCACACAGCCTCCACCAATCACAATAAAAAGCATCACCGGCATCAATAGCTTGAGCCACGCCATGTTGCGATCCAGACGAGTTCGATAGAACTCGGCCACCGATCTGAGTCGATGCACCATGCGGGCTTCGTCATGTTCCACCTGCTGCAAACAAACATCCAACAACGAAGGCAGACGATACCGTGACGTCTGCTGAATCGTCGTATCCTGAGCCATGGAGCTGCCCGCTTCGATCTTCTTTGCGATATCACGGCAGGCCATTTCGAGCCGATCGTTTCCGGTGGCTCCACCGGCCAGTTTCAAAGAATCCTGCAAGGGTATTCCACGCTCTGTCAGCAGCGACAACATTCTCGATAACGTGTAACTCTGCAGGTCACGCACGAGTGCATAAACCCCTGGCAATAGCAGCAGCAGTCGCTCAGGACCTTTGAATGCCATCGCGGCCGCTCGCCCGGAAGCCGACCAGATCAACAGCAGCACCATGCCGGCCAACGGAATCAACAAAGTCCACCACGGCATATCACGATTCCACTCCAGCAGTTTCCAGAGCAGCCAATGAGTCTTCACGTCCCAGTAAACGAACGTGTCGAGAAACATCTGCAGCGTGTGTTGAAGAATTACGACAACCAACACGCAAGCCATGGCGACGATGGTCAGCGGATAAGCGGCGGCCTGCAGAAGTCGACCGCGAAGACTGACCACATCCGTGGCAAAGTCTCCCATCATCTCCACCGTCAGGCCCAAATCGCCGGAACGAACCCCGGCTCCCACCGCCGAGGCCAGCATGCGACCTTCGCCCGCCGATTCTTTCAGCACAAGCTCTTCCAGTGATTGGCCCTGATTGAGTCCATCGGAGATTGCCTGAGTTAACTGTTGCAAACGCCGCCCACGACCCCGGCCAGCATCGGCCAGAGTTTCCTCCAGCGGCATCCCTGCGCGGACGAGATGTCGAACCTCGTCCGAGAGATGCTGAATGTCTTCCAGTGTTAAAGCGGCTGTCATTTCAGATTTTACCTTAGGAACGGTCCCGGAATAACTTCCGTATTTGTTGTTTAACCGTTAGCCGGAGGCGTACGTGAACGTGTTGCCGAGTACGCCTCCGGCTGACTGTTAAACAAGGTTCTTATTTCGGGACTGTTCCTTAGCGATCCTAACACTCTCAACACCTCTTCATGACTGGTCAACCCGGCTGCAACAGCTTTTGCGGCCGCCTGCTGCAGTGTCTCCATTCCCGCCGATTCCGCCAGTGTGGCCAACTGCCTCGCGTCGGTTCTCTGCAGTATCCCTCGTGCGATCTCGGGCTGATCCGGGTCCAGCATTTCCGCCAGCACCATACGTCCCGAATATCCCGTCGAGCCACAGTGACCGCAGGTACTGCCAGGAGTCTCTGCCTGTCTGAGTTTGTCTGTCCCTTCCGAAACTTTTTCACGTTTCTCATTCAATCCCGGTTCGGATCGCGCCGGAGAACCACAATGCTCACAACGGCGACGCAGCAGTCGCTGGCAGATCACGCTCCGCAATCCGCTCCGCAGCAGGTACGGTTCAATCTGCATGTCCAGCAACCGAGTCAACGCTTCGGCCGCGCTGCCGGCATGAAACGTGGTCAGCACCAAATGCCCTGTTAACGCAGCCTGAAATGCCGCTTCGGCGGTTTGGGGATCTCGTATCTCCCCAACCAGAATCACATCCGGATCCTGCCGCATCAATGATCTCAATCCAGTCGCCAGATCGAAGCCAGCCGATGGCCGCACCTGGGACTGAGTGGCCCCGTCGACCGCAACTTCGATCGGATCCTCCAGCGTCATAATGCAGCGAGCACCCCGCGACTGAGCAATGATTTCGCGCAGGCACGCATAAACCGTTGTCGTCTTGCCGCTACCGGATGGGCCTGTCAGCAGGATGACCCCGGCCGTGGCATCAAGCTGTCGAGTTAGCGGCTCCAGTACGTTCTTCGGCAATCCCAATTGAGCGAGCTTTTGCAGCTGATCGTTCTCCGCGAACATACGAATCGCAGCTTTTTCGCCATGTAACGTCGGGAATGTCGTCACGCGGACCTCGGTCGGACTGTATTCCCTGGCGACTCGTCCTTCCTGAGGAACATCAGTGCGATAAGTCAGCAGGCCGCTGATGACCTTGAGCCTTGCGATGATCCGATTCGCCAACTCGCGATCAAACCCGGCGATGGCATGCAGCACGCCGTCGACTCGCCATTGCATCATCAGAGCTGACTCGGACGGCACCAGATGCACATCGCTGGCGCGGCCTTTGCGAGCTTCACCAAGAATCAGCCGTACGATATTCGGCACATAATCATCCGAATTTGCTGACAGGGCACCGAAGGCTGCGACGAAGGATGATGAAAGAGAAGCTTGAGACATGGAAGTCCAGAAAAGTCAGGGCAATCAATCGATGCCGTTATGTATTAATGCGTTATTGTGAACGATCAGCGATGCCTCTCGCAATCGTGGCGAATCCTTGCTCGAATTAAGCATTCCCTGAAACGGGTGCGTCAATGGTCAAGGCCGCTCGCATGGAGGTCCGGAACGGTCCAACTTGTCTATCGAACTCTCAATTTTCCCGCGCATCAATTCGAATTCCGCACCACGTTCACGACCTTCAGGGGCGCAATTCTTCGATTTCCATCAGCTTCCGCGCGAACGATTTCTTTTGGCCAGGCTTTGTCGCCATCGAACCTCCCGAAAGAATTCCAGCGCCAGCATTCGCACGCATGGAATTCAATGAGTAAACTGCACTGGAAGGCAGATGGGGAATGTTGTTCCGCATCTTGATGACTGTCGTGACTTTTCAGGGGAACATGTCCTTGGCCAAAAATGTCTTTGGTGAAGATCTGGCAGTTTGTTCGGCGGATCCGATGACTGGTTTCTTTCGCACCGGCAAGTGCGAGACCTGCGGAGACGATCACGGGATGCACACTGTCTGCGCTGTGATGACCGCTGATTTCCTGCAGTTCTCAAAGCGAGCCGGAAACGATTTGTCGACGCCAGTGCCCGAGTACCGCTTTCCGGGACTCAAAGAAGGAGATCGCTGGTGTCTTTGCCTTCCTCGCTGGCTTGAAGCACTCGACGCAGGCATGGCCCCGAAACTCGCCCTGCGCGCGACTCACATCTCCGCAATCGAACACATCTCGATGGAAATTCTGCTCGAGTATGCCGTTGATGCTGACGGCTATGTCTTGCCCACACCTGAAGATGATGACTGATGATCAACCTGCTGCAGTCACTCACTGCAGCAGTTATTGGAGCACGTTGCGTTGTTGAATCCGTAGACACCGCGAATTCTCTCGCCCTGCAACTCCCTGCCTACGCATCTTCTGTGCAACGATAGCGAGCAACAATCTTTTTGGCAGCGCGCAGGCCATCCACGGCCGCAGTGACGATTCCGCCGGCATAGCCAGCACCTTCACCAATCGGATAAACTCCCGGCATCGTCGGAATCTCCATCGTCTGATGATCGCGATCGATGCGTACCGGCGAGCTTCCTCGCATCTCCGGTCCGACGAGGACCGCGTCTTTCAAGTACTGACCTTTCCACTGATGATCCATAATCGGCAAGCCCGCCATCATCGCCTTCAGGATAGGCGGCGGTAACACGGCCGACAGATTTCTCGCTGAGGTTCCTCGTTCATAAGACGACGGCAACTGTTCGTTCGGTGACGGAGTACGGTTTGCCAGAAAATCGCTGGCTCGTTGCACCGGAGCTTTGTAGTCGCCCCCGGTCAGTTGAAAGGCAATGGACTCATATTGCCGCTGGACATGCACGCCGGCCAGCGGATGCGAACTGCCGAACTCGTGCGGCTCCAAAGTCACGACCAGACCGCTGTTGGCAAACGTCGAATCGTGACGGGAGTTGCTCATACCGTTCGAACAGTACATGTTCGGCTCTGACACGCTGGGAATGACGATCCCCCCCGCGCACATGCAGAATGTGAAAAGATCCTTTTGGCCTTTTGCGACTATCGAATAATCCGCCGCACCCAGCAAAGTCAAATATTCATCGCGGCCATACTTCTTCGCGTTGACAATTTCCTGAGGCTGCTCAATTCGCAGTCCCAGCTGAAATGCTTTTTGCTGCAGCGGCAAGCCAGTCCGGAGCAGCATCTCATAGGTATCGCGCGCACTATGGCCGATCGCCAGGACGCAGACCGACGTGGGAATAAATCCCGATGACGTCTCAAGCCCCGCCAATCGGCCGTCTGTGAACCTCATTCCCTCCAGTCGACAGCCAAAACGATACTCGCCGCCAAGTTCCTCGATCCTGCGCCGATAGTTGCGACAGATCATCGGCAACTTGTTACTGCCGAGATGCGGGCGATGCTCATAAACCAGCGATGGGCGACCGCCGCAATCAACAAAGCTCTGCAGTACCCAGTCCACGTCCGGACCTGTTATGCGACAGGTGAGTTTTCCATCGCTGAAGCAACCTGCTCCGCCTTCACCAAAGAGATAGTTGTTTTCGTTGTCGTGTTCGCCGCCCGAGTCGAATTTTCGAATGGCAGGGACTCTTTCCTTGACCGCCTGGCCTCGTTCGATAATCAGAGGTCGATAACCCTCCAGAGCCAGGAAGTAGCCCGCCAATAAACCGGCCGGACCGGAACCGACAATGACCGGGCGATGTGGCAGCGGCTGATCTCCGGGAACTGGATGCTCGAATTCAGGGGCTTGCCATTCGGCCACATCAATTCCATAACCATGCCGAAACCGATCAATGTCGGCATCCGCAATGGTCAGGCTGAGCGAATAAACATACTCCAGACGAAACCGGTTCCGCGCATCCATGCTCTTACGCAGAATCTTCAGGCCCTGAAGATCAGCCAACGGAACATCCAGACGACTGGCCACTTCACCGGGCAATTCATGCTCGGGGAGTTCAACAGGTGTTCTGAGATTTGTAATTCTCAGGAGCATACGTTCATCAATTCTGAGGGGACAGGAGGCTAACGGCGTGTAGTGGTCTGGTCTGGACCGGCATCATGCATCCAAAATCATGCATCCAAAATGGACGATTGAATCTTTGCGAATCTGCGATTCTCCTCATTGGACGGAGAATCGTATCGGGATGCCGGTTCGAAACGAAATTTTCCCTGGCAAAACCCGGTTCCCCGCCTAACAGCAGCGAATCGGCCTATGGCCCATGCCGGTCTCGCACGCAGGATTTGACGAGAGGGTGGCAGTCTGTCGAGCAAAAGTCAACGAGCCACGTTGCCGTCTCACGAACAGGGAGCCAGGTAAGGCCGAATGCATGTTTTCCGCGTCACGATCCGCAGGTTATTCAGTGGCCGGGATAGAATTACGACATTTATGATTGCGGCCATCAGTGTCAGGAAGCGATCATCTGCGGCAGGATCAACGGACTGTGATGCGAGCCTCGCCCCAGGACTTTTCAGTGCTTCCCCGAATCTTCAAAGAAATCAGTCAATTCCTTATTTCTCGCAAGTTATTTGCCTCCCTGATGGCAATCCACTTGCCAATGGTGTTGCGTTACTTTGTTGAGCTGTGGCCGCGACAACACTACCAGTTCTACCCGTTTGCGATCGTTGCGTTCATCGTTCTGTTCGCCTCCCGAAAAAGTGAACAACCAGAACGCTGGAATTGGCTGACAAGGACATTCATCGCGCTGGACTTTGTCTGCCTGCTGGCGGGCTGTTTCCTTTTCTCGCCATGGTTCTTCGCGGTAGGGCTTTTCTGCTGTTTGACGGCGTGGAGTCTGGCCAGTCAGGATGCCGGATATCATCGATCGCTGTTCTACCTAAGTGCTCTGCCATTCGTCGCAATCAGATTACCGCTGAATTACGACGAGCCGGTCATCATGTGGCTCCAGCGAGTGACCACTGCTGTCTCCAGTGGCATTCTGCACAGAACGGGCATGTTGCACTATCGTGAAGGCAACGTCCTCAATTTCCCCGGCAAGAGTTTCATGGTTGAGGAAGCCTGCAGTGGTGTGCAGTCGTTGTTTACGATTCTGTTTCTCGCGGCGCTGGTCTTTTGTCTCAAACGACGCTCTTTGGTTCATGGTTTATGTCTGTTGAGCTTCGGACTCATTCTGTCCGGAGTCATGAACATTCTTCGCGTTGTCACGATTGCGGTCGCCTGGGACGTCAACGGCTCTGATCTTTCAACAGGATGGCCTCACGATACTTTGGGATATATTTGCCTTGGCCTCGCCGCAGCCATGCTGATGAGCGCGGACCGGTTGCTGGAATTTCTGTTTGACCCCCTTCTGGACGTGCGACGTCACGGTGGCGGTAGTCTGTTCTTTAATCCGCTGATTGCTGCCTGGAACAAAGTCTTCACAGTGCTGCCGGTGGCCGATCCAAAGTACTCCGTGATTCAGTCCCCCACGCTACTGGACAGTCGAGTATCAGAAGCGGAACGCAGGGAAACGCCGACAGCAAGAGCTCTCATCAGCCCGCTGTTGTGGTTTCAGTTTCTGATGGGCGGGCTCGAATCCTGGTTGTTCTCGCGGTCCACGGGCAGTTTGCTGGCCGGAACGCCATTTCTTCTGTTAACCATTGTCGCGGCTCTTCTGGTTTCGTGGCAGCGTCATTCGTCGGCGGATCCGATTCTGACGCAGTACGAAGAGGCCTTCAACAGTGTTGTCGAGACAAAAGAGACAGCTCGACAGGAAACCTGTTTGCGAGCACTTTCGAGTTTGCGTCCTTCGGAACCCGCCTATCGATTCCGCCTCGCTCAGTTTATGTTAACTCATGGAAAAGCAGCGGACGGAGTCAGTCAGATTACAGCGCTGGCTCCTGAGAGTCGCCCCGGTTATGCCGAAGCGCATTTATGGCTGGCGACTCAGGCGGTCCAGCCGAAGCCAATCTGGCCATTGTCTGGTGACGTCGTTGAGCAGCACCTGAAACACGTACTGAGTCTTTCATCCAGAAACCTGCAGGCTCATCTTCTGTTGGCGCAGATCTATGTGGGGCGAAAAGAATGGAAGCTGGCCGAGCGTTCTTTGACGGAAGCCGCCGCGCTTGCTCCGGAACATCATCTGAATTTGGCAAGACTTCGAAAACAATTGAAACGCGATCCGCAGGATATTGCCAAGTCCACGCAGCTGGCTCTGGACCATCATACAAAACAGTTGTCTGCAGATAGCTCGAGCGTGACGGCTCGTATTGCCCTGGCAGAAACTCTGATGGTCGCCGAGCAAGACGCTCAGGCAAGAGAACTCCTTGTCGCAGGGCTGCAGCAGAAAGATGATCCTCAACTGCGGCGAGCACTCAGCGACTTTGACTTGCGACAGGCCGAACGCCGTTTGAGTTCCTCTGGACTGAATCGCGATTCTGTCGTTCCAGTGGTTGTGCAGGCTCTGCAACGAGATCCTTCACATCTGCCAGCCGTGCAGATGCTGGCCAGACTTCAGGCGATGGGTGCGACGTTTCCTGCAGATTCGCTGAAGACCGCGATCAAATACTGGCAGGAGGCCGTCGAGAAGTCGCCGGATTCTGTGGGAGCCCGTGTGCTGCTGGGAGAACTTTTGCTGGCCGCCGGAGACGAAGCTGCCACAATCGAAGTGTTGACTCCCGCGGCCGAATCACAGCCCGAACTGCGGCTCGATCTGGCGCGTTTGAAGATGAAGAATGGATCAACAGCGGAAGCCACGGAACTGCTTGAGACGCTGATCTCCGAAGCCCGGACCAAGCTCGCTGACGCTCCTGATGATATCGCCGGAAATGCATCAATCGCTCAGGCTTTGCTGGTGGCAGGTCGAGTCGCTGAAGCCAAGGCTCAACTGGTTCGCTTTGCAAAGTCTCCTGATATCAGTGCAGTTCCCGAGCGTCCCGAACTTGCTGCATTGTATGGTCAGGCGTGCGTGGTTGAGTTTGATCAGCTGACGGGTTATCAAGGTGATCCACGCTCGGCAAGCCTTCGAGAACTCACTCCTGACAAGGTGAATGCCGCTGACACTAATCAGCTCCTGGCACTGCTTGACGATGCCTATGCGTGCGCTGCGACGGCGAATCAGGCGATCGATCGGCTTTCTCGGCTGAGCCTTTCTTCTCATCCAGCTGCGTCCGGTGCGGATGAGATGTTACGGCGATTGCGGCTGGAGGGAACTCATGGTGCCACCGTGCTGAATCTGCTCGGCATGCATGCCCTGATGATGAACCGCTGTGACAAGGCCAAAGTGTGGCTGGAGCAAGCGAACCTGCAGACTCGCGGACGTGACCCGATGGTCCTGAATAATCTGGCAACCGCAATTATTCGCAGCGGCGGCGACTCAAAGAATCGTGCGTTGCAGTTGGCCAATGAGACTTTAACACTGCTTCCTGATCACCCGGATGCCCTGTCGACTCGCGGCGAAGTGTATGTGGCCATGGAGCGCTGGCCGGATGCCATTGCCGATCTGACCCAGTCACTTAAGCACCGCTCAAATAGTGCTGAGCTGCATCGCTTGCTCGAGAAAGCTTATCTCGGAATCAACGATGCTCAAATGGCCGCCGACCACCGCAAGCGCGCTGAAGAATTGGAAGCGGCAGAAGCACTCCCTTAGGACGGGGCAAAAAAACTGACCGGAAACACCGACCAGCAGCAGGGTCGCCCGGGTCTCCGCGGGGTACGTAAAACTCGGTCAGTAATGCCCAATCCACGCGAAACGGGACCCCTGAAATCGCTTAAAGGCTGCTTTACCGTACATCCGTGCGCTGCGGATGCTGATGTGTGCGGGATTTCCATCGCAAACTCGTGCGATTGGGTCAGGTTCCGGATACAACTCGCCTTTCCACGGCTCAAACTGGAGTCGTGCGAATTGTCGGAAATCCTAAACCTGCACTGACCCTGATGAACGAACTTACCACGAAAACGGCTGAACTCGTGCGCCTTGAACAGGAAGAGGCGCGGTCGGAAGATGCAAACTGGAAGCGATGGGGGCCGTATCTCTCAGAACGGCAATGGGGCACGGTCCGCGAAGACTATTCGCCCGACGGCGCGCCCTGGCAATCCTTTCCTCATGATCACGCGCGAGGTCGTGCGTATCGTTGGGGTGAAGATGGTCTGTTGGGAATCACCGACCGGCAATGTCGGCTGTGTTTTGGGCTGGCTCTGTGGAATGGTCGCGATCCGATTTTGAAGGAGCGACTTTTCGGCGTCAATGGTCATGAAGGTAACCATGGCGAAGACGTCAAGGAGGAGTACTACTATCTTGATTCCACGCCGACTCATTCTTACATGAAGGCGTTGTATAAATATCCTCAACTTGAATACCCCTACGCGCGGCTGGTGGCAGAGAATCAGCATCGCAGTCGGCAGTTGCCGGAACTGGAACTGGTCGACACCGGAATCTTCGAACGTAACCGTTACTTTGATGTGTTCGCGGAGTATGCCAAGGAGAATCCGGACGATGTCCTGATTCGCATCACGATTGCCAATCGAGGCCCCGTGCTGGCCTCCGTGCATGTGCTGCCGACATTCTGGTTTCGCAATACCTGGACGTGGGGCTGCGAGCACGAAGGCTGCTGGCCGAAACCCGGCATGCATCTGGATGAACACGGGCGAGTTCTCGCGGAACATGCCACACTCGGCAAATTCGTCTTTACGGCCGATCATGCTCCGGACGGGAAATCACCAACGTGGTTGTTCACGGAGAACGAGTCCAACCCAAAATATCTGCACGATCCTTCATTGTCGGGCAAGTATTTCAAGGATGGTTTCCACGACTACATCATTGGTCGTCGTGTGGATGCCGTGAATCCGAAGTGTACCGGCACCAAAGCCGCCGCGCATTATCGAGTGACATTGCGGGCTGGTGAGCAGGTGACGTTGCAGCTCCGACTGTGGGACTATGACCGTCCGCCGAAGTCGGTGTTTGGCGAAGAGTTTGCTCGGACGTTTGAACATCGAAAGGCCGAAGCGGACGCGTTCTATGACGCTAAGATCCCGATCACTCTTCCCCCGGAATCGCGTCGAGTTCTCCGGCAGGCTTATTCCGGGTTGATGTGGACCAAGCAGTTTTATAACTATGTCGTCGAAGACTGGTTGAACGGCGATCCGAATTTTCCTAAGGCTCCCGAATCACGTCGTTCCATTCGCAACACGGAATGGCCCCACCTGTTCAATCGCGACATTATCTCGATGCCGGATAAGTGGGAGTATCCATGGTACGCCGCGTGGGACCTTGCGTTTCATATGGTGCCAATGGCGGACATCGACAGCAAGTTCGCTCGCGATCAGCTGATCCTGTTCCTTCGTGAATGGTACATGCACGCGAATGGGCAGATCCCCGCGTACGAGTGGAACTTCAGCGATGTGAATCCTCCCGTGCATGCGTGGGCTTGCTGGCGAGTTTACAAGCAGACAGGACCGCCCGGTCGTCGCGATCGCTTGTTCCTCGCAAGGACGTTTCAGAAACTGCTGGTGAACTTTACCTGGTGGGTGAATCGTAAGGATCTGCTCGGTAAACACGTCTTCAGCGGCGGCTTTCTGGGGCTCGATAACATCGGTGTGTTCGATCGTTCCAAGCCGCTGCCGACAGGCGGGCACCTGCATCAGGCCGACGGCACCGCATGGATGGGATTTTATTGCGCGCGAATGCTGACGATGGCGCTGGAACTGGCGAGTGAGAATCCCGCTTATGCGGATATGGCCAGCAAGTTTTTTGAACACTACATCGAAATCGCCGACGCAATGAATTCCATCAGCGACGTCGGTCTGTGGGATGAGCAGGACGGTTTCTACTACGACCATTTGTATAACAACGGCGAACATATTCCGCTGCGAGTTCGTTCGCTGGTGGGAATCATCCCGCTCTTCACGGCCATTATTCTCAGCGACGTCGTGCTGCAAAAGTTGCCAGGTTTCCGTCGCCGCATGGAATGGTTCGTGGAGCATCGCAAAGATCGCATCAGAAACATCACGTTCATGCAGGTGTCCAAGGATGCTGATGAGACTCGGCCCGCTCGAGGACTGCGTCTATTGGCGATTCCGACGCGCGAGCGCATGGAAAGAATGCTGAAGTATCTGCTGGATGAGAACGAGTTTCTTTCTCCGTACGGCATTCGATCACTGTCGCGAATTCACGAGAAGCATCCGTTTGTCTTCAATGCAAACGGCGAAGAGCATCGAGTGAACTACGTGCCGGGGGATTCGGATTCTTCGATGTTCGGCGGCAACAGTAATTGGCGCGGCCCCGTTTGGTTCCCGATGAACTATCTGCTGATCGAAGCGCTGGAACGTTACGATGAATTTTACGGGGACGATTTCAAGGTCGAATGTCCGACCGGTTCTGGCGTCATGATGACGCTGGGGCAGGTGGCGGAAGAGCTCATGCGTCGCCAGATTCGATTGTTTCTGCCAGACGATGAGGGCAAACGGCCGTGTCATGGCGAAGATTCGCGATACGCCGAAGATCCGCACTTCAAAGACCTGCTGCTGTTTCACGAATACTTCCATGGCGAAGATGGTCGTGGTCTCGGTGCGAGTCATCAAACAGGCTGGACGGCTCTCGTCGCCAAGCTGGTCAAGAAACTTCATCGCCGAGGTATCGAAATCAGCTGATGGGCTGGTAGACTGTGGCCTGAAGATTCGTTCAGTCGAAATCGGTCTACAGTTGAGGCCCCTCCATCATGAAGATGTTTCCCTGCGGAAATTCTCGACGCGAATTCGTCTGGCAAATGGGCGGCGGATTCGCAGGCCTGGCTCTGACTTCTCTGCTGGATCGCGATGGTTTCTTTTCTCGCGCTGTGGCCCGTGACAACTCAGGTCCTCTGGCTGTTCGCCCGGCGCAGATTCCGACGAAGGCGAAGGCTTGTATTTTCTTGATGATGAACGGTGCGCCGAGCCAGGTGGATACGTTCGACTATAAGCCTTCCCTTGAGAAGTACGCCGGCAAGCCGCTGCCGGCGGGCAAGGATTATATTAACTCCGGCGGACGCAAGGTGGGTTATCTGACGCCCGCGTTTCGGAAGTTTCATCCGGGAGGTGAGAGCGGCCTGCTGGTGTCCGATTACTTTCCAAACGTGCGCAGGCATGCGGACAAGCTGGCGGTGATCAAGTCGTGCCATACCGACAGTCATGCTCACGGTTCGGCGCTCGTTGCGATGAATACCGGTAAGACATTTATCGGGCGACCGTCATTGGGGTCGTGGTGTGTTTATGGCCTTGGCACGGAAAATCAAAGCCTGCCTGGCTACGTCGTGATTCTGGACAAGCGAGGTGGTCCAATCAGCGGGCAGCCGAACTGGTCGAGCGGCTTTATGTCGGCCGCGTATCAGGGAACCTTGTTCCGTCCTGTCGGTGATCCCATTCTGGATCTTCGAGGCCCTGACTATGTGACTCGCGAAGTTCAACGCGAACAACTCGATCTGCTCGCCGCATTAAACGAAAAGCATCTGGCCCAGCGACCGGGTGGAGATGAGCTGGCCTCGCGGATTAATTCTTATGAACTCGCCTACCGCATGCAAACTGAAGCGCCTGAGGCTGTTGATTTGACTCAGGAAACCGAGCAGACGCTGGCGATGTACGGCGTGGGCCAGCAACCGACGGATGAGTTCGGACGCAACTGTTTAGTGGCCCGACGACTGGTCGAGCGAGGCGTTCGTTTTGTGCAGTTGTATTCAGGGGGCGGCCACCTCGAAGAAACCTGGGATGCTCATGAAAGCGTCGAAAAGAACCATGGCCGACATGGAGCAGAAGTGGATCAGCCGATCGCAGCGCTGTTGGCGGACCTTGAAGAACGAGGCCTTCTGGAGGAGACATTGATTGTCTGGGGCGGTGAATTCGGCCGAATGCCGTTCAGCGAAGGCCCGAATGCTCCCGGGCGAAATCATAATCCGTATGGTTTCTCTATGTGGCTTGCCGGAGCCGGCGTGAAGGGCGGCATTTCGTACGGTGAGACCGATGAGTTTGGATTCGAAGCCGTCGTTGACCGAGTCCATCTGCACGATCTGCACGCGACGATCTTGCACCTGATGGGACTGGATCACGAGAAGCTGACTTACTTTCATCAGGGCCGCGACGAAAGCCTGACTGATGTTTTCGGCAACGTGATCAAAGGTGTGCTGGCATGATCGGCGACCTGTGTGAAGGGCAGCGCCAATTTCAAGGCGGCCCCCGTCGTTGTCGCCGATGATCGATTGACATGAACCTAAAAGTCGCCGCTGATCACGATCAGACGTTTCCCATCCGGAGTCCAGCAGGCGTCGGTGTTGTTGCGAGTGATCTCCTGTCCTTCGACAAGTTTCGGTGCGACGTCTGTGCCAGGGTTGAATTCATAAAGCTGCACGAATCCGCGTTCAGGGCAGGGCATCGCAAAGATGACGCGGTCGCCTTTCGGGTGCCATGCAAAGTCGGCATTGATATTGATCTTTCCGGAGAAGTGAACCTTCAGGTCCGGGTCTTCGCCGCTTGTGCTGATGGATGCAACTTCATTGGTTCCGTCATCCTTCACTCCCTTGAAACATAGTCGCTTCCCATCGGGTGACCACGCGGAATTCCAATAAATGTTTTGATACGGATTCGCTTCACCTTCCAGCAGCGGAGTCACATCGCCGGAAATAATCTCCATCGCTTCGATCCCATTGAGTCGATACGCGATCCGTGTTCCGTCGGGACTTATCTGGCCTCCCCAGCCTCGCGCGAGTCCTTCCTGCGATTCGCCGTCCAGTGAGGTCAGCCAGATGCTGTATCCCTGTGAACTGTTGGAGAACCCTAAACTCTCCCCATCGGCTGACCAGCATGGCATCATCCCTCGACAGATTTGTCGAGGTTCTCCGCCATCAATATCCATCACGTACAAAGCACTTCCGCCCTGATTGGCTCCGATCCATGAGTCAAACGCCAACAGCTTTCCATCGGGTGAAACCGTCGGGGAACCGCAAGCGTGATGTCCTTCGAACTCAAACAACTTCTTCCAGTCCGTTCCATCTTCGTTCATGACATAGAAAATGTCGTGCTCTTTGACACGAAAAGAGTATTCGGTCGTTTCCAGAGTCCCGTTGCCGTCCACGTCAAACCGTCCGAAGTAGATTCGTCGCAGCAAGGGACATGTACTGTTCGCGAACTGAAACTCGTCAAACGAAATTTTCTCATCGGCATCTTTATCGGCTACGGGATCGTACCAGTGCGCGACTTCATTGACGCATGGAGTTTGCCGATATTCGTTCAGAGAGAACTTACCGTCGTCATTTGTATCGAACGCTGGAAACATGAATCTGCTCAGCGGCTGTTTCCACTCAATCGTGCCCTTTGAATGCTCTTCGAGTGACACAAATCCGTCCAGGTCCACATCAAGCCGGAGGAATTCCAGCACAGGATCAATGACGCAGCGACCTCCAAGGGAACACCATTCCTGGAGATCAACGATGGCGTCTTTATTCACATCCGCTTTGTCGAACTCTGCACCAACCTGAGTATCGCCGTACGATCGTTCTATGAATTCAATGCGTTCCAGTTTTCCGTTGTTATTGGCGTCGGCGTATTGGAACAAATGGTGATTGACGACTCGACCGTCAGGGAAACGCAGCAGCTCCAGGTCCGGCCGTCTAATACCGATCTGTACCTCAAGGAACGACCTGGCTTCTTCCATGTCCACGACGCCATCCCGATTCGGATCGGCAACTCCGTGTAATTGCTGGTTATCGATTCCCCCTCTCAATGCTTGTTCAAACGATCTGGGGTTAAATTCCAGTTCGTTCTTTTCCGTCTTTTTGTCGGCCGCTTGTTCCTTTACGGAGTTGAGAAGTCGTTCGACCATCAGAGCAAACGGATCCGGAATTGGGCCGCGTGTTGCTCCTGCGACTGATGGAATTGCCAGGAATTCTGCTTCAGAGAGTTGTTGGTCCGAATTCAGATCGAACACGATCCAGTCGCGGACAACTTCTTTGGACTCACCCCGAAGCGCAAGATACTCAGCTTTTGACAAGCCCTTGTCATCGTCCTGATCGGCCTTCAGAAAAACGGCGGTCGCCGCGACGTTCTTTTCTGAAGTCTGCGCCATCGCTCTGGTCATAGGGAGCATTGCGACCAGACAAAAGCAGCAGAGAGCCGGGAGACGTATTCGCATCGTTAGGTTTCTGCATTAAACAAAAAGGTGATTTGGCGAATGAAATTCAGGATTCATCTCGCATTCAGCTTTGATCGCGACGTAAGCCCCATTAGCATATGAAACGTTGATTCGAAGTCCATGCGAATTCTTTCGTGAAACCTGCACTGTCACTCTATGCGTTGGGGCTCTAAGCAATTTCTCGGACTGATGCTGGCGTGCTGGCAGTTGGTTCTTCCGTCGAGTGCACCCTGGTTGCACTCGTTGATGGAAGATTCCTGCTGCGTCGCCGCCGCCGGTTCTGCGCATGAACATTCGCACGGGGCGTGTCATCACCACGATCAGAAACCCGCAGAGAATGCGGGGTCGGAAACGCCGGAACGTTCGCCTGCTACGCATCACGACTGTTCTGAATGTGCTTTGTGTCAGGCCATTTCGGCTCCTCGCATTCTGTCGGGGCCGATTGATCTGCCGACACTTTCTGAAACCGCATCTCTTGTTGCGGTTGCCATTTGCGCAGACCCTCAATTGGGTTTCGGTCTGCCGCTGCAAGCCCGTGCTCCGCCATTGGCGTAAGCTGATGCTCGCACGCCCCGGGCTATTTTAGCGTCTGTGTGACTCTGCTTCGCGGCTGACCATGTGCTGTTCGTTCCGCTCGTTTGATATCAGCATTTTCTGTGCAAACTGAGAATGTTCTCAACGAATCTGAACGAGTTCCACGGAGCCAGGCAATCGAGTTTTTTCACGCACCGCCATCGGCTTGCTGTGGCTTGAGTCTTCTCTCGGCTCAAGACATCTTCGGATCGTGCGACGCGTCGGCGCGTAGTTCACCGACCGCTTCACCTGCATCGACTCGCGCGGTGTTCCTGTGGCTGCGTGTCACTGTTGCGGCAACCTGAGGCTGTAACCGGTTGAGCTTGCAGCATCGCCTCGGCGTAGATCCGTGCCGTGCCGCTCGAAGCAGGTCTGCGTCCAGAGTGCGCTTGCGTCGCCTCTGGCAGCGCTTTTGCCACTCAATATCGGCTTGATGGAAGCATCTCGTCTGCGGTTCGCGCGAAGCGAAATACGGGTCCGACCAGTCCGTGCTTCGCGCGACCGCGACGAGGTGTCATTCAAAACGATTTGAAGGGGAGAAGCGAGTGACAACGCAGTACCTGACGGCAGTGAACAAGAATTTCTGAGTTCTATAACGTCCTGGATTCCTTCGTCCTGCAAGGTCTGAGCAGAAAAATGTCTGTCGAGATAATTGCACAGCCTCCTGATGATTTCTCCGTTTCTCATCGCACAATGCCTTTACTGCGTCGAGCGGATGCCGCGTTGCACCATGACTTCTGCCCGTGGGCGAATCGCTGGATTTACTGGCTCAAGCGGCCATTCTGGAGCATCTTTCTGGCCGTTGTCCTCTCCGGCATCTGTGGAGCTTTTCTGAGTGTTGAAGCATTTTTTATCACAGGGATCCTCGGCGTTATCGTCTGCGTTGGTGTTGCCATGCCATGGCTGGCAATGCGGGGAATTCACCTGCATGTCACCTTTGATCTGCGACGTGGTCGCGTTGGTCAGCCGGTAGTGGTCAGGCTCAGGATTCGCAATCGTTGGCCATGGCCAGTGTGGGGGCTTTCGCTGGTGCGAGGATTTGCTCTGAAGCACTCCGCTAACACCGATGAAGGCGTTTCTCTGGCCCGAGTTCCCGGCTGGTGCACGGCGGAATATTCCTGGACTTTTGTTCCTCAGGTTCGCGGACTTTATCCGCTCGTGGCTCCTGAAGTGGAAACTGGATTTCCCTTCGGATTGTACCGAGCGGCTCGAAAGGCCACTGTTGATGGTCATGTCGTGATCTGGCCTGCGACGGTCATGTTAAGTGGCCTTCCGGATGCGGCCGAGATACGCGAATCGGATGAGCAGCTCGCCGATCGGCGCGTTGGCGATTTTGGTGACATGCTGGGAACTCGCCAGTTTCGCCAGGGAGATTCCCTGCGAAGAATTCATTGGGCTCAGACAGCTCGACAGCAACAACTGATTGTTTGCGAACGTCAGGCCCCCGCGACTTCCGTTGTTCGAGTCACCGCCGATCTTGAAGCGGCCAGCCATCCGGGATGTGATTCGCAAGCTCGCTCTGTGGCCGATACCCTCGAACTTGTCATTCAGGTGGCGGCCAGTGTTTGCGAATCGCTTCACAGACAGCATTGTCGTGTGGAACTGTTATTGAACCAAAAGATCTTTGTGGCCGGTGACTCCGCGGTTGGTTTTCAACGTCTGATGGATGCTTTGGCCCAGTCAGGGCTGAATGAGTCGACAAGTTCGCTGAGCCGACAGAGGTCGGCGAGTGCTGCGTTTGGGGTTGTTGTGACAACTCCGACGGGCCTTCGCTGGCGCGGGCGGCAACTTGCCGATCAGCACGTGATTGCGGTTTCTGATGAATCTCCCGTGCATCAATCTGTTCCCGTCACAGGAGCCTGGCTGTCTCTGCAAGGCGTCGGGGACGTTCAGACCGTGCTGCCTCGGCGATGGAAAGGAGCCTGTGATGCTCGCTGATCGTCAACCCTCAGCCATGCGTCGCACCGGAAGCATCGCTAGAACCCGCCATGGAAACACACAGAGATACAACGCTGTAGCGACGACTGTCGATGATGCTGGTCGGCACCGCGTAACGGCAGCGTCGTTGCACTGGATGACTGTCGCCATGGCTCTGCTGGCAGGAACGATTTTTGTTCTGGCCGATGCCGATGGCGGACGCAGTCGTGCTTCGATAGCAATTCAACTTTCCGTGGAAGTGGCTCTTGTCACTCTTGGAACACTCATTGTTCGTCGAAGGCTTGCAGCGAGCAACGAAACCCCGCTGATCATGCCCCTGCTTATCCTTGTGGTTGTCACCAGTTTGCTCTGGGAGCCGTTTCAACGCATGTTTCTTCTGTCCGGTCGACCCTTCGAAATGATGGTCATGCACACGCAGAAGAATTTAATGCTGGCTGCAGCGGTTCTGGGCTATCAGATTGGCTATCAGCGAATGTCGATCCTCGCCGGTGTCGCTCTGACCATTTTTTGTGCGGCGATAGCGAGACAGAATCAGGTTTTATGGCTGACCGCTATTTATGGGTTCGCCGCTGTGAGCTGGATGGTCGCCGGATACTGGGACAGTCTTCGTGGCCGACTTCTCTCGGGGCAGTCCCGTCAGATTCCATTGCGCTGGCTGATCGTCGGGCCGTGCATTCCGTTGTTGCTGCTGCTGGCGTCAGCTTCCGGCGGTCGGGATGCGATCACAGTGCTGCGCGGATTTCTTCCGGGATCCGGAGGCGACGGGAAGTCCGATCCCTATGCACGCAGCGGAGCGAATGATGGTGAAAATCTGGTCACGGGGACTGATAACATCAAGTCCTTTGGTCCCATTGAAGACGCTCCGTTCGCCGAAGATGACAAGCCCAGCCTTTACGATGTGTTCAACGATGCGTTTGATGAGCCGGTGCGCAAAGTCAAAGATCAGGACCGCTCCGTCGCTCTACCACCCGAACTTCTGGCAGACATCAGCGCTCGCATGGCAAAGTCAGCACAGAGCGGTCGTGAATTTACCACGCTGCGTAGATCTACTCGCCCGGATCAAAAACGAATTCAGGATCTGAAGAGTCCTGCGTTGCTGTATGTCGCGGGACGAGTTCCCCTGCATCTCCGAATGGAAATTTACGACGTGTTTGATGGAGTCGACTGGATTCCGGAACTGCCGCAGGAGCATCCGCCCGGCATGGCGATCGTGCCGACTCATGGAAAACCGTGGCTGCGGGTTCCCTGTGGCAGTCGTAGTCTTGGGCTGTTTTCGGACCTGGAAACGCATGCGGTCAAAGTTATCAACCTGAAGTCGAACGTAATCCCTGCGCCTCTGGAATTGCGAGCGGTCCATATTGAGAAAGTCGAACAGTCCGACATGTATGGTTGGGCACAGGACTCGATACTGAAGCTGAATCGAGAATCACTGCCGGAGTTTATCACGATTCATCTTTCGTCCGAATGCCTGCAGCGATCAAAGTTGCTGCATCACTCAGACCTGACGTTTAACGCTATCGGTGATAAACGAAGAACTCAACTTCCGCTTGTTCCGCAGATGAGCGATGTCAGGAATCTGGCCCAACAGATTACCCGCGATGTGCCGGAAGGGTTTGCTCGTGTTGATGCCGTAATCAATTATCTGCGATCCAACTACGAACTGGACCGTAAAGCTGTCGCTCCGGAAAGCAGTGAGTTTCCAGTCAGTCATTTTCTGTTCGCATCGAAACGTGGCCCGGATTATCAGTTCGCAACAGCCGCAGCGTTGATGCTCAGAAGTCTCGGGTTCTCAGCTCGAGTCGTCTCCGGGTTTTATGCCAGTCCGGACAACTTCGACCGGCAGAAGCGACACACCTCGGTCCACACCGCAGATGCTCATTTCTGGTGCGAAGTCTTCATCGGTGCTTCCACGTGGATTACGCTGGAACCTTCACCGGGATATGAAGTCCTTGCTCCGCCGCCCGGATTGATCGCTCGTTGCCTGATGGCTCTGCAAACAGCATGGGAGTGGATGGTGCGTCACTGGCTTCTGACGATGAGTGTCACCGCTTTAGCATTCGGTGGGACCTGGAAGCGGCATGCGATCTCTGATCGAATCTCGACAGCGATCTGGGTGTTCAACACCTCGGCCGATTCACGAGTTCGAGTGCTGCGGACTTTGCAACTGCTGGATTCGCGTCTCGCCTGGTCCGGGTTGGCTCGCCCACGCGGCATGACATTTTCACGCTGGATCAGACGGCTGTGGGATTCGTCGGCAGAGACTCCCCAGCTCAACGAGTTTCTGCGATTGGTTGAGTTGGCCGCGTATGGCACGAGAGAGTCGTTCTCATCCATCGAGCCGCAATATATCGTCGATTGCTGTGCCGCCAGTCTTCGTGAGTTCAGCCTTGCGAAGTGTCAGAAGACTGCTGAACGACTGCGAGCACGTGAGAAGTCGATGCTGCTGAAAGCGGATCGTGCAGCGAATTTTCCTGTAAGCCCGGAGGAAATGTTTCCAACCGGGACTGCTTCAAAATTAGTAAGTGCCTCCTGAGACTGTTAACAAGAACATTTCATTCATGACGCTCGCAACAACATCTCAACCGATCGACGTAAATCACACTTCGCTGACAGAACTGCGTGATCGACTTAATCACGCCCTGCGCGGCAAGGCGGACGTTGTCGAGCTGGTGCTGGTCTGTTTACTGGCCAACGGGCATTTGCTGTTGGAAGACAAGCCCGGCCTCGGAAAAACGACGCTGGCGAAAGCGCTGGCTTCCGGACTTGGCGGCCGGTTTGCTCGCTGCCAATGCACGCCGGACTTGCTGCCAAGCGATATCACGGGGTTCAATCTTTTCAATCAGAGCACTCGTGAGTTCGAGTTTCGCAGCGGTCCGGTCTTCTCGGACATCCTTCTGGCCGATGAAATCAACCGCGCGACACCTCGCACTCAGAGCGCGTTGCTGGAAGCCATGGCTGAGCGACAAGTCACGGTGGACAATCAGAGATTCGCACTCAGTCGTCAGTTCTTTGTGATTGCGACTCAGAATCCTGTCGATCAGCATGGCACTTATCCATTGCCGGAAGCTCAGTTGGATCGCTTCGCTATGAAGCTGAGCGTCGGTTATCCGGAGCATGCCGATGAACTGCAGATGCTGCAGGACGCCGTCGTCCATCCGGATCAGCCACTGGATCAACAGGCTGTGCTGGATCTTGCAACCCTAAGCAGCATTCAGTCGCAGGTCGCAACTCTGTCGGTCTCACGAAATGTTCAGGACTATCTTGTGAGACTCGGGCATGAAACTCGCCTCCATTCCAGTATCGCGTTGGGCTTGAGTCCTCGCGGTCTGCTGACGTGGCAGCGAGTGGCTCAGTCCTATGCGTGGCTGGCGGGGCGAAGCTACGTCACACCGGATGACGTTCAGGACGTGGCGGTTCCTGTGTTAAGTGTTCGCTTGGGGCTCGAATCAGCGGAAGCACTGACTGTGATCGAAGAGATTCTGAGTCGCGTGGCCGTTCCAAAGTATCAGGAATAGTCCGGCGTTGAGTGATGAAAGACGAGGATTCTAATGGTCAACGAATCAGAATGCATTGTGCACTGTAAGCCCTCGCCGCAATGCGCACGTGGGCGAAGCTTGTTCTGCAGGTTGAAGGGCATGCTTGTGCTGATGGCGTGCGCAGGTCTGTCGCTTTGGCTCGTCGGTTGCGGATCCCGTGATGATCATGGTGACCATGAGGAAGATGAGCATCTGGAACACTTTGTGCCGGCCCACAAACCAGCTGACTACTCGGCACTTGTGGAGCAGCTGGAACGACGGATTGCTCAGCAGCCGCCGTTCTCAGATTCCGGCGACGGTGCTGCGGAGGCCATTCAGTCAGCGGTGGCGCGACAGGAGTTGATCGACATCATTGGCTGGATTCCGGAGCTTGCTGCCGACAGTGAACTGCGAAAAGCGGAATTTGAAGCGGCTGTCTCCGCCGGAAAACAGCTCAACATTGCGCTAGGATTTCAGAAGCCTGCTCAAAGCCCTGAGCCGTTTGATCAGTCAGAGATTCTCAAACTTCTGGAAGAGCTGAAGGCTCTTGTTCCCAAATCACAAACTTCCACGGAGCCGATGTAGTCATGGCGGAAATGATGTTCTGGGGATTCGCGGTCAGATTCATCAGCAGCCTTGTGCAGGCGTCGCCCTTCATCCTGTGCGGGTTTGCGATTGCGGCGATTCTAAGGCGTTTCTTTGGTTACGAGGCGACTCGTCGATTGTTCGGTGAAGGCACTCGCTCCGCGCTGTTTCGGGCGTGGGTCATCGGAATGTTGTTACCAGTATGTTCACTGGGCGTCATTCCTGTGATTCGGGAATTACGGCGAGCTGGCATTCGGGGCGGAACGATTCTGGCGTTTGCGATGTCAGGCCCGCTGTTCAATCCGCTTTCGCTGTTGTACGGGTTGACCCTGTCGGAGCCGATTGCGATCCTGTCGTTCGCCGGCTGTTCACTCGTGATCGTCACTGTGATTGGGATCATCTGGGATCGGATGTTTCCGGATTCGGCCGTGCCTATGGTGGAAGAAAAGGCTGTGGCCCATGGTTATCGACGCATGCTGGCCGTCGCCAGCGCGGCGGGACGAGAAGCCACCTCGGCGTCATTGGTCCATATTCTTGTTGGGCTTGCCGGTGTTGGTTTGCTGGGAGCGATTATTCCAGCCAATAGCCTGCAGCATACGTTCAATCACGACAATGATCTGGCTCCTTTGTACATGGCGGGAATGGCAATCCCGGTTTATGCGACTCCAATGCTGGCGATGTCACAACTCGGCATGATGTTCCAGCATGCGAATTCCGTCGGTGCCGCCTTTGTATTGCTGGTCCTTGGTGCCGGCATGAACATGGGCATCGTGTTCTGGCTCTATCGCGAGTACGGTCTGAAACGTGGCACGACGTGGATGGTTCTGCTGCTGAGCATCGTGCTGGTGCTGGCCTACAGTGTCGACAAACCGTTATTTCCGCGAGACATCGAACCCGCCAATCATACCCATGCGTTCGATATCTATTGCCAACCGTTTTCGGGAGCGGTTGGAGCATCATGGCTCCAAATGGTGAGCCAGAAACTTCAACGCGATATCAATCCATTTGAATGGCGAAATCTGTGGCTCCTGGGCGGCCTTGTCGGATTCGGATTCGTGCTTCGGCTGGCAGATCGAACGTCGAAACTGGAACGCTGGCTGGAGTCAGAAGTGCCGGTGTCGGCTCCTCGTCGAGGCGACATTGTTGTGCCCGGTCCGGTGCTGGGGTTTCTTTCACTTGCTGGCCTTGTCGCCTTCAGTATCGTTGGCTGCTTTGCCTACTACCCTGCTCCGGATGAATGTGTCGAGGCTATGGCAGATGCAAAGATCGGTGCGCTCAGCGGGGCTCTGGCCATGAATCATACGGAAACAAAGTATTGGTCTGAACGCTACGACGACTGGACTCGAAAGCTTGAGGTCGGAGCCTATCTGCGACATGGTGAGTTGAGCGAATATCATCGCTGGAAGGCCCGTTTGGTTCGTGAACAGCTGGAACTGCTGGAGCATGAAGTTGAGGACAGAGAACGCGAAGAAGTGAAGCATCTGGTGCCGAAGATTTCGAAGAGTCACATCCGTATGAAGCAGGCCTTTCTGGAGGAGCTTTAAGTCGCGTCGCTTCCAAACGCAGGCTGAGTTCAGCAGAATCCCGGTCGCCCACTGCCACCTTGAACCCTTGGGGGAACTCTGCGATGCGATTTGCTTTTGCTGCGTTGATCGTTGCAACATTTGTTTTGAGTGACATGCTGCCCGCCGCGACGATTATTCATGCCGGGCGATTAATCGATGGCCGCAAGGATGAGCTGCAGACTGAAATGTCCATCGTTGTCGAGGATGGGAAGATTGCCGAAGTCGTGAAAGGGTTCATCAATCCGGCGGACGGCGATCGCCTGATTGATCTCAGCCAGCATACCGTCATGCCTGGATTGATGGACATGCACACGCATTTGATCGGTCAGCATTCCAAAGAGGCATACACCGAAAAATTCTTCATGGAAGAGTCGGACTATGCCCTGCGCTCCACCATGTTTGCTCGCGCTACGCTGATGGCCGGGTTTACAACGGTCCGGGAACTGGGCGACAACGGCGTGAATTCCGTGTCGCTGCGGCGAGCCATCACAGAAGGCTGGATCGTCGGGCCACGAATTTACACCGCTGGGAAATCCATCGCCACAACAGGAGGCCATGCCGATCCGACGAATGGACTGAAAGGAGATTTTCGTCGTGATGCCGGTCCAACTGAAGGCGTCATCAATGGTGTCGATGATGCTCGCAAAGCCGTTCGACTCCGGTACAAAGAAGGAGCCGATCTGATCAAGTTGACGGCGACGGGAGGGATTCTAAGCCTTGCGGCGAATGGTCAGAATCCTCAATTCTCCAGTGAAGAGTTGAAAGCCATCGTCGAGACGGCTCGTGACTATGGCATGGTCGTCACTGTTCATGCTCATGGGGCCGAAGGGATGAAACGAGCGGTATTGGCCGGCGTGGATTCCGTTGAGCATGGCACGTACATGACGGACGAAATTATGGAGCTGATGAAAGAGCGAGGGACGTACTGGGTTCCGACCAATATGGCGGGGGAATGGGTTGCGAAGAAGGCCGAAGAGCCTGGATATTTTCCCGAGGTTGTTCGTCCCAAAGCGGCTGCAATCGGTCCCGCAATCAAGCAAACATTTACGAAAGCGTACAAGGCTGGCGTCAAGATCGCATTTGGAACAGACAGCGGCGTTTCGACTCACGGCGAGAATGCTCATGAGTTTGAACTGATGGTCGAAGGCGGCATGCCTCCGATGAAAGCCATCCAATGTGCCACGATCGAGGCTGCTCGGCTACTGCGAGTTGAAGACACGCTGGGAACACTGGAACCCAACAAACTGGCCGACGTTGTTGCCGTTGAAGGAAATCCTCTGGAGGATATCAGTGCGATGAAGCATGTGGTCTTCGTAATGAAAGACGGGGAGATTTTCCGGCAGCCGTAGAGTATCTGTCAGATTGTACTCGATTGAGTCCACTGCCTTGAAAACCAATGTGTCACTCGAGGTGGCGGAATGGTTCCAACGAGAAGCCCGGCGGCGATTGCCGCCAGTGATCGAGGCAAAACCGGGCGACACGTTGCCCCCTGCGGCGACTTAGAACGCCTAACAAAATATGTGTACGTCGCCGAATTCGTGAGAATTCGAAGCATGCCCACGTAGCCGAATTCGTGAGAATTCGGAGCAGTTTCTGAGCTCTCACGAGCTCAGCTACGGTTTTGTTACGGGTTCTTAGAAGTTCTTTGATTCAACGATATCGCCATTCGGCGCAACGGAGTCGGTGCAGGGCGTTGAAAAATTGAGTTGTTCCTCGCGTTGGCTGCGTTTGATTCATGAGCACTTGGCTCGGATAAACTAGTTCGCAGTGCTGAGTACGAATGAATCACAGAACGCCGGTCGTGATACATCCGGATTGAATGGGTGCCTCAACGCGTGGCACCTTCTGTTGGCCACACTGCGCACCAAACGTTGCGCCAAGGGTCGACACATCTCTTGGGTTGGGGAACACTGAGTTCGCGACATGTTTCGCTGGACAGCGCCATGTTGGGGTGGATGTTCAGGGTTTGTGCGAAGCTCTGCTGCGATTCTATCTGTAAAATCTGTGCGATCTGTGGTCATAAACGGGATCCCATTTTTAGCGCGGTTAACACGGCTGAGTCACAGAGACCACAAGAAGGTTACTCGGTGCCTGGAAGAATCGATGTTCTCGTCTTTCCGCACCATGCGGGATGGACAAACTGAAACTGAAACTGAAACTGAAACTCGGTGATGTCCGAAGTGTCAGGATCGCATACGAGTATTGATTTTTTTGGGGGGGCAATGCGAGCCGACGGAGCGGCTCGACTACGTAGTTTCGCCGCTCCGTCGGCGAAAATGGGATCCACCGGTCACCCCCCAGATTAAAGCTTGATGAGCCACTCGTCTCTGATCGAGCCACACCGGTCTGACCTGAAGTCTCCGATTCGTTTTCGTTGGTGTCTGGAGCCCCGCGCACGATACGCCCGGTGCCATCGGAACTCGTTGGACGCAATCGCGTGAACTGCAGGGTGCGCGGGGCTCGGAGGGCTGACGCCCTGCCGCTCGCCAGATGACATTGCCTGTTTGTGAATTGCCGATGACAGCCTCCGCTGCCAGTGGTAGATTCACGCTACCGTCGAGTGCTCAAGATCATTCCCGATGAGGGCCGCTTCAGTCCGTGCACTCAATTTGCAGAGCGGAAAAGTTCACCGCATGAGTTTTTACGCCTTCTAATCGCCTGACGCAGAGATCGCAGCTCTTTTGTAGGTAAGGGATCGTGATGTGGTTTAACTGTCACTGTGGGCATACGATCAAGGACAACACGGATTGTCTTCGGCAAAAGGGGCACCTGACACCGGATCCGGATCTATACGTGGTCTGGGACGGGATGGATGAGCAGGACATTGATCCTGTTGCGTCAGGTCAGCTTTCAGTGAATGATGCTTACGTACTTTCGCGCAAGCTGATGTCCTCGTCGGCTCGAGCAATGTATCAGTGCTTTGCATGCGGGCGATTGTATATCGATGGGCCCGACGGAAAGCAGAATTGTTTTCTGCCTGAAAGCGACGCGACGGACAAGGAAGTACTCCGCTCTCGCAACAGCAGATAAACGCGTCGGGCACGGCGAGCATTCAGTCAGTGGTATTGAAATGGAGTATCTGTCGCGGAGGATGGCGAGAATCGCATGAATCGCATGAATCGCAGGGTGCGCGGGAGTTCGGAGGGCTGACGCCCTGCCGCTCGCCGGGAGAATGCGTTATTTGCAGGGCTTGGGGTGCGAGGTGGGTTTGGGGGATTATCGGCCGCAACTAAAGGCGGAGCAGCCCGGTGATTGCACTCGCCTGGTGGCACTCCTGGCTCCTTCAGAAGCAAAAATGAACCTCTGTGATGCGTCATCGTGGTAAGTGCTTGGGAACTCTTAGTTTACGCGGTTCATGGCGGTTCTGGGCGATATTGACCCGTTTTCGCGAACCGCCGTATAGTCCGCATC
This sequence comes from Planctomycetota bacterium, assembly GCA_052034165.1. Lineage (GTDB taxonomy): Bacteria > Planctomycetota > Planctomycetia > Planctomycetales > Planctomycetaceae > SXXK01. Next base: position 13,398 of record JBPOIW010000089.1, on the reverse strand, counting down.
ACGGAACATTCTCACCCTTCCTCTCAACTCCTGTCTCCAGTTCTCTCCCGGCCTCTTCTTCTCATCTCCTGTCCTCTCAATGTCTCTCAGACAATGTCGCGAATGATTCGCGGCAAATGCATGAGTATTTACGGCGACTGAATGACTCAGCGGTCCATTCTGATGCTCGTGGCAATCCTGATTGCAGCAACACAGTTGCTGACAAACAGAGCCGTTGCGCAGAATGGGAATGCGGCGACGCTGCCGATCTCATCCGCTGATTCATTGACTGATGACATTACCGCAGCGGTAGAGATCACCGGTGACTTCGAAGAGACGATCAGTGAAAGCTCCGTGCAGATTCACCTGATCAACGGGAACGCAAAGATCTCGCAGGGAGACTTGACGGTTTCTGCGGCACGAGTGGCTGTGATTGTGACTCCGGTGGATTCGCATTTTGATGTGGCTGTGTACGCTGAAGACCTGACGATTCGGTCGGCTGACAGCCAGCAGTCCGTCGCCTCACGTGCGTTTCGGTTGCAAACATCAAACGTGCCGACATTCGCGGTGAAGCATTCCACAGCCGCCACAACGAATGATCATCCTCTGCTTCGAAAAGCACTGCGGCGACTTTATCCGGATGATTCCGGAAACATCACGACCGTTAACTTTCAGCCTGCTCAGGATTCATTTGCTCCGCCGGTCCCGTCCTTTGCTCCAACGAGAACTGAGCGATCGTCAAGACGCGTGCAAATCCGTCCTCGTTCCAATGATCCTCTGCAGTTCGAATCGCAGACTTCGAAGGATACGATTCCTGAAGAACGCATCAACATTATCTCAGGCGGCGTGAATGTCCTGATAGAAGGTGTTGATGTCGACGTGCAGGGACAGGAATTTTCACCGGGAATTATTGACTTGTCCGCAGATCGAGTTGTCATCTGGACGCAGGCCGGCGAGGAGTTTGAAGGCGGTGACCTGGTTGTGCAGTCGGCGGATTCACGTTTTCAGGTTTACATGGAAGGCAATATCGTCATCCGCCAGAACCAGAACACGATCCACGCCACTCACGCGTTCTTTGATGCGGCCAGTGGTCGAGCATTGATGCTGAACGCGGAACTGCGAGCCTTCGTGCCGGAGCTCGGCGAAAAAGGCGCCGAGTTTCGTGTGCGTGCTGAACGAATGCGTCAGACAACTCAGGATCGTTTCCATGGTCAGAATGCCTGGGTCACATCCAGCCCTTACGGAAAGCCTGGCTATCGAATTCAGGCGAGCGATGTGTTTGTCGAGCCGGGGCCTTCGATCTTTACAGGAACGGATCCTCTGACCGGGCAGCAGGTTGTTGGTCAGTCGACCTGGGTGACCAGTGTCAACAACCAGTTTATTATTGGCGACACTCCGGTGTTCTATCTTCCCAAGGTCAGTGGTCCGGCGGAAGACCCCGGGATTCCCATTCGTCGAGCCACCGTGACCCAGGACAGTATCTTTGGTCTCCAGGTCAACACAGTTTGGGACTTGTATAAGCTTCTGGGAATGCCCAAGCAGCCTGGCACTCGACTTGATCTGCTGGCCGACCATCGATCCAAACGTGGCCCCGGAATCGGAACCCGCGCTGAGTACGCCGGCAACAATTCCATGGGTGCTTATCAGGGCAATGGAACACTTTACTACCAGTACGATTCCGGAAACGACAATCTCGGGCTTGATCGACGCAGGCTGGATCCTCCGAGTTCTTCGCGTGGTGAAGCTACGTGGCGACATCGCCAACAACTTCCTGGCGATGCTTTAATCTTCGGCGAAATTGGATATCTGTCCGATCGCAATTACCTGGAACAGTATCATGAGAATCGCTTCGACTCCGAGAAGGATGTGGAAACGATACTTGGAATTCGCCAGGACCGAGGAGCCTTTTCGGGAAGTCTTTGGGGCCGCCCCGATCTGAGCGGCTTTGAAGCGAATACTCAGTGGTTACCGCGAGCAGACGTCTATAGCTTTTCACAGCCTCTGTTTGACGGTTTGCTTTACTGGAACATGCATTCCAGTGCTGGCTATGCTGATCTTCAGGCGATGAAGGGGCCGACGGATCCCGCGGAGCCCTTCAGCACGAACGGCTTCGACAATGTTGGCGGTGGTGCTTATGTGAAAGATGCTTCGGGACTTGTCGCGATGACTCGACATGAGCTCGACATGCCGTTCAATGTCGGACCGGTGAACTTTGAACCATTCGTGATGGGCGAAGCCGCCTATTGGCAGGATGGCGTTGCGGCTCAATCCATTGATCGTTATTTGCTGAACACCGGCATTCGTGCTCGCATGTCGGCGTCGCGAGTCTTCCCGTTTGTTCGCAGCGATATCTTTAATCTGAACGGACTGGCTCATAAGCACGACACGATGCTGGAGTATTCGATCACGGATTCCAGCCGCGGCATCAATGATATTCTGCAGTACAATGAAATCGACGAGAACAGCCAGGAGCGTTTCCGTTCCCGTTATCCGCAGCAGGTTTTTCCGGGCGTGATTCCTGCCGAATTTAATCCTCGCAATTATGCGATTCGTACCGGGGCTGGCTTGTGGTCCAGTGCTCCGTATCATGAACTGGCGGATGACATACAAGCTCTGCGGATCAACTTCCGAGATCGCCTGCAGACAAAAGTTGGCCCCATGGAGGCTCCTCGCATTCGTGACTGGATGATCTGGGAATACGGAGCTTCGTTCTTTCCAAAGTCTGATCGAGATAACTTCGGCAAAGACTTCGGCCTGCTCTACGGTCACTATCGCTGGAACGTCAGCGATCGCACCAGCTTCCTGACGGATGCTTCCTGGGATCTGTTCGAGAATGCTCAAAACATCTGGAGCGTCGGAGTGCTCAGCCAGCGAAGTCTGCGTGGCAGTGTGTATCTGGGTTACCGTGAAGTCAGTGCCACGAACTTCTTTGAGAGCCAGACGATCATCGGCAGTTACAGTTATCAGATGAGCCCAAAGTGGATCTCAACGGCCGCCTACGCTTACGACGTAGCCGCCGGAGAATCTCGCGGTTCGTCAGTCACGATTTCTCGTGTTGGCCTCGACTGGATCCTGCACTTCGGGCTTGGCTTCGATTTCAGCAAGAGCAACGTTGGCGTCGGTATCTCTCTCGAACCTCGCTTCGGGGCACCATCAACGACGAACCTGAGTTCTCTGATGGGCATTCAGTAACGCACTGCGGTGCGTGAGTCGTGGTCCCTGCACGTCGTGGCGACTTAAGTCGGCAGTCACATCTTCGTAGCCGAATTCGTGAGAATTCGGACACATCTTCGTAGCCGATTTCGTGAGAATTCGGAGCTTTGCATTTGGGGGCTCCCGAATTCTCACGAATCCGGCTACTTTCAATCCATCTCGCGCGCATTACACCCGGCCAAAGCTACTTTTCGTCGCGTGGCAAGGTCACACAAACCAGCGTTCCATCCGCATTGCGTCCAAAGACTCGCCCATTCGCCAGCATCGGTGATGTCCAGCAGCGGCCGGTCAGGAATTTCGTCCGTGCCAGTTCTTTGAAACTGTCAGAAGCGGCTTCCGCGAGCACCAGATCGCCGGTCTCGGCGAGAACAATCAGTTTGCCATCGGCTGCGATCAATGAGCCACAGCCGAGTCCTCGCTGCTTCCACTTGAGCTCTCCGGTTTCATAATTGATGCAGTTCAGCGTCACGTTGCGGCCGTTGTGGGAATCGCCGTCAAAGCCGTACAGGAAGCCATCGATCAGGATTGAGTTATTAAAATGGTTCCGCATATTGGTGTTGGCGTAAATGCGTTCCAGCTTGCCATCGGTCAGACGAAACAGGCCGCAACCGATTTTGTAGCCGGTTGAGATGAAGATCGTGTCACCGACGACAATCGGAGTCGTCGCATTGGTCTTGTAAGGTGACTTCCACGCCGTGAAAGCCATCTCGCCGCCATCGTCAGCCTTCAGTACGCGCAGGCCATCGCAGTCGAGTGTCGCAATGAGTGTCTGACCGCGATGCTCAAAGACAGTCGCTGAACCATAGCCGGCTTCGTGTAATTCTGTCTGCCACAATTTCTTGCCGGTGATCTTGTCAAAACTGACAACTCGCCCAGCTTCCAGAATCAACTGGTCTCCGAGAATTCGTGGAGAACTGCTGAACCCCCATTCCGGCAGCTTCACTCCCAGCTCCTGCTGCAACATGGACTGCCAGATGACGCTCCCGTCTTCAAGATTAAGACAAAACAGCTGCCCCTCTTTGCCGACGGTATAAACTCGTCCTTCGTCAATCGTAGGAGTTGCACCCGGGCCGCCTTCATGCAGGTTGGGCAACAATTGACCCGGATAAGTATGTTTCCAGAGCACTTCTCCGCTGGCGGGATTCAGACACCAGACAGTTTCGGTTTCCTCCGAATGCCCCATGGCCAGCAGTCGATCGCCCAGGACAGACATCGAACTGAACCCCGTACCAATTTCTCGAGTCCACTCGGGTGTCAGCCCGTCCCTGGGCCACGTCGACGCAAAGCCGGTCTCCGGTGAGATACCGTTGAAAGCCGGACCGCTCCAGTTTGGCCAGTCATCGGAGAAAGCAACCTGAGGAGCGACGCAGAGAACAATCGCAGAGATGCTCTGAAGGAGTTGCGGAAGAATTTTTCGTCGCAAAGTATTCATGGTGACTTTCCGTGTCTGTAGGTCCCGGAAGCAGGTGACAGGATTCTGAGTAACAGAGAATGAGTTGTCTATCAGCACGCGATCCTCTGTTGTGAAGATAGGCTCTGCGGGAACGGAAGCCGGTATCTCGGCTTTAGCCCGAGGCTACCACAACGCGATGGCTCCGCGGCGAGCCGTGGAATCACCTGGGAATTGACTTGGGAGACACGTCGTCCAATAGCCGGTGTGGCGGCAGATTACTAAACTCTTCATCTGATTCCGGTGAGCCATCAAGATCCCAAGGAGTGCGTCGCTACTCGGTATTGACGGGCGACGGGTTCAAGAGCGACTCGCTCACGTGGGCAATTTTGACGTGGTTCTTGCGGTGAAGGTTCAAAGATAACTGAGGATGGCTCTATTGAAACAACATTTACTGTCGCCGCTTGTCGTTGCGATCGGTTTTATTTCCTCGCTCGCTGCCCACGGGCAGGACGATTCTCTTCGCACGATTCAGTCGAAGGGCACTCTCGTCTGGGGAGCCGATCAGGAAGGTGGGGGGCCGTTTGTTTTTCCGGACGAGAAGGATCCCAATAAGCTGGTGGGATTCGAAGTCGAACTGGCTGAACTGATCGCCGCGCACCTCGGCGTCGAGGCTCAGTTTGCTCAGGGGCAGTGGGACAAGTTACCAGATCTGTTGGATCGCGGTGACATCGACATTGTCCTGAACGGATTCGAATGGAATCCGGGCCGGGCGGAGCGATATGGGACTTCGATTCCTTATTACATCTATGAGTTGCAATTGCTGGCTCGAAAAGATGACGAGACCATTCAGTCCTGGGATGATCTCGTCAAGCAGCCGGCCGGAAGGCCTCGAAAGTTGTCTCTTTTGGGTGGTGCTGCGGCCGAAGATTTCACCAATGCTTTTGCGGCCGAACATAGCACGTCAATCGAGCTTGCTTTGTTTGACGGAGTCACGGACGCCATGCGAGCCGCTGAACTCGGGACGGACGGCATCGACGGCAATGTCCAGGACTTACCAATCTGGAATTTCTATCGGAAGGACTTTCCAAATCTGAAACCCGTGGGGCCACCGGTGGGACGAGGCTTCTACGTGGCGATACTGCGCAAGAATGATCGGCAACTGCTGGATTCCGTCAATGAAGCGATCAACGCCGGGTTGCGTGACGGTCGTCTCCGCACCATCCTTGAACGCTACGGCATGTGGAACGACGTGCAGGCCATGCGTGCTCTTGAGACATCCGCGGATGGTGGATTTCGCGGTTTGGTGAAGGCGAACGACTCGAATCACACGTTGCCGGCCGATGGCAGTTCAGAAGCAGCGGCTACGAATCGACCAGAGCTGTCTTCCTCGCAATCACTCCATGGCCTGAAAGTGATTTCTCAACGCGGCTGGTTCCTGGTGAAAGCTGCGCTGATGACAGTCTTGTTGTCCGTCACCGCGATGCCACTGGCCGTAATGATTGGCCTGCTGATGGCTTTAATGAAGCTCTACGGCAAATGGTTTGTTTCCATTCCGGCGACTTGTTACGTAGAACTGGTTCGAGGAACCCCTTTGGTTCTGCAACTGTATGTGATCTACTTCTTAGTCCCGGAGGTTCTGAAGTTTTTGTTCCCCGGAACGCACTTTAGTATCAGTGCGTTCTGGTCCGCGGTTGCTGGCCTTGCGATCAATTACTCCGCGTACGAAGCGGAAATCTACCGCGCGGGGTTGCAGGCGATTCCGAAAGGCCAGATGGAGGCCGCTCTGTCGCTCGGGATGACTCGCAATCTGGCTTTGCGACGCATCATTATTCCTCAGGCAACACGCATTGTCATTCCACCAGTGACCAATGACTTCATCGCGCTGTTTAAGGACACCGCTGTGTGCAGTGTGATTACGGTCGTCGAGCTATCCAAGGAATATTACATTCAGGCTCGCAACACAGGAGCAATCGTGGAACTGGGCATTCTTACTGCGTTGCTCTACCTTGGGATGAGTTATCCTCTGTCGCTTCTGGCCAGTCGGCTTGAGCAGCGGCTTGGAAAGGAGTCACGCTGATGATTACTCTGAACAAAATCGTGAAGCGATACGGCTCTCAGGAAGTTCTCCGCGGTGTCACCATGTCAGTGGCGCGAGGAGAAGTCTGCGTTCTGCTCGGTCCATCTGGTGGCGGCAAGAGTACTCTGTTGCGGACGATCAACGGACTGGAAACATTCGACGAAGGATCGATTGACGTCTCCGGCACGCAGTTGATTGGCGGCGATGTCGTGTCGCGCGAAGCTGCGTTGCTGAAGATTCGCCGGAAGGTTGGGATGGTCTTTCAGCAGTTCAACTTGTTTCCTCATCGCACTGTGCTCGAAAATGTCATCGAAGCCCCGATGCAGGTGTTGAAGCAATCGCGTGAGCAGGCGGTGGCGAAGGCGAAAGAATTGCTGGCTCGAGTCGGCATGCTGGAAAAGAGTAGTGCTCGCCCGACGTCATTGTCCGGAGGTCAGCAGCAGCGAGTTGCGATCGCGAGAACCCTGGCAATGCAGCCGGAAGCGATTCTGTTCGATGAACCCACAAGTGCTCTGGATCCGAACACGACAGCGGAAGTCATCTCGGTGATGCAGGATCTGGCGAAGGGCGGACAAGGGATGATCGTGGTGACTCACGGGATGAAATTCGCCCGCAGCGTTGCTCACACAGTTCACATTCTTCATTCCGGAGCGATCATTGAAAGCGGGCCGCCGGAGCAGGTCTTCGAGAATCCTCACCATGAGATTACTCGCGGATTTCTCATGGAAGCAGATTGAATGCCGGTGCAAACCCGGAGGAGAATTTGAAGCGTGACGGCGCGCGTTTCGTTGCGGAATGGTTCGCGACTCATATTAGCCGGCACGCGTTAGTGTCCGGTTTGATTGCGTTTTAGCGAGCCACGCCTTTCCGATGATGAGGCAGTGATGTCGAACGACATCGGCGCATACACGTCGTGTTGATTCAATGCGAAAATGGAAGTGGCAGTGTGGGCTGAAGCCCACGCTACGTTGAGTGTTACGTTGGAGAGTAACGTTGGAGAGTAACGTTGGGAATTCACCTGGGAATCACATTACGGCGACTCAGTGACAGCTCTATGACTCAAACACCAGACCTTGCTCGGTGATATGAAACGGCAGGATGGTTTCTTCGCACGCACTGCCGCGATGCTTGGCGACGTAGAGTGCTCGTCCCATTTTATTGCCATCGCGAGTCTTTCCGATCATGATGATCGTGTTCGCGTTGGACAACACATCACCGGACTGAATCGGGCGACTGATTAAATCATCCAGCATGACTTCATGGCTGGTATACAGCAGCAGGCCGCTGATGGAATTGTGATCGTAGGCATGTTTCATCACCTCCGGCTCCTGGGCGCGAAAATGAACACGGAAGAGATCTCTGGCCAGCCAGTCGTGATCTTTCCGCAGGACCTGGTGATAAACATAGTCGAACAGATGGAACTGGAATGAATCAGAATCCTTCGTTGTGGGCTCTACGCCGTCGATCACACAGCGGCGAACTCCATGGACGAAATTGCCGTAGAAATACGCGATGGTCTGATCAAGTCGTCGCATCAGATCGGCCTTGAACTCCTGCCATTCCTCGGGCTGCATGTCGCCGATTGTGACTCGTCGGCCGCCACGGTTGAATACGTGCAGATAGTCCGAACGAATCTTGCTTGCATCCCAGACGACGTTGGGATCGAAGACATCGGCAAAAGTTCGCGGACGAAACTTCCAGCCGAACATTCGCTGAGCATACTCGGTCTGATTCTGCGAATCGCCGCGAGTGGTCAGGTCGAACAGAATGCCGGACTGACCTTCCTGAGCAATCCCGGCATGAGCATAGCTGACTCCCAGTTGAGTCTTCCCGATCCCTGTGGCGCCCATCACCACGGTCAGCGTGCCGGGAATGATTCCGCCTCCCAATGCCTGATCAAGTCGTGGAATGCCGGTCGAGTGTCGTTGAGGGCTCATGTTTTGAAGCAATATTGGGTCTGGATTTGCGAAGAACTGAAGCTGTTTTCGAGCAGCGTTATGGGAGCACGAACAATAGCGGATGGAGTAGCAATTTTCTTCTTCACTCGGGGCGGAATGAACGTGCGCGGCCGACTTGCTTGGGGCGGCGATGGGAACGCGTTCAACGACGCGGGAAGACAAACGGAGGGGAAGGACAAAATGATGGGGGCGGATGGAATCAGTGGGAGACGTCGCGGCGACTGGGGTTTTACCGTCAGGAAGGACACGGAATTGGTGTCAGATCTACGTCAGGCGCTCTACTGGAAGAGCATGAACCATACGACGGCCGCTGCGGCGACAACGACAGTTCCTCCGACAACGATGAGCTTGCCGACTGACGACTTGGCCGGCGGCGATGGCGGAGTCTCCTGATTCGTGCTTTTCTCCTTCGCCCGCGACGGCTCGACAGTGGCTTCTTTGGATTTCGGTTCTGCTTTTGCGACCGCGACATCAGCCTTTGCAGTCTGCGACTTCGACGCCGGTGGCACATCTGCTTTCGGCTTTGATACGTCTGTCTTTGCGACCTCAGGTTTTGAAGCGACTGGCTGTGGGGCTACTGGTTTCGGAGCTGCAGGCTGCGGCGTCTGGACTTTGGTCGATGGCTCCGGAGCATTGTCGGCCTTGGATCCCTTCTTCTTACCGCTCTTCTTGTCCTTGTCTGCCTTTGCCTGCGCGCCCGGGGGGATCTGAACTGCTGCAGGCGGAGGTTCCGGCTTGACGGCGCTGGTGGTGGACTTCACTTCAATGTCGGCTGAAGCGGTGGACGGTGATGACGCTGGCGAAGCTGTGTCATCAACCGGTGAGAGCTTTTGGATAGTGTCTGCGGATTTCGCTAGCGCACGAGTCTCCGCATTTGCTTTTTCCTCAGCTTCCAACTCGGCCAGAATCTGATCTTCCTCCGCTTGTGCTCGCGCGGCGGCTTTTGCCTTTTCTTCCGCTTCAAGCTCCGCCACCGTTTGAAGCTCTTCAGTGGCTTTCTCGGTCACTTTGATTTCGGGTTCGAGTCCATTGGCGACTCGTTCAGCGGCCGCGATGCGTTCTGTTAATTCACGAGCCGCCGCTTCGGCTTCCTGCTGAGCTCGTTCTGCCGCGTTAAGTTTCTCGGCTGCGTCTCGTTCCGCGCGTTCTCGATCCGCGATCGCTCGTTCAGCGGCAAGCTTCTCTGCGGCCAGTTTTTCCGCAGCCAATCGTTCCAGTTGAGCCTTCTCGGCCGCCGCCTGAGCCGCCGCCTGTTGCTCTTCGAGTGCTCGACGAGCCGCCGCGAATTTTTCGGCCATCGCTTTTTCAGCGAGTTCGATTTCTGCCTTTGCTCGTTCAGCCGCTGCCGCACGCTCAGCCGCGATGCGTTCCTCTTCGGCCTTAATTCGAGCAGCTTCTTCCGCAATCCGACGATCTTCCTCCGCCCTGATCCTCGCAATTCTTTCTTCTTCAGCCTTACGAGCCGCCTCTTCTGCCGCCAGTCGTTCGGCTTCTGCTTTCTCAGCGGCGATGCGTTCTTCTTCGGCCTTCTTACGAGCCGCTTCTTCTGACGCCAGGCGTTCGGCTTCTGCTTTCTCAGCGGCGATGCGTTCTTCTTCGACCTTCTTACGAGCCGATTCTTCTGCCGCCAGGCGTTCGGCTTCTGCTTTCTCAGCGGCGATGCGGTCTTCTTCGACCTTCTTACGAGCCGCCTCTTCTGCAGCCAAGCGATCGGCTTCCGCTTTCTCTTTCGCAAGTCGTTCGTCTTCAGCCTTCTTGCGAACAGCCTCTTCCGCGGCCAGACGTATCGCTTCCGCTTTTTCGCGGGCGATTCGTTCTTCTTCAGCTTTCCTGCGTTCGGCTTCTTCGGCCGCTTTGCGCTTGGCTTCGAGTTTCTCGCGAGCCACTCGTTCTTCTTCTTCGACTTTCCTTCGCGCCGCCTCTTCGACGGCTGCTTTTTCAGCGGCGATGCGATCGAGTTCGGCCTGTTCGCGAGCCGCTTTCTCCCGAGCCTCTCGTTCGGCCTGTTCGATAATGGCTCGCTCCGCGGCGGCTTTTTCTGCAGCCGCTTTTTCGATGGCTTCCCGTTCGGCCGCTCGCTGAGCAGCACGGATTGCCGCCGCTTTCTGGGCGGCATTAAGCTGAGGAGCGGGTGCCTTTGCTGCAGGGACCTCGGAGCTTCCACCTGAGGCTGGCGTCGATTCCGGTGGCGGTGACTGCGGCCTCGAGGGCTTCTCTGCTTTGGATTCTTTCGACGGGACCGCCACTGGCGGAGATCCCTTCGAACCGGACTTCATTTTGTCACCAGACGGCTTCAGCGGTGCCGCTGGCTTCGCACTGACTTCAACATCTGAATCGTCAACGACGATCCCGGAGTCTTCATCTGGTTCAGGCAGTTTTGGTGCCTTGCTGACCGCACCCGTTTTCATTGCAGCAACAGACGCTTCTTTACGTTTCGGCGGTTCTGGCGGTGCCACGGGACCGCAATCGAAACCCGCGACTTCTGCAAAATGTTGACGCAGGTCACGAGGCGACGTTGGCTGAAACATCGTCGCGCCGAACTTTGTCGAATAGATCTGCTTCTTGACTGTGTCCGCTTCTTCCGCCGCGAATACCGCCACGCACGGCACTTTCAATGTGCGAGCGTACGCCTGGACTTTGGAATAAAGTTCCAGAACCGGAGCGGCATCAACATCCGCCATGAACAGCAATCCGTCGGGCGGCGTTTTGCCCTTGAGCTTCTCAAACGCGACAGAAGCCTCTTCAACAAAGTTCAACACGAACGAATACTGTTCGAAGTACTGCTTAAGCTTCTTTTCTCGCTTTCGTCCTGGTTCTACAACCATCAGATTGAAAGATTTCTTGTCCGACTTTCCTCCTGATGCAGCCCCGGATTTGGAGCCTGCGCCGCCGGACGATGCAGAGTTTTTGTTGACCGTGTCGCCGGTCGGCTCGCCGAGTTCCGCCAGCAAGGTGCGGAGATCTTTGTTGACCTCGACATAGGACTGGTATCGCGATGATGGATTCAGCTCCATCATCGTCTTGACAATTCGGTAGATACCTTCAGGAAGCCCGGGCAGCACCTGCTTGAGCGGCCGCACGTTTGAGTAACGACTCAGCTGCAGCTTCTCTTCGCGATCGATCGTCCGCGACCAAGGACCTTCGCCACAGAGCAGTTCGTAATAGATTGAGCCCGCAAAGAAGATATCGCTGCGAGGATCATTACGAGGTGCATTGGTGCCACGTTCCAGCGTTGAGTATTCCAGCGCGCGTTGAACATCATCGCTGGTGCCGGCCTGGGCCGCGTTTTCCGCGCCCGCGAGACCGAAGTCGACCAGCTTGGCGACTCCGGTACTGCTCATCAGGACGTTGGTAAGTTTCAGGTCGCGATGAGAAGCTCCCATTTTCAACGCGTACTCCAGACCCTGGCAGATCTGGTAGATGCACCGAGTCGCTTCGAGCGGCGACAAAGTCTTGCGGATATTCATGAAGTCACGGAGATTACCGCCTTCAATGAACTCCATTGTGAAGTAGTGAAACCGTCCCTCGTTGCCGATGTCCAGAATCGCCACGATATTGGGATGAATAAACTTCTGGCAGATTCGAGCTTCTCGCTCAAAACTGGCCACTGTGCGAGGATCGTCCACCCAACGCTCGCGAAGAAGTTTCAGGGCGACAATGCTGTTGTCGTCGGTCGAGGCGGCTCGGAAAACGCGAGCAAAGCTGCCGGAGGCGTTCCGGTATAACAACTTATAGCGTCCGAGGACCAGACCTTCGGTTTCGCCCTTCTGGATTCGCCCAACCTGAAACGGGGTCAGGAGTTGCCGTCGCTCAAGGGTTTGCAGAATGGCATCGACGGACGTCGAGTCAGAAATCTGACCTGCGGCAGAATTCCAGTCCGTTGGGGACAGCAATCGCGAAGTCAGTAGAAATGACTTGAGAGCCTCTTTGGATTTAATCTGCGGCATCGACCGTATGTCATTCGGCTTGCGAGGGCGAAATTCTGCTGTGGACAGTAGAGACTGATTGGAACACCACAGAAGCCTCCCGCGAATGCCGAACCTGAACGGTCGCGAAAGCCACTCCGTAGGATCTCTCGCATTACAGGACCGGCGTCGCTGACAATTCTCAATGCTGGAAGGGAGACTTCTTCGGAATCGTACCACGTTGTGAACTGATGACAACGCAAAACGTTCCTGTGAAACGTCAGGGAGACCAGTTTCCCCCCGGGTGAATGTATAAACCCGCCAGAAACAAACGCCACGGATTTGTCCGGAGTTTTGAGACTTGGAGCCTGGACGATTCCATACAATCCTACCTGACGAATTCCTCCCACAACCATGCGGCGGTATATCCCTCCATTTGAGGTGTCGGATTATGTTTACGTCCGGAGCCCGTGGGCGTGCCCGGGATTGGCGGCAGTGGGACCCGAAATGGAAATTGATATGTACTCATGAACAGATTTCTTGCGCGTCGATGTGTTGCATCACGCACCCTTGGTCTCGTGGAGCTTGCCGCCTTCACAACCCGAAACGTCACGGCCTGTTGATTTAATGGGTTTTCACAACCCGAAACGTCAGTGAGGGATAAAAGTTGCCGCGTTTTACAAGTGTTGCTGGAGATCCCTGGCTGACCGGCCCGTTGATTTAATCCCTTCATCAGCCGCAGGGCGTTAGCCCTTAGGTTTCACCACAATTTTGTTGCCAGCCTGACAGTCCGCGAAAACTTTTCTGTGAAATTTATTCTGATGAGGAAGTCTGTGCGGGTGTTTGTTGGGGAGTTGGGGTGTCGGTGAATGA
>JBPOIW010000359.1:0-2868 GCA_052034165.1 Planctomycetota bacterium | reverse complement strand
ATCCCAAAAACCCAACACATCACCGTTCTTAAACCAAACCCCCCGGGGGGGGTGGGGCGGGTTTTCGGTCACCCCGGGCCCCCCCCCGACGGGCATCGCCACTGCTCGCCTAACGGCGCCCTTTCTTGCCCTTCTTCGTCTTGCCTTTGGACTTCGCTTTCCCTTTCGGCTTATTCTTCGACGCACCACGGCCGCGTCCTGGCTCAGGATACGCTCCGGAACCACCGCGGCGTTCTTTTGAATCACCCGATGAAGAACCGTTTGGACGAGCAGGCCGAGACGAAGATCGCCGCCTCGAAGGAGCAGCATCCAGCACCGGACGCAGATCGAGCATACGACGATCAATATCCACGGCCGCAACGACGACTTTAATCGGATCGCCCAAGCGAAATTCACGCTTTGTACGACTGCCCTTCAGCGTTCTGGTTGGCTGATCAAACACGTAGAAGTCATCGCCCAGCGCGCTTAGATGAACCATGCCCTCGGCCGGAACTTCAACTCCCTGGCAGAACATGCCAAAGCTTTCGACGCCCGTGATGAAGGCTTCCATCTCCTCTCCAATGCGGCCGGACATATATCGCAGCAGCTTGATCTTGATCAGTTCTCGCTCAGCCTTTTCTGCACGGCGTTCGGTAATCGAACAATGCTTTCCCAGTTCCAGCAGTTCATCAACCGTTTGAGCATTCGCGGGCTTCTTCGCTGCCAACTGGCCAATCAGACGATGTATTGTCAGATCGGGATAGCGTCGAATCGGACTGGTAAAGTGGCAATAGTCTTCTTCGGCCAACGCATAATGGCCCATATCGTCCGGAGCATACTCCGCCTGCTTCATGCTGCGGAGCAACGCAAAATTGACGGCTCGAGATTCCGGCTTTCCTTCAACCGAACGAATGATCTCCTGCAACTCTGCGCGGCTCTGGACTTTGCGAAGAGTGATCCCAAGCCCCAGACAGAACTGTTCGAAGTTCCGCATTTTGAGCTCATCCGGATCACCGTGCACGCGTCGCAGAAAAGGCAACCGCTTGCTTTCCAACAGGCGAGCGACAGCAATATTGGCCGCCAACATGAACTCTTCGATGATCTCGTGGCTTTCATCATGATGTCGTTCATGCGCACCTGTAACGCCGCCGTCTTTGTCGAAATCAATCTCGACTTCCGGAATGCCCATCGTCAGCGCACCGTTTGCAAATCGGCGACGACGCAGCAACATGGCCAGCTCGAACATCAGGTCCAGCAGTTTTCTCACAGGGGCTGTGACATCGGCCACTTGCTGTCGCGGATTCTGAATGATGGGCATGACTTCTTCGTACGCGAAGCGGCGCACCACTTTGATCGCCGAGTTGGCAACCTCTGTTCCAAGGACGCTACCTTCAGCATCAAACTCAATGAACACTGATTTCGTGTAGCGAACCTGATCCTGCTGCAAACTGGCCAGCCCGTTACTGATCAATTCCGGCAGCATGGGTATTACATGCCGCGGCAAATAGACACTGGTCCCCCGTTTACTCGCTTCTTTGTCGAGCGGACTACCGGCCTGAACGAAGTGAGCCACGTCGGCGATATGCACACCCAGATGCCAATGACCGTCGTCCGATCGTGTCAGTGAAATGGCATCGTCAAAATCGCGAGCCGTCGCGGGGTCGATTGTGATGATCGTTTCACCGGTCAAATCGACACGCCCTGACAGATCCGTCTCTTTGAACAACTCCGCCTGTCGTCGCGCTTCGGCCAGCGCGTCTTCCGGGAACTCGTGCGGCAATCCGAGACTATGCACAACCGTCATCGTATCGATACCGGGATCACCACGTTTGCCGAGAACCTCGGTCAGCACCGCTTCTCCCGGCCGACTGGCAGTCGGGAATCGCAGCATTTCGATCACGACTTTATCGTTCGGCTGCGCACCTTTGGCTCCAGGGTCACCAACGTGAATCGGCGCCGTGAATGCTGTTCCGTCGATTTGAACGAAGCCCTGATCACCGGATTCGACATACGTCCCTACAAAAATGCTGGTCGCGCGATCGACGATTTTCTCGATAATCCCACATCGCTGACCATTCGCCCGCCGCTTAGCCGACACACGAACCAGCACATCATCTCCGGTCTGAGCATCTCTCACATCGCGCGGGGCGACGTAGATATCATTATCCTTTTGCGAAGGATCTTTCTGGGCCGGGATCACAAATGCAGCGCCACTGCTGATTTTGCGAAGTACTCCCGCGACCAGCCCGGCACTGCCACGAGGACGCAGCCTTCCTTTCTTATCCTGCCGAATGCGGCCCGCTTCGATCAATGTGGCGAGTGCATCTTTGAATTCAGCAAACTGCGGCTTCGACACCTGCATCGACTTTGCCAGAATCGAAGTCGTCACCGGCGCATAATCAACGGCGTTGACGATGGCCAGAATGCGTGATTCGAGCGAAGACTTATCGCGTGAGTTGCCCATGGGTTCACCTTTATGAACATTGTCAGAACAACGTCACCAAACCAAAATTGGCGAGCGGCAGGGCATCAGCCCACCGAGCACTGCGCGTGAGACTCGGACGGCCGACGCCCTGCCGCTCGCCCGGAATAATTACTTCTTCGGCATCATAAACCCGAACAGATCTCTCACCTGGTCCTCAGTCAGCGGATCCAGCATTCCGTCCGGCATCAAAGACTTGCCAGTGTTGCGAGTTTCCTCAACATCACTCCGCGAGATCGAAAGCTGCTCTTTGTCTGTCTGAATGACCAGCGTCTGTTCTGTTTCTGAAACCACAACTCCAGTGATGACTCGGCCATCTTTCAACGCGACGACAGAGGTTGTGAACTGTTTCGGAACGACCGAACTTGGATCAACGATATTCATCAGCAGATACTCAAGGTTGCTGC
>JBPOIW010000018.1:0-65979 GCA_052034165.1 Planctomycetota bacterium | reverse complement strand
GCGGGGGACTCGGCGACGAGGTCGGCTTCGGACGATGTCGGGAAGTTGAGCGTTGACTGACGGCTGGTTGCTTTTGCCGGGCGTGTTGTGGCTTTCTTTTTCATGGGCTGAGGGTCCTCAGCGTGCTGGGCGTTGCGGCCGGCTTGCATTGCGTTTGGTAGGTCCTCCTTGCCGAGGAGGACTTCGCGACGTGTCGCGACCTGCGACCAAACGCAGGTTGATTGATCGGCAACGTGGCGACGTTGAGACAACAAATGTAGCCATCACGCTCCGCCGTGATGAGCCCTCGTTCTTTCACCTGCGACACTCCATGCACCCTGCCACAGGTGACAGCGTACTGGAAGATTACCGGCCAGATAGCGCAGAGTCGGATACCAAAAGGCTCGTCTCGACGGAGCGAGACGGCTACGTTGGTGGATTGATGGGCCACGCGGCGACGTTCAATGATTGTTCGTTCCAACGCGGTTCGAGCGTTGCTCGAAAGTCCTGCCCGGCAGGCAGGACCTACTTCTGACGTTGCCATCTTTTTGCTGATGCCCTTTTTCATGCTACGAGGACTCCGTTCAGTTCCTCAAGCAGTGTCGGCAGTTGGTCGCCGAAGAGTTGATAGGCTTTTCCGAGTCCGCCTTGCTGGCTGAAGGGCGAATAATCAAAGTCGTCGGCTTCGATGCTGAGACTGGTGGCGATATGGTCACGGATCAGATTCAACCAGGTGAGTTGTTCCGGCGTGAAGACCGTTCCGGAATTGGCCTTATCAATCAGCCATTCGCTGAAGCGTTCAGAAACGGAATCGGCAAACGGCGCGAGAACCGGTTGCTGTTCCAGGGCGAATCGGACGAGTGACACCAGGTCGGCAAACCGTCCTGCTTTGGATCGTCCTTTGACTTTGGCGGGCTCGGTCGTGGCGAAGGCGTCCCAAAGACGATCTTCGGTCCACGCCGCGTGGTTGTCACGCAACTTCTTTTCCAGTTCCTTCAGCATTGATTCTGTCAGCCGTTGTTTGAACGGACGGCTATAGAGAATCTGCAGAGCGTCAATCTCCGTCTGATGTGCGGAGAGATAATCACGAAACGCCTGGACCAGTCCGGTGGCTTTCTCCCTGGCGGCGACGTCGAAGCCTTTGCTAAGGACTTCGTCCGGCGTGTAGATGTCGATTGTTTGCTCGGTTTCCTTTTTAAGCTCCTCAAGCGTCTGCCGCAGAGCTGGCTTGTCGAACGGCGCACAGGCTTCTTCGATAAGCTGCTGCTGAGTCGCTGCGAAGTCTTCCGGGGCAACTTCCTGTGGTTCGGCACCCGGCTTTCCGGTGGCTCGTTCGGCAATGGCATCCGGATCGAATGCACGGAGCAGTGCCCCGGCCAGAGTTGCAGGTGTTTGACCACCGGAGACGGCCACGATCTGATCACGCTGCGGCTGTTCGATGGCTCGATCAAGGCGAGCCAGTCTTGCGGCCAAAGTCGTGAGCGTGTCTTCGTCTCGACCAGCGGGAAAGATGACTCGCTGCAGCAGCGTCTTGAGCGGCACGGTTGGCTTGCGGTCCAGCGGGCGAGATTCCGTCTTGTCGCTTTCGCAAACTCCCACGGCGTCGACAATGATGAAACGTGTCTTGGCACGAGCATCTTCGCCGGAGACAGCCTGCAGATCGGTTGGCGAGAGAACTCGCGTACCTCGGCCTTTCATCTGTTCGAAGTAGACACGGCTGCGAACGTCGCGCAGGAAGATCAGAACTTCGAGCGGTTTGATATCCGTGCCGGTAGCGATCATGTCCACGGTGACGGCGATGCGAAGCGTGGGCGAGAGACAGAATTCGCGAATGAGTTCTTTGGACTTCGCGGGCTTGCCAGTGACTGGGTGTTTGGCCTGGTAGGTGATCTTCTTGCAGAAGTCGTTGCCCTTGCCGAACACTTCGCGGCAGATGTGAACGATGTCTTCGGCGTGGGAATCATCTTTGGCGAAGATCAGGGTCTTGGGAACCAGCGTGCGGTCCGGGAAAAGTTCGGTAAAGACGACGTCCCGGTAAGTGCTCAGCACAGTGCGAATCTGATCGGGCACAACGACGGAGCGGTCAAGGTCCTGCGGCGTGTAGTCGAGATCCTCGGCGAGCACTTCCTTGCGGGCTTTGCGGGACGCTTTGCTGCGATGATCGATCAGGAATCCCTTTTCAACCTTGCCGCCTTTTTCGGTGACTTTGGTTTTGATCCGGTAAACGTCATAGCCCACGTTCACGCCATCGGTGACGGCCCGTTCGTGGTTGTATTCGGCAACGCAGTTCTGCTGAAAGTAGGCAATGGTCTGAGGGGCCGGCGTTGCTGTCAGCCCTGTGAGGAAGCCGTCGAAGTATTCGAGCACTTGCCGCCACAGGTTGTAAATAGAGCGATGGCATTCATCCGGAATGATGAAGTCGAACATCTCGATCGGCACTTTGCCATTGTAGACCACGTCACGACTTCGAGTGACACCCAGAGCTGCGGCCAGCTCCGCGCCGGAGATATCGTCGGCACCGTCCGGCAAGTCTTCGCCACGCAGGATCGAATAGAGGCGTTGAATCGTGCAGATGGTGACTTTGCAGACTTCGTCGATGTGCGGCGAGGTCACGTGTTGAACGTTGTAAAGTTCGGTGAACAACCGGCCCGTGTCGGGAGTTCGGAAACGGTGGAACTCGTCGCGGGCCTGTTCGCCCAGGTTGGCTCGATCGACCAGAAACAGAATGCGGCGAGCTTTGGCGTGTTTGATCAACCGATAAGCAATGGCGCACGCCGTGTAGGTTTTCCCTGCGCCGGTTGCCATGTGAATCAGGGCTCGCGGGCGGTTGTGGGCGAGGGAGTCTTCAAGTCCTTTGATGGCTTCAATCTGGCAATCTCGCATGCCGTTCGTCACGAGCGGGTGTTCGGTCGGCATCGCGACGAGGCGGGCTCGGAGCGTATTCGCTTCTTTCGCCCATTCAGCCAGTGTCTCGGGGCGATGGAAGGCAAAGACACTGCGGGAGCGACAGTTGGGATCTCGCGAATCGCGGAAGAATGTTTCGACTCCGGTGGATTCGTAAAGAAACGGAAGCGGCCCTGTGGCTCCAGCGGCAAGGAGATCGGGCAGGCTGGAGGCGTAGCGGGCGGATTGATCGGCGACGGTTGAAAGCGTTGTTCCGACCTTTTTGGCTTCGACAACGCCCAGGGCTTTGCGGTCGACGAGTAACAGATAATCGCACGGGCCGGTTTTGAGCGGGACTTCTCGCACGGCGATGCCGCGTCCGGCAGAGAAGTCGATGGCCTTGTAATCCTGAACGATCCAGCCGCAGGCGCGCAGGTGCTCATCAATCTGCTGCCGCGAAAGCTGTTCGGGATTCAGTTCTGGCATGCGTCGAGATTGCCGGAAGACGGGATGGACTGGAAAACTGCGGGCTCAGTCACATCAGGGAACGCCCACGGGCGGACGCCTGAGCTACCTAAGCCAGAACAGTCTATCGCCAAAACCGCTTGATGCTACGCAAAGGCTGACACGAATACCGAAGACATTCAAAGGATGTGCAGGCGGGATCGATTCCTCTGTGAGGGCTCCCTGGTAGTAAAGTCCTTCAACGCGACGAGCAGAAAATCGCGCCTCGCGAGCTGCGTGCAAAGGTAAAAGAGTTGTGAGCTTCTGAGTGTTGGCTGTCCCGCAAATGTTCTATTGGTGGCGAAACAACAAACGCACGGTGTAAATCACGACGGAACCAACAACGGCTGTGCCGCCCCATAATAATGCTTGGGCGACGATCGGACGAGTTCTCCCAACGAACTCCGCGATTGTGACAACAAGGGCGGTCATCATCAATTTGAAGATGGCCATTCCCTGAACGCCCCAGCGAGCTAGCACCCACTGCGCAACGGGATTGCTTTCAATGAAAGTGCCCTGCGTTCGGCCTTCCGCGCTGAATTTCAGGGCCAGCCAGGTCATGACGATGTCCAGGACGCTGACGAGCACAAACCAACTGACTTCTGTTTCAAAACGCAAACCTCGCCGAGCCATCTTCAGACTTCTCCTGCTTTGGTGCCCGCTGCAGGCAGGGGATCGTAACGATAGCCAACTCCGTGAACCGTCTTGATCAGTTCCGGGTTGGCAGGATCCAGTTCAACTCGTTTGCGAAGCTGTGATACATGCTGATCCAGAGTACGACTGTTCGGGAAATAATCTTCCCCCCAGCCTGCTCGAAAGATTGTATTGCGATCCAGAGCTTTGCCCGCGTGATCATTCAGCAGTTGAAGAATACGAACATCACGAGGACTCAGTTCGATCACCACATCGCCGCGACGAGCACGGAGTTCGGCCGGACTGATCTTCAGATCGCCCATCTGGAACTCCGCGGGAGCATCGGGCTGACGAGCACAGCATCGGCGAGCCACCGCGCGGACTCGAGCGACAACTTCCCTCACACTGAATGGCTTTACGATGAAGTCATCCGCTCCCAGTTCGAAACCGACCAGCCGGTCGAACTCTTCTGCTTTGGCACTGATGAAGATGATTGGCACGTCCGGTGATTGTGCTCGGATTGCTCGACATGCTTCGTAGCCGCTGCGACCCGGCATCATGATATCAAGGCAGACGAAATCCGGACTCTGCTGCTGAAACAGCTGGATTGCTTCCGAACCATCCACGGCCACCACGACCCGATAGCCCTCACCTTCGAGGACTTCGACAAGCCCTTCGCGAGTAAACCGATCATCTTCAGCGATCAACACTTTCATGTTCTGCTCCAGCTCAGAGAGCAGTCATCGTAACATGACGAAACGCATTGGTCGCCGGTTGAGTGATCCGGTAAAGCCCAATTTTACAACGATCTTGCGCCCCAGAAGCCACCGACGCGGTTCACAGCTCAGGAACAGTCCCGAAACAAGTACCGTCTATCCCAACCCGAAACGTGAGTGAAGGATTGAGCATTTGCATTTTGTCAATGGTTCCGTAAATCCCTCGCTGACGCGTCGGGTTATGATTAAATCAACACGCCGTCACGTTTCGGGTTGGGATTTCAAGGCATGGAAACATCCAGCAGTCAAATTGGGACTGTTCCCTGCCCGAATCGGCGCATAAAAAAACGCTGCAGTGATCAACACTGCAGCGTTTTCTGATAGTGCGCAAGAGAGGACTTGAACCTCCATGGGTGTTACCCCACTAGCTCCTGAAGCTAGCGCGTCTGCCGATTTCGCCACTTGCGCGTGCGATTGGGCTCGGAAGTATACTGCCCAGAGACAGCATCGGCAACTCTATGGTTCGCGAAATGCTGCAAATGGAAATCGGCTTTTTCTCGACGGCCCTGCAGAGAATTCAGAACTCTCGCAAATTCGGCCCGGAATGCCGGTTACCGCGGGGCACAAACGACCCTGGACAATGGGCGAATGTAGAGATTCCGATACCAGACCTCACTGCCATGATCCGTCAGCATCAGGCGACCGGAATGATTCGTCCCAAATCCTTCCTGATCCTTGAACTTGCTTTGAGCCACCGCGTTGGCAAATTTCGGAGAACAGTCCAGTTCGTCAATGATCAGGTTTCCGTTCATCCAGTGACGAATACGATGATTCTGCACCATGATTCGGCCCACATTAAATTCTCCCGCCGGTGCGTATTTGCGTTCGAGAATTGAACTGGAACGATCCATGATGTCATACAACGACGCGGTGTAATGCTTTGGCGGAAGATTTGGAAATCCCGCGTCATCCTGAATCTGATACTCAATGCCCAATAAGGAGTTCCCATACTTCTGAACTCGATACTTGATCCCGCTGTTTCCTTTTTCCGCAATCCGAAACTCAAACCACAGCTCGAAGTCCTGATACTCATTTCGAGTGATAATGTTGTCGCCTTTTCCCTGAAGGTGCAGCGTTCCGTCAGCATCGAACGTCCAGCCCTTTTCGACATCCTTGCCGTTGGAAAGCATCCATTGCGACAACGACTGGTTCTGCAGCAAATTGACGAACTGCTGGGCCTCGGCGGGATTCTGAATCAATACGGCGAGGGTCAGGGACAACAGGGCAACAAATCGATTCATCGAGAGTATTCTTTTGTCTGAGGGTGGAACGAGCTGGTGGCGTGGTTCGATCGGAGCCACAGTGTCACGAGAATCCGGTGCCGTCGCAACCATGAAAACCTCCGAAGAGAAGGCATTTTGAGCGATCTTCGGTCGACGAGGATCACTTCTGCCGTCAGTAATTTCGTGACGTGGGCGTGCTGAGGTAACATCTGCTGATTGGCAGCGAATCCCCTGCCCCACGACGCTCAGCCGAGGTGCTTCAATGGCGAACTCAAAAACTCCGAGGACGACATTCTTTACTTTGGCCATCGGCTTTTTGGCCTGCGTCGTGTTTCCAGGTTTCGTGACGGCCATCGCTCCGGTGTCGTGGATTCGATTTGAGCGTGTCAATGACGTCGTGTCAGCCACGGCTCAAACCTGCGTTTTCTTTTTCATTCCCTACAGGACTCAGCATATCAATCCGGTCATCGGTATCGGCGACCACTTCATTGCTGGAACGTTGTCACCAAGACGGTCCGGGCAAAATGAGCGTGATCGAACTCGCTCCGAGGACGAAGCGTTCCTGGAGATTCACGGACAAGATCACTCGGCCGAGGTTTCTGTTTCGCCGGTCAACATCAAAAGCGTAGTCGATCGATCAGAAGCGTTCCTTGCAGATTCGTCGGCGAAAGAACTGAAGCTGACGGTCATCGCGAACTGGAAGTTTGGATTGTTCGCAGGTGGCTTTGTCAGTCTGCTGACAGTGCTGTATGTTGCTGGTCTTGTCGGGCTGGTGTTTCAGACTCTGTGGAAGCTGGTGATGTTTAGTGTGGTCCCTGCAAAAGAGTGAGTGGTGTAGTCGAACTGATGCTTAAACAGTCACTCATTCCGCAGTTTAATTTTGCTCCGCCCCGTGAGTCTCCAGAAGTTGTATCGCTGATTCAATCGGAATGGCCAGAGACGATTCCCGTGCACGGCGAGCGATGTTGATGCCAATGACCCGACCTTCACTGTCCACGAGCGGACTGCCGCAATCGCTCGGTGACAGCTCAATGTCGTGTTGGATCGCGTCCGCAAATCCGCTGCGGCGTTCACTGACGACTCCTGAACGACCATCCAGAAACTCTGTGCGTTCAAATTGCTCGGCAGGATCATGCCGCAGTCGTGCAGAGGTCGATAATTTCTGATCGCCCGTTCGAAACCCAAACTGCAGCCAGTCTCCGGGCTGGTGTTTCATCAGCAATGCACCGACGTCATCCAGCGTCGCAACGGGCTGATCATTGATCGAGTCGATCAGGCAATTCGTAAAGAGCCCTGCTTCAGATGCAGTACTATTCGGAGCAACGTCCCTCACTCGCACGGCACCCGAGGTGTCATCAACTTCCAGCAACGCCCCCAGTTTTCCGTTAAGCGGAATCTCATTGTGATGGCGACGAGAAACGAGGCCGAGACGCAAAGTCTCTCCCTGAGATGTCGCAACATACACCAATGAAAATTCGTTGGTGGAATCCATCGACAGCGATGCCAGCGAAGTCGTTGTTGAACGAGGATTCTTCAGTTTCAAAATCGCGAGATCCAGTTCAACGTCAAAAGCAGTTATATCAGCCGCACATCGATCGCCGCCGTTAAATCGACAGTCGATGGGAGTGTTGGGAGTTAACTCACTCAGCTTCGTGGCAACATGTTCAGCATCCAGCAAAGTGCCGGCAACTCGGGGAACCACGTCATCCTGCTGCGAAGGCTTCGTCTGATGGATTGCTACTCGTCGCAATCGCAGGGCCTCTGTCACTGCGGGCTTGGCTGCAGGCAGTGTCGCTGTCAACGTGTTCTGCGTTGATGCATCAGCAGCGACCTGCTTTTGCGGATCCAAAACAGACATCACGGTTTCCTTTATACGCTGCAGAGGAAGGTGATGATTTGACTCGCGGCTCAGTCCAATCTGTCGATGAAGCCCGATCAATTGTCCAAGATGATTGACGAGGGGACCTCCTGAATCACCGGCCGTTAATGTGCAGGAGGAACGCAGCGTTGTGGGTTCGATCGCCAACAGTTCACCAAGTCGTATCACGGCACGCAATCCATCTGGCTCCCGCCCCGGATAGCCGGCGGCCAGAACCAAAGCTTTCTTGTGAAGGGGGCTCGACGGAGCAATCGAGATCGGAATGAGTTTCGGACTTGCAGTCTTATCGAGAAGCTTTAGTACGGCGACGTCCAGCGTTTTGTCACAAAGAACAATCTCCGCAACGGCATTGGATCCGTCATGAAAGACGATGACCACCTTTGTTCCGTCTGTGTGCAGGCCGTGAGCCACCGTGAGAACGTGACCTTCTTCAGAAACGATCACCCCGGACGAACGATCATTGTTGGATAGGACGCGGACCGTCGCGTTTTGAAGACTCCGGCAGATGGTTGCGGTCGCCGATTCGGCTGACAATTCCTTTGCGCCTTGCGCTTTGCCAAACGCAGGGAATGCGAACACCATTCCCACCACGACAAGGATTTTGATCAATGGCAACGGCCAGCTGTACTGGGCCGAGGAACAATGATGAAAGAATCGCCCAGTCATTACTTCGCGGCCGATACGGTGACATCGCCGGCCAGTCGCACAAATAATCGTTCCAGTAACAGGGCCGGATCGACTCGACTGCCACCCTTCATTTCCGAATCCGCTTCGACCAGCAACTGCAGAATTTTGCTGGCACGCTCAAATCCAATGCGACGCAGATACGCCTCAGCCTGACCAATCGCATTGGAGAAAACTCCGGCCGCCGCGATGGCTTCACGTAACGGCGTTCCGGTTCTGGCTCGCTCTGTGGCTTCTGCGAATTTTCTGAAGACGAACGTGACGCCGCCGAGCACCTTCTGAGGCGCCTCGCCGGACTTCAGCAGCTTATCCAGAGCTTCGATCGCATGCCCCGGATGGCCGTCGCGAACAGCATCGAGCATGACCCATGTCGTTTCTGTTCTCCAGCCGCCGACAACTTTGGGGACGTCTTCGCGAGTAATCGTGTCGACATCTCCCACCAGAGCCGCCAGCTTGGCGACTTCCTGTTCCAAAAGATTCAAACCATCCCCGGCCAACGCTATAATCAATGCCGCCGATTCACGATCGAGCTGTTTGCCGTACTGATCCTTGGCCAGCTTCTGCAACCATTTTTGCAAAGCGGCTCCGGTGAGTTCTGCACATTCCAGCGCCATCGCATGCTGCTCAACGAGCTTAAACAGCTTGGTATTCTTGGGCCAGCTTTTCACATCCAAAATCAGCATCGATCCTTTGGCCGGCTGAGTCACATACTTCTCAAGCACCGCGCGGTGCTTTGAAACAAACTCATCGGCATCTTCGATCATCACGATCCGCTGGTCGCCGAACATGGAGACGGTTTTCAGTTCCGCCATCACATCGCGAATCTCAGCCTTATCGCCCACAAGTCGCGTCAGGTTCAGTTCCGCATCATCACCGCTCGCCCCGGGAATTCGATGCAGGATCTCCTGACGAAAGTATCGCTCGGAGCCAAACATCACGAGCACCGATGTAGGCAGCGTTGGCGATTTTGCAGACAGGAATTCAGTCGCGTGCATGAGATCGGCGTTTTTCAGAAGGT
The DNA here is from genome assembly GCA_052034165.1 of Planctomycetota bacterium. Classification (GTDB taxonomy): domain Bacteria; phylum Planctomycetota; class Planctomycetia; order Planctomycetales; family Planctomycetaceae; genus SXXK01. Next base: position 56,400 of record JBPOIW010000018.1, on the reverse strand, counting down.
CCAAAAGGCTCGCAGAGCCTCATAGTGTGCAGAAGTCTGTCTCGTTTTTCTATGTCAGAGGCCTTCTGGTTGAAGTTGAATTCCTGACCGGTACCATTCCGGCAGGAAATTGTGGTCGAAAGAACCGCTGATTGACTCGGTTAATGACAGAATGACCTGCCGCAGGAAACCTTCGCCACCGACTTTACGTCGGTGGTTCACAGGCGTTTGCACTACCCATGGCGAACCCCGAATTGAGGATCGAGTTAGTGCAAAGGCCTTTATCCACCGGGATAAACCCGGTGGCGGAACCAGGCTGAAGCCTGGCGCATTCAACGAGGCAATCTCCGCAAGACTATACTTTTATCAACTAACATCTGTCCTGGAATACTCATGTTTAATCGTACGCGTCTGATGGAACTGGTTCGGGAACGAGCCCTCAAGTTCGGTGACTTCACTCTGGCCTCTGGTAAGAAGTCAACGTATTACCTCGATGGCAAACAAGTCACTCTCAGCGCCGAAGGATTGATGCAGATTTCTAACGGACTGCTGGAACTCATGAAGGACGTGGAGTTCAGCGGTTTCGGCGGCATGTCGATCGGAGCTGATCCGATCGTCGGCGGAGTTCTGGTCGCAGCGGCGTCACAGAATCGATCGCTGCAGGGGTTCATGGTTCGCAAGGAAGCCAAAGGCCATGGAACACAGCGCTTTATCGAAGGGCCAATTCAACCCGGCGACAAAGTGATCATCGTCGACGATGTTGTGACCACCGGCGGCAGTGCGTTGCAGGCGGTGGATCGAGTCGAAGAGTTTGGCTGCAAAGTGGTTCACGCGGTCGGCATTGTGGATCGTCTGCAGGGCGGACGAGCAGCCTTCGAAGCTCGCGGAATTCCGTTCTCTGCGTTGCTCACGATCGAAGACTTCGGCATCACCCCGCCGAAAGAGTGACCGATTGTGCGGTCTGTAGCGAGCTTGCGACGGCCAAGTGGTGTCAGAGTTCAAAGCTGAACCACTTGCCGATCGATTATTGCCTTTCACAGCGCAAGATTGCTCAACGCGATCGGCGAGTGATTTCACCATCACCCTCAATCGTAGCTCCCAAGCGTAGCGTTGGCTTCAGCCAACGTTACTTTGTGAATTTCGTAGTGTTGGCTTCAGCCAACGTTGCGTCATGAATTTGAAAATTCCCGTCGACTGAAGTCGACACTACACACTACCAACGTCGACTAAAGTCGACACTACGTTTCCACACGACTGTCGACTAAAGTCGCCGCTACGTTTCAACACCAACGTCGACTAAAGTCGACGCTACATTTCAACGCTACGTATTCAAGATAGCCAGCCGCAACACCATGGCCAGAACCGCCTCGATCACTCGCAATACCGCTGAAACGCAGATTGAGCTTTCTATTGATCTCGATGGCAGCGGACAGAATGAGATTTCCACAGGCGTCGGTTTCTTTGATCACATGCTGACGTTGTTTGCTCGACACGGACTCTTCGATCTGAAGGTCAAAGCGGTCGGCGACCTGCACGTTGATCATCACCACACGGTTGAGGACGTCGGGATCTGTCTTGGTCGCTGTCTGAATCAGGCACTCGGCGATAAGAAGGGGATCACACGCTACGGTCACATGACGTTGCCGATGGAAGAGACGCTCGTCACATCGGCGGTCGACTTAAGCGGTCGCATGGCGTTTGTGTATCGAGTCGAATTCCCAACGGAAAAGATTGGCCAGTTTGATACTCAACTGGTTCAGGAGTTCTGGACTGCCGTCAGCAGCAATGCTCTGATGAATCTACATTTGTTGCTGCATCATGGCACCAACAGCCATCACATCTCAGAAGCCGTCTTCAAATCAACCGCACGAGCCTTACGTATGGCCGTTGCCGTCGATCCGCGTCAGCAGGGTGTGCCAAGCTCCAAGGGCACGCTGCACGGGTAAGCCGGCAAGGCTTCTGAGTAACATTCGTGGATGGCGGCCGAGGCAGATCTTTTTTGCCGGAAAGGATTCTCGTATTGCAGCAGGAGAGCCTGTGCGATGTGCGACTGAAATAGCAGGCCGATTCCGGCGGTTGATGTGCACTCAGGTTGCGGCAAGCCGCGAAGTCCCGCCCGGCAAGCGTGACCTACCAAAATCATGGTCTGCCCGAGTTGGCGTTCCCTGGCCTTGGCTGGAATTAAGGACGCAGCGATGGTACACAGATAGCTCACCGCGATCCTTCTCGTTGAGAAGTGCTGACTGTGGTGATGTTTGCATCCCACTTCTTCATCAGGATCCCACCGATGACGACTCCTACTGCATCTCGCCGTCAGTTTATGTCCTCCGCCGCTCTCGGGGCCGCTGCAATTCTGTCAGCTCCGGCCGTGGCGACCGCAAGTCGAACCAACAATGAAACGATCATCGGCGAAGGGGAGCACAAGTTTCGAGTCAACCATGCGTTTGCTCAACTGCCTGACAAATACACCTGGCAGACGACTCATAATGTGGCCGTCGACAAAGCTGGCAACCTGTATGTGATTCATGAAGGACGACGGGATCAGAAGGATCATCCGTCGATTTTTGTGTTTGATCCAACCGGCAAGTTTATTAAAGCCTTCGGAGCGCAGTTTCAGGGTGGCGGTCACGGGATTGAAGTTCGTGACGAAGGTGGCACCGAGTACCTGTATGTTGCGGCCTATCAGCAGGTCAAAGCCTTTGCGAAGCTGACTCTCAACGGCGATATCGTCTGGTTCCGAAAAGCTCCGATGGAATCAGGGCTCTATGCACCTGGTGAAGACACATCGACTGAGCCGACGTGGACTCGGCAGGGATTTCTTCCGACCAACTTTGCGTTTCTGGATGATGGCGGATTTCTGTTGGTCGATGGTTACGGAACCTTCTGCATTCATCGCTATGACAAAGATGCGAAATGGATCAGCAGCTTCGGAGGAGCTGGCGAAGGCAAAGGGAAGTTCAATACGGCTCATGGCCTGTGGGTCGACAATCGCCCCGGACGAGAACCCTCGATCGTCGTGACCGATCGTGCTCATGACACTCTGCAGATCTTTACGATGGACGGTCAGTACAAAGAAACACTGACAGGGTTCGGTCTGCCGGCGAACATTGACACGTGGAAGAACCTCATGCTGGTTCCTGAGTTGAAGTCATGCGTCACGCTGCTCAATGAAAAGAACGAAGTGGTTGCTCGCCTGGGCCGCGCTGTGGAGCGATTGAGCGAAGTTGAAAACTTGCGAGGCAAACCGGATCAATGGCTCGACGGTCAGTTCGTTCATCCTCACGACGCCTGCTTTACTCCAAACGGAGATATCTTCGTTGCTGAGTGGGTCGCGACGGGACGCGTGACTAAGTTGGAACGCGTTTCCTGATTGCGAAGGTTGGCTGACTGTGGTCTGGCGTGGGCCGACCACTTCCAGCATGTTTCCATACCTTGAAATCCCAACCCGCACGTCAATCAGGGATTTGGCTCAATCACCTGATCCCTCGCTGACGCATTGTGAAGTTACGCATTTGCGACCATCACAACCCGAAACGTCAGTGAGGGATAAAAGTTGCCGCGTTTTTCAATAACAATCCCTCGCTGACGCAGCGGGTTATGATTAAATCAACACGCCGTGACGCATCGGGTTATGATTAAATCAACACGCCGTGACGCGTCGGGTTATGATAATTCCCTGTGTTTTCACCCTGTTGATCTCCTTGATTGTCGGATAGCGCAACTTCAAAACTGACGCGTCAGGTTGCGATAGGCAGAACCGATTTCGGACTGTCTCTCTGAATGCTGAACGGTTCTGCAGGTCACTCGGGCTTTTCAGCAATGATCACTGCACCCGGGGCCAGGAAAATTCCCAGAGAATGCCATAGTGCGGTTCCCAGAGCAAAGCTCAGCTTCACGGCTGAGCTTGTTTCATCACTGTGAACAGCGCCGCGAGGCGATGCGCTGATGACTCGAAAACCGGTTTGCTGCAGCAGCGTCAGAAAGCTGCGAGTGGGCATCGAGAAGCGATGATCGTTGACAGCACGTCGCAGGATCCGTTCGCCACGAATTGGTGAGACGTGCTGAAGAAAGGCACCAGCACGAGCCATCCAGGATTTGTCGACATTCCGCATGACCAGAATACCGCCGGGTTTCAGACGTTGATAGATCTCGCGAAGCTCACCAGGCTGATCGGGCCAGTAGATGTTGGCGTCGAGAACGGAGATCACGTCAAACGGTTCTGACTCAAGTACGGACTCAGAAACTGTTCCACAACACTGGGCTCTCAGTCCATTCTGCTGAACATACGCCACAGCCTCCGGAACGATATCGAATCCACAGACATCAAACCCGGCGCGACTCGCGGCTTCCATGAATCCACCGTAAGAACAGCCAACATCAAGAAGTCTGTGTCCGGCAGGCTGGACATGCTTCATCAATTGCAGCAGTATCGATTGATACATTCGCTGCTTAAATTGATTCAATGCTGCGCCCTGTTCGGCGTCGCCCCAGGTCATCTTTTGAGTATGCTCAATCTCGCTCTCAAGGTTGTATTCGCGGTCCATGAAATAGGAACGACAATGGTTGCATTTCAGCCATTCCGTTTCGCCTCGCGCATTGACAAACTTCCAGGCTTTGGATGCGAGTGGTGTTACATGACCACAGGCCGGACAGCAGCCTGTTTCATGTGTCGAGTTCGGCTCTGAGATTTTGAGAACAGCCGACATGATGACTCTTTCAGCAGACACAAATGATTGTGACCATCTGGTTGGACAAATTGACTTTGGGCCAGGACGATCTGCCTTCAATATTGAACAAGGCCGGACTGCAGTATCCTCGAACCCATAAAAACGAGTCAATATGGCTGTGTTCCCTTGGTTTTGTCAGTGTTTTCACGTGACCGCAAGTGCTCAATGATTGCTGTCCCGTGTCGATTTTGTCCCAGGATTGCCGTTCTTTGTTCTTTTGATTGAGTATTTCATGCCAGAGAAATCCCCAAATGTGCCCGTGTCTGTTCTCTTTGAATTCACAAGGGCCGCGCTGCTCAGCACGGGTCTGAGTCATGGCGATGCGCAGGTCACAGCTGAGGCACTCGTTGCCACAGATGCATTGGGCGTTTTTACTCACGGGACGAAACTGCTGGCCGGTTATCTGAAGAAGCTGCAGGGCGGAGGCTATTCGCCGAAAGCTCAGCCTCGAATCGAACGCGAAGGACCTTCGTGGGCTGTTGTCGATGGTGATACCGGGCTGGGACAAGTCGGATGTCATTTTGCGATGCAGACCGCGATTCAGAAAGCATCGAACACTGGTGTTGCATTCGTCAGTCTGCGCAATACCGGACACATCGGAGCAGCCGGGCATTTCGCGGGCCGGGCGGCTCGGTCTGGTTTCATCACGATGGTTACGGGCAACGACATCCCCAGCGTTGCAGCACCGGGATCGAAGAAAGCGGTGCTGGGAAGTAATCCGCTGGCTTACGCGATTCCAACAGAAGGCGATCCGATACTGCTCGACATGGCCACTGCGGCTGTGGCAGGTGGAAAAGTCTACGCCGCCATTCAGCGTGGCGAACAGATTCCGAATACCTGGCTGATCGGGCCTGACGGACATCCCACAACTGACGGAACGTTGTATCCTCATTCCACAGCACTGGCTCCGATGGCCGGGCATAAAGGATATGGTCTTGGGCTTTGGTGCGAAGTGATGTCGGCATTGATTCCCGGTGGAGCCATGACGTGGCAGGTAGGCAGCTGGATGTTCGATCCGGCTTCTCGACCATCGTGGCATAATGCCTCGTTGACTGTGTTTCACGTCGATGCGATGACTGACCGAACCGAGTTCAACGCTCGCATGAAGACGCTGATTGATGAGATCCATGCGGCTCCTGCGGCGGAAGGAGTTGAGTCGGTTCTTTTGCCTGGGGAGCGAGAATGGAAGAACTCCGCCGCCGCTCAACGTGACGGAATTCCGTTGCCGGAAGATGTGCGAGCCAAACTGCGAGAAGCCTCCGAGATTGCCGGAATCGCATTTCCCGGGAATCTGCTATGCTGACGGCCGTCAGAGCCATCATACCCCCATTGAAATCGTATGTCCGTTCATTTTGAACCCGTCTGGTCCTGGATGCTCACATTGCTCGCGATTGCAGCAATGCTGTTCGTCACGTGGCTGGGTTATCCGCGACGGATTAAGCATCTGACGATTGGCTGGCAGAGAATTCTCATCGGCCTTCGATTGGCCATCGTGATAGTCATCAGCCTGCTGCTGTTGCGGCCAATCGCTGTCTTTGAACGCGATGACAAATCGGAAGCCATTCTGTATGTCATGACCGATGCCAGCGGCAGTATGCAGACTGACGATGCGGTTGGTGGAGGAACGCGCCGGCAGGCTCTGTTGAAAGCTCTGAAAGCGATTCAGCCGAGTCTTGAAGAGATCGGCAAGAAAGCGGAGATCGTTTATCGAGACTATGCAGACGTGTTGAAAACGGTCGAATCGCCGGCCGAGACAACCGATGGCAAGTTCACGGCGATTGGAAAGATTCTTGAAGATGCCGCTGCGGAAATGGGACGCAGTCGAGTCCCTGCCGTACTGTTTCTGGGGGACGGTCGGCAAGCGGCGTCGGGCGCATTGAACGTCGAACCGGTTCAGGTCGCCAGACTTTACGGTCGACAACAACGAGCCATCTTTCCGGTGGGATTTGGCAGCACCGAAGCCTCCGATACCAGTCTTGATCTCGCCCTTGATGAACTTGATCTTTCTCGCGAAGTTTTCCAGGGCAACGTGCTGATGATCCGAGTTCGTCTGAAGGCCGCGGGTGCTCAGGGGCAGCAGGTGACGTTGCGAGTTTTTCAGGAGAATCGCAAAGGGCTGCTGGACGGTCAGAGTGGACCGATGGAGGCTGTTGCGATGACTGCTACGGAGAAATCGCTGGTCACTGTGACACCCAAAGAATCGATGGAGGAACAGACGATCCAGCTGCAGATTACTCCTCAACAATTTGGTGACATCAAAATTGCGGTCGAGGCGGAGCCATTGCCGGGGGAAGTTCGCCGGACGAACAATCGCGTCGAAACGATCATTCGCGTTCGCCGCGGAGGGATTCGAGTCGCGTACTTTGATTCAGCGAGGCCTGAACAGAAATGGATTCGAGAGATCAACGACAGCACTCGAATTCAGCTGGACTACCGACGCATTTTGTCCGGAGCCCTGGCCAGTCGAAATCGTATTCCGGAAGAGTTCTTCCAGCCCGGGAATTACGACGCTTACATTATCGGTGATGTACCGGCGACTGCTTTTACTCCCGAACAACTGAATGGGATTCTGAGAGCCTGTAATCAGGGAGCAGGTCTGATGATGACCGGTGGTCACCAGAATTTCGGGGCCGGCGGATACGGGCAAACGGTGCTGGCTCCATTGTTTCCGGTCGAGCTTCCTCCGCAGAATCAACAACTGACTCAACCGCAGCAGATGCTGCCAGCTCGCGACAGTCAGTCGCACTATGTTCTGCAGATTGCGTCGCCCGATCAGAATCGTGCGCGGTGGGCTCAGCTGCCGCCGCTGCCAGGAGCGAACGTGCTGACGCCAAGGAATAATTCTTTGGCGCAGGTCCTGGCGGTTTCTGATCAGGGTTTTCCGTTGCTGATTGGTCATGAGGCGGGCACATCACGAATCCTTGCCTTCGCCGGTGACGAAACCTGGCGATGGTACACGAGCGGATACATTGAAGAACATACTCGGTTCTGGCGACAGATTGTGCTGTGGCTGACTCGCAAGGAAATCGACGATGAGCAGCCTGTCTGGATCGTCGTGAACCCAAGAGACCTCACGCCAGGACAGCCCACAGAGCTCTCCTTTGGCATTCGTGATCAGCAGAAGAACCCGATCATGGATGCAGACTTTGATGTTGTTGTCACTGATCCGAAAGGGAAGACGCATGATCTGTCAGCGCGAGCTGGCGCCGGGATGAGCCTTGCGGATTTTGATAAGACGCTTGAGCCCGGTGACTATTGGGCTCGAGTAAAAGCCAGTCGCAATGGCGAAGCGTTGGCTGGCATCGCAGTGACTCGATTTCACGTAAATGCTCGTGACCCTGAATTGGATAATCCTGTCGCAGATTTTTCTTTACTGCGTGAGATTGCCGTCGCCAGCGGTGGCGAAATGCTGACACCCGAACAACTGAAGGAACGCGTCGCCAGCTGGGCGGAGAGCGGCCTGCCCGGCCTGACGCTGGCGCGACAAGAGCAACTGAGCCTCTGGGATAACTGGCTCGTGCTGTTGCTTTTGATTGGGTTGATGTCGGCCGAATGGGCGCTGCGAAAAAAACGTGGTCTGGTCTAGACATCAAGCCAGCCAGGCCAGCAAAGAGGTCTTCGCCGCCGAATTCACGTCGGTGGCTGAATGGCTTTTGTTCGACCGATATGGCATCTGGAAAATGATGATCGACGCCGCGCAGAGATGGTACTCCCGGGGGATAAGCGCCAATTCACATCTGCCTGTCGGCAGATTCTGCAGGTTCACGTTTTTGGCAGTAGTTGAGTCCCCAGAATTCCCTGCAGCTGCTCTTACCATCCTGACGCCTGATACTGACAATACCGAGGCCCGACAAGACGGGCCAAAGTCAGATCACAAACACAACGAAGACAGGAGAAGGAATTCCGGATGGCTGGGTATCGCGAACATGTCAGCGTGAGCGGCATATTGGGTGTAGCTTATGGCTGCGCTGCGGTATTCATGTTTGGCTACACAATATCTCAGGCGGCCATCGCGGCGATTCTGACGTGGGTTGCGGGTATGTTGCCCGATCTGGACTCTGAAAGCGGGAAGCCCATTCGAGAGCTCTTCGGAGTCACGGCGGCGATCGCTCCCATTCTGCTGATTCAGCATGTGCACGCGATCGGGATGCATGGGGATCGAGCGATGTTGTTTGGGATGCTGTCCTATGGGCTCGTCCGCTACGGAGGAGCGTTCCTGCTGGCGAAGCTGACCGTTCATCGTGGCATGTTTCACAGTATCCCGGCACTAATCATTGCCGCAGAAGTTACCTTTCTGGCATATCACTCCGACGATATCAAAGTGCGGATGCTGATGGCGATCGGGACCGGCCTCGGATTTCTTTCGCATTTAGTCCTGGATGAAATGTACAGCGTGCAATGGGATGGCGCGAAAGTGAAGCTTGCTAAATCCGCTGGCAGCGCAATGAAATTTTTTGGTGCCGATGCATTGCCCAATGGAATTGCGATGGGCCTGCTGCTGTGTCTGAGTTATGCGGCTTTGGTCGAAGCGGAGGTTCTTCGCGACCCCGGCAAAACTCCCGCCCCGGAATCATTACAGATTACCGCTGAAATGCCTGATGCTCCGTTGTTTCGCATCGCCGAACAACCGAAAGAGACACAGCTGCAGTGATCTGCAGAGGATGTCGTTCAGCGTCCATGGAGGCTCAGCAGTCCGGTGCTGACCAGCAGAGAACTGGTTTGCGAGCCGCGTTGACTTCATCCGGCCGACAGACCGCAGTGCTGTGCGGGGCACCCTTGACCAGTTCCGGTGCTTCACTGCAGATCGTTCGCAAAGCCGTGGCGAATGCATCCAGAGTCTGCAGCGATTCCGTTTCGGTCGGCTCCATCATCATGGCTTCTTCCACGACCAGCGGGAAGTAAACCGTCGGAGCATGGAAGCCATAGTCCAGAAGACGCTTGGCGATGTCCATCGTCGTGACGCCAGTGTCGGCTTTGATCCGACGAGCACTCGCGACAAACTCATGCATGCAGCGATTCCCGTGCGGTACATCGAGAAAGTCCTGGACCTGGCTCAGCAGATAGTTGGCATTGAGAACTGCATTTTCGGACGCTTCACGAAGTCCTTTTCCGCCGAGCGTTCGAATGTAGAAGTAACCTCGAAGCAGGATGCCGACGTTGCCAAAGAATGTTCTCACCTGACCAATCGACTTCGGAGGTTTTGACAGCGAGTAGCGATTTGTGGATGGGTCAAATGTCACAATCGGAGCCGGCAGAAACGGAGCGAGGAAATCTCGCACTGCGATCGGACCAGCTCCCGGACCTCCAGCACCGTGAGGACCTGTGAAAGTCTTATGCACGTTGTAGTGCATCATGTCGCCGCCGAAATCGCCGGGGCGAGTTTTCCCGAGGATCGCGTTCATGTTGGCGCCGTCGATATAGACGAGTCCGCCAACGCCATGAAGCAGTTCAGCCACCCTGGCAATGTCACGCTCGAACAAACCCAGAGTGTTCGGGTTCGTCACCATAAACACGGCCGTGCGTTCATCCAGCTGTGACTTCAGTTCTTCAAGATCCACGAAACCATCACGACCACCGGGCAGTTGAACACACTCAAACCCCGCCAGCGCTGCGCTGGCCGGATTTGTGCCGTGGGCACTTGATGGGAATAAAACACGAGTTCGATTTTCGCCTTTGTCCTTGAAGTAGGCGGCCGCTGTCAGCAACGCGGTGAATTCCCCCTGAGCACCGGCCGCGGGATGCAGGGAGATGCCTGGCAGGCCGGAGATCTCGGCCAGCATCGTTTGCATTTCATAGAGAACGCTCAGCAGTCCCTGAATCTGTGACTCGGGCTGATACGGATGGCTGTTGGCGGCCTGCGGAAGTCGGGCCAGCCGTTCGTGTCTCTTGGGGTTGTACTTCATCGTACAACTGCCCAGCGGATAGAAGTGCGAGTCAACACTCATATTCAACGTCGACAAGTTGACGAAGTGACGCACCACGTCCGGTTCGGCAATCTCCGGCAGCGGCAGGTTTTCTTTCGCCAGAAACTTGTCGTCCAGAGTTGGAACTGAACTCACATCGGGAACGTCACTCTCCGGAAAGACCACAGTGCCGCGACCGGCAAGTGACATTTCGAAGAGAAGTTGGGTTGCTGTTTGATTTCGCATGATGATCTGCCTGAGAGTTGGCTGATTCTGAAATTAAGCAGGGCGTGATGAGTGAAACATCTGATGTTTACGGAGACTAGTGCTCAGCCAACAATGAAACGAGGAGTGGTGACTCAGAAAATGGGGCCGTCAACCCTGCCAGCGCGGGAATGACGTACCCTTCAATCAATGACTGACAGTGCACTGGATGGTTGATACGACTCCGTTTGACGCCACTCAGCCGGCCTGAGCGGTCAGCTGTCGTCATGATCTGCCATCAACTCTGCAGAACCTCTGCCAGAGCTGTTGCCAGTGCATCGATTTCTGTGCGAGTCCGTTTTTCTGTCAGCGCCACAAGGAAGCAGTTCTGCGCGTTGGGAACATTTTGAATCCCGAATCGCACCAGATCGGGCCCCACATTAATGCCTTTGTCGGCGAGCGCGTTCAGGACTGCCGCTGCGGGCCGAGATGTTTCCAGCAGGAATTCGCGGAAGAACGGCTGTGAGAACTTCAATCGCACGCCAGGGATTTTCGTCAGCACATCGGCTGCATAGCGGGCTTTTTGATGGCTGAGTGTGGCCATCTGGCGAATTCCGTGCGGTCCCACTGTTGCAAGAAAGACAGTCGTTCGAAGAGCCAGCAATCCCTGATTTGTGCAGATGTTACTGGTCGCCTTGTCGCGGCGAATATGCTGTTCGCGAGCCTGCAGGTTCAGAGCAAAACAATCTTTACCTTTGCGATCGACGGTCTTGCCGATCAGTCGCCCCGGCATCTTCCGCACATATTCGTTACGACACGTGAAAATTCCGAGCAGTGGACCACCGAACTGCAAAGGAGTTCCCAGCGGTTGCCCTTCAGCGACGGCAATATCAACATTGTAGTCAGCGGGCTTTTTCAACAGACCCGGGCTGATGGCATCAAATGCCAGAATCGACAGAGCACCGGCGTTGTGAGCAATCTCCGTTAATGCCGCGACATCTTCCAGACAGCCGAAGAAGTTGGGTTGTTGAATGACGAGAGCCGTCGTCTCCGAATCCATCGCAGCACGGCAGGAATCAAGGCACAGCACGCCGTTGACATGAGGAATCTCAACCAGTTGAGTCCCCAGTCGCGCGAAGTAAGTTTCGAGGACCAGGCGATACTCGGGATGCAGAGTTCCGGCGACGGCGACTTTTTGATGTCGGCCGTTGACACGCATGGCCATGAACACTGCTTCACTGACTGCCGTGCCGCCTTCGTAAAGACTGGCGTTGGAAACATCCATCCCGGTCAATTGTGAGATCAGCGTCTGGTATTCGTAAAACGCCTGCAGAGTGCCCTGGCTGGCCTCTGCCTGGTAAGGCGTATACGCCGTGTAGAATTCGCCACGCGATGTGATCTCATCGACCACTGCAGGGATAAAGTGATCGTAAACGCCGCCGCCCAGAAAGCAGGTCTTTGGGGCTGAACCATTCAGTCCCAGCCGTTCTTCCATTTCCTGCTGCAAAGCCAGTTCAGACACAGGCTGTGGCAGGTTCAGTTCCCGCTTGAGCTGAAGCTCGACAGGGATCTGGGCGAAGAGTTCATCGATCGACTGAATGCCGATCGATGCGAACATTTTCTGACGTTGGTCCGGTGTGTCGAAGAGATAGGCCATAGGTTTGGGCTGTCAGCAGTCTATAGTTTTCCCGGATTGATTTTCTCGTAGGATGGGCATTCTTGGCCGTCGAAGCCCTGTCGGACGAAGCCCTGTCGGACAAGAATGTCCAACCTACAGCGTAGAGTTTGACGCGGTGTTAGTGTCCGTCGTTTTCACAATGTTTCTGATAGTCCTGATAGCTCATCAGAAGATTCAATTGCTCAGGCTGCGACATTTTGATTTTGGCGACCCAGGCTTTTTCGAAGGGACTGTCATTCAACAGGCCAAGGTTATCCGGCAGCTTCTCGTTGACTTCGAGAATCTCGCCAGAGACCGGTGCATAAACGTCGCTGACAGCTTTAACGCTTTCAATTTCCCCCATCGACTGTCCCGGCGAAAACTTTTTGCCAATGGCAGGCAGTGCCAGAAACACAATATCGGTCAGCAGTTTTACAGCGAAGTCAGAAATGCCCACTGTGGCTACATCACCGTCAACGGAAACCCACTCGTGTGTTTTCGCGAAACGCAATTGTTCGGGATTCATCTGGGGGACTTTCCATCGAGACAGGAGAGGAGTGAGAAAAAACAGTTACCGCCATGCAACGGGGCCGTTCGATCCCGTAGTGCTGACTTCAGTCGGCATTAATTCATATTCGAAGGGAATGCTGGCTGAAACCAGCGTTACGAACGTAACCCCACGTAAACCAACAGAGCACCTCTGCCCTACTCAGGCGGGTTGAGATGTTCTTTGTGACAAAGGCTACTGGCGATTTCGCGTTCCAGTTCCGCAATCTTCTGCAGACGGCGTGCGTGACGACCCTCTTCAAATGGAGTCTTCAGCCAGATCCGAATCACCTGGTCAGCCAGTTGGTCGCTGAGTTGATCGGCTGAAAGACAAATCACATTGGAATCATTGTGCAACCGGCTGTACTCGGCCGTCACACTATCGTGACACGGAGCGGCACGGACACCTGTAAATTTGTTTGCGGTGATACACATGCCTATCCCGGTTCCGCAAATCAGGATTCCGCGATCAATCTGTCCATTCGAGACTTCTCGAGAAACCTGTGCTGCATAGTCAGGGTAGTCGACGCTTTGAGACTCATGCGGACCAAAGTCCCGGACTTCACAGTCCAGACTTTGAAGCAGTTGAGTCAGTCGAGTCTTCATCTGAATGCCTCGATGGTCACTGGCGATGCCAATTTTCATAGCGATTACGACTCTTTCCTGAACAGTTCATCAACCCAGATTCGAAGATTATCACTGATCTGAGCAGCACATCGACGATATTCTTCCAGTGATCCGCCAATCGGATCTGAGATATCCTCGCCATCACGCGAAAGCAGTTTTACTCGATCCGCCAGGTCCGGCCTTGCCTCACAAAGAACACGACGATGCCGTTCAGTCAGGGCCAACACGATAGTGGAGTTCTCCAGCATGTGTTCGTTAACCTGCTGACTCAGGTGCTGCGACAGATCAAGACCGCATTCCTGCATCACCATGATTGCTTCCCTGGCCGCAGGGTCACTTTCACCGGCCGCAATACCAGCGGAAAAAACATCGATCCGACGTTCCCGCAATTCCCAGTCCCGACATGTCAGTTTCTCGGAGACGAGTTGCCGAAAGATGGTTTCAGCCATGGGACTTCGACACGTATTTCCCGTACAGACGAACAGCACCCGGAGGACTGCGTCGCTGGCACGATCGCGGTTGCTCACTGACGCGTTCCTTTGGTTTGGGGAATAGTCATCAAAAACCCGACAGGCGAAAAAGAATGAGGACCACGGGAACTGGTCTGGCCGACGAAATGCAAGATGGGACACGTTTTCTCCGCGAATGATGGCGGGATTACTCGCAAATCTCAAGTTTCCGTGTCAGATACCCGTGGAGTTGTTAAGGATTGGAGAATTGCCGCCCGTTAATTCAGCGCCTCGGTTCTGAGGCTACCAAAAGAATTTGGCAAGTCTGTGGCCACGGATTGCAATTCTGGATCGCTTTTGGTCCTATATCGTCCCAGTCACTTTTGGGGCGTCGTTAGAGTTGAAAGCCAAATCGTCCGTTCAGGGATGTCGTACGTCGTGAGAAAACGTGTTCTTAGCCTTCAAAAGAAGGCCCGTGAGCGATTAAGGCGTCTTGGGGAGTTCAGAGGAATTCGCCGGCAGCCGTTTGGGACCTATCAAAAGTCTGTACGACGCCTGTACGACGGTCCACGTGGTGCCGCTCTGAAATTCAGTAGCATTATTTCCCTGCACGAACCGTTGATGGGGAAGCTGTTTCGCTCCGGCCGGTTTGATGCGAGCCGTTTTTCGCGGATCCTTGATGTCGGTTCCGGTGCGGGGCAGATTATTCGCCATCTCCTGGCCACAAGTCGCCCGGATACAGAGATTGTCGGTTTTGACTTGTCATGGGAGATGTTGCGACGGGCTCGCGAACGTCTGAATTCTGATCGACCGACGTTCGTTGCGGCCGATATGCGAGCACTCCCGTTCCGTGATGCGTCGTTTGACTGCGTCACTTGCGGATACGTTTTGGAGTATCTTCCGGACCCGAAAGACGGCCTTCGCGAGTTTGCTCGAGTGCTACGGCCAGGTGGCACAATTCTTTTGCTGGCGACCGAAGATTCTTTTTCGGGCCTGATGACGAGCCATACCTGGAAGTGCCGTACGTTTAACCGTGAGGAGCTGAAAGTCGCCGCCGAGTCCCTTGGTCTCCGCTGGGGCAAGGTTCACTGGTTCACTCGATTCCACGAAGTGCTGAAGCTAGGTGGCATCCTTGTGGAGCTGGAAAAGAACGGCGAGTGATCCAGCCGATTGAAGCGTTGGTTTATGGCTGATTGGCTGATGGCTCTTGGCCTGCGATCAATCGCTCTTTAGGTTTGGCTTTCGTCCCGATGTTCTCCTGCGCAGACAAACGTCACGTCTGGATCGCTGCCTACGGCGGAATCAGTGGGTGCAGACTTCGTGCTTGCTCCCTCAGCCTCACCGGGCTGATGATGAGTTTCCTCGGGATGATTGAACCACCAGTTTTCGGCTTTGCTCCAGGACCAGTCCCAGGCACATTGGCAGCGATCAATCGCTTCCAGAAGTTCGCGGGGTGACTGAATTCGTTCTTCCGGTTTTTTCCTGAGACACGTCATGATAATGTCGGCGAGGTCAGCCGGAACCTCAACACCGATCTCCTCAAACGTCGGCGCGGGGGTTGTTGTGTGAGCAACAACGAGAAAGACAGGGTTCTCGTCCTCAAAAGGAGTTCTTCCGGCCAGCAGAAAGTAAGCCACGCAGGCCAAAGAGTACAGATCGCCTCGACAGTCGGGTTTTTGTCCCTGAGCCTGCTCGGGGCACATGAACCTTGGAGAACCCTGCAGCTGTTTGCTGACGTTTCGAATGGGACAAGTGCCAAACGATGCCGGACGAACCAGACCGAAGTCCAGTAGCTTGGCGACGTCAAACATCTGACCTCGTTCTGTCAGAAAGATGTTGCTTGGCTTGATGTCGCGATGCACAAGTCCGAACGTGGCCGCTTCATGCAGCGCGCCGCAGAGCTGTCGCAGAATAAAGATGACGCGACCGGGCGGCAGAGGACCATGATCTTCGACCAGCTGTCTCAGATTGAGTCCCTGCAGATACTCCATCGAATAGTAGAATGTTCCATTGGCGGTGCGGCCATAATCATAGACCTGCACGGTGTTCCAGTGAGTCAATTGGGCCGTGGCCTTCACCTCACGTTCGAAGCGAGCCAGCATCTTTCGATTGGACGCTTTGTCGCTTCGAATCACCTTCACCGCACAGCGGCGTTTCAAGAGCTCATGTTCTGCCAGATAGACCTCGCCCATCCCGCCCTGGCCTATCAGCTTGATTAGCTTGTAAGGGCCGAGATGGTCGCCTTTGGGAGCGTCATTGCCAAGCTGGCGATTGATGGCACAACCGAAGATCGCGAATCCGAACGCGACAACAATTGTTGTCGAATGATCCTGAAGAAGCATCAATGTCACTTCTGGATCGAGCAGACCGACTCGAACCGCTGCTGAACACATTGCGGTCACAACCAGGCCGACGCCAACGAAAGCGGCCGGACCGCTAACCCGTCGTATCGATCGTTTGTGTGAGTTGTTTTGCTCCAGTGTTGATAATGATGTTGTGGCGTCGCGCAGCGGCCCGTCGAAGGACTCACCGCCGAAAGATTCGTCGATGGACACTGGTCTGAGAGAACTTTGCTGGCTCGACACTACGGGCATTTTCCGAGTTCCGACTTTCGTGGAGACGCGGGCTGAATTTCGTAACACTGTTCACCATAGGTCAAGACCCACACACCGGGTCCACGGAAATCAAGATGTCCGGGCAATGGGGCCGCGCGACTGGTTGCAAAAGCCTTAGAATCCCCAGTATGTGGCGTTCCGGAAACACGAAATTGCGTTGCAACCGGCACAATCCCTCCTGCCTGGCCAAAAACGTTGCGATGTGGCAGCATACGTTCAGCCTGCCGGATGGTTTCCCGCATTGGGAACTCATCCCTCGGTTTTTCCCCACCACGTTGCATACCGGATTGGTCTTATGTCTTACTTTTCGAAAACGTTCTCGAGCGTGTCCGCGCTGCTGCTGATACTGACGTCGCCGACGGCATTATGGGCCGCTGACTTTCAATTGCACTCTTTTACGCGGCAACAGTTATCAGACGTTTATTACTCGGAAGGAATCTCGGCCGGAGATATCAATGGCGACGGAGTCAAAGATATTGTCTATGGGCCGCATTGGTACGCTGGCCCGGACTTCAGTCAGAAGAGCGAGATCTATCCGGCCGTTCCGCAAAAACGTGAGGGCTACGCAGACAACTTCTTCAACTGGATTTATGACTTCGACAAAGACGGATGGAATGACATTCTCGTCGCTGGCTTCCCCGGGACTCCGGGATTCGTCTATCGAAATCCGGGCAAGGATGGCCTGAATGGCCTCTGGGAAAAGTTGCAGGTGGCAGACTCGGTCAGCAATGAGGCGCCTCAATTTGCCGACATCAACGGCGACGGAACCCCTGAGTTAGTTTGCACTCGCCAGGGTCACTACGGTTTTTATCTTCCGGAGAAAGAGAAGCCGCTCGGGGCATGGAAGTTTGTATCGATCTCCGAAAAAATCGCACCAACGCCCTTCGGTCACGGTCTCGGCGTCGGTGATGTCAACAGCGATGGTCGCATGGATATGATTGCAACTGATGGCTGGATGGAACAACCAGCGGAAGGCGCAGTCGAAGGCCTCTGGAAGTTTCGCAAGTATCCTTTCGCCCGAGCCGGCGCGGATATGTTTGCGTATGACATTGATGGAGACAAAGACTCCGACATTGTGACGGCTTTGAGTGCTCATGACTTTGGACTGGCGTGGTACGAAAACACGGGCGTGGATGCCAACGGAGACACCACATTTGAAAAACATTTGTTGATGGGCGAGACGAAAGAACAGAGTCCCTATGGATTGCTGTTCACTGAACTGCATGCGGTTCAGCTGGCGGATATGAATGGTGACGGGCTGCTTGATCTTGTCACGGGAAAGACGTATTGGTCTCATCACACTCAGAGCCCCCTGTGGGATGCCGGCGCGGTCGTTTACTGGTTTGAACTCCAGCGCGGTGCAGATGGAGTTGTTGATTTCGTGCCACATCTGGCCGATGGCGAAGCCGGAATCGGCCGTGGTCTGGTTGTCGACGATCTGAATAAAGATGGACTGATTGACATTGTGTGCGGCGGCATGAAAGGAGCCAACGTCCTGATGCACGCAGCTCAGTCCGTGACGGAAGAAGAATTTCTGCAGGCTCAGCCGCAGAAACGTAAGGAGATGGCCGAAGGACTTTCTCCCGAAGCGGCTGCAAAGCAAATGACGGTTCCGGCCGGATTCAAAGTGCAGTTGGCGGCGGGCGAACCGATGGTTCATCAGCCGATCGCGATGTGTTTCGATCACAAAGGCCGACTCTGGGTCGCGGAAGCTCATACGTATCCCTTGCGAGCGCCACAGGGAGAAGGCAAAGACAAAATTGTGATCTTTGAAGATACGACGGGTGACGGCGTTTTTGATTCGTCGAAGGTCTTCATCGAAGGACTGAATCTGGTCAGCGGTCTGGAGGTTGGGTTTGGAGGTGTTTACGTCGGGGCGGCTCCTTATCTGATGTTTATTCCTGATCGTGATGGCGATGATGTTCCGGACGCTGAAGAATCCGTGGCCGACAGCAGGTCGTCTCTGTCGGAGAAGACGCTGTTGGTGCGTTCGTCTCCACCGGAAAGGACTTTCGCCCTCGGGCGAACTCCAATTACTGGCGTTGATGCCAAAGAAGCGACCCAGTTGGTGGCAACATCGTTGAGGAATGGTCGGGACGAGTCGCAAAGTTCTGCCCGGAAGGCAGGACCGACGTTGCAGTTCCCCAAAGATGTTCCTGCCGGAGCGATCGTTCTCCGCGATGGATTTGGATGGCAGGATACTCATGAAACGCTGAATGGATTTATCTGGGGGCCGGACGGTTGGCTTTACGGATGTCACGGCGTGTTTACACATTCCAGGGTCGGGAGGCCTGGTGATTCCGATGAACATCGCCTTCCGCTAAATGCCGCAGTCTGGCGATACCATCCGAAGAAGGACATCTTTGAAGCCTTCATGAACGGCACCAGCAATCCATGGGGCGTAGACTTCAATGAGAAAGGTCAGGCTTTTATCACAGCCTGTGTGATTCCGCATTTGTGGCATGTGATTCAGGGTGCTCGATATCATCGACAGGGCGGTCAGCACTTTAATCCTTATACCTACGACGACATCAAAACGATTGCCGACCATCAACACTATGTTGGCAATCTTGCGGACTCGGCGTGGTGGGGCCATGAACCAAAAGCGTCCGGTGCAACGGCCGATGCCGGCGGCGGACATGCTCACTGTGGGGCCATGATTTATCTGGGTGATAACTGGCCCGACGAGTATCGCAATCAGATCTACTTCCACAACGTCCACGGAAACCGCATCAACTGCGACATCCTGGAACCCGAAGGCGGCACCTCAGGGTTTGTCGGCCATCATGGTAAAGATCTGATGCTGGCGAACGACCATTACTTTCGCGGTATCAATCTGCGGTACGGTCCGGATGGAACCGTCTATCTGATCGACTGGTACGACAAGAACGCGTGCCACCGCACCAATCCTGAAATCTGGGATCGCACGAGCGGGCGTATTTATCGGATTTCTCATGGCACTCCAAAGTCCGTGAAAGTGAATGCATCAGAATGGTCTGATGCGGAGTTCGTCGCTGCTCATAGCCATCGCAATGACTGGTATGTTCGAATGGCTCGAAAGATGTTGATGGAGAAGGGTCTGTCGGAATACGTAAAGGTGGCACTCACAAAGCTCGCGGTTGACCGTTCTCTCGCGGTTGAGTCACGGCTGCGTTGTTTGTGGACTCTGCACGCCTGTGATGCTTTGACAGAGCCGTTGACTCTGACGCTTTTGTCAGACAATGAAGACTGTGTACGAGCCTGGGCCATTCAGTTTGAACTGGAGGACCGGGCCGCTTCCGATGTCATCATTAAACGGCTTGAGGAAATGGCGGCCGATGACACGTCCGCTGTTGTACGTCTCTATCTTTCTTCCGCACTGCAGCGCCTGCCGAACGAGTCGCGGTGGGGCATCGCAACGGCCTTAGCGGCGCGCGGCGAAGATATCAATGATCACAATCTGCCACTGATGATCTGGTACGGTACTGAACCGTTGGTTGCCGAGGATTCGAAGCGGGCGATTGAGCTGGCTTTGCAGACAAAGATTCCGCTGCTGCGTTCGTACATTCTGCGGCGAGCCTCCGCGACGAATGAAACTCTGCCCGCCGTCGTTGCGGCTCTGGGAGGCACGAAGGACGTTGAGCTCCAACGCGAGATCTTGACGCAGATGATGGCTTCGTTTGAAGGGCGAGTCGACATCCCCATGCCGGAATCGTGGAAGGCGGCTTACGATGCGTTGTTGAAGAGTGATCAGCAGGATATCGTCGATCGAGCCAATCAACTGGCGGTGTTGTTCGGGGATCAACGCGTCTTCCCGCCGATGCGTTCATTGTTGGGGGACGCCAATCAGGAGATCGCGCGCCGGCAACAGGCGTTGAGCGTTCTGGTCAAGGGCCAGGATAAAGCGGCTGTTGAAGTTCTGCAGACGGATGCCGTTCTGGGGAATGCTGATTTACAGGCTGCGGCCGTGCGAGCCCTGGCGACTCTGGGAAATGATTCGACGCCGACATTGCTGCTGGAACGATATGCCAAGTTTCCGAATCAGCTGAAGACTGACGTTGTCAGTACACTGGTCTCGCGTCCGGTCTGGACGAAACTGTTGCTGACAAAGATTGCTGAGGGTGCTGTTCCCAGCAGTGATCTGCATGCATTTCACGTGCGTCAGATTGTGACGTTTAACGATTCCACACTGAATGACATGTTGAAAAAGCACTGGGGTGAGATTCGAGAATCCTCGGCCGATCGCAAAGCTCAGGCGGCTGCCTTGAAAAAGGACCTTGGGCCCAAAGTGATCGCGAAGGCGAATCTCGGAAACGGTCGACGTGTGTACTCGAAGACCTGCCAGAACTGTCATCGATTGTTCGGCACTGGTGGCCAGATTGGTCCGGATATCACCGGTTCCAACCGAGCAAACCTGGACTATATCCTTGAAAACATTCTGGATCCCAGCGCGGTGGTGGGGCGTGATTATCAGGTGACCGTCGTTGCTTTGCAGAACGGACAGGTGATTCAGGGGCTGCTGAAACAGGAAACCGAGAGTGCTCTCACGATTCAGACCATCAATGATAAAGTCGTCGTGCCGAAGTCTGAAATTGAAGAACGGACGCTTTCGAATGTATCCATGATGCCTGAGCGTCAATTGGAAACATTGACGAAAGACGAAGTGCGTGACCTTGTCGCTTATCTCGCATCTCCCGGACAGGTGGTACTCAGCGGGCCGGCTTCACCAATCGATGCCAGGACCGGAAAGGTCCCGGGGGCAATTGAGGGAGAGGCTATGAAGATTGTAGAGAAGACGGGTGGCACAGCGGCCAGTCAGAATATGGGTGGATTTCCGGCGGACCGCTGGAGTGGCAACGATCATTTGTGGTGGACAGGTGCCAAACCTGGCGACAAATTAAGTCTTGAAGTGCCGGTGGAGAAAGCCGGAACGTACGATATCGAGATCGTACTGACTCGTGCACGTGACTACGGCGTTGCGAAGATCTCCGTGGACGACAAGGTGCTCGATCCCGGGCTCGATATGTTCAACAACCCTGAGGTGATCACGACTGGGGTATTATCGTTCGGGATGAATGAATTGTCCGCTGGCAATCATCGAATCACATTCGAGATTGTCGGGGCAAATCCGGAAGCCGTCAAAGCGTACATGCTGGCCGTCGACTATGTTCGACTCGTCCCGTCGCAGAAGAGTGCGGGAGAGAAGAAGTAGCACTTCAAGTGTCCTTCGGTGCCCGTTCAAACAGACAGGACCTTTGTGCCGTCATGGCACAAAGGTCCTGCTTTTTGTTTGCCTGGCCGAACAAATGATGATCAGCCCTGTTCGTTGGTGCGAACGCGTTTCAGGATCTTTAAAAGATCCTCAATGAACTGATCATTCACGGCCAAAGAAGGAAACTGGCTGACTCGCACCTGGTCAATAATCCATTGGCGTTCGTTGCTGGGCTTGTCGACATAAAGAGCGGCCAGGACGATCACAGCGAGGTTGCGTTCTTCTGCGGATCGCGTGAAGAGAATATTCTCGGCCTCTCGTCGCATCCGTTCCGCTCGACGTTCAATCACATCGGTCGGTTCCGGAGACTGCATTGCAGTCGATGACTTTGACGATTCTTCCTTTGTCTTTGCTTGCGACTTTCGTGGTTCGCCAAACACGACATCCGGAGCTGGCTTCAGAGCATTCAACACCGCCAGCCAGTTCTGCCCGATGTTCCTGTCAATCAGGATTCCCTGGGACTGATAATGCTGTAAGAGCTGTACCTGACTCAGTACCGGTTTCATGTCGTCTGCCGCCTGAACGGTGACTGACGGAGACCGCATGCGTCCCGCGAAATGCTGGCGATCTCGCACCCAGCGGGGCTGACGAGACACATAAAGCTGCAGACTGTCAGCTTCATCCTGCTGACGAAATGTTGAATAGGAGTTTCGCTCCGCAGTTTTGATTAATTGCTGCCGCAGAAAGGATTCCCGAAACGCCCCCCCAGTTCCCATCTGGCTGAGCGTTTTCACGTACACAACTCTGTCACCATCTTTCAGCTTAACCCCTGCGGGCACTTCGGGAACGGAATGAGTGGCAAAGCTCTCTTCAATCCGGAACGAACCGAGCGGCCGAAAGTGCATGTCTTCTGCACGGAAGATGGCCACTTCATTGGCATCATGCAAGCCGTGAGCGTCACCAAGATCGATGATCGGGTGATTGCCTTCCTGCAGGTGGATCGTCCCAAAGAACTCAATGACCCCGGCACCGTCCAGCTTGTCGATCTTATCAGCTACGGCAGACTCGATTGTCAATCCTGTCGCACTGGCAACAAGCAGAGCTGCAACGATGCGAAGAGCAAGCTGGCGGGAACAAAACGGCATAATGGGCCTCGATATGACGACAGGGCCGAGCGGAGTGCTGGAAAAGTTGTCCCAGCATACTCGGAGCACCCAGGCTGTCGCAAAGAGAATCCTCGACTACCGCACACCTGCCGGATTCACCATTCTCAGATCAGTCCACCAATCGGAACAAATCCGAGAAATCACGCGGTTCGCCGGATCGTCAGGCTGCCCATAAGCAGACGTGAAATACCGGAAAAACCGCTGATTCCGGAATGAGCCGCACCCGGCTGGATCGGTTGCGGTCGATCCAGCCGGGGGCTCGCGGGTTGCAGTGCTGACTCATCATCGGACTGCTTTAGCGTACTATTTCTCCGCGGTTTTCGGTGATTCTTTCGGCGTTACGTCTTTAGAAAGTTCCGCCGTTCTCAACGGCATAGGTTTCCCGTCGGAAAGACTGGCTTCTTTCAGGGGACCGGCAGTGTCCCTGATGGCACCATCTTTAGGCGGGTCAAAGAACAGAAGCTGTGGCGACATGATGACGCTGCGATCAACAGACGTCACCTTCTCGGGCGGGACGTTCTGTCCCTTGTTGACCTTGCGAGGGCGTTGAGCCACTTCGATCAATTCGCCGCGTCTTTGCGGTAAAACACCTTCCATCTGATCGGCGACCTGAACAACCCATTCCGGCTCGTCACGAACAGCTCGAGACATCATGCTGCTGTACAGAGAAACTTCGAACAGATTGCGATCCATCATTCCATTCGTCACCGGCGTCAGCATTTTGGCCACAGTGGAAAACGCTGATGATGGAAACTTCACAAACACATCCGCCTTTTGGCTCACCGTATGAGTTCCATCTGCGGCCGGTGTGTAAGTTGCTCGAAACCAGATCAGAGCTGAAGCTTCCAGTGGCTTTGGCAGCAGAACGTTGTGATACGTCCCCTGACAAACAAACACCATCTGATTCGCATCCTGATACAGGATATCGGCAATGCCTTCTGAACCGTCGACGGCTTTCGCTTCGTATTCCATAGGCCCCGTCTGCCACATCTCGAAGCGTGAGATTCCCATCACTCGCCATGTACTGACGGCCACATCAGGATGCTGCAACAGATAACGATACATCGGCTCATCAATGGAGTATTGCAGCGAAGGCAGGCGACGATACTGAGAACAGCTGTCCATAATCATCTTCGCTCGTTGCCGACTGGCAGGCGCCATGGCGTGGAGCGGAATTGAGGCGACTGTCTTTTTCTGCAGATCACTCGACGATTCGCCTTTCGTGATGATTCGAATCCCGGCTTTGGTCGCCAGTTCTTCGAGCTGGTCTCCATAGGAAGACTGACTGAGGAGAGTCGCCAGCGTCACGAGCATCAGCTGAAGACAACGGAGACGCGAAATCCCGCGAAACTCTCTCTGTCGACTTACTGAGATGCGACACGGCACAGTGTGATTCAGCAGCGTACTGCCGACCTCTTTCAGCACTGTTTTTCTTCGCATGACGCCCCCTGAAAACTCGGGCTCATGCAGGTCATTCGCTGGAAACTCATGGCTCGGCAACCTGTCACCGTGCAATGATTCAGCGCACCACTCTGCAAGAGCTGCTGGCGTGCGATGCTGTTTGAGTCCCCCCGGAAGTCAAACGCCGCACAAATCCCCCGAACCGAATAATCGGAATTACAGGAGCAGGCGATGAGTCCATTCTGGAGATCCGCAGACTCGCCGTGGTCGTCAAAGTCAATGCGATGGCAGATCGCTGATGTTCGGGGGAATTCCCGGAATGCGTTCGGTGAATCCTGCCGAAGTGAGTCGTGTGATGGGCCTCGGTTGTTCAGCGACACTGCTGACAGCGTGACGGAGGACAGCGACGGTTCATGCACCATCGGGTGACATCCAGCTTTTCGCAGTAGCAGTCATCAAGGCCGCGCTTGAAGTCGTGGTGGTCCGCGATATCGTCAATTGCGTCGGCGTAGTTTTCGGTCCAGCCACAGCAATGACAGCCCGACAGCAGAGTCATGAATGTCAGTGACAATACGGCAAATGAAGTTCGCATGGACATCCTTTTCCTGCGAGCAATGGCAACGAAGAGCCGCGGCGTTCCGGGCTGACTCAGTTTTCTATCACTCGGATCGAACAATCGCGAAGGCCGACTCCAGTTGCTCGCACTGGTCTCATGACGCGCGTGCAGGGGAATTTTAGCAACTGACGCACAACTGCTTTATCCCACAGGACCGGCCTCTTTGTACGAACCGTTTTGTCGGTACCGGTCCAGCATGGATGGATCGCAGCCCACTCTCGGACTTCATGAATCACTAAGGTGGCGTTTCGGTCGGAGTTGACTATTCTGTAACCATGGTCAGCCGCAAATACCCGCAGGTCGTCATCTGCTGAAAGTCCATGGGAGAAGCTTCCGTGTCACAACGAAAACGAATCCTGTTTCTGTGTACTGGCAATTCCTGCCGTAGTCAGATGGCTGAAGGTTTACTTCGGACTTATTATGGAGATCGCTTCGAAGCGCTGTCTGCCGGCGCGAAACCGGCCGGATACGTACATCCGCGAGCTGTCATTGTGATGGCAGAACTGGGGATAGATATCTCACCGCAACTGAGCAAGTCGATTGATGAATTCCTTCCACCCAAAGGCGACCCGCCGGATGTGGTGATTGGTGTTTGCTCAAAGGCCGACGAAAACTGTCCCGCTTTTCCAGCGGCCGTGGAACGCTGGCACTGGCCGTTTGACGATCCGTTCCACGCCACAGGTTCCGAAGAAGAATTAATGTCAGAGTTCCGCCGCGTGCGAGATGAAATTCGCACGAAGCTGGATCAGGAATTTGGACACTCAGACTGAATTCTTCAGCCTTGACCCAGGCATTGTTCTTTTCGATTTTCAACGATTAAATGTTCTCCCACTTTTGCAAGACAGGGTAATCGCCCGAATGACTCTTTCTTCTCTTCCTCTCAGCTATTGCACTAATGTTCATCCGGGCCGCACAGTGGCCGAAGTGATTCATGGCATTACCGAGCATTCTGCCGAGGCCCAGCGGCATCTGGATTTTCCAATGGCGGCAGGACTGTGGCTCGCGGCCAACGTCGTGCGAGAACTTAAAGAACAGCCTGATCAACTGGAGCAGTTGGCTCAGACCCTTTGGCAACATGACCTCTGTTGTTACACCCTGAATACGTTTCCTTACGGTGACTTTCACAGTGAACGAGTGAAGGAACAGGTTTACCTTCCGGATTGGACCAGTCTCGCGCGAGTTACGTACACCGAAGAATGTGCGAATCTGCTGAGCCAGCTATTGCCAGCCGGAGCCGAGGGAAGTTTGTCGACCGTGCCGCTGGGCGGGCGAATGAATCCGCATGGTCCCGATTTCCATGCCTCATGTTTTAGCCATCTGATTCGAGTGGCTAAGCATCTGAAGGAGATTTTCGACACCACTGGTCGCAGGATTCGTTTGGGGCTGGAGCCGGAACCGATGTGCGAGATGTCAGGAACTCGCGAGTGGACTCTGCCGGCGTTCAAACGACTTTATGCCCAGGCAGATGCGCTGAACTGCGAAGACGTAGTCCGTGAATACATCGGCCTGTGTTTCGATGTCTGTCATCAGGCGGTTGAGTTCGAAGATGTCCGGCAGTCCATTGATGAATTTGTTCGTCACGGAATTCGTATTAACAAAGTCCACATCACAAACGCGGCAGAGTTGGTCGATCCGGCCAACAATTCCGAAGGCCGCGAAGCCTTGTGCCGATTTGTCGAGCCACGATATCTGCATCAGACATACGCGAAGTTCAAAGACGGCAGCGTGAAGTCGCGAGTTGATCTCCTTGAAGATGATATTCGTCGGTCACCAGCCGATGATTTCCTCAACGCCGAAAGCTGGCGAGTTCACTTTCATGTTCCGATTTTTGCCGAAACGTTGGGGCCGCTGAAAACAACTCGTCCGGATCTGGCCGCGGCACTTCGGCGAGTGGCAAAGCTTGACTATGCACCTCACCTCGAAGTCGAAACCTACACATGGCCTGTGATGCCAGGTGAATCGAATGCCTCCGCGATGACTCTCAGTGAACGCATCGCGCAGGAGTTGCGTTCCGCCGGCGAGCTGCTCGACGCCGCTGGCGACAGCCTGGAATAGGCTTTTGAAGCGTCTTTCGTGGTCAGCAGTGCTCCCCTGGCGGGCTGTCAACTTCAACGTTTAACGGCCATAGCGTTCAGGAAGCAGCACGGGCTTCTGTGTTCAGTCTCCCGAGACTCAAAAAAGGTTTGCTTTCCTGGGGGCTTTGGCAAATGGAATGAGCCTGCTACTTTGCTTCGTTAAACGAAAACGTTGAATACGCTTTGAATCAATCGCTTGCGACATCCGGCTCACGAAAGCATCGCCATCGGAAGTCAACCCGATGTGGCGGCCTGTCGTTGTGGTTGGAGGCCACGACTGAGCAACTCAACGAGCTGCCTCAAGCAGTTTAATCCACGGCCCGACATAGTGTCCGTTGTCGTGGAATGTGCGACCGCTGATGAGATTTCCGTCGATCACGCATGGCTCATTCACGAAGATGCCGCCGCAAACTTCCAGATCAAAACGACATTTCAGAACAGTCGCCATCCGTCGACCGCGGACACAGTCAGCATAAGCGGGAATCTCAACGCCGTGACAGACGCTGGCGATCGGCTTATTCGTCGCAAAAAAGTGTTTTGTTGCGCGGACCAGATCCTGGTCATAGCGAATGTATTCAGGAGCTCGGCCGCCTGAGAACATAATCCCGGCGTACTCTTCCTCTTTGATGTCACGGAAAGCAATGTCAGCTTCGATTGAATAGCCTTCCCACTCCTTGGTGATGGTCCAGCCTGGCTTCACTTCATGCAGAACCATCTGGTACCGACGCTTCTCGGGAGCGGCCACGACCGGCGTAAAGCCCGCTTCGATCAGACGGTAGTAAGGGTACATCGTGTCGAGCGTTTCTGTGGCATCGCCAACGATGATGAGCACTTTGTTGCTGGATGGCATGGTTCGATCTTCCTGTTACGTTGTGCGAGCGGTTCAGGCCGTAGTGTTGGTGTCAGCCAACATTCGACCGGAGATTTAATGCAGAGTGCCGACGGAGATCGGCACTACCAGGGGAATTACCAATCAACGGAGGCCTTTCCGCGATACTGCGAAATATCAAATCGCAACACTCTTCAATCGTTCGGCCAGATATTCACGTGACTTATTGATCTCGGCCGTGACCTCCTGAGCCGTCTCAAGGATCGGGATGCCTCTGGGGACCGGATGCATGAAGATCTCTGTCCATCCCTGATACTTGATGTCGACCAGAGCTTTCACCAGCGGACCAAAATCCAGCGGACCACGGCCCGGCATCTGAAGCAGCTCCTGTTCCTTTGGCAGCTTCGTCATGCAACCATCGCCATGCTGCCAGGCATAAAACATCTGCAGGCCGCTGCCCAGTTCTCGAATGAGCATCGCCAGTTGTTCGGCGTCCTGGGGCAGATGATAGGGTGCAAGAGCAATGCCGAGATTCGTCGAAGGTCGAAGCTCGTTAAGGTAGCGAATTCCCTCGGCCGTTTCGAAGAGATCATTGGCGTGATTCTCGATCGCGACTGTGACCCCATTCTCTTCTGCAACGGCCAGATGCGGCTTCATGTTCTCGACAAACGCAGCCACGGCTTTCTTCAGCTCTGCTCCAGCCAGACCTTTCTGGCCAGTGCCAGCAGTAATGATCAGCGGGCAGCCAAGGCGTTTGGCCAGCCGCATGTCATCCTGCAGCTTGAACGGCCCCAGCGGATACTGGGTCAGGCAGCCGACCTGAAGCTTGTGCTTCTGGAGCATGCTGAGGAACAACTCCTCACCCATGTCGTGCAATTGCTCACGCTGATTCCCGTGGCGCTTCGGCCAGATATCAATGTGCGAAGCACCGCATTGAGCGACCTCGGGCAGAATCTCGCCCAGATACATGTAGCCGTACATGCACGAAGCCACGATGTATTTGAAGTCGAAGTCGGTCACCGTCGAGGCCATCGCGCTGTCAGTCAGGCGAGGCAGGTACTGGGAACCGCAGGCGGCAGCAACCGCAGCAAGGAAAGACCGGCGCGTGGGGATGCTCATGGTGTTTTCCTGAGTAACAGCCCGAATGCAATTTCGTATTTAGCGCTTGAGCCTGAGGCGTTAGCCGATTCAACAGATAAAATCGGCTGGCGTCTCAGGCTCAAGTCAGTGGAGTTTGCTCGCTTCTGTGCAAGCCGTCAATTCGCCTTGGCGATCAGACTCTGCCAGGGCGATGCAGATGAACCGCCTCGAAACTAGGCTTTCTTCTGAACCATGTGGCAGGTCTTGCAGCGAGCAGCCGCGCGGACGATCTTGCCGCACTTTGGGCATCGCTTGGATTTCTTGAGGAGTTTTGCCTTTGTGCGAGGACGTTGAACCATTAGTTTTCTCCCGAAAGGGTGTTGGCGTACGATGGAAAGCGGGGCACTTTAATGGCCCGGCGATATTTCGACAATCGTATCCTGAACAGATCCCCGGGAGTTTTCGATGCTGCTGCTGTGGCTGGATGCCAGTTATCTGGTGGGATTAGCCTTATGGATGGCGTTCCTGCTGGTCATTCTCGTCTGGCTGCTTCGTAGTCGTCGGGCGTCTCGGAGAAAATCCGGAACGTCAATGAGCTCTCTTCGTTCTCGAATGCTGGGATTCGGCTTTGGAATTTGGTTTCTGTGTGCGTCTTTGACCGCTGCGGAACTCATCTTTGCCCTGTTTGTTGATCATTCTGAAGCGTTTAACGCCAGCATGATTGCGAAACGCTGGTTTCAGGTGCATTTCGATTCTCAGCGAAACGAGGATGGTTTTCGTGAACGACGACTTCTGGCAACGCCTCTTCCCGAGGGCGTCAATCGCATCCTTTTCCTGGGCGACAGTTTTACAGCCGGGCATGGTGTTAACAATATCGATGATCGGTTCACCGAGCGTCTGGAAGTCCTGCTCAACTCCGGAAAGAAGCCTGTTTACCAGGTCTACAATATGGGAGAACCGGGATTTGAGATCTCCATGATTCGCGCGATGGAGAGTGCGGTGCTGGAAAAAGAGTACCCCGTTAAGACTCTGATCTATTGCTACATGATGAACGACATTGAAGGCTACGATCCAAAAACGAACGCCGCGATTGAGGAGATTGGTAAAAGGCGTCAGACCGGAAGCTGGCTGGTCTCTCACAGTTATTTTATCAACTGGATGTACCATCGCTGGGTTCAGTACTCGGCTGGATCATCCGTCGACTACTTCCCTCACCTTGTCGATTCCTATAATGGCCCGCCCTGGTCTGCCGTTGAGAATGAACTCAACAGCATGGCTGCAATGAGTAAGGAAAGGGGCGTTGCGTTTCGTCTCGTGATCTTCCCCTTCATGCACAATCTTGGTCCGGATTATCCATTCCAGAAAGCTCATGAGAAACTTGTCGCATGGGCCAAAAGCAAGAACGTGCCGGTGCTCGACATGATGCCGATCTTTTCATCTCATGCTTCGGAGAAACTGACGGTGAACGCGTTTGACAATCATCCGAACGAACGAGCCCATCAGATCATTGCAGAAGAGATTTTCAAGTGGCTGCAGAAAGAGCCATCGGAGCCATAGCCTCCCGAACGTTCGGCACGCTATGTTTCCGGATCTCACTCCGACATGCGCAGCGCTTTCGCCATGGTCCATTTTATTCGACAACGGTCCCGAGAAAAACAGCGATGCCTGCCGTTCGTGCTCAAGTGTTTCAACGTCTGACACGAGCCACAGCACCCGAATGCAGGCTTTTGAACCCGCCTGGTGGACGGTTGCAGGATTGTTACGTACCTTGCACAAACGTAGGTCTGTTTCCCGTGAATCTGTGCTAAAAGATAAAGACAGCTGTCTTATGGCAAGCCCCCTGATTGATACTCATTGCCATCTGGATTCTGAGGGATTTCATCAGGAAATCGATCTGGTGATCCAGCGAGCGCAGGAAAACGGCCTGGAACGGATGATCTCGATCGGGACTACTCTGGAGACAAGTCAGGCCGCCATTCTGCTTTCGAATCGTTATTCGTGTATCTCCGCTGCGGCCGGTATTCATCCCAACTATGTTCAGGAAGCCAAACCGACCGACTGGACTCATATCGAAGAGCTGGTTCGACATCCTCATGTTGTAGCCGTCGGCGAAACCGGTCTGGACAAGTACTGGGACAAAGCCCCTCTGGACGTTCAGCAGGATTATTTTATACGGCATATCCATTTGTCACGGCGAGTTCAAAAGCCGTTCGTTGTGCATTGCCGCGAAGCGGAAGCGGAAGTGCTGGCGGTTCTGCAGAGCGAAGCAGAGGGCGGGCCATTGCTGGGCGTCATGCACTCTTTCTGCGGCAAACCGGAGACCGCAGAAATCTGTCTCAGCCTTGGTCTCTATATCTCTTTCGCCGGAATGCTGACCTTCCGCAAGAATGAAGATCTGCGTGCTGTCGCGAAACAAATCCCACTGGATCGACTGTTGGTCGAAACAGACGCTCCCTACCTGGCGCCATTACCTTATCGCGGCAAACGAAATGAACCTGCCTGGGTTCGGTACACCAACGAATGTCTGGCTCAGGTTCATGGCTTGACGCCTGATGAGATGGCTGAACAGACCACCCTGAACGCACGACGTCTGTTTTCGCTTTGAATCACGGCATTCCCGAAAAGGCCGCAGTGAATTATCGCAGCGCCGCAACTTTGTCATTGATGAATTTCACGTGATGCGGAATGTGGTTCGTGATGCGTTCCAGCAGCGTCTCGAGTGTGAGTGGACCTGATTCGGAATGTACGCCGGTTCGCTGAAAGTCTTCCACATCACTCTGACGAAGAATGCGGGCCATTTGTTTACGGACGAGGGCAATCAGATCCAACTCTTCGCGAACATCGCGGATCTCATAGTGCAGGCCGGATGCAAAGACGTCCGGATCTCCGCCGAACATCGTGGGGTTGTCTTCAACGAGTACTCGCTTCATGCGATCCGCATAAATTGGTTCAAAATCGGCGAGGTGACAAACGACCTGTCGAATGGACCATTTGCCTGGCACCGGATGCAGCCCATACTGATTCTCCTGAGCCTTTGAGACCGCTGCTCGAAGCAGTTCCGGGCCTTGTTCATACTGCTGCAGAAGCTGATCCAGTGTCATTCGATGGGTCCAATGCGAGGGCTACCGTAAATGTTCATCCGTGAGTTTCTCGGCAACGCAAAATGCATGAAGCTCGCGTTGGTACCACGGATAAAGCAAAGTTCAAACTTGCGGCGAAGTCTCATCGAACAGCAGATGAAACACAAGTACCGCAACGTTGCGTCAGTCCACAAACATAAACTCATTGGAACACATCAACACCTGCGCCAGTTGTTCCAGAGGTGTGAGCAGATTGACGGTGTTTCGCGGAAAGTCGGCTTCCGAATTCCATTTCGTGGATGGTGATTTCGCAATCGTTGCGACGTCTTCAGGGTTCTGTGTTGAAACATCCGCTAATTGGCACCGCCAGAAGTATTGATCGCTGTTCAGCACGTCACCAATGTCGACCAGAAAATCCAGAGTATCCCCGGGCTCGACAGCGATGCTTTCGACATTCATCGCCACGGTCTGCTTGTGAGCCTTTGCTGACTGCAGAACTGCCGAACGAGAACTCACGATGAATGCTCGCACGCCATCACCTGGATCCGGCTCATGAATCAGTTCGGATTTGATACTGATCGTCATCGCCCTTGGAGCTGTCCAGCGGCGGATCACGGCATGCTGGCGATCATTGCCCGGATGTCCGCCGACAGCACTCAACTGAACCCAGCCCAGCGGTCCATCAGGAAATGCAGGGCCACCCTGCCAGGCGCTGCCACTGAAGTGTGGAAGAGGTGTGAACGAGGTGATCTTCTGAGTCGTCTCATCAATCGCTCCGTAGCCATACGACCAATCGGCCGCGGTGAGTATCGGCTTTTCAGCTTCAGGAGATTCCTCACGCACCAGTTGCAGAGCATCCTCAAGCTGCGCAGGAGTCGGTGATCGTTGTAGCGTTCGCAAATAGAGCTGCTGGATTTGCTCCGCAGGATCGGAGACATCGGCCACCGTCTTCGCAAGCGATTTGGCTCGTTCAAGCACGATCGGATGATTCATCAGGAACAATGACTGCTGCGGAACAGTCGTTTCACTGCGTTGAGGAATGTGCAGATCCGGATTCGCAAAGTCGAACATTCGCAGCGTGCCCGGCAGAAACTGGCGATCCACGAGACCATAGATCGTTCTTCGCACGGGAAAAGGCGGCTTGAATAACTCGGTCGGCTTGCCTCCCTGGCGAGCATCCAGGTCACCGGAGGTTGCCAGCATGGAGTCTCGCATCTCTTCGAAGGAAAGACGATGAGCATTCATGCGCCAGAGCAGACGATTGGACGGATCGACGGTCAATGCCTTGGTCAACTGAGTTGGAGCCGTGGGTCCGAAAGAGCTTTGACGAAACGCGGCGGAAGTCACGATCAGACGATGCAGCTTCTTCAGGCTCCATCCATCAGCGATAAACTTCTCTGTCAGCCAGTCCAGCAATTCCGGATGAGAAGGCGGATCCGCGCGGACCCCAAAATCTCCCGGCGTCGCAACCAGCCCCGTTCCGAAGTGATGCGCCCAGACTCGATTCACGATGACTCGCGCGGTGAGCGGATTGGCGGGATCAATAATCGCCTGCGCGAGCTCGAGTCGGCCGCTGCCGTGTTCAAACGGTTTTCGATCTGATCCGCTAAGCAGCTTCAAAAACTGACGCGGAACATCTTCGCCTTTATTCGCCGGGTTGCCACGTTTAAAGACTCGTGGATTCACCGGAAAATCTCGATCGCGCATCGTGACGGCAAAGCGTGGTTGAGAAGCCGCGTTCAGAATCGCTCGATCCATCTCAACCTGCAACTTCCACAATTCATTGCAGGTGCCGGAATCAAAATCATACTCGGTGCTGACGATTGGTTCGTCAGGAACCGAACACGGCCGACCCGGGGCGTACAACACCTCTCGCAATTGTTCATCGGCCGGATCAGCGAATCGCTCAGGAAGAGGTTGATTGGCTGCTTTGGCTGCACTGAGTTCCGCTTGCCACTGCGCCTCACACTGCTGAAAGAGAGTGGCGTAACGCTGCACGACTTCGGCGAAAGTTCCCGGCGGCGATGAGAACGCCGCGGCAACTCGAGGATTCAAACGACTGGCATCCAGCTGGTTCAGAGTGGTCGTTTCGGCGGCGGCTCGTTGGGCAAACTCTTCCGCCGGAATTCGTCGATACGCATGCCATGCCGCAAAGACAGGGTCTCCGGACTTTTCTGTGTCCCGTAGATAATCGCGCCAGCGATGAACGAATGAAGGAAGCAGATCCGTGACGGCCAGGATCTGATCAAAACCTTCTTCGGGATACTTTCCCAGTTCCAGCTGAGCCTGCAAATAATCGCCGATGCGAGAACGAATGCGGGCCTCCGTGGTGGTGCGACGTTCTTTGCGAGTCGACTCCATCGTGGCCAGTCGTGCGGCATGCTCCTTGGCGAATGTTTCATCGACGGCTGCTGCTGGAGGCAACGCGACAAGCTCTTCGCGCGAACTGTCGAAGACGCCGTAAAGAGAGTAATAATCGGCCGTTGGGATGGGATCGTACTTATGATCATGACATCGAGCACATCCGACGGTTAACGACATGGTGCCGCGGCAAACGACATCGATTCGATCATCGATGATGTCGCGACGTACGCCCTGGAATCGTCGCCCAATCGTTAAAAACCCCATGGCCGCCAGATCATTGTCGGTCCGATCGGGAACCTGATCAGCTGCAATTTGCAGTAATAGAAACCGATCATAGGGCATATCGGAATTCAGAGCATTCACCACCCAGTCACGATAATTCCACGCATGAACCCAGAAGCGTTCTTCGCGACCGTAAACATAGCCCTTCGTGTCAGAATATCGAGCGACATCCAGCCAGTGCCGCGCCCATTGCTCACCATGCGCCGGGGAGGATAAAAGGCGGTCGACAAGTTTCTCGTAAGAATGGGGGTCAGTGTCGGCAACGAACTGTTCAACCTCCCGAGCGGATGGCGGCAATCCTGTTAACGCATAGGACACGCGGCGAATCAATGTGCGGCGATCAGTCTCGGGGGACATCTCCAATCCGACGGCATTTAATTTCGCAAGCAAAAATGAGTCGACAGGAGAGCGGATCAATTCGGTGCTGTTTACGACTTGCGGAGGATCAAAATGTTGAACCGGTTGAAAGGCCCAGTGAGTTTTTGAAAGATCCGCTTTTTCGGACAACATCGGTTTGGAATCGGCTGGCCACGGGGCTCCGAGTTCAATCCAGTGCGTCAGCAGTTTTTTCTGGTCGTCGCCGAGTGGTCTTTCAGGCGGCATTTGCAGATCACCGTCATAGCGAATCGCATGAATGAGTCGACTCGCAGCGGGCTCACCGGGAATCATCGCCGCACCAGAATCTCCGCCCTTCAGAATATGCTCGCGGGAGTCCAGTCGCAGGCCACCAGACTGTTTTTCGGCGTTGTGGCATTCCAGACATTTTTCAATCAGGAGCGGTCGAATCTGTGATTCAAAGAACTGTTCAGAATCATCCGCCCGAACGAATGCCGACCAAGCGGACGCGACGAAGACTATTGCTGCGAGCTTCGAAGATAACGAGAGGGCTGTCCGGCCCTGATTAAGCAGACGATTCAGGAGACTCATAAAGTGCAGTCGTTGTAAGGAGAGATTCATCGTCAGCCGACCTTGAAGAATCGAACGGAAGAAAACGGCTGGGGAGGGATTTGTATTGTCGTCTTCGGAGGTCCATGTCTCAAGTGTCGTGTTCTTGTTTGTGAGCCGAATCAGGATAGCGGACATTCGACTTTCTCGCTTTCCGACCAGCCGGAGACGCCGGCCAGTGCAAAAGCCGACGCCTCCGGCTGGGCGGCCAACGGCGTGAAATGAAGGCCCGCAGAATGCACTCAACCAATATCCCGCGAGCGGGCTGTTGTTTCACTCGTCGCTGCAGCCTTGCAGGGCTGGCTTCTGGCAGCAAATTGGGAAAGACAGGTCAAGGCAATGGTGGGAAGAAATGGCGTACGTGTCGCCATCGAGCAAAAACATTCAGCAACATTGCGTGGCACAGTGGCAAACTTTTGTTCAGAACACTATTCCTTCACCCTCCCGCACCAAGACGACAGCGATTCCCGGTTGCCTTCGTCTTTTCAAGCCCACCACTAGTTCTGCAAAAACTCACTGGAGTCGAGAATGAGTTCTCTGGTCTACATCATTCCTGTTATCGGCCTCGTCGGGCTCGCGTTCAGTGCCTATCGCTATCGATGGGTCGCCAGTCAGGACCCCGGAAACGAAAAGATGCAGGCAATTGCCGACCGCATTCGTAAGGGCGCGATGGCATTCTTGAAAGCTGAATACTCAGTAATGCTGGGGTTCATTCTGGTGGCCACCGGGTTGATGTTTCTGTCGGGCAACTCGAAAGATTCGCACCCACTGGTCGCCCTGTCGTTCATTACAGGAGCCCTGTTTTCCGGGTTGGCCGGGTTCTTCGGGATGCGAATCGCGACGCTGGCGAATGTACGAACCGCCAATGCTGCTCGACGAGGACTTGCACCGGCCCTGATGATTGCTTTTGGCGGCGGATCGGTGATGGGCTTGATTGTCGTTGGGCTGGGCGTCTTCGGTTTGGGCGGACTGTTTGTCGTCTATCTCAAGGTTCTGGGCAGCGAAGTTGGGTCGTTGACACGCGTCATTAACGTGTTAACGGGATTCTCTTTTGGAGCCTCTTCGGTCGCTTTGTTTGCTCGACTTGGCGGCGGGATTTACACGAAAGCCGCTGACGTCGGTGCTGACCTCGTCGGAAAAGTAGAAGCCGGAATTCCGGAAGATCATCCGCTCAACCCTGCGACCATTGCTGACAACGTAGGTGACAACGTCGGTGACGTCGCTGGCATGGGAGCCGACCTGTTTGAAAGTTATGTGGGAGCTATCATTGGGGCCATGGTGCTTGGGGCAACGTTCGCATCGCTCGACCAGTTTACTTCCACATCGGAAGGCATGAATGCTGTCCTTCTGCCGTTGATGCTGAGTGCGGCCGGAGTTCTGGCTTCCGTCTTTGGAACATTCTTCGTTTCCGGTGGCGATGACGTAGATCCTCAGAAAGCATTGAATCGTGGCGAACTGATCGCTGCTGCGGCCATGTTGGTCGCCAGCTACTTCATTATTACGGCGATGCTCCCAGCGACATGGACAGGTGCTGATGGCTTCGTCTACACAGAAATGGGCGTCTTCTGGGCTTCGTTGATTGGCCTTGGAGCGGGCATTCTGATTGGCTTCGTGACCGAATATTACACCGGATCGGGTCGGCGCCCTGTGCTCGACATCGTCGAACAGTCTGTGACGGGTGCAGCCACCAACGTGATCGCCGGCCTTGGCGTCGGGATGTTGTCCACTGCGATTCCGATGTTGTTAATCGCCTTCGCAATCCTGGGGGCTCATGAATTGGCAGGCCTCTACGGGATTGCGATCGCCGCTGTGGGAATGCTGTCCAACACAGGGATTCAGCTGGCCGTTGATGCTTACGGACCAATCGCTGACAACGCTGGCGGTGTTGCTCAAATGGCCGGTTTGCCGAAAGATGTTCGAGCTCGCACGGACCAGCTTGATGCGGTTGGCAATACGACAGCCGCGATTGGAAAAGGCTTTGCGATTGGTTCGGCCGCTCTGACCGCTCTGGCCCTGTTCAGTGCTTATATGACGACGGCGGGCCTGAAATCGATCGACGTCGCACAGGCTCGAGTGATGTGTGGATTGTTCATCGGAGCCATGATGCCGTTTCTGTTTTCGGCCCTGGCGATGCGAGCTGTGGGACGTGCCGCCACAAAGATGATTGAAGAAGTGCGTCGGCAGTTCCGAGACATCCCGATTCTGGCTAAAGCTCTGGCTATCTGCAAAGCGCAGGAACATGTGCCGATGGAAGAATGGTCCACAGCCGATCAGTCAGTCGTCGATCAGGCAATGAAAGAGGTTGACTGCGATCGTTGTATCGCGATTTCTACTCGCGCGTCTCTGCGAGAAATGTTGGTCCCGGGAATTCTGGCTATCGCAGGACCGATGGTGGTTGGTTTCATGGGCGGCGGAGAAATGCTGGGTGGACTTCTGGCTGGTGTCACCGTCAGCGGAGTCATGCTGGCGATCTTCCAGTCCAACGCAGGCGGTGCCTGGGACAACGCCAAGAAGATGATTGAAGGCGGAGTCACGATCAACGGTGTCCAATATGGCAAGGGCAGTGCTGTTCACGCTGCGGCGGTCGTTGGCGATACCGTGGGCGATCCGTTCAAGGATACCTCCGGTCCATCGCTGAATATTCTGCTGAAGTTGGTTTCGGTCGTCGCTCTTGTGATTGCACCATGGCTGGCGGTAAAGGCTGAGGTGCCTCCGATTCCAGAAACTCCAGCAGCAGTTGCTCCGGCAGAAACGCCGGAAGTTCCGGCAATCTGATCGAAGCCCTGATGTTCACTTTTATTGATCTTTTCGCCGGAATCGGTGGCCTTCGTCTGGGACTGGAATCCGCCGGAGGAGAATGCGTCTTCTCGTGTGAGATCGACCGGTATGCTCAGAAAACCTATCAGCATTGGTTTGGTGAGCAGCCTGCTTCAGACGTCACGCATTACACATCGGGCGAAGGCGTTCCGGACCATGATCTGCTGGCCGCCGGGTTTCCCTGTCAGCCGTTTTCGATCGCGGGCGTGTCAAAGAAGAACAGTCTTGGTCGAGCCCACGGGTTTCACGACAAAGCTCAGGGAACTCTGTTCTTTCATCTGGCCAATATCATCGAAGCCAAACGTCCGTCAGCTCTGTTGCTGGAGAACGTCAAGAATCTGCGTTCGCACAACAAGGGTGACACGTGGAAGACGATTTCCGATCGTCTGAATGAACTGGGCTATCAGGTTTTCGACAAGACCATTGATGCCGCCAGTTATGTACCTCAGCACCGGGAACGAATCTTCATCGTGGGGTTTCGACGCGATGTGTTCGGCGACAACATCCCCTTTCGATTTCCTGACCCACCGGAAGGCAAACGCCCGAAGCTGTCGGATGTGCTTGAAAAGGAATCGAAGGTTCCGGAGAAATACATCCTGACCGAGCATCTCTGGAACTACTTGCAGCAATACGCGATCAAGCATCAGCAAAAAGGCAACGGCTTTGGCTGCAGCGTGGCTGATCGCAAAGGGATAACGCGAACCCTGAGTGCTCGCTATTACAAAGACGGCTCCGAGATCCTGATCCCGCGCGGCGAAGGCAAGATTCCTCGCCGCCTCATGCCACTGGAAGCCGGTCGACTGATGGGCTTCCCGGAAGAACTGGTCCGAAAGCAAGTCGTCTCGGATACTCAGGCTTATCGCCAATTCGGCAATGCAGTGGTTCCGAAAGTGGCAGAAGCTGTGGCACACCAGATTGCCGAAGTTGTGGCGAGTGTTAAGGGACGAAGATAGCCCCTTTTTGGACTGCGGCAGCCTGCTGCCGCTTTCGTGCAGGCAGCATGCTGCCAAACAACGGTTTTTTGTAGTTCGTTCCGTTCAGAAAGGTTGTTCACAGCAGGCTGTGGACAGGAAAGCTGCAGCGGGCTGCAGCAGTCCAAACGGGGCAGGAATCGATCCTGATGGTGCCCCCGAGATTGCCGTGCATTTGTTTCATTCCCGCAACCAAGCCTGGTCGGAGCACTTCGAACGGAAAGGAGCAGTCCCGAGCGGGCTCAGCCCAACAGGCCGGGCTACGATTTCAGTACTTCGCATCAACGACTCAGATGCGATTGAGTTCCGGCAGTTACTTCTCGAAACCGGTTACGAATTCTAAAGTCCGTCTCAGAGTGATGCGTTTGCCCGGCGGGCAAACAACATGGGCTGTGATTTCGGGAGGATTAGCAATGAGTTCCGGACTCAAATTCAGTTGCTTGATGTTACTCGGTTTCCTTGTTGTTCCAGCGATTCACGCTGACGAACTCATTACGAACGGCGACTTCGAACAAGGCAACATGGGATTCCGATCTCAACTCCCGTATTCGTCCAACAGCGTTCTCGATGCGCCAAGCTATGCCATCGCGAAAGACCCTCTGAAAGTTCATCGGGACGCAGCCTCGTTCGTCGACCACAGCGGCGATGGCTCGATGCTTGTCTTTAATGTCAACGGCGGCAGGAACGGCAAGCTCGTCGTTTGGGCGCAGACCGCGAATGTGGTGCCGGACAGCGAGTACCTTTTTAGTTTCTGGGTTGCGCAGTGGTACTCGACTGGAGACGCTGATCTTGATGTCCACGTTAATGGCCAATCTGTCGGCAAGGTCAGCAGCGGCAGAACCCCCGGAGCGTGGCGCGAGTTTACGGTCAAGTGGAACTCGGCGGAAGCGAAATCGGCGGAGATCGAAATTGTCTGCACGACCCGCAGCAATCTTGCGATTGACGACATTTCGCTGCAGGGAGCGTCCGCACTCCCAGGTGAAGTTCTCGATCGGATTCGGGAATTCGAAGCGGCTGCTCGGGACATTCAGCAAAAGGCCGATGCCAAAATCAAAGCACGCCGACACCAACTTATCAGAGAACTGCAGGTTCTTCAGGACACCTACACCAAGGCCGGCAAACTGGATGAAGCCGTGGGAATTCGTGATCGCATTCAGCAGCTCAAGGCACACTCGAAACCAGAGACAAAAGATTGAACAGGTGCATGTACCATGAGTCAGAAACTGTTTCAGGTTATTCTGACACGCTCGGTTCCATGCACCGCCGATTGAGCCAGTGTGCCACAGCTGTGCCCACCTGGACTTCGGCAGCCTGCTGCCAAACAACGGGTTTGGAGTTTGGTCCGTTCAGAACGGCTATCCACAGCAAGCTGTGGATAGGAAAGCTGCAGCGGGCTGCAGCAGTCCAAACCGGGCCTCGATACGCCGCTCCTCCGGAGCTTTTGGGACTATTGGTGATCCTCAATACCTCGGGCTAAAGCCACGAGGCTATCTTTGC
This sequence comes from Planctomycetota bacterium, assembly GCA_052034165.1. Classification (GTDB taxonomy): domain Bacteria; phylum Planctomycetota; class Planctomycetia; order Planctomycetales; family Planctomycetaceae; genus SXXK01. The sequence goes on along the minus strand of JBPOIW010000018.1, from coordinate 15,379 downwards.
AGCGCTGCTCCGCAGCGAATCCCGAAGAATCGCTGTGGGACAATCGCATCCACGGTGATGGCGGTTGAATAGACGAATAGGCACGGATCGTCCGATGGAATAAAGTTTTTTAACTCACCGGACGGCTCACGCCGTTACGCTTGGACGCACGGAGCCAGCCGCTACCTCAGCTTTCCTTGACCCAGTCCTGAATCGCTTTGACGCTTGGATTTGGCTGGTCACGGAGGGCTTCCAGAGCATCCACGACAGCAGAACAGCCCGGCATTGTTGTGACGCAGGGAACTCCGTAGGTCACCGAGGCCGCTCGAATCTTGCCTTCGTCCGTGCGAGCACCCTTGCCGCTTGGTGTGTTGAAGATCAAATGGATCTCGCCGTTCGCCATCAGGTCCAGCAGATTTGGTCGCCCTTCCTGAACCTTGCGGACGACTTCCACGTCAATGCCCGCTTCCTGAAAGACTCGAGCTGTTCCGCTCGTGCAAACGATTTGAAAGCCGAGCTTTTTCAGCCGGCGAGCTGGCTCGATCATGCGAAGCTTATGGCTGGCGGCCATGCTGATGAAGACTTTACCCTTCATCGGCAACCGAGAACCCGCCGCGAGCTGCGCTTTGGCAAAGGCCAGAGCGAAGTCGGCATCGATGCCCATGACTTCTCCAGTCGATCGCATTTCCGGCCCGAGCACAATGTCCACGCCCGTAAAGCGATTGAACGGAAACACGCTTTCTTTGACTGACGTGTACTTCGGCACGATCTCTTTGGTGAATCCCTGTTCCTTCAAAGAGACCCCGACCATCACCTTGGCGGCAATCTTGGCCAGGGAGTGACCGATCGCCTTCGACACGAACGGTGACGTTCGGCTGGCGCGAGGATTCACTTCCAGAACGTAAACGGTGGCACTGCCGTTTTCGCCGTCCAGTTTTACGGCGAACTGAATATTCATCAGTCCGCGAACCTGCAACGCACCGGCCAGAGCGACCGTTGCTGCTCGAATTTCGTCAACAACTTCCTTCGGCAGCGAGTACGGCGGAAGAGCACAGGCGGAGTCGCCCGAATGAACTCCGGCTTCTTCGATGTGTTCCATGACTCCGCCGATGACAGTGATTTCTCCGTCCGAAATCGCATCGACGTCCACTTCGATCGCGTCTTCCAGAAACTTGTCGATCAGAACCGGCTTATCCGGTGACACATCGACAGCTTCCGTCATGTACGATTCCAGCGTCTGTTGGTCGTAACAAATCACCATCGCACGCCCACCAAGCACATAGCTGGGGCGAACCAGAATCGGATAGCCGATCCGAGTTGCTGCTGCACGTGCGCCTTCGATGTTCGTGGCAATCCCGTTAGGCGGCTGATGCAGGCCGAGCTTGTCGAGAATGACCTGAAAGCGACCGCGATCTTCCGCCGCGTCGATGCTGTCAGGGCTGGTGCCGATGATATTAATACCGGCCGCTTCCAGACCGCGCGCCAGATTCAGAGGAGTCTGACCGCCGAATTGAACAATCACTCCGTCCAGCTGCATGCGATCGCAGATATTCAGAACATCTTCAATCGTGAGCGGTTCGAAGAACAGGTAGTCAGACGTGTCATAGTCGGTCGAAACAGTTTCCGGGTTCGAGTTGACCATGATGCTTTCGATGCCCAGATCTTCCAGAGCAAACGAAGCCTGACAGCAGCAGTAGTCGAATTCGATCCCCTGACCAATACGATTCGGGCCACCGCCCAGAATCATGATGCGTTTCTTGCCGGGAGTCTTCGCCGGAGTTTCATCTTCCTGCTCATAGGTCGAATAGTAATACGGCGTGTACGCTTCGAACTCGGCCGCGCAAGTATCAACCTGCTTGAATGTGGCTACAATCCCCATGCTCTTACGACGGTCACGAACTTCCATTTGGGAGCAGTCCCACCAGTACGCCAACTGCGCATCGGAGAAGCCGTTTTCTTTGGCGCGACGCATAAGATCTACGGAGGCGTCTTCGAGCCGACTGAGATTTCGAATCTCACTTTCCAGCATGACGATCTGCTGCAGATTCCGCAGGAACCAGGGATCAATATCTGTGATGCTGTGGATCTGTTCGACAGACATCCCGAATTTCAGAGCATATCTGAGATAGAAAATGCGTTCCGCGTTTGGAATCGCCAGCTTACTCTGAATCTCGTCCTTCGTTGGCTGGTTGATAGTTCCCCACAAATCCTTCTTGCCACCGCCCAAACCGAAGTGACCAATTTCCAGACCTCGCAAAGCCTTCTGCAGAGATTCGCGGAATGTTCGTCCGATGGCCATCGTTTCGCCAACTGACTTCATCTGAACGGTCAGAGTCGGATCCGCTTCGGGGAACTTCTCGAACGTCCAGCGAGGAATTTTCGTGACGACATAGTCGATCGTCGGTTCAAAGCAGGCCAGTGTTTCGCGAGTAATATCGTTGGGAATTTCATCCAGTCGATACCCCACAGCCAGTTTGGCCGCGATCTTCGCGATCGGAAACCCGGTTGCCTTTGACGCCAGAGCTGAAGAGCGGCTGACGCGAGGATTCATTTCGATCACGGTCATTCGACCGGTATCGGGGTTAATCGCGAATTGAACATTCGAGCCGCCCGTTTCGACGCCGATCGCACGCATGACCGCGATCGTGGCATCTCGCATCCGCTGATACTCTTTGTCGGTCAGAGTTTGAGCCGGAGCGACCGTGATGGAGTCACCCGTGTGAACTCCCATCGGATCGAAGTTTTCAATCGCGCAGATGATGACGACGTTGTCCGCGTTGTCACGCATCACTTCCATCTCGTACTCTTTCCAGCCGAGAATGGATTCCTCCAGAAGCACTTCATTGATGGGTGACAGAGCGAGACCGCGACGAACCTTGTCTTCAAACTCTTCGATGTTGTAAGCAATCCCGCCGCCGGTTCCGCCCAGTGTGAAGCTGGCACGAATAATGATCGGAAGGCCGATGTCTTTGACGGCTTCGCGAGCTTCTTCCATTGTGTGGACGGTGAAGCTGCGCGGAACATCAAGGCCGATGCTGAGCATGATCTGCTTGAAGGTGTCTCGTTCTTCGGCGCGTTTAATGACTTCTTCTTTGGCACCGATCATTTCGACGCCGTATTTTTCCAGCACACCGTTGCGGACGAGGTCCATTGCGGTATTCAGGCCCGTTTGTCCACCTAGCGTGGGGAGCAATGCGTCGGGGCGTTCCTTGCGAATGATTTCTTCGACATACTGCCACGTGATCGGTTCGATATACGTGCGGTCAGCAGTACCCGGATCCGTCATGATGGTAGCCGGATTGGAATTCACCAGAACGACTTCATATCCGTCCTCGCGAAGAGCTTTGCAGGCCTGAGTTCCCGAATAATCGAACTCGCAAGCCTGACCAATCACGATCGGACCGGAACCAATGATCAGAATCTTCTTGATGTCGTTTCGACGTGGCACTTTGCAGTGTCCTTCCAGTGGCGAAATTCTCTGAGGAATCTACAGACGACCGGGTCCCTGCGAACCGGATCGGCCTGTCTTTTTCTATTGTCAATTTTGCTCTGCCCGCGCGTATCGTTTTCGCAGGTTGACTCGGGCTTTTAACGATCGCGTTTGAAAAAGGGGGCCCTAATTTCAAACCTGCGATGTCTTCCGAAAACAGCGAAGCGGACGGCGATCAGCTTGTGGCGCAAAAAGCGCGCGCAAAATTTGGAGCAGGGTAACAGCAATTCCCCGCCGTTCAAGAACGCCGCATCCCAATGTCCCAAACGAAGCCCTGGTTTGCGTCGAACAGGACCGGTTGTCTCAGTTTTGGTCAAAAGTTCTGCGAGCTTCAGTTTCATATGATCTGAAATCACCCCAAAATCGTTACAGGGGTTCGCGAGAAAGCCGGTATTCGCGAATCGGCGAATTGGTATTCATCGAGAATCGTGATTAACATCGTTGAATCGCTGCTTTTCCAGTGCCGCGACTGACTTTTCTCCTGCCATCTGCGGAAACCTGTTTGAATGTCCCTGCCAATTGTATTCGCTGACGTGTCGCTTGGATTCTGGGGACAGACCTTTGGCACGCCGGATCTCGTTGTCATTGCAATGCTCGTCCTGCTGGAAGGCGTCCTGTCGATCGACAACGCCCTGGTGCTGGGGCTGCTGGCCAAGCGAGTTCCCAAGCACCTGCAGAAACGCGCTTTGACTTATGGTTTAGTCGGTGCGTTCGTTTTTCGAGTCATCTCGATTGCGTCAGTCAGCTATTTGCTGAAATGGCGAATTGTCAAACTGCTGGGAGGCGGATATCTCGTCTACATCGCGGTGAAGCATCTCTTCTTCGAATCGAAAGAAGAGGCTGAACAGACGGTGGGCGTTGACTCACAGGGCGAACCTGAACTGCGTGACTCGGTCACCGGCGCGGCCCTTACGGATGCTCAGGAGATGGTCGAAATTCAGGAACGTGTTCCTGTACCAATACCGGAAGAAGAACTCCGAGCGGGCAAGAGTTTTTGGATGGCGGTCGCCGTCATCGAACTCACAGACATCGCCTTCGCAGTGGATTCCATTCTGGCCGCAATGGCATTCATTCCGGCAGTTCCTAAAGATCTGCCACCGGATTCGACCAACCCTAAATTGTGGGTTGTCGTTGCGGGCGGCTTCATTGGTCTGATGTTGATGCGAGTTGCGGCCGTGATGTTTATCAAGCTGCTGGAGAAATTCCCACGCTTTGAAACATCGGCCTATCTTCTTGTGATCGTGATCGGGCTGAAACTGCTGGCCGACTGGGGTTTGAATTCCGAGACGCACCCGCATCGAGTTGACTTCCACAGTTATACGCGTCCTGAATTCTGGATCTTCTGGATCTCGATGGCTGCCTGCCTGGGATTTGGTTTCCTTCCCAAGAAATCTGATGCCGCCAGCAGCACGAAGTCACACCCATGAAACTTCGTCGGCTGCCTGAGGACTTTCAGGTTGAAGAACTCACGCAGATTTGTCCGGACGGTGGGCCGTTTGCTTTCTATCGACTGACCAAGACATCGATCGGTACTCCCGAAGCGGTGAACGCGATTGTCGAAAAGTGGAAGATGCACCGCAAACGCATCAGTTATGGCGGGCTCAAGGACCGTCATGCCGTCACGGTGCAGCACCTGACCATTCATAATGGTCCTCGTAAGTCATTGCGACAGAACTCATTTGAGCTGGAATATCTTGGGCAGGTTCGAGCCCCGTTCACGCCAGCCGATCAGGATGGCAACCGGTTCCAACTGGTGCTCCGCGATATGACGGCGGACGAAATCCAACGAGCCGAAACAGCGATTGCTCAAGTGCAAACGACGGGGCTGCCCAACTACTTCGACGATCAGCGTTTTGGTTCGCTCGGCGTGTCCGGAGAATGGATCGCGCGTGCCTGGTGCCTCGGAAACTGGGAACGAGCACTCTGGCTGGCTCTGGCGGATCCTCATGTCAACGATCCGTCGTCAGAGAAGCAACAGAAAGCTCTGCTGCGCGAACTGTGGGGCCAATGGCCTGAATGTCAGCAGCGTCTGGATCGCTCTTCGCGTCGCAGCATCGTGACGTACATGTCGGACAAGGTGAAGGTTGGCAAAGATCCGGACTACCGCGGCGCGCTGGCGCGGATCAGTGTGGACCTGCGAGGACTTTATCTGTCGGCATTTCAGTCGGCCTTGTGGAATCGCTTATTGACCAGATTTCAGCAAGCTGTCTGTGATTCCGGTTCGCTGCAGACGTTCGACCTGCTGAGCGGTCCCTGCGTGTTTCCCATGAACCCCGGCAGTCAGCAGATCGAAACATTACTTCAGACCGAACTTCCGCTGCCCTGTGCGAGAATCGAACGCCCGGAAGGACTGATTGGAGATCTGCTTGACGATGTGCTGAAAGAGGAGCAAATCGAATTGCGTGAGATTCGCGTGAAGTATCCGCGCGACAGTTTCTTCTCCAAAGGCCTTCGTCGCGCGTTGATTCGTCCAGCCGGACTTCAGTGCCAGACGACAGACGATGAGCTGCATCCGCAGCGAAGTAAGCTCACGTTGTCGTTTGAGTTGCCTCGAGGCAGCTATGCCACGATCTTAGTGAAGCGGTTGACCGAACTCGAATAACACGAGTGATGCTGCCGCGAAAGAAGTCTCGGAAGACTGTTGTTGAATCCTTCATGGCACAATCATACCGAAGCAGATGCCTGATGGTTGTCAGAAGGACAGACTCCCGCCATTTCTGTTTGAGCCATCGCGTGAGTCGCTGTGTTCGTTATTGATGGGTTGGCCTCCAGCCGATTTCAGCCTGCCGCACACGCCATATCGTGGGAAGTTCGAAGCGTGGTGACATGTCAACGTTACTTCTGCCCCGTAGAAAGGGTGCGGAATCGCATGCATGTACATATGATCTCACCCTGTGGGGACATGCCGAATCCAGGCAGTTGCGAAGCAATTCCGTCAGAACCATGAGCGATCATATCGCAGCATCAATGGCAGACATGCAGGAGTCCTTGTCGATTCTCGGGAGCAAATCCTTGGCGATCTTTTCCATGACTCGAATTCTTAACGGGGTTTCGGGTCGAGTCAGTCCTGAGCGAGTAATGACTTTACGATGGGGGCGAGATGTTCAGTCGGCCTACATTATCGAGTCCGCGAAACACGATCTTCATCTTTCTTTGGAGCGTCCGATCCCGGCTGGCGAAACCGTGGAGTTTTCCGTTTCGACAGGCTTTCCCGTTGAAACGAAGGTCGTCACCGGTGCCGTACACTGGTCCATGTCCCACCGTGTGAATTCAGAAATTGGCGTTGCGGTTACAGCACCAGTTCCTCCGGAATTGATCGTGGCCTCACGGGGCTCATTGCGTAACGATATTCGGTACCCATGCAAGGTCGCTGGAATGCTGGGACTGGTTCAGGACAAGATGCTTAAACCTGCTACTGCGATCAATTATTCACGTTCAGGCATGTGTTTGCAGTCGACGGAGAGATTTGAGGCCGGTCAGGAATTGCGATTTGAGTGGAACTCGTGGGTCGGCCGAACAGAAAGTGCCAGCGGCAGGGAAATGACAGCATCGATCCGCTGGATATCGCATGTCGGCGGTATGTCACTGATTGGCTGCGACACACCTGAGAAAGCTTTATGGCCATTGGCGTCCGTGGATATCGTGAAACTGCTTCAGTCACCGACTGCAGGGCGAACCAATACTCTGCGTTCCGGTAAAGCATTCTGATACAGCCTGCGTTATGCACACCGTTCATTCGCGTAAAGCTGTCTGCAGGTTTTAGCCCATTACGCCTGCCCTGCTTCATTATTCAGCGGGCAGACACCGTGTTTGTTTTGCCCGCTTTGTCGTCAACTCTCAGGGCTACGGTACGAGAGAGCTGCCTGCTGCAGTCCGAACAAAGTCGCATTGAGTTGTCGCCCGCCATACTCAGCAAAAGCTCCCCGGGAACGCTCGGCACGTTCAGCTGATGGGGAATATTACCAGGCCCGTTCCAACATTTGCATGAATTGAAGCGTCTGAAACGGTAGTGCCTATGGGGGGATTCCGAATTTTGACTCAAGGATGCTCATCGGGGCGTCGTCTGGATGCGATGCTGAAGTGCCACTCAGCAGTAGACGATGCAATCACGAATACAGGTTGTCGATCGCTCTGGCAGTTTCGATGTCGTCATCGGGCACCTCGTATCGCCTCGTAAAATAGACACCGTTGTTTCCTCCCTCGAAGCAAGCACTATGAGTTCATCGTCTCTCATCGCACCGCGAGATCGCATTTCCGGGAGATCAAGTCCTCATCGCATGCTGACATTGCAGCGAGGACGAGGGCGGCAGGAAGTCTTTGTTATGGAAACCGGGCGATTTGATCTGCGCATCGCTTCGGAATCGCCACTATCGATTTCAGAGGCCGTCGAGTTTGAATTGGCAACCGGCTTTCCTGCGGAAGTGAAAAAGTGGCGTGGAGTCGTTCACTGGACTTTTGCCAATCGAAAACTCAACGAAGCAGGAATCGCCTTAACCGCGCCGGTGCCTCCGGAACTTGTTATCGCCTCATCCAGTTCAATGCGATCCAGTGTGCGATTTCCATGCAGACTCGCGGGGAAAGTTGTTTCGTTGAAAGATGGCAAAAAGTTGACTGCGAAAACGATCAACTATTCACGCAGCGGGATGCTTCTTCAGACATCCACAGAGTATCAAATCGGAGATCGCATCGTTTTCGAATGGTATAGCGTCCGCAGTCAATTGCCGTCGCAGCAGCATCGGTCCGTCGAAGCAGTTGTGCGCTGGACATCAAAGGAATCAGATTCGTATTTATTAGGCTGCGAAACATCCAAAGACACATTGTGGTGTCTCTCAGATACGGACATCTGCCGAAAACTGCGCACGGCAGATCCTCGCGATGCATCCTTCTGACATCGTTCGCAGCATTCTTATTTGTTCTTCTTCCCGTCATGAACCGCATGTCCCGGACGGATGGCAACATCGTAGAGTCCGCCCCCAAGCACCGCACCAACAATCGGGGCGATGATGTAAACGGTCAGCCAGCCGAGATCTCTGAAACCCGGCAGCGCAATGGAACCCCAGCCGGCGATGCATGCAAAGAGCCGCGGACCGAAATCTCGAGCTGGATTAAAGCACGCCTGAGTTAACGGCGCGAGGACAGAGATCAGTGCGCTCACGGTCAGGCCAATAAAGATCGGCGCGTTTCCGCTGAGCGGTGATCCTGTGTTTCGTGCATCGGTCAATGCGAACACAACGAAGGCCAGAATCATCGTTCCCAGCACTTCGGCGACAAAGGCTCGCCCCTGCGACATCTTTGATTTCAAGGCCGCATGGTCCGCCGGCGAATAAGGACCGTCACCGTCGCCCAGTGATCCTGGTGCCGGATAGTACTCTCCATAACACATCGCCGTGATCTCGCTGCCCGGCTTCCCGCGAGTCACTCCTTTGGCAGCTTCCTTGGCCGCAATGTGCGGCTCAAAGAGAATGAACAGACAGGCGGCCGCGACGATCGCTCCCGCAATCTGCGCCACGATATAGGGCAGAACTCGCGATTTTGGAAAATCACGCCAAACCATGCTGGCGATCGTCATTGCCGGATTGATATGGGCACCACTGATCGAGCCAACCGCGTAAATCGCCAGCATGATGGCGACGCCCCAGACAATCGCAACCTGCCACAGCCCACTCTGTGCGCCCGTAAGCACAGCGGCATGAACGGCCCCGCACCCGAAAAAAACCAGGAGAAACGTGCCGAAAAACTCGGCGACAAACAAACGCTGAATTGTCGGGGGAGACATGAATTCTGACCTCGCTGGACTGTGCTGCCGTTCCACAATGTGGGACAGTCTAATCTTGTGCAAGTCAGTTAGAAAATGATCCGTTTGCTTTGTTGGCAAGCCAAAGGCGCTAGTGCCAAGTTCGATGATCCAAACGAGATGTCAGGCGAGTGTCTTACGGGCTCACTAACGCCTTGTCGAAGTAATTGACGCCCATGCCAGCATCGATCACAAGTCCCTGCGCATTGATTCCGGACGAACGAGGGCTCAGCAGAAACGCGACTGTGGAAGCGACTTCTTCCGTCTGCACAGCCTGTTTTCGCAATGTCGCTTTTTCCGCAAACAGGTAACTGTCAACGTAGCCAGGGATGCCAGCGGACGCTGATGTTTTGAGCAACCCGGGACAAACCGCATTGAAGCGGACTCGGGAGAATTGAGAAAACGACTTCGCCAAAAAGCACAGTGAAGAATCCAGAGCCGCCTTCACGGGAGCCATGTAGCCGTAGTTCTCGGCAGCCATCCGAGTTGTCGAAATGGAGATTGTGACAACACTGCCTGATTCCGGATCCAACGTTTCTCGAAATGCCTCCGCCAATGCAATCAGCGAATAACAGGAGATATTAATCGCCTGCAGAAACGCGGGCCTTGGAGTTTGATGAAACGGCAGCCACCCCGCGGAAAAGTCAGCAAAGGCAACGGAATGCACGATCCCATGCAGCACCGGCGCCGCTGCTGTGACGGATGTTTTTAGCGTATCAATCTGGTCCTGATGCTCGACGTCACACACAAAAACTGACGAATCGGGAAATAGCTTCCGAACCGATTCCGCTCGCGCTTCACTGCGAACGGAAAAGATCAGCTTCGCGCCGTTTTCCTGCAGCACTTTTGCTGTGTGCCACGCCACGCTTTTGCGATTGGCAACACCTACGATCAGAATCGTTTTTCCGGTGAGCTGTAAGAAATCCATGATCGACGCTCAGGTAATCGGTACAGACTGGGATTGAGGCTTGAAAGAAGGACGCCCGTCAAAGAATTGCTGAGCCCTTCACTTCGATCCCCTTAAGTTTCATCTTCAATTCTTCGATGTTCGGCGAAATTTCAAACGCCGCTTCCCGGCTGACGAATTCCCGCGTGACGAAGTCATACAGACTGTCGTTAAACAACTGCATTCCTTCGGACTTGCCGATACGAATCGCCGCGAACAGCTTCTCGTCCATTTCCTCCATCACCAGCTTGCGCACGGTGGGATTGAAGGTCATGATTTCAACGATGGGCACTCGAGGCGGCTTGTCGACAATGGTCTTCAGCAATTTCTGACCGACGATACACTTCATATTCATCGCCATACTGGCGCGAATCGCCTTGTGCATATCGAACGGGAACAAGTCCAGAATACGCGAGATGCACCCAGGCGCTCCGGGAGCGTGAATTGTTCCAAAAACAAGGTGACCAGTTTCCGCGGCGTGAATCGCTGTTTCGAAAGTTTCACGGTCGCGCAACTCACCCACGAGCATAATATCGGGGTCTTCACGGACCGCATGTTTCATGGCGATGTGGAAGTCAATGACGTCCTGTCCAATCTCCCGCTGATTGATCAAGCATTTGTCTGACGTGTAGATGAATTCGATGGGGTCTTCAATTGTCAGGATGTGCTTGTTCATATTGCGGTTAATCCAGTCCAGCATCGACGCGATCGTCGTACTTTTTCCGGAACCCGTCACACCCGCCAATAACACCATCCCCTGGTCATACTTGCAGTGATCGACCATCTGGGGCGGAAGGTATAGACCTTCAAACGGGGGAATGGATCGCTCAATCTTTCGAGCCACCATCCCGACTTTGCCCATCTGAGTAAACAAGTTGACTCGGAAACGCCATGGGTCGCCTTCGATCGAAATCACTTTCGAAAAGTCGGCCCCGCCGTTCTTATGAAAGATGTCCAGATTTCGCTGGTCCATCATAGGAAAGGTCAGCTCAATCATCTGGCTTTCGGTGATGGGGGCCATTTCGAGATCGCGTAATCCACCGCGAATTCGAAACACAGGTGGACGGCCAACCTGAAGGTGAATATCCGAGCACTTATGCTTAATGGCCAGTTTGAAAATCTTGTCGACTTCAATGTCTTTCGTTGGGTCGAAGGTAGACTTCTTCCAGTCAGCAATCAAAACCATAGTCAATATGTCCTGACGATTGGTTGGCGTTCCATGAGACCTGCACAGAAGTGGCTTTTTACCATGCAAAGCCTTGCTCGTGCAGCGTGCAATGCCCAGATTTTCGCTTTGCCCGGGTTACTCAAGCAGATGCTCGACGACGCGATTTCGCGTGGCGCAGTGTGCGATTCTTCAGCTTCAAAAAAATCGCCAGCATCTGCTGAGCATCCCGGTAACGATGTCGTGGATTGATTTCGATGGCCCGACGCATAAAGTCAATGAATTCGGGATGAATCCGACCACGCAACTTCGAATAACCGGCCGCCGGCCACTCGAAAGGCCACTCCGGCCACTGACCGGAAAGCAAACGCCAGACAATCAAACCGATTGAAAACACGTCGGACCGGAACGATGGCTTACCCATGGCTTGTTCCGGAGCCATATAGCCGACGGTTCCGGTGCCGCCACCCTGAACGGTTTTCTGCGACACTTTCGCGATTCCGAAGTCTGCCAGACGAATACGATTTCCGGCAAACACAATGACGTTTTCGGGCTTGATGTCACAGTGAATGACATGATGAGAATGAGCCAGCGCGGTGGCTCGCAGAATCTGTTCCGTGATCTCAAAGGCGGTTTCCAGGCAAATCCGCCGCATCATTCTCTGCTGCAGAGTTTCATCACCCAGCGGAAACACCACGACCAGCCGGTTTTCGATGATGCTGGCGTCTTTGATCGGCAGAATATTGTCGTGCTCAAGCGGGGCTGTGGTTCGAATTTCCTTGCGAAACTCTGTCAGGACAGCGTCAGTCGTGTATTGAGCGTGAGGCACCTTGATCGCGACTCGAATCCCCTGCACTGTATCCATCGCCTGATAAACAGCGGCGAATCCGCCCGCGCCCAAACGACGCTCAATGCGGTATTTTCCGAGCTTTTGCCGGATCTTCAGTTCGCTGGACGATTTTAGGCCGTTGGGCATAGCTCACTGCAGTGAATCGGTTGACCTGAAACACAGCCGGCCGCACCTGAGAAGCGCCGGAGGAACGATGATTGTTCAATGTCCAGATTCGGCGACTCATTGCAACTGGCAGGATGGACTTTTCCGCACGACGGCTAAAACCCGTAGATCCGCGACCATGACTCCTTACCAGCGGCATTACCGGAAAGGCTTACGGCAGCGATCGTGAGAATGAACGAAATCGAGCTGAAGATTCACTGTGATACGACCGAGAGCCCGCAAATGTGTTTCCCGGCATCTCAAAGTGGCAGGGGAGGATTTGGAGCGTGCGGATAGGAACTGGGTGCATAGGCGATCGCCAGTTCTGGTGTTTCCAGACGAACACCGCCCTGAGCTTTGGAGTTCAAAACCCGGTCCAGAATGCCGCTGGTCAGAACCGTTCGTTCCACAGGATAGGTCGGTTTTCCGGAGTGGATCATGCGTTCAACCGCGTGCAGTAAGAAACCAAAATGCGGGTGGCGAGGCACCGTTCGTTCTTCCGCTCTCGCCGCCAGCGGTTGTTCAACACCTCGAATCTTGACTCCAGCACTAATACTGCTGGCAAAACCTCGAGTCATTAAAGCCGCACCCACGAATCCGTCGCAGTACTCGACCAAAAACAGGTGATCGTTTGGGCTGTTCGCGGAACGAACATCGACTCCGTCGGCTTTCAGAGAAACCGCTGCTACAGCATCGATTAGCGAAGTGTTGATGGTTCCGTTGTCGACAGCCTCCCAAATGGCTTTGCCGCTGAGACACTGGACAGCCTTGACGCCAACTTCTCCACCCTTTCGACGTTCAACCATACACTGCAGAAACTCGAGCGTATGGATGCCGTATCGGTCGAGCTCTGCGTAGCCGATGGCAAAAGCCGATTCCATTTCACAGCCCATCGGCACCGTCATGTCGGGATTGCGATATCCCACGACGAGAGACGACCCGGCCATAAACGGAACCTTCATCTCCCTGGATCGTTGATACATCCACAGCGTGTCTTCCCAACTCGGGCCGAGATGTTTGTCATTGAAGACCGGAACAACCTTGCCGTACTTCTGAAACGTGTCCGTGATCTCCTCGAAGAATTTTTTCCGCGGATAAAGGTCCTGTCCAAGCTCGTTGCGAGGATAATCGCCGTGCTCGCCGATGCTCAAAACGCCGTCGATCGGAATTCCGTTTGTCCCAACGGTGACCGCTCCCTCAATCTTTTCGAAGATCGGGATGTTGTACTTCTTCGCCAGCTCACGGCCGAACTCTGTCTTGACCGTCTGATCGATGTACAGAGAACTCAATTTCAGCGCCGGGCCAACGCCACCATCGATCTTCCAGCCTTCCAGAAGACGACCAATCAAAACATCGGAATGAGATCCCTTGAAGTAGGTCGTCAGAATTCCAGCGACCAGCTTTGGAGGACGATTCCCCAGCGGCGGCCACTCGGAGTTCTCAGTCTGATCGGCATGCGAATTTGCCGCAAAAGTGCCGTCAGAAAACGCGAAACCACCGGCTATGGCTGCAGACGCCGCCAGCCAATTTCGTCGCGTCAAATTTTCCGATACGTTCATGGGCACAGCTCCGAACCAGTGATCGTGCCCGTTTGTCTGGGCTTTGCGATGGCGAATTTCAGGCGTTTGCGAATTCCCGGGCGAGACTGTTGTAAGACATCGTGAAACGTCCGACAATCCACGCAGCTTTGCTGTAGGACGGGCATTCTTGCCCGTCGAAATGTGTCGGACGCGAACCACCAACCTACAATTAAATGCCGTGCATTTGTTGGAGATGAGTGTTTTGCAGGGTGTGACCAGCGGAGCGCAGGCACACCATCTCGCTGCCATTTGAAATGGGTCGGACAAGAATGTCCAACCTACAAGTTGATGGCCCGGCGAAGGCGCCGGGCCGTTTTCTATTCAGAATTCTTCAGGATCGATTTTCGTTATGACCTCCGTCTTTCGCCCGGCTATTGATCGTATGGCAGGCTACGCTCCTGGTGAGCAGCCTCAGGAAGGCGGCTGGGTTAAGCTGAATACGAATGAGAATCCTTATCCGCCTTCACCGCGAGTCGTTGATGCCATTCGTCGCGCAGCAGAAGGTCGCCTGAACGTCTATCCCGATCCCAGCGCGACAGGTTTTCGAAAGGTTGCGGCGAAGTTGTTCAATGTGGATCCGGACTGGATTCTTCCGGCCAACGGCAGCGACGAGAATCTAACGATCATTACTCGATCGTTCTGTGATGCCGATCAGTCCATCGCATATCCCTATCCAAGTTATGTGCTGTACGAATCACTGGCTCAGATTCAGGGCAGTCGAGTTGTGCGTTTGCGTCTGAATTCGCAATGGCAATGGAACGCTGCAGAAGCGGCCGAATTACGAAAGAAGATTCGCATCTTCTACGTTCCCAATCCAAATTCCCCGACGGGAACATTGTGGTCGGCCGAACAACTGGCTCAACTTCTGCCTGAGCAGGGGGTGTTGGTTCTCGACGAAGCCTACGGTGATTTTTGCCAGAAGCCGCATCAGGGCGAATTGCTTCGAAACGACCTGTTCGACAACCGCATGATCGTCACACGGACGTTCAGCAAGTCCTACAGTCTGGCAGGGATTCGATTCGGTTTCGCGGTTGCTCACCCCGACCTGATCAGTGGTATGCAGAAGGTCAAGGACAGCTATAACTGTGATACCGTCGCCATCGCCGCCGCAACCGCCGCGCTTGAAGATCAGGACTGGATGCTGCAGAATCGGGCTCGCATCCTCGCAACTCGTGAACGACTGGCGAAAGCTCTGCCGGCCTTCGGATTTTTGGTCCATCCGAGCGAAGCCAATTTCCTCTGGACAACCCACGCCACCGGGCAGCACAAAGAGATTTACGAACGGCTCAAGGCCCGCAAGATTCTCGTTCGCTACATGAAATTCCCGGATGCCTTGCCCGAGGGTGGAACGCTTGATGGCTTGCGAATCACCATCGGAACAGATACTGAGATCGATCGTGTTCTCGAAGTGATGGGCGAAGTAACCAACGG
>JBPOIW010000141.1:0-20250 GCA_052034165.1 Planctomycetota bacterium | reverse complement strand
CAGTACGGACCAGCCTGGGTAGGTTTCGGCCACCATCTCTGACGACCTCTCCGTTTATTGCCATCCACCTTTCAGCAGATGACGACTCAGTTCGCAAGCCCTGCGGCTCGCGCACGTTTCGGGTTGTTAGAACCCATTAATTCAAAAGGCTGTTACGTTTCGGGTTGTGATGGCGGCAAATGCTCAACGTAAAAAAGCGCCAGCGAGTGAACACTTTGCGACTCATTCACTCGCTGGCGCTTCGGGCTTGTATTCTCAATGGTTTTCGAGAACAGGGCGCTGTCCAGCTAATGCCACGGCTCTTGTTGCCACGACCGGTGACGTTGAGTCGAGGCATGCGGTGTGTTTGCCCCGCGTGTTTGGTTGCCGAGCCGTCGCTTTGTGATAGCGTCAGGCGTGAGTTCCAGAGCAGACTTCACTTCTCGGTCGCCTGCACCCCGAGCACTCTTAATTGCTGCCCGTTGTTGCCGTTCCAAAGATAAACATTTCCGATCGCATCACCCGCCGCTGCAACGGCATTGTCGGGAGTTGCTGCGACGGTATGCAGCCACGATGTCGGAGTATTAAACAGTCTCACTTGTCCGCCGTTTGCAGCATTGTGAATTCGCATCTGCTTATCACCGCATGAGGTTACAATATTGTCGGTCTCGCCGATGAATTGCACGGCGGTCACATGACGTCGAAACGTTTCGATCGTTCGCTGCTGATCGCCCGTCTCGGCATTCCAGACTTTGACCGTGTTGTCAGCTCCGGCGGACGCCAGCAACTGCCCGTCTCGCTTCCACGCAACGCCCAGCACATAACTGGTGTGCCCCTCAAAGCGCCGGATTTGTTGGCTCGTGGCGATATCAAAAGTTCTCAGATACTTGTCTGCTCCGCCGGAGGCAATCCGTTTGCCGTCTGGAGAAAACCTTGCCGCATAAATCACATCATCATGGGCCTGTGGCAAACTGAAGACGCGGCTGCCGTCGGCCGTGTTGAAAACCTGCAATTCGCCACGACGTGAAGGAATGCCACCAGCCACCAGAATCTGTGACGAATCTGCATTAAAGTCCACCGCGGTGACTCGGTGAGCAATCGTGGTGGAATCGTCCTGACTGCCAATCGTCCGCTCCAGGATCCAACCAGGGTTCGCATCCCAGATTCGAATCGTCTGATCGTCCGATGCCGATGCCAAAGTCCGGTCATCCAGAAATGTCACAGACTTCACCGGACCTGTGTGACCCACAAACGAACCAATCGCACCGCCTGTCTTGCCGTCCCAGGTATGCAGACTTCCAAAATCACCACCCGTGACGAGCACACTACCATCCGGAGAAAACGCCACGCTACGCTGCGGCAGATCAGAGTCCAGCAGTGACTTATTCGCCGCTTCCACACCGACCTTCGCTTCAGCCAATAACGCTTCCGCGCGAGTCACTGCTTCCTTACGAACAGGGACCAGTTCCGTGGCCGCCTGCAGTTCTTTCGCCGCCAGAGCTTGCTGCTGCGACAAGAGATTCTGAGCAGCCTCGGCGGTCTTCAATGCCGCCACGGCATCGTTGTAAGGTTTCTGCACTGTCTCCAGCTTCTTCGCGGCTTCATTGGCCAGTGTTGCCATCTGAGTCGCTGCATCCGTCGGGGCCTGTACGGCGGCGGCCATTTGAGTCGACTTCGTAGTGGCCGCTTCCATTTCCGCCTGTGCTGCAGCGACCTTCTGCTTCAGACTCTCATTCTGCGGCTCGGCGTTCGACGCCTGAGTCAACCGTGTCAGCCTTGCCTGAATCCCGGTCACTGCGCTCGAAGCATCTTTCGCGGACTGTTCAGCCATCGTCTTCGCAGTCAACGCGGTCTTTGCAGCCGCCGAGGCATCAATTGCGGCTTTCTCAGCCACGGTCTTTTCATTGAACGTGGTTCCCATCGCCGTCTTTTTCGTCTGCACATCGGCCGTGGCCGTGGCCAGCATATCGGCCAGTGTTTTCTCCGCTGTTGTTTTCACCGGCAAATCCTTTTCCGCCGCGTCGGCCTGCTGCTTCGCGATGTTCAGTCGAGCATTCGAGGCCGTTTCAATCTGCTGAGCTCTCGTCAGGGCGATCTTTCGGCGAATATCACCGCGGAGCTCCGCGATCTGCTGCCCGTTGATGTTGAACAACTTCGCGGTGCGATTATCACTGGCCGAAGCGATCCGATCGACGTCCGGAGACACCGCGATCGCATGGACCGCTCCGCCATGGTTGTATTGCTGCATCGCCTGACCATTGTCCAGATTCCAGCGCCGAATCGTGTTGTCGAGACTTCCCGAAAACACCTGACCAGCTGTCTTCGATGCTCGAGCCAGCGATGTGATAACTCCGTTGTGGCCTGCAATCTGTTTCCATGACGTCACGGGCCACTGATAAACTCCGCCTGGTGATGCCGTGAGTGCCATCGTCCCTGGAATTTGTGAAACACCATCCGTCACTGGTGGCAGCAACACGCATCCCGCCGCAGTTCCTGTATGACCCGAAAATCTTTGCAACAAGGTTCCGGTCGGCAAATCGTGAAGTTGCGTCGTCGGCTTCTCACCATCGGCGACCCCAAGAATCTGCTTCGCATCGGTTGAGAAGGCAACTCGCCGAACCGGCCCGGTGAATCCAGCCAGTTGCTGAGGTGCAACGGCTGCTCCGGACGCGTTCCAAAGTCTGACCACATTATTATCACCGGCCGTTGCCAGAACCTGTCCGTCCATTGAGATCGCCAGGTCATTGATCGCCGCTCCATGATTGGTCGAAAACGTGGCTTGACCATTCTGCACGGAATGGCCTCGCAGAGTGCCATCGGCGACCGCCACGTACACCGTCTGATTGTTTGGATGAAACGCAGTTCCTCGAACTGACTGCGTGCTCCCATCCAGATTCTGCAGGAATCGCATCGGCTCTGAGGCCATTCCATCCCCTTCGCGTGCGACAATGATGCCCGTAGCATCGGCAGAGAATACAGCTGACTTCACTTTGGGATCAACAAACGCTTCACGAAGTCGCCCCGTCGTGGCATTGTAGATGGAGACGCGGCCATCAGCATTTATGACTGACAGCAGCTGAGCGTCCGGCGAAAAGTTGAGCGATGTCGCCGCTGCCGCAAAGCCCTGCAGAGTCTGCAGTACTCCGCCGTTATCGGTCTGATAAATCCGCACTTGATTATCCGCGCCGCCAAATGCCATCCGCTGCCCATCATTGGACACCGTAACAGCCGTCGGTGGCACCGGCAGACTGAATGCGCGAGTTTGTGCCCCGTCAGCCGCATTCCAGAAGCGAACCGTAGAATCAAGACTGACCGAAAAAGGCTGATTATTCCAGAACCCCGAGGCTGTAATGCTTCCGGAATGTCCTACAAACTCCTTTAGTACCGTTGCATCAGCCGTGTTGAACATCTTCAGGCTGTTATCTGCAAAACCGGCCAGCACCTGACTCCCATCTGCGTTGCTGCCGACTGTCGTGACATTGGCCGCCAGACCTTCGATCTTCTTTATCTCAGGTGCTGCTGCGTTTCGGAGGTCCCAGATTCGCAGCGTTCGGTCATCTCCGCCTGTGACAAGTCGAGCATCATCATTGGAAAAAGCCAGTGACAATATTGAGCCGGTATGCCCCGTCAGAACATGAGTAATCTTGTTTGACTCTGTGCTGCGAATCACGATCGCAGGCTGCCCGTCTTTCACTCCCGTACTCGCGATCTGCTTTCGCGACGGACTTGTGATTGTGACCTCAAATGTTTCTCCAACGGATGTCTCCATAGGCGCTGCAGCTGGCTGATTCATCTTCCAAAGATACGTCGATCCATCCTCCGCGCCGGAGACGGCCATTGTTCCGTCCACGCTGCCGGCCACCGATCGAATCGGCGAACTACCGGCCTTCCAGACGCTCAGCAACTTCGTCTCAGCCAGACTCCATAACTGCACGGATCCGTCCGGAGTTCCAATCAGCACGTTGTAGCTGTCTTTCAGATTGTCCGCATTCGGTTCCGCAGTCCCCGCGCGACGAACAAATGCCAGTGAGGAGATGCCTCCCTCAACTTTCCATGCTGCGATGTCCTTCTCAACGACATTGATCTGTGTCGGCTGCACAGAAATGATGCGAACATTCCCGGCCTTGTCGAGCATTGCCAGCAGACGGGTATCGCGACTCGAGACGGTTCGTTCCAGATTTGCGATGGAAGACGGTGAGCGATGTGTCGCGGCCGGCATTTCCCAAACCCTCATGACATTGTCACCACCGCCTGAGACAATCCAGAACTGTGGCAGAGGGTTCTGTTCTGTGGGCTCCGCCATTCTGACAAGCTCAACAACATTGACTGGTGTCGGTGTCTCAATCTTCCCCACCATCGCACCGTCGGTAACGTTCCAGACGCAGATCGACTGATCCAGAGATCCGGAAACCAGAGTGCTTCCATCGTCTGTAAAACGCAGCGACGTGACAACATCGGTGTGACTATTCATCACGGGTCCGGCGGCTCCATCAGCAGCTCGACGAATCTGAATCGTGTTGTTCGGTCCGTTGGCAGCGATCAAACTTCGATCCGGACTCATCGCCATCACCGAAGCATTCACGCCAGCCGCGATGCTCAGCTTCTGCACATCTTTCGGTCGACGCCACAACTTGACTTCTCGAAAGCCACCCGATGCCAGCAAGTCTCCGTCCACATTGAACGTCAGCGACTGCACAAGATCGCGATGAGCAACTCCGGTTGAATCGGCAAGAGCAGGATCTGTCAGCTGAGTCAACAACTGGCCGGTTGGAACATGATGCAGCAGAATCTGGTTGCCTCGACTGAAGGCCACATGCTGACCATCCTGAGTCAGCGCGAGCCCCTGCACGGCGACAAATCCGCGAGGCAGTCGATTCATCTGTTTCGGTGACAGGGAATCAATCCCGCCGGAACCGATCGCTCCCTGATCGATCCAAAGTTTAAGCAATCCAAGTTCCTGCGGAGTCAGGGTGCTCGCCGCAACATCGTTTCCTTCCGGCGGCATGACAGGCTCAATCTGATGTGACGCGACCTTCAACAGCAGGCTGTCAAGCCCCTTGCCGGGAACCACAGCCGCTCCCGTATCGCCGCCTTTCAGAATTCCCTGAGCCGACTCCAGAATCAAACTGCCCTGCTTCTCGCTGGCCGAGTGACACGCGAGACAGTTCTTCTGCAGGATCGGCAGAATCTCTTTCTCAAAGTTCACCGGCTCCGCGCGTTGAATCATCTCGATGGCAATCGGCGGCCCAGCCAGACTCACATTCATGTGCGTTAAGACAACAATCAACATCTCCAGCAGCACAATCATTTTTCGCATGATGTCAAGATCTCCGCCCATGAACTGAAGGCTGGCAGAAGGCTGTTCTGAAAATGGCTTAACGGCAAGCTGCAGGCGAAAGTGATCCTCTGCGACACCGGGCACGAAATTTCCGCCGAATGATTCAAAGCCTGCAACATGCAGATTGCACACGCTCGGCCTCTTCGAAGTCAAGTCTCACAGCGAACTAACGTCCACCAACTCTGGGCAGAACGTTCAGCGGGCACCACAGAATCTGGACGGCCCCAGCATTCGCCGGACTTTGCTCAGCCAGAACCCCACGATTGCCGCAAACGTTGAGAAACCCCTCCCGATTAAGCAACTGTTGCGTATTTGGCAGGTTTTGACGCCCGGAATCACCAAAACTGGCACGAATCAGGACGACTTTTCACGCTGACTTGAAAACGTCCCCCGAACCGCCGATACTTACGCCTGTCTGAAACCCAGACACCGGGCGCTTAGCTCAGTTGGTTAGAGCACCTCGTTTACACCGAGGGGGTCGGGGGTTCGAGTCCCTCAGCGCCCATTGCACCTTAATGGTGGAGTGACATATTGAGGAAAACAGCCGCGAATTTCGCGGCTGTTTTCGTTTCGTCACCGCCGCAAGTACAGCTTGATTCGCCGGGGGTCCGGTGCTTTCGTGGCCACTGGTGTTGCCACCACTTCCGTGACCACTGGCAGCACTCCGGACGCTTTTTGAAAGTGGTCTTCGGTGGCCTGAAGAGAGTGGCGTTTTGCCGGGGACTCGGAATTCCCAATTCATGCACTGACAACGTGCGAGGGAAATTGCTGGCAAAGTTCCGTTTGACGAGTGCTCGGAGGTTTTGAAACAGCTTTGGCTGAGGCCTCAGCCCCGCTCCTTCATATTCTGCATGGCCTGTTTGAACATGGGCGGCGGTCGATTCGTTCTTGCCCTAAGGTTCTGCAACTTGGGGAGGCTTCGTCGATACTGGCCACCCGGGGGGGAAGGTGTATTGCCGGCACGGAAGAATTTCGCTGTCGGCGATTATCGTCTGAGAATTGACTCTAAATTCAAGGCTGGCCTTGGTTTTGGGCTCAGGGCACTGGGCGGCTGCTTTTGTTTTCCCCATGCCTCCCATTCTTCCCGCGGATAGACAACGTTCGGCGATTTCGGCCGCTTCGGCGGATCAATGAGCGGCATTTTCTGCCGACACGATGGGGCATCGGCAATTTTTGCTCGATGCGCCCGCGGTTACTTCGCATTCGCTCCTGAGTTCTCATCGGAAGCAATGCTTTCTATGCTGCTCATTCCTCCCGCTTTGGACCGACACTCAATCGGAGCTGCTCCATGGTTGTGCGCCTTTTCGCCGCGTTGCTGGTTATTCTTACAGGGCAACTTTGTGGCTCGGTACTGATCGCTCAGTCGCCGGAGACGAATGATTCTCCTGTTGTTGAGCGAGCCGATATTGTTCTGACGAACGGCATTCTTCATCGGGGCGATGGAACAGAACCAGTGATCGGCAACGTCGCGATTCGCGCGGGGCTGATCGTCATGGTCGGGCCGGAGCAACCTCCTGAAGCGGATATCCGCATTGACTGTTCTGGCCTCGTGATCAGCCCGGGTTTTATCGATCTGCATAACCACAGTGACGAGCCGATTCTGGACCGCGATACTCGCGCGAATATCAATTACCTGCTGCAGGGATGCACGACGGTTGTGACCGGAAACTGCGGCGGCGGACCAGTGGATGCCGGAAAGTATTTTGAAACCATTGATAAGCAGCGTGCGGGAACTCACATTGCCCATCTACTTCCGCAAGGAAGCCTTCGCAGCGAAGTGATGGGCAAGAGCAGCGGAAAACCGACGGACGAACAACTGAATCAGATGCGTGCGCTCGCCGACAAAGCCATGCTGGACGGTGTCTTCGGCATGTCCACGGGCCTCATCTATATTCCGGGCACACTGACGGAAACGGAAGAACTCATTGAGATTGCCAAGGTCGTCGCAAAGCATCACGGAATTTATGCGAGTCATATTCGCAGTGAAGGATCAGAGCTGATCCCCAGTATTCTCGAGGCAATCCGCATCGGCAAGGAAGCAGGGTTGCCAGTGCATGTCTCACACTTCAAAGCCACGGGAAAAACCAACTGGGGCACACTGCGATTGGCCGTGGATCAGATTGAGAAGGCTCAAGCGGATGGTCTCAAGGTAACGGCTGATCAATATCCATACACGGCATCCAGCACTTCTCTGGAGGCGACTCTTCTGCCAGCGTGGTGTCGAGAAGGCGGTCGCGACGAACTAAGAAAGCGGTTGAATGATGCAGAGACGGCCGGACGAATTCGTGCTGAAGTGGCGAAGACTCTGGAAACATCGTCACGAATACAATTGGCTTCCTGCAGTCTGAATCGTAGCTGGATCGGCCAGTCTCTTGAAGAACTCGCCTCCGCGCAGAAGCGTGAGATCGTTGATGTGGTGCTTGACATCGAACGCAATGGCGGTGCTTCAGTCATCAACTTTGGAATGCACGAAGACGATCTGCAAATGGCGATGCCACTGCCATGGGTTGCGACGGCCAGCGATGGCGGAGCCAAGGTGCCGACATCGAGCCAGCCTCATCCGAGATCGTTTGGTACCTTTCCTCGTAAGATTGGCAGATACGCCATTGAACAAGGCGTGCTCTCGCTGGCTGCGGCGATTCGAAGTGCGACAGGCTTACCTGCGGAGATCATGGGCTTAACGGATCGAGGACTCCTGAAGAAAGATCTCGTCGCCGACATCGCAATTTTTGATCCGACAACATTTCGTGATCGAGCCACTTTCGAGCAGCCCTATTTGACGCCTTCGGGAATTCGCTACGTGCTCGTGGCCGGAAAGTTCGCTGTGTACGACGGTCAGGCCACAGGAGTGCTGAACGGAAAATCGATCCGCAAGACAGCGAGGTAAGGCCTCCAATTCTTTTAACGGCAAGGCGCAGGTGACTGCGTTACGCTTTGTCCTCAGTGATGTCTTCGTGGCGTTGGCTTCAGCCAATTTATTGTCACAGCGTAGCGTTGGCTTTAGCCAACGAACGTCTTCCGTCGTGGTGTTGGCTTCAGCTAACTTATTGTCACAACGTAGCGTTGGCTTCAGCCAACGATCCGACCAGCGACATCCTCGCGCGCACAGCGGACTGAAGTCCGCACTACGAGGAAGGTCGGCAAAAAAGATCTTTGGAGAAACCGCGAACCATCTCGCACGAGGTCGCGTCTTTCCCTCGTTGAACAATGACTCCAGTTTCTGCAGGTGACTCAAAAAGCCCCAGGTGCTTTCATGTTGATTTCACAATCGAGTTTCAAAGGACAATCGGCTGAACAGGAACAGAATGGCGTTGCTGCCGCCTATTCTTTTTCCAATCAGCGTCTGCACCTGTGACTCTCGGTCGTGTTCGGAATCCTTTTCGAAGCCCGGTGTCGCAAACGCCGGGCTTTTTTCGTGCTCGTATCGTCACTGTGGCAGAAGAAACGCGGGGCAGTAGCTTAGACGGCAAAGCATCTGGCTGAAGACCAGAGGAGATGGATTCGAGCACCATCTGCCCCATTGCAATTCTGCTCGTGCAATTCACGTCTCATTGGCGCGTTCGACTTCTGGTGAGGTTACCAGACTTTCACTCTGGTCAGGTTGGGTTCGAATCCCACACGCGTCAATCATGCCCATCATAGCTCGGTGGTGTATCGGCAGCATGTCGCTCTGATAAGGCGGCGGTGATGGTTCAATTCCATCCCGAGCTATTCTAAGAACTTTACTGCGGGGTAGTTTCTGTTGGTAGAAATTCGTGACTTTGAACCACGAGTCCGCATGTTCGAATCCTGCCCCCGCAACTCTCCGATTTGAAATTTCAAATCTCAGATTTCAAATCAGAGCAACTCGGGCTGCTGGTCCAATGGGAAGATTTCCGGTTTGCATCCGGAAGATCGCGGTTCAAATCCGCGGCGGTCCATCTCTTTCGCAATTCAGAAGGAGCACATTTCGCGTTGGCTGGGCATAGGTGAGCCCAGTTGCCTGTAAAGCAACCGCCTGACGGCTGTGCAGGTTCAATTCCTGCCCAACGCATTGACACCACTCGGAAGGCAGCCAGATACGGTTGGCTGGGCCGCATTGCTAATGCGTGCCTCTACAAAGAGATAAGGGTTCGAATCCCTTGCCTTCCGCTTGTTTCAGTTTGTTCGTGACGAGTAATCGCCATCTGATTACCCAATTCCAGGTTTTCCATCGCCAATTTGATGTGACCACTGTCGCAGGTTATGCTTCCCCGATCGAAATACGCTTTCTGTGACGAGGGCAGGCTGTTGATCGAATCGCGCATCAGCCGCAGGGCGTTAGCCCCCGGTTGCTTTGCTGTGTTTTTACGACGAGAACCGGACGCTAACGCGTTCCGGCTGATTCGATTAAGCGTCTGAGAACCTCAAGGGAACGCGGCCACAAACCGCACATTGGCTGGAGCAAGTAATGGCGATTGAATCGTCAGAATGTCTGACGCATTATGAAGGACACGGTGTACAGTTTGACTACCCGGGCTTCTGGGAACTCACGGAAGAAGCGGACGGCGATGATATTCTGCTTACAGTCTCCGCGGACGATTCCTGCTTCTGGGCTCTGCGCATTCTCCGCGAATGTCCTCGACCCGAAGAAGTCGTCACGTCCTGTGTGGACGCATTCGCCGAAGAGTACGATGACACTGAAGTGCAGGTCACCAAGGGAACATTGGCGACGATGCCCGCAGTCTGTCGAGAACTTCAGTTTTCCTGCTTCGAACTCCTGAACTGCGTTGCTCTCAGTGGTGTCCGAGCATCTGACATGAGCCTGTTGGCGTGGTGGCAGGCGACGGATCATGAATTGGCCGATGTTCGCTCCGTATTTGAACAGATCTCGCAATCTGTCAGAATTCTGTCTTTGCACGGCTAAGCTTTGGGCTGCAGGTATTCAGGCCGCGCATGAAACAACATCACCAGAACGAAGCCGGGCCGTATCTCCAGGACATTGTATATACATGAAGTCACCGACCTCACTGCCGACATCCGCCGAATTTCAAAAGCTGGCCAGCCACGCGCGGTTCGTTCCGGTTTACCGACAACTGACCGCTGACACTCTGACGCCTGTAACCGCCTACCAGCGGATAGCGACAGGGCCATGGTCGTTCCTGTTTGAGAGCGTCATCGGCGGGGAGCGAGTTGGCCGCTACAGCTTCGCGGGCAGTGATCCGTTTCTGATTCTCTCCGCAACCGGCAAGCAAATTACGATCGATCACATCGGCGTGGAGAAGCGTGAATTCTCCTGCGACGATCCCCTGAAGGTGCTCGATGCCGAAGTCGCAAAATATCACGCCGCGACGTTGCCGGCGTTGCCTCGTTTCTGCGGTGGAGCCGTCGGCTTCGCAGGCTATGACGTCATACGCTACACAGAGAATCTGCCGAACGTCCCGACCGATGATCGCCATCTTCCGGACATGACGTTTGCGTTTTACAGTTCGATGGTCGTGTTCGACCACATCCGCAAAGTTGTGCTGGTCGTCGTACTTGCCGACACCGCGGATGGCACGCTTGAAGAATCCCGCACGAAGGCGGAAGAGCGACTCGATGTGATCTGTCGGCAACTCTCCGTCGGAGCCGGCGACGTGCAGTTGACGGATATCGATCTGACGGTCGAACCAACTCCGGAAGTTCGCTCCAACTTCACTCAGCCCCAGTTCCACGAAGCCATTGCAAAGTGCAAGGAGTTCATCAAAGCGGGCGACATTTTTCAGGTCGTGATTAGTCAGCGTTTTGAGTATGCCAGCAAGGCCCAACCGCTGGATGTTTACCGTTCGCTGCGGATGGTGAACCCCAGTCCGTTTATGTTTCTGCTGCGAACTCCGGATGTTGATCTCGTCGGAAGCTCGCCCGAAATCATGGTGCGAGTCGAAGACGGAGAAACTACGATCCGCCCTCTGGCCGGAACTCGGCCACGTGGCAAAACACCTCAGGAAGATCGCGAGCTGGCCGCAGAATTGTTGGCGGACCCCAAGGAACGCGCCGAGCATGTCATGCTGATCGACCTCGCTCGAAATGATGTGGGACGCGTCGCAGAATACGGCTCTGTCAAACTCACTGACGCAATGGTCGTGGAACGTTACAGTCACGTCATGCACATCACTTCAAATGTGTCTGGCCAACTACGCAAAGGTCTGTCGGCCATCGAAGCCTTGCGAGCAGGTCTTCCAGCCGGCACAGTTTCCGGTGCGCCGAAAGTGCGAGCCATGGAAATTATCGACGCGGTCGAGCCTCAGAAGCGAGGTCCCTATGGCGGAGCAGTGGGCTACATCGACTTCACCGGCAACATGGACACCTGCATTGCTCTGCGAACGCTGGTGATGAAGGATGGAATGATCTACATTCAGGCCGGAGCTGGCATCGTGGCCGACAGTGTTCCCGAGATGGAATACAAAGAGACTCAGAACAAAGCGCGAGCCATGCTGAAGGCTATTCACATCGCCGAGACACAACTCATGTAGTGAAGTGGCCATTTCGTGGAGAGGTTCATGCACTGCCGACTGCTGACGATTGTTCTTGCCGTGGTCATGGCCTCGACGATATTGGTATCGGCTGATCTGATGTCGGCTGAACCTCCGGATTTCGAAGACCACATTGCCCCACTGCTGATCCGACGGTGTCTTGAGTGCCATCAATCGGCGAACCCGTCGGGCGGGCTCAGCTTGCAGTCGGCTGCCGACCTTGCCAACGGCGGTGACTCCGGCCCCGCACTTGTTCCGAAGTCGGCCAAAGAAAGTCGGCTGATTGAACGAGTCGTAGCCAGGGAAATGCCTCCGATGAAACATGGCGAAAGCCAGAAGCTGCCGGATGCAGAAATTGAGATCCTGCGACGCTGGGTTGATGACGGCGCACATTTTCCAGCCGATCGCCAGCTCGATCTCTATGAACAAACCACAGACGTTCGAGGCGGCCGTGACTGGTGGTCGTTTCAGCCTCTGAAAGAAGTCACGCCACCGGTCGTGGAAGGGTTGCCAAACGATGCGCATCCAATCGACCAATTTATTGCACTCGAACTTCAAGAGCAGGGACTGACCGCCGCCCCGAAGGCGGATGCTCGCACGCTGATTCAGCGGCTTTATTGGGATGTGACTGGGCTGCCGCCTGCTGCGAATGAGATTCAAAGTTTCGTGACGGCTCCGCAGAACGAAGAAACTACAACAAAGCTGATCGACCAGCTTATGGCCAGTCCGCATTTCGGGGAACGCTGGGCTCGTCACTGGCTGGATGTTGTTCGTTTCGCGGAGACATGCGGTTACGAACGAGATCAGGTCAAACCGTTCGCGTGGAAGTATCGCGACTGGGTGGTCAACGCCTTTAACAACGACATGCCCTATGACCAGTTCATTCGTGAACAGCTGGCTGGCGATGAACTTCCCGGTCGCAGTGAGCAGTCCGTGATCGCAACCGGCTTTCTGTGTCTGGGCACGTGGAACGACGAACCCAACGATGCGGAAGACTATAAATACGAGCGACTGGAAGATCTGGTTCATACGACATCGTCAGCGTTCCTCGGCATGACCACCAAGTGCGCCCGTTGCCACGATCACAAGTTCGATCCGATTCCACAGACCGACTATTATCGGATGGCCGCAGCTTTCTGGCCGGGACCGATTCAGCCGCGTGGGAGAGAACTTCTTGGAGGTGTCTCTTCCGACGAACTTGGTTACCAGGAGGTGCTCGGATGGACCGACATTTCGAAGAGTCCGGCTCCGTTGCATAAGCTGAAAAACGGCGAACGCAATCAGCCTCTTGAAGCGGTCTCGGCCGGAGCTCTTACCTTTGTTCCCGAGCAGTACCGTGAGTTCACTCCGGCTGCGGAATCCGTTCGCACCACCGGGCTGCGGTTGCAGTTGGCCGAATGGATTGCCAGCGACAAAAATCCACTGACGGCTCGCGTCATCGTGAATCGTATTTGGCAGCATCATTTCGGCGACGGCCTCGTGCGATCGTCGAACAACTTCGGCTACACCGGCGACAAGCCGACTCATCCGGAACTGCTGGACTGGATGGCATCGGAGTTAATCCGGAACCGCTGGAGCCTGAAGCATATCCATCGCCTTATTCTGACCTCGCAAACATGGCAACAAGCGTCACTGCATCCGCGACAGAATGAGTATTCTCAAAAGGATGCCGCCAACCGTTTTCTGTGGCGAGCCAATCGGCGGCGAAGAGATGCGGAGTCACTTCGAGATGCTTTTCTGGCGGCGACTCAGGAACTGCAATTGACGCTCGGCGGTCCCAGCTTCTATCCGACCATCAGCGCCGATGCGCTGGAGGGACTGTCGCGAAAGACATCCGCTTGGACGGCATCGCCCGAAGCCGAACAGCACCGCCGAAGTCTCTACATCTTTACACAGCGCAGTCTGCTGCCGCCGATGATGACGACTTTCGACATGTGCGATTCCACCATGTCCTGCGGACAGCGCGATGTGACGATCGTGGCTCCCCAGGCTTTGACGTTGTTGAATAACGAATTCGTTCACAAACGTGCGTCGGCCATCGCCAGGTTATGCATCAAAGACAACGAGCAGATAACGGCTGATCAGGTTCGACAGGCTTGGAACATGATTCTCGGACGAGCGCCGACGAATGAAGAACTAACGTTGGCACAGCGTCATGTCAGCACAGTGTTGCAGCAAATGCCAGAGGCAAAAGAATCATCCCTCCAGTCAAAACCTTCTGTCGAAGCGACTATCGAAAAGTTACTGCAGAAGGCAACTCTCAACCTTGATGCCAGCTCTGGAGTCCAGGTCGATAGCGACGGAAAAGTTCGTCGTTGGATGGACAAGAATCTCGCGATGAATCACGCGTCGCAGGGCATGCCTGAGCACCAGCCGCTGTTCATCAAGGATGCAATAAACGGCATGCCGGCCATTCGATTCGATGGTGCATCGGACTTCTTGAATGTCAGCGGAAGTCTCGTTGATGGAGATGATTCGACCGTTTTCGCACTGGTCACGGATCAAGCTCCGGACGGCCATCGAGAGATCATTTCAAACTGGAGCGGCCGCGACAACAATTCCGTATCTTCATACTTTGTTGGCATGACAAACGAGAACGGCCTTCGCTTCAGTGATGCTGTGTCGGGAGTCGGAGAGATCCGGGATCGCCAGAGTCCGTTTCTGATTACGGCCACAAATGGACGGCACGGTGTTGCCATCTATCAGCAGCAACGACTCGTCTTTCAACAAGAGAATCCGATTCCCTCTCGGCGACTTGATACTCCGTGGGTGATCGGCCAACAGGGCAACATCAATGGCGAATACTGGAAGGGCGACATCGCTTATCTGCTGGTGTTTAATGAACAATTGTCCTCTGGGTCGCGAGCTTTGATTCAGGACTTTCTGATCGAGCGATATCAGTTGCCTTCCCTGATTGAACCCGTTGCTCCGTCTATGACGCCCGCGCAGTTGGCCATCGCATCACTGAGTGTCGTGCTGTTCAACTCGAATGAGTTTGCCTACGTTGATTAGCTCGCCCAATCACTACGCCACCGGCGTTTACGGCGAAAGGTACGGGCTTCAGCAATTGACTGAGGTGCAGCGTTCTTCCGTCGAGCTTGTCTCGGCGGAGGACGCAACTGGCAGCTACGATTTCAGACGATTCTCGCCAATCCGCTCGGTATCGGACTGTGTTTCGCAGCGTAGCTGCGGCAGCATTTAGCCCCAGGCTTCAGCCTGGGGTGGGAGGTGAAAACACGATCCATCAGCCGTGAAACGGCGAAAGCGATGGTTCCTTTCTTTCACGAGATTAATACATTGCTGTCGCCGTTTCACGGCTCAATGTTCTCTTTCAAACGTTTTCCCCCAGGCTAAAGCCTGGGGCTACCCGCTGCCGCCTCTGCGAGGCGAAATCAGAACGACATTTGTCCCACTAAATCTCTTCGCAATCCAAAATTCCTGATACCTCCGCACAAGCCCCATTGTGGCAACTCGCAATTAAGCTCACGCCGCCGAGTCTACCCCGGCAGCTCCAGGGCTTTTCTACCACTCGACCGTGTTCGTTCGCTTTTCTGAATTCGCAAAGGCATAATCGCTCAATGAAAAACTTGAAGTGGTTACGTCTTTGTCATTGAGCTCAGCCACGTTCAGCTTTTCGCCACGAACACCGCACCTGACCGACGCATTTTCCTCCCACTTGTTCTAAGGAGCATCCGCATGTCTGCAGTCACGGAACCTCGTCAGTTTACGATCCCAAAGATTCGCCAGACAGGAATCCTGATCGGGGATGAGTTTCGTCCATCGGTCAGTGGCAAGACATTCGCAACCATCAATCCGGCGACGGAGGAAGTCATCTGCGAGGTGGCTGAAGGCGATGCGGCCGACGTCGATCTTGCCGTGCATGCCGCGCGTGCGGCGTTCGAGACCGGACCGTGGTCTCGCATGGATGCTCGCGATCGAGGTCGGCTCATGAACAAATTGGCGGACCTCGCCGAAAGTCATCTCGATGAGCTCGCGGGACTTGAGTCGCTCGACAACGGCAAACCCATTAATGATGCGCTTGCTGCTGACCTGCCGTTAGCTATCGACTGTCTTCGATACTATGCCGGCTGGGCCGATAAGATCAAAGGCGACACGTTGCCGATTCGCGGCGATTATTTCTGTTACACACGACGCGAGCCAATCGGTGTTTGTGGCCAGATTATCCCCTGGAACTTTCCGCTTCTGATGGTCGCGTGGAAATGGGGTCCTGCTCTGGCGACCGGCAATACCATCGTCATGAAGCCCGCCGAGCAGACTCCGCTGAGCTGCCTCCGTCTGGCCGAGCTGGCTCTGGAAGCCGGCTTCCCGCCGGGAGTCATCAACGTCGTCCCGGGTTACGGTCCAACCGCCGGCGCATCTTTGGTGAAGCATCCACAGGTCGACAAGATTGCCTTCACGGGCGAAGGCACGACAGCCAAAATCATCATGCGAGAAGCCGCGGAGACTCTAAAGCGGCTGACGTTTGAACTGGGCGGCAAGAGCCCCAACATTGTCTTCGCCGACGCCGATCTCGATGCCGCTGTCGCCGGCGCCGAGTTTGGCTTGTTCTTCAATCAGGGACAATGCTGCTGCGCGGGTAGCCGCCTGTTTGTGGAAGAATCCGTCCATGATGAGTTCGTCGCAAAGCTTGTCAAACGGGCCAGCCAGCGAGTACTCGGGAATCCGTTCGACACCGAAACCCAACAGGGCCCACAGATCGACCAGGCTCAGTTTGATAAGATCATGAGCTACATCGATCGTGGCCAGGCACAAGGAGCCAACTGTCAAACCGGCGGTGCTCGCTACGGTAACCGTGGCTACTTTATTCAGCCGACGGTGTTCACCGACGTCCATGACCAGATGGATATTGCTCGCGAAGAGATCTTCGGGCCCGTCCTGAGTATCCTGAAGTTCAAGGACATCGCCGAGGTGACTCGCCGCGCGAACAACACCTGCTACGGATTGGCCGCAGCGGTCTGGACTCGCGATGTCCAGAAGGCGCACCAGATGGCTCATAATCTGCGAGCCGGCACCGTGTGGGTTAACTGCTACGATGTGTTCGACGCAGCCGCTCCGTTCGGTGGCTTTAAGATGAGCGGCATCGGTCGAGAACTCGGAGAAGCCGGTCTCGCCAACTACACCGAGTTGAAGACCGTCACGATGGCGATGGGATCGCGATAGGTTTGATCGTGTAGGTCCTTTTTGCCGGAAAGGACTTTCGCCGAAAGGCGAACCGAGCGTGCACTTTGTTACCGCATATCGATCGGATTTGTGGGCTAACGTGCACACTGGTCGCGGCAAGCCGCGAAGTCCTCCTCGGCAAGGAAGACCCAGGAAATATGCGACTGCTCTACGATGGTCGCCGAAACGCCCATGCGTTGACACCTCTTTGGTAAGACGGTATCTTACCGCACATGAAAACCACTGTCTCCAGCAAAGGTCAAATCGTTCTGCCGGCTGAACTGCGGGAGCAGGATCACATCCTGCCCGGTCAGCAGTTTCAACTGGAACGAATTGAAGAGGGGCAGTACCTCCTGAAACGACAGCCGGTCGAGGACAATGCTGGCGTTGTAGACTGGCTTCTGTCTTGTCCATCAAGCGACTGGTTTCGACCACTGCCTTCCGAATCGACTGATGATTTATGAAGTACCTTGTGGATGCGAATGTACTCAGTGAAGTGACTCGACCTGAGCCATTTGCCAAGGTTGTGGCATGGTTACGAAAGCACGAAAGAGACATGGCTGTAACACCCATCGTGCTTGGTGAAATTGAATATGGAATTGGACTGACGAATTCTCCTCGCAAGCGCAAAGAGCTTGAGCACTGGTTTGCTGAGGGCATGAAGAGGCTACGCGTGATTGATCTGGATTCGGTCACAGCGTCCGTGTGGGCAGCACTCCTTGTTCGCCTAAAGAAAAAGGGACGAGCCATGCCCGTGAAAGACAGCCTGATTGCGGCATCCGCGATCCAGCATCAGTTGACCATCGTGACACGCAACGTTAGCGACTTTCAGAATGCCGGCGTGCCGCTGATCAATCCATTTGAGTAACAAGTACCAGTACCAGCACCGCGCCCGAACTTCTCTCTCACGACGAGACAAATCATTCAACCCCTGGGATATGTGACCTGCTCGCTAACGCCGAAAGCTCTGCACAACAGCGTCATGTTTGATACGAACCTGACGACGAAAAATCACCCCTACATCGCGCGGCCTTTGAGGTGTTTCGCGCGGAAGCCTTCTGCCCATTTGGTGAAGCGGTCTTCTTCAATGGCTGTCCGGATCGCTCGCATCAGGTCCTGGTAGAAATGCAGGTTGTGGAGCGTGGCCAGAGTTCCGTACA
Source organism: Planctomycetota bacterium (assembly GCA_052034165.1). Taxonomy (GTDB): domain Bacteria; phylum Planctomycetota; class Planctomycetia; order Planctomycetales; family Planctomycetaceae; genus SXXK01. The sequence goes on along the minus strand of JBPOIW010000141.1, from coordinate 2,122 downwards.
GAGGTTCGTCAGCGAACAGAAGATGCCGGAGATACGCTCGACTGAAACCACCCGCGCAGGCGACGCATTCACACGCCGTGTCGATCGGGTAGCGGTCCTTGCGATAGGTCTTATCCTGTAGTCGCATCTTACCATCCCACGTGAAGACGGTGCCTTCCCGCGCGTAGCGAGTCGGGATGATGCAGTCGAAAATGTCCATCCCGCACTCAACAGCCGCAACGATGTCTTCAGGCAGTCCGACGCCCATCAGATAGCGCACCTGATCCGAAGGCATCAATGGCGCGGTATGCTTCACGATGCGGACCATCGCTTCATGACCTTCGCCGACGGAGACTCCGCCGATCGCGTAGCCGGGAAGATTCAGCGACGTAACCTGTCGCACGGCCTTGGATCGCAGGTCAAACTCCATTCCGCCCTGAATGATACCGAACAGATGCTGATGCTCCTGGATTGGCGCGGCGGCGCAGCGTTTCAGCCATCGAAAGGTTCGGTCCAGAGAATCAGACATATACTTCGGCGGCATGCGATGATCCACACACTCATCGAACGCCATCACAATATCGGCGCCGAGTCTGCGCTGGATGTCCATGGCGCTTTCGGGTGAAAGCATCATTGGAGTGCTCTCACCGTCTTTTTTCCCGGAGCGAAATTGAAAGCTCACGCCCTCTTCGGTGATCTTGCGTTCGGGCAAACTGAAGACCTGGAAGCCACCCGAGTCAGTCAGGATCGTCTGATTCCAGCGCATCATCGTGTGGAGACCGCCGAGTCGCTCGACGACCTGAGTTCGGTCAAGGATGCCCAGATGGTAGGTGTTCGCCAGCACAACCTGCGCGCCGGTGGCAGCGACCTGGTCGGGCAGAACACATTTGACTGTGGCCTGAGTTCCCACAGGCATGAACGATGGCGTTTCGACCTGGCCGTGCGCGGTCACAAACCGACCACGCCGCGCGCGGCCGCTGGTGGCCAGGAGTTGGTAGTGCAGGCCGCCGCCGGGCGTCCAGGCGGGGAGAGAATTCGTCATAGAGGAAGCTGAGTGACTGTAAAGAACGGGGAACTGTCGTACGATTCGCGGCGTAGCGTAACTCTCGCGAGGACCATAGCGAAGCAGAACCGTTCTGGACGTTCCTGTTTTCGCAGGACTTTCTTAGTTTAGGCTTGATCGTGCCCCTGCACCTGCTCTTTCCATTGTTCTCCAGCATCGTCTTCGTGGTCGGGATGATCTACGCCAAGAATGCGATCGCTCGCGGATCCAGCCCGTGGACCGGCACATTTCTGGCAAACTTCTGGCTGGCGCTCTCCTGGGGAGTTTTCGCCCTGATCACCGGGAGATTCCTGCCCGTCGCCGTTTGGTGGCAGGCCGCTCTTGTCGCCGGGTCCTTCGTGCTGGGACAAGTGTTGACCTATCTGGCCTACAAGCACGGTGATGTTTCGGTCGCGACGCCGATCTTCGGCGTGAAGGTCATCATGGTTGCCCTGATGGTGTCCGCCTGGGCGAACGAAGAAATTCCGGGCCGAGTCTGGATCGGTGCTGTGCTCGCGACGGTTGGGGTTGGATTTGTGCAGTCGGGAACTCGGGTTCCCACGGCGTCCGCACAGCACAATCCGCAGAAGACAATCCTCACCATCGTGCTCGCGCTGGGAGCAGCGATCTGCATGTCGCTGTTTGATGTCGGGCTGCAGGCCTGGGTCTTTCGGCAGCCGAACCCGGCTGTGCTCGCGACGAAGTTCTTGCCAACCGTATTCGTCGCCACCGGGCTCCTTTCCTGCGCGGTGTTGCCGTGGGCCGACCGCCCTTCTCGTCTGAGGGAGCTTGGCACGACGAAGCCGATCGTGATTGGAACTCTGCTGATGGCTGCCAATGCGCTGAGCATGTCCTGGTCGTTGTCAGCCTACGGCGATGCGACTCGGATCAACATAGTGTATGCCCTCCGAGGACTCTGGGCGGTGGCCCTGGCCTGGGCGCTGGCTCGGTTCTTTGGCGGCCAGGAATCTCATCACTCGACGCGAGTCATGCTGCTGCGTCTCTTCGGCGCCGTGTTGTTGACGGCTTCTGTGCTGGTGGCGCTGATGGGGAAGTGAGTGGTAGGAGCACGTAATGTTTACCGCCCAGCCGAAGGCGCCG
>JBPOIW010000317.1:0-4847 GCA_052034165.1 Planctomycetota bacterium | reverse complement strand
TTGCATTTGAGGCTACGAGCTTGTACGTCTCCGGCAACGACAGCTGAAAATACTCGGACAGCTTTTTCACGGTCCACAATTCTTGTTGCTCTTCCATTGTCTGACTCCTCGTTCATTGACAGCGCCTCACAACCGAGGGCTGCTGGCGATAATGCATATTGTTTGTCTTCTTTCTGCTGTATGTCTCCAAAATTGGCTTCGGCCGGTTTTTGGCAAAACGAGGCTGGAGCTCTGGACTGCCGGAATTGCTTCTGCTGCGAGGCATGATCCTGAGCTGCTCAATCCCCAATGTCCCAGAAGAAACACATGGTGTTCTGTGGGCCAGATCATCAGGGATTTTCTACTCGGCACGGATTTTGAATCTGCCGCTCGCACGAAAGCCGACGACCATTGTCTTGATTTATAATGAAAAACCAATATCATGAACGAAATTTTGTTATGATTCTTGACAGATTTATTGGTTTTTTGGAGTGCGTTGAGATGGCCTCCGGCGATTCTGAGACTATTCGTGATCGGATCCTGTCGATTGTTGATGGTCCGTACGCGGGGTCGCAACGAGCGTTGGCGCTGGCAATTGGCTTCGATCCAAGTTCGTTGAGCCGCGTCCTGGCCGGACACGTGCCCGCCAGCAAGAAGTTACTACAGGCGATCGCCCAGCTGCCGCAGGTCAATGAACAGTGGCTTTCGACCGGGGAAGGGGAGCCAATCCAGACGAAGCCACAAGTGCTGACCGATATCGGTGCCATTGTGCCCGTGGCAAAACAACTGTTGCCGGGACAGCCGCTCGAATTTGAGCATTTCCTGAGTCACCGATTCCTCAGCGTCCCGCGAGCCTTTTGTACGGCTACGACATACGCAATTGACGTCCAGTCGTGCAAATGCGATCAGGAGTTGCGAGCGAGAGAGCTTCTGAAGCCCGGCGACACCCTGATTGTTGAGACATCGCCCGATCGACTGCGTGACGTATTCACAGGCGATTCCAAGAAGCTACTTGTCATGTGCTCTTCTGAATATGGTGCGGCACTCGCAGGCAGCGAATCTGACTACTATCGAATCACGGAGGGATTACCACAGTCGAAACAAAAGATGGACATTCCAACAACCATAGATGGGAGAAAGGGTCGAGCGATCAAATTGGATGAATACGATGAAAACAATCTGGACGTACCCTTGCAAAAGATGGACTTACCAATAACCACAGATGGGAGAAAAGGTCGAGCAATCATATTGGACGAAGACGTTAAGAATTATCTGGACGAACCCGTAAAACGTGGTACCGCCCAGCGAACCGGAGGTCGGAAAGAATCACCCGTCGTAGTTGGACTGGTGACGTTGCTGATGCGGGAATATCTGCAGTCGTGAAAGTTGTGGGATGTCTGCTTCCTGGGATGGGTCGAGCGGACTTGATTGCGTCGGCTGCAAAATAGTCGATGGTATGTCTATGTTGTGTGTTCAGCATGTAGCCAAAAGGCAATCAATGCCGAGGTGTGGCTGCTGCTGAGGCGATTTCGCGACGGCTGATTTCAACAAATCCCGTGCGCGAAGGGCGAGTGCAATCTAGTGATTGCATGCTGGGTGCTGAAGTTCGAGGCACCTGCAAATCAATGCACCGCGTTGTGCATTTTTAGGAGTTGCGTGAGCCAAGAATAGGCTCAGCCTGAATTGATTCCGACCTGCAGCCTGTCTGGAAGATTGCTGTGGGTAATCCCTTTAGTCGAATGCCGTTGACGTCAGACCGTCTGGGGCCTGCCGCCGGTGTTTGGTATGTCGCCTCTTGCTTACCAGCTGACAACCATTCGTTTCGTCAGCAGCGACCTGATCTGCGAGCCAGGATAATTTTGGGCTCTGGCAATAGGTGTTGCGCGGTATCGAGAGGTATTGACCAGCCGCTGGGATTGGCGGTGTTGGGCATGTTGATCATCGGCCTGAATGCCGGCGATCAGCGACAAATTGCGTCGGGTTTGCCGACGTTCGGTTCTGCTGAGCCCAGGGAGCGGGAGGTAGTCATTCCATCAATCTGCTGCCGGACGGTATCCGGCAGTCACGCAGCACAGGAGCAAGGTTCACGATGTCTACAGATGATCCAGAAAATTCACCGCAATCAGGTCAACCTCGTTATGAACCCCATTCACATTTATTGCCGCCAAATACTGACAATCCATTTGCCGCACCGCCGACTGTCCGTGAGTGGCTTATGCATTTGCGTCGTATTTTTATTTCTCGCAACGACATCTATCTTCTCCGACCAGGGCAGTATCCGAGTGGACTAAGAGAAGGACCCATCGACGACCAGTTGTTGCTCAGTCACCTGACAGGCGGTCGCCCTATCCATATCTATCCCCAGAGTCTTGCAGAACGTGGTGTGAAAATCTGTGTGCTGGATGTCGACTGTCACAGAAATGTTCCGGAGGATAATGTTCAGGACTTGGCCCAAAGAAATTTTGCATACATCGTAGCGGTCTGGAGTTGTCTGTGGGCTCAAGGTCTTCCCGTCTTACTTGAGGACAGCAACGGGCGTGGTGGTTTCCATTTGTGGATGTTTGTGGACAATCTTTCAAATGCAGAGGCTATTGCAGTAGCGGCATGGATGGCAAGCCGCGTCGAAAGAGGCAGTTTGAGGTGCGAAGTCTATCCCAGTGGAAATGTTGCAGTTGAAGGGCATCCTGGAACTTGCATCCGCTTGCCTGGGCGACACTACCAAGAAAACCACTATTCTCGTTTCTGGAACGGCCGCAACTGGATCGATGGAGCGGCCGCTGTCGCTATCCTGAATGAGATTCATCCAGTGGCGTCAAACGGGTTGCCAGAAGAGGCGTTGAACTTCCAGCCACCGATTCCGCAAAGACGAGCACTCGCGGCAACCGCACAGCAGCACGAGCGGGCTAATCAGGCCGCTCCACCACTTCATGTCATGCGGGCGGCTTTGCAGCGTCTTGGCGCGGACTACTATGACGCGACACGTGATGAATGGCTCAGGGTCGGCATGGGGCTTCACAGTTGTGTGCGAACATCTGAAGAATCACAACTCTATTTTGATCTTTGGGCCTGGTGGTCGAGACAGGCCCCAAGTCGTTGGCATCACGACGCTGCGGTGCGTGACTGGAATTCCTTTGAATATCGACAGTCCCTTTTCCAGTGGCAGAATCTTCTGCGATTGGCGATGGAGGAAGGCTACGAGCCGCCGACGTGCTGGCATCCGGATCACAGCCAGCAGCTGCAGGTCGACACATTCAACGCTGTGCCCTACGAACCGACACCGCCAACTGGGGAAGCTGTGTCGATTAACATTTTGCGGCAAGCCGTTCTGCAAAGTCGATTAGACAGTCTCAGTCAACCGGGCATTTTCCTGGACCGCAGCGGGACGGGAAGCGGAAAGTCGACAGCCGATCTGGAGATCGCAGAGAACGGCCATAGGAGCCTGGTGATCGTACCCGACCATCTGAATACCAATGAGATCGCTGAAGCGGCAGAGCGCCGCAACCTGTCCGCCATTCGCTATCCGAAACGTGTTTATGGCAGTCTGGACGCTAACCAGAGCAATCCGCCAGCGAGCGAAATTAATTGTTGGAATTCCGAGGCTGATCACGTTGATAAAGCAGGTCTGGCCATTCAGAACACGGTATGCCGGAGATGCCAATACAGAGATGATTGCATTCGCCGTGGCTATCTTGGCCGAGTAAGGTTTTCCGAAAGGCGTAGCAACCGATCGGCGGTCATTCTGATGACACATCGACGCGCCCAATTGATTGATCTTTCAGATTACTGCAGGACCCATCATATCGCTTACGTTGCAGTGCACGAGAGTCTGGTGGAGTTCATGGCCCCGGTTTACCGCATTGAACGAGAAGACTTGCGACAGGTTCAGCAACTGCTAAGTGTTCTGCGACGTCCCGGACAATTTTCGGAAAGACTTGGAATCTTTAGCGATCAGGTGACGAGCAATTCCTCGCAAATCGCTAGGGCGCAACTTGCCATTCAGCCCGAACTGGAAGGCGATTTGCACGAGAGACGCGAAAGTATCAGAGTCTGGATTCAACACGCAACTCGTATCATGCCGACACTCGAAGCAGCGCTGACACAGGCATCAGCGACTTCAACTTCGGTCGATCTTGCTGAGTTGGCATTTCCCTCGCACAGTTACCCAATTCCTGAGCTGCAATCTCTGTTTTGGGCAGCGACTCAGGCCATCGCTCCCAGAGGATCAACTCGTCAATCAGAAACAGGCGACCGTCCTGCTGTAGACACAGTCAGCAATGGACAGGCAATTCCTGCGCTACGATTACTGTTTGAGCTCACAACCGGCAAGTTGCGGCGACTGGTAATGTCGGTTGAAACAGGAGGCAGGCGTTTGGTTGCCGTTTCGCAGGTTGAACTTCCATCTGGAATCCCGGTCTGGCTCTGTGACGCTACGGCAAACCCTGAAATCCTGGCAAGGATTGTCCCGGGGCTTGTGGACCGGACTCCGTTGATGCACGTCCAAAGCCACCACAGTGTGCTCCAGGTGCCGGAATACGACATTTCCCGCGGGCTACAAATGGGACCGAACTCAACTATCGGGAAAGCCGTGCGACATGTTCTGCGGAGCTATCCCGACAAACAAAACATCTGTGTGTTTTGCCACAGCAACCATCTCGAGGGAATTCGTTCTCAATTACCGGTCAGAGTGACGAGCAGGAACTATTTTCATTCTGCCGTCGCACGCGGGAGCAACTCGCTGTTCGGCCAGCATGATCTACTCGTGATTTTGGGGACACCCCGCGCCGGAGGACCCAGATCCGTCGTAGATCGCTTGATCCAGATAGGGGATATCGATGCGATCAATGAACCTTCCGAATGGGGATCACAGT
>JBPOIW010000036.1:0-10398 GCA_052034165.1 Planctomycetota bacterium | reverse complement strand
TGCTGATGACCAGAACTCCGGACGAAGTGCGCATGCTGATGATCGACCCGAAAATGGTCGAACTCAGTCCGTACAAGAAGATTCCGCACCTCATGCATCCGGTCATCACGGACATGAAGAAAGCGGAAGCGGTACTGGCCTGGGCTGTCGACAAAATGGAGGAACGCTACGACCTTTTAGCACGGGTTGGTGTGCGGAATCTGGACAGCTACAACAAGCTTGGCAAGCCGGAAATTCTTGAGCGACTGGGATTGAAGGAAACAGATCCCGATGCGGCCGCGATTCCTGATCGCATGCCGTTTATCGTGATCATCGCGGACGAAATGGCCGACCTGATGATGACCTCGGGCAAGGAAGTCGAGGCCCACATCATTCGTCTGGCTCAGAAGTCTCGGGCGGTCGGGATTCATCTGGTTCTGGCGACACAGAAACCAACCGTCGACGTTATTACCGGTCTGATCAAATCGAACTTGCCTGCTCGAATTTCATTCCAGGTGGCCAGCAAGATGGACAGCCGAGTGGTTCTCGACGAAGGTGGGGCAGAACGACTGCTGGGCAGTGGTGACATGCTGTACCTGGCTCCTTCAACCAGCCATTTGACACGTGCTCAAGGCACGTACTTCCGAGATGAAGAAATCAGTGCAGTGATCGACTTCTTTAGTGATGTCGAACCTGAATACAGTCCGGAACTGACGAAGCTGACGGCCGCTGCGGCTGCGGCAGCTTCCGCTGGCGGTGCGTCCGGTGAAGGTGGGACTCGTATCCATGATGACCTGTACGATCAGGCAGTAGAAGTCGTGATTCGCGAGGGGCGTGGCAGCGTTTCGCTGCTGCAGCGAGCACTGGGCATCGGTTACGGTCGAGCGGCTCGCATGATTGATTACATGGCCGAAGATGGCGTTGTGGGCGATTACAACGGTGCTCAGGCTCGCGAAGTCATCTGCTCGATTGATGAGTGGGAAAGCCGCAAAGCAGAGCGGGACGATTGAAGTCTCTGCAAACGCGGGCTTTTGTCGCGTTGTTTAAAGTGGATCGGTGACACTTCGTAGATTGAGCAAATTTGGTTAGAGTGTTGATGCGCGTCAGCGTGAATTGTTGACCTGACGCGAATCTTCACTGTGCCCAATCCGGCCGTTGCTTCATCCGATCGACTATGAAAACACACTTAATCCACTTCATGCTTGTTTCCGGGCTGCTGCATTCCTTTGCTGACGCTCAGGAGAATCCTGCGGCCCCAGTGCCCCTGATTTTTGATACCGATATAGGCAATGATTGTGACGACGTTCTGGCCATGGGCGTCATTCACTCGTTGCAGAGTCGAGGCTTGTGCCAGTTGCTGGCGGTCACGATAACGAAGGATCATGACCAGTGTGCTCCTTTTGTCGATGCGATCAATACGTTCTATGGTCGTGGTAACATTCCGATCGGCGTGTGTCACAGCGGGATCACTCCTCAACAGAGTCGCTTTACGGGATTGGTGATTGAGAAGAACGGTGACGCAGAACGCTATCCGCATGATCTTCGCTCCGGCAAGGATGCTCCGGATGCAGTCAAGGTTCTGCGACAGGTTCTGGCATCTCAGGCCGACGGAAGTGTTGTGATTGCTCAGGTGGGCTTTTCGACGAATCTGGCCAACTTGCTCAAGTCGCCTGCAGACGACATCAGTCCGCTGACCGGTCGCGAACTGGCCATCAAAAAGGTGAAACTGGTTTCTGCGATGGCCGGAGCGTTTGCACCAATTAATGGTCAGCCTCATCCGGAGTACAATGTCACAGAGGATGTCGCCTCTGCGAAGGCTCTGGCAACCAAATGGCCAACACCGATCGTGTACAGCGGCTTTGAAATTGGACTGGCGATTCCTTATCCGGCATCGAGCATTCTCAGTGACTATCAGTACGTGCCTCATCATCCGTTGAAAGAGTCGTACGTTCTGTATGAGCCACCACCGCACAATCGTCCGACCTGGGACCTGACCAGTGTGTTGTATGGAGTGTTGCCGGATCGCAATTACTTTGGCATCTCTCCAAAGGGTTCTGTCTCGGTGGATGACAAAGGATTCACGACGTTTACTCCTTCAGAAAACGGGCTGCATCGTTATTTGACGCTGACCCCGGAGCAGCAGATTCGGGCCACGGAAGCGTTGATTCAGCTATCGAGCGAACCGCCGCATCATATCCCCCCTTTCAAAGAAGATTCGAAGTAGACGAGAGGAGTGCCGGTCTCGCTTCATTGAAATATGTGCGTCATGCGGGCGAAACGACCTTATGTCACAACCTGCGAGAATCATCGTTGTCGGTTCGATCAATATGGATCTGGTCTTTCGCACGCACCAGCTTCCTCGACCTGGTGAGACGCGAACCGGCCATAGCTTTCAGCAGGTCCCCGGCGGAAAAGGTGCCAATCAGGCTGTTGCTGCGGCACGGCTTGGGGCTCAGGTTTCGATGGTCGGGCGAATTGGTGACGATGGTTTTGGCCGAACGCTGATCAACGGTTTGATCCATGAAGGCATCGATACGAGTTTCGTAAAGGTGACGCCGAATTGTTCGAGCGGACTCGCGGTGATTGGCGTCGAAGACAGCGGCCAGAATTCCATCACGGTGATACCCGGCGCAAATGGCTTCGTCACACCGGATGATGTGCTTGCGGCGGAAGAGTTATTTCCGTCGGCCGATGTTCTGCTCCTTCAGTTTGAGATCCCCCTGCCTGCCTTACAGAAAGCCGTCGAGCTGGCTCATCGGCATGGTGTGAAGATTGTTCTGGATCCAGCACCGTCGGTGAGCGTTGTTCCTGTCGATCTCCTGCAGGTTAATGTGATTTGCCCGAACGAAACGGAGGCCGAATCATTGTCCGGACAGGTCGTGGATTCGATCGAAACGGCGATGTCTGCTGTTCAGCAAATAGGCAGCGGCCGTCCTCAAATCAGTCTCATCACAATAGGATCTCAGGGCGTGGTCGTGTTTGACGGGAAAACCGTGGAGCACGTGCCACCGTTTGCTGTGAAGGCGGTCGACACGACGGCCGCAGGCGATGCCTTTGCTGCGGCGTTTGGAGTTGCCCTGGCGGAACAGATGTCCGTTTCTGAAGCGACTCGTTTCGCGGCTGCAGCAGGTGCTCTGGCGACAACTCAGCATGGTGCGCAGCCTGCGATGCCAACGCGAGTTGCGGTTGAGACGCTTCTGCGAAGCATGTGAATCATTCGTTGCGAAAACGGATGGCTATTTTTTATCTGTTGCCACAGGCCTGACAGTCTTCTGCTCACGAAAAAGTGTTTGCAGCTTATGCTTGCGAATGCGGAATGCTGTCCCATGATTGCGAGCCGAACCGTCCGGACGAAGATGCATTCGAAGTTCAACGATGATGTCACCATTGGCGGTCAGTTCAAGCAGACGTTTCGCGGATGGTTCCTGACACCACGTCACGGTCTTGTACCAGAACTCTTCATCCGCCCCCTGCCCTCTTGATTCTGCGCCGACGAAGACGGAGTGAGCATGTTTCTCCTGAAGGCGTTGTTCGATGACTTCCAGGCTCCAGCGTGCGATCGGAACATCGTGGCGATGAAGTTCGAGCACATCGCCCTGCCCCTTCACGACGAGCTGCAGGTTGGCATCGTTCCTGCGACTCGTGACTGAAAGGTACCACGCCTGACGTCCGTTGGGATCCTTATAGCCGTATTGCTGAATGCGTTCGGCCGTTGTCAGACCATCCAGCCATTCTGGCTCTTTCAGGAACAGATTCATTTTGTCCTGATCATCGAACGTTGTTTCTGAGTCGCGGTAGGCCTTGATCTCCATCCCCTGAAAATCACCCCTTGGAGAATTGTTTTCCGGGATCTCCAGCAGGGTTTCCAGGGTATACCCCACGCCCGTGTCGCCCGGCCGAAGAGTTTTCACAAAGCCGCGAGCAGAAACTTTGTCGAACTGGACAAGGAATTCCTGAAGGATCGACTCCTGCGACTTTGTGACGACCGTCGAGGTCTGCTGACTCGCCGCGCCGTAAACTGATATCAACAAGAGCGGCAGTAAGAACAAGTACCTCCGGAATGAATGAATCAAGAAATACAGGCTTCTGTTCCTTGGCGAAATTTTTCAGCAGATCTCATTTCAAGCTTCCTGCCTCGGTCGTTCTATTCAGCCGATCGGGGGCGTACCGTACTCTCGTTCCTTCGTCGACGGGATTTCTTTCGTTCATGACAACGCGGCCTGAATCACCTCGCCATGCACATCCGTCAGTCGGAAATGACGGCCCTGATACTTGTACGTGAGTTTCCTATGGTCAACTCCGGCCAGATGCAGCAGCGTGGCGTTGAGATCATGAACGTGGACCGGATCTCGAACAATGTTGTAGCTGAAGTCATCAGTTTCTCCGATCGTCGTTCCCGGTTTGACGCCAGCTCCAGTCATCCAGATCGTAAAACATCGTGGATGATGATCACGTCCATAATCATCCGGCGTCATTTTGCCCTGACAGTAAACCGCACGGCCAAATTCTCCGCCCCAGACCACCAGCGTATCCTGTAGCAGGCCTCGTTGTTTCAGATCAAGAACCAAAGCCGATGTCGGTTGGTCTGTCAATTTGCATTGAGCCGTAATGTTTCTGGGAAGTTCCAGATGCTGATCCCAGCCGCGATGAAACATCTGTACGAACCGGACGCCTCGCTCACACAGTCGACGCGCCATCAGGCAATTCCACGCGAAGGTTCCGGGCTTTCGAGCATCTTCACCGTACAGATCAAATGTGCTGGCCGGTTCACCGGACAAGTCTGTGAGTTCAGGCACTGACGTCTGCATACGGTAAGCCATCTCGTACTGCGCGATGCGAGTTGAAATCTCCGGATCGCCGGATTCTTTCAGCTTCAGGGCATTCATCGCCGCCAGATCATCCAGCATTCCTCGACGAACCGAGCTGCTGATTCCTGGCGGATTAGAGAGATAAAGCACTGGGTCGCCCAACGAACGAAATTTGACGCCGGCATAGCGAGTCGGCAGGAATCCACTTCCCCAGAGCCGGTCGTACAGAGGTTGATCGCCGGACCCGGAGATCATCGCTACGAAAGCCGGCAGATCACTGTTTTCGCTCCCCAGTCCATAAGACAACCATGACCCAAGACTTGGGCGGCCTGCTTGCTGTGCTCCTGTCTGCACAAAGGTAATTGCGGGGTCGTGATTGATCGCTTCTGTGTGCATCGTCTTGATAAAGCACAGGTCATCCGCAATCTTCGCTGTGTGAGGCAGCAGTTCGCTCAGCCACGCCCCCGATGCCCCGTGTTGCTTGAACTTGAATTTTGTTGGAGCAATCGGAAAGCTCTTTTGGCTGCTGGTCATTCCCGTCAGTCGCTGCCCCTGACGCACGGAATCCGGCAGCTCCTGACCTCGCATCGACTCGAGTGCTGGTTTGTGTTCGAACAGATCCAACTGTGACGGAGCACCCGACTGAAACATGTAGATGATGCGTTTGGCTTTCACCGGCAGGTCCGGGAAGCCGCTGAGTTCAGGAGTTCCGGCAGGCACATCGGCGGCCTTTGATTCCTGAAGCAGCCCCGCCAGAGCAGCCAGACCCAGCGCCTGCGATCCGCGTGCGAAAAAGTGACGTCGGTTCTCGGCAAAGAGGTGATCGTTCAATATCGTCATGGGAAGACTCACTATTCTTTCGTCACCACTTCATCAAGATTCAGAATCAGACTTATGACCGTCGTGAGTGCAGCCAACTTCGCGGGATTCAGATCGGCGTTCACTGCGAACTCCCCCGAATGAATCAGTTGCTTCGCCGCTTCCGGGTCACTCTCATACGCGTTCAGATTACGGTCGTAAGATCGCTGCAAAATAGAAAGCTCTTCCGATCGTGGTTGCCGAGCAGTCGCCATCATGAAGGCCTGAGAGATCTGCTGTGCCGGATCGTCTGCACACTCCGTCATCATTCGCTGTGCGAAGACTCGAGCCGCTTCCACGAAAGTGACGTCGTTCATCAGAGCCAGTGCCTGTAATGGAGTGTTCGTGCGAGATCGCTGCACGACGCAGGCTTCACGGCTTGAGGCATCCAGCGTGACCATTGTCGGCGGCGCGACAGTGCGTTTCCAGAACGAATACAGACTGCGTCGATACAAATCTGGTCCGTGTGACTGCGGATAATCTGTGATCGTGGCGATTTCTTTCCAGAGTCCATCCGGTTGATAAGGATTCACCGATGGCCCGCCGAGTTGTTCGTTCAACAGTCCGCTGAGAAACAACGCCTGATCACGAATCGCCTCGGCGGGAAGTCTGCGCCGTGGACCTCGAGCCAGCAGGAGATTATCGGGATCGATTCGCAGCAGTTCTGAAGAGACTCCCGACGACTGGCGATAAGTCGAACTCATCACGATCAACTTGTGCATCGCATTTATGTTCCAGCCGGACTCAACAAACTCCACCGCAAGCCAGTCCAGCAATTCCGGATGGCTCGGCCGGTCGCCCTGAGAACCAAAATCCTCGGTGGTTCGAACCAGCCCTTGTCCAAAATACTGTTGCCAGATGCGATTAACAGCCACGCGTGCCGTCAGAGGATGTTGAGGATTCACCAGCCAGCGTGCAAAGCCCAGACGATTGTTGGGAACATTCTCCGGGATTGGCGGGAAAACAGCCGGTATGCCGGGCTGCACTTCTTCGCCGGGATGGTCGTATTGTCCTCGAATCAGCACATGGGCTTTACGAGGAGTCGTCATTTCTTCCATCACCATCACGGTCGGCAGGTTCTCCTCAAACACTCGTCGTTCGTGTTGCAGTTTTCTCAGACTCAGATGCGCGTCGCGAATGTCTGTCGAAGCGTGATGCAGAATGAAGTATTGCGTCAGCTTCTTCTGTTGTGCGGCAGTTCGCATCTCCGGCTTCATACGAAGAATGTCTGAGATGCTTTGAGCGACTGCGATCAGTTCCGCTTCGCTCGCGGAAACATCGCGGTTGTAAATTCGAACATCGTCGATTGCTCCGGTGAAAGGCGACGCTCCGCCACCGATTCGCAAAGTCTCCAGCGGCAGTGCAAACGTCTGGTTGATGCGGTCCAGAGTGATATTCATCTCGAACGGCTGACCGTTGACATAAACCTGCACGCCGCGAGCTACTCGAGAGCCGTCATACGTCATCGTGACATGACACCACTTATTCAAAGGCAAAGGTTGGCGGCTTTCCAATCGAATGGCATCATCGAGCCAGCGATTGATCAGATTAACCTGCAGCAAGCCATCACGAAGTTGCAGGGAGTAGCCAGCTCCTTCTTCGACCGGAGTCATTCGCGAAATCACCGTCCCATTGGCTTCCTCCGCGCGAAGCCAAAAGGCGATGGAAAACTTATCCATGTAACCGAACGATGCCGTATCGCCCGCGTTGACAAAGCTGCCGTTTCGGAACTCAATCGAATGACCAGCCACGCCCAGTGAATAGGGGCTGGAGGTGACGTCGAACACACTGTCCATTTTGCGTGCCTGATCGTAGAGGCTCAGGTCGAAAGCCATGTGGTTGACCAGTCCGTCGGTCACGGACCAGTCGATGTCGGAATCGGTGGCAACGCGGTGTTCCCAGTTGCGTTGTGTTTCGGTCAGCGTGGCGTCCAGTTCACGAATTTGAGATTCCGTCGTTTGGATCTGCTGATCCAGTTCGCGCATCCGTTCTTCTTCGAAAGGCCGAGGTGCGGAAATCATCGGAGGTGAGTTGCCTTCCTTGAGGGCTCGTCCACTCTCCGGCACGTTGTTGAAGTAAGCGAAGACTTTGTAGAACTCCGTCTGTCGGATGGGATCGTACTTGTGGTCATGGCAGCGAGCACATCCCATGGTCAGGCCAAGCCAGACGGTCGCTGTTGTGTCGACTCGATCAACCACGTACTCCACCTGGTACTCTTCGGCGATGATTCCGCCCTCGGAGTTGCCTCGATGATTGCGATTAAACCCAGTCGCAATGCGTTGGTTGAGTGAAGCGTTCTCCAGCAGGTCGCCAGCGATTTGTTCCACTGTAAATTGATCGAATGGCATATTGCTGTTGAAGGCTTCAATCACCCAGTCGCGCCAACGCCACATGGAACGAGGGCCATCGTTCTGATAACCGCTGGTATCGGCGTAACGAGCGGCATCCAGCCATGTGGCCGCCATGTGTTCGCCGAATCGCGGCGACGCCAGCAAACGGTCGACGACGGTTTCGTATGCGTTTGGCGATTGATCGGCCAGGAATGCTTCGACTTCGGCCGGAGTTGGCGGAAGTCCTGTGAGATCGAGTGTGACTCGGCGAATCAACGTGCGTCGATCGGCTGCCTCAGAAGGCTTCAGGTCTTCCTGTTGTAGCCTTTGCAGGACCCAATGATCAATCGCGTTGTTGCACCATTGCTGTTCTTCTAGTCGGGGAAGAGCAAGTTTTGTCGGGCGAAGAAAAGCCCAGTGTTCGGTCCATTTCGCACCTTCCTGAATCCACCGAGTCAGCAACTGAATTTCGGCTTCGGATAATTCCTGCCCTGAATCTTTGGGCGGCATCTTTTGATCGGCGTCTGTTGAGGTGATCCGCTGATGCAACAGACTCGCGTTAAGATCATTCGGAACAATGGCCATTTTGCCATCGCGTGCCGCGAATGCACTTTCACGCACATCGAGCCGCAGTCCACTGGCTCGTTGTTGTTCATCCGGACCATGGCAGGTGAAGCATTTGTCGGAAAGGATTGGGCGGATGTCGCGATCAAAGTCGACAGGGCGGACAGGCTCTTCAGCACCCGTAGCGACCATGCAGAACGTCGACAAGAATACCGTCAGCGAAAAAGTGTACAAACCAATTGTCATGCTCCACGCCCCACGCCCAGTGTCGCAACAACTCCGGATGCTGCCAGCGTAGCAGAAGACTGTGCCGGGTGTAAATTAAGCTCACTACTGAGCGCAAAAGCATTTAGGTTTACATTCAGGGCAGAATCAGCTCAATCCGATGCGAGTGGGACAGAGGAAGTCAGGTCTTAAAGGATCGGTGATGTGTGCTAAGGCGCGGTGTGCTGACGGACTGGAGAATCGAACGATGTCTGTGTTGCATAGGATAGATTCAATTCCTCGCATTCGGGTGACAATCCATCGGGGGCGTATTTAGGGTACTACCTCAGTGTTATATGTGGATTTGCTTATTTGGTACACTGCCCAGGCAAGGTTAGTGAAGCCATGCTACTTCAAGACTGCGAGTCTCGGATGCTGCTCGGCTTCCGGGGCAGACGTCCCTTGAGGGCGGTTTCTGTCCCGAATTTGCCGAAAGGCAAGGTTTGCTTGACACTTGTCAACGCATGCTCGTAGGATCTGTCGATGTCGAGACCAAGGCACCCGAAGCCAGCCATTGAGAAGGCGGTTCAGTACGCTGAACAACAAGGCTGGCGCGTTGAGCTTTCAAATGGGCATGCCTGGGGACGGTTGTACTGTCCCTTCAGTTCTCGTGAAGGGTGCATTGTCAGCGTTTGGTCGACCCCAAAGAATCCGGACAGCCACGCGAGACATATCCGAAAATACGTTGATTCCTGTCCGCATTGGCCTGACTCAGAATACGACTCAGAAGGAGAGTCAGAATTATGAATGCCGAGAAGAGGGACGCTTTGGGACAGGAGCACGACTTCGCATTGATTGCAGAAGGCGTCGATGAACTGACCTCAGGGGTGGAAGATTCGTTGTTCAATGCAGGATGCGATGATGCCACACTGAGCATTCAGTATGGATTGTTGTACCTCGAGTTCAGTCGATCCGCGAAGTCGCTCGAAGAAGCCATTATCTCTGCGATTAAAGATGTTCGAAATGCGGGGATTGGGGCTGAGATTTTGCGAGTTGATGAATCGAATCTCGTGACCATGTCCGAGATTGCTCGTCGTATTGGACGCAGTCGACAGCTTGTTCATCAGTATATGGTTGGGAAGCGTGGGCCGGGAGGGTTTCCTCCACCGGAATGCCACCTGACGGATCATGCTCCACTGTGGGCGTGGTGCGCAGTCAGCCATTGGCTGATTCAGAATAACCTCCTGCGGCCGGAAGCCGGCTGGAATGCCGAAGTGGTCGAAGCCATCAACAACTATCTTGAATCAGAGCGACAGCGGCGGCGACATCCAGAGTTGCTCGATGAAATTAAACGAAGTCTGCAGAGGCGCTGAGGAATATTTTCCTGCAGCCAGTTTGGAATCGTCGGTGCATCCATGCGTTGATCGGACTTCTTCGGGCGGCCCGCTTGAAGGCGACGGGATTCTGTTCTGCAGATCGCTTCGGCTGAAGCCGAATCCACTCGAGTGACAGCATTACGTTGTCAGTCTTTTCCGATTCGGCGATTCGGTTCCGGGCGTGGTCGGACCAGGGGCCGCGAGAATCGTATTGCAGATACTGCTTCCAGTAACTCACCGCTTCATCTGCACGCTCGGTTTGTTCCAGCAATTGAGCGT
>JBPOIW010000218.1:0-39313 GCA_052034165.1 Planctomycetota bacterium | reverse complement strand
GAGTGAACACTTTGCGACTCATACACTCGCTGGCGCTTCGGGCTTGCAGTCTCAATGGTTTTCTTGAACATGGCGATTGTCCAGTCAGGACGCTACTGCTCAATCGCTGACTGACGTTTCGGAGAAGGATTTCAGGAACGACCAAAGTCTGATGCGGAATGTTAAGATTTAATGAAGTCGCTCAGACAACCGACGGGGGCATGAGACAAAGAGAGTTTGCCCGCACTCAGATCATTTCTGGATTTTGAACTCGTTGGCCGACGAAATTCCGCGAACTTGCAGATAGATTGCGGATATCAAGATCTCCATCCTGCAGGGCGAGATCATTTTGGGAATCGGGACTACTTCAGCGCCTGACCGTGCCTCCGGGATCAACAACTATGAGTCGTCTTCTTAATGCCTTGTCTGTCTTGACGACATTGTCTTTCGTTTTTTTGTCGGCGAACGTGATCTCTGCCGACGAAACTCAGCTCGCGAAATCGCTGGACGATTTTGTCTCAGCGTTCAATGAAAAAAATGCCGAGAAACTGGCGTCCTGCTGGACAGAAACCGCGACTCATACGGATCGCGAAACAGGCGAACGAACCGAAGGGCGAGCTGCCATTCAGGCCGACTTTAAGAAGATCTTCGCTGCACAGCCGGGAATCAAACTGAGTGCTACGATGACTCGCTTCAGGCTCGTGACGGCGGATGTCGCTCAGATTGAAGGGCAGACAACCGTGATCGGCGGGGACGGTCTACCAGTAGAATCTGTGTTTACCGGAATCCTGACTCGGTCTGGTGACAAGTGGCTTTTTGACTCGATCGAAGAAACTGCCGCTCCAGTTCCCGCCACTCCCGCCGATGCTCTGCAGCAACTGGAATGGTTGATCGGAGAATGGACTGATGAATCCAGCGACGTCAAAGTTCGTACGACATTTCGTTGGTCGGCTAATCGAGCGTTCCTGTTGCGATCATTTGTCGCGGAATCGTCAGACGGCAGCACTCTTGAGGGAACTCAGGTGATCGGCTGGGACGCAGGCCTGCAGCAAATTCGTTCGTGGACGTTTAATTCGGACGGATCATTTGGCTCATCGATTTGGTCAAAGAACGGTAACAGCTGGATGGCGAAATCTTCTCAGACCAGCGCAAACGGTGATAACTCGTCCGGCACTTATGTGATGGACCAGATTGATGAGAACTCGTTTACTCTGCAGCTGATCGGTCATGAGATCAACGGAGACCCTCAGCCGGCCGCCCCTGCCGCAACGATCACGCGAGTTCTGTCTTCGGTCGAAGTGTCTCCATCCGCCAGCAAGTAATTCGCCGGAGTTGTCGCAAGATGTTTCTCAACAAGTTTCGCGTTACTGCGCTGACAATGCTTTTGGTGATTCTGGCCACTGACACCGCGCTGGCGTATGGCCTGCGTGGCGGCGGTGGTGGTGGCGGCCGATCGATGGGCGGTGGAGGTGGTCGATCGTTGGGTGCTGGTGGCGGTGGCGGTATGTCACGTCCTGCTCCTCGTCCCAGCGTCCCGAATATGGGTAGTAGTCGGCCTGCTTCATCCGGCCGACCGGATCTGGGTTCGCCGAATATCACTCGCCCGGCAACGAAACCTGCGATGCCTTCCTTCGATCGTCCGACAGGCGGACTCAAGCCTTCGACGCGACCAGCAACTCCTGATCGTCCGAACTCTCGCCCCAATTTGCCGGGCAGCGGCAATCTTGGCGCAGCGAACAAGCTTCCGGGGCAAATTGATCGGCCGTCGACTCGTCCAGGTATTCCGAATCTTGGAGGCGTCACGGAGAATCGCCCCGGCAACAAACTGCCGAATCGCCCGGAGACCGGTCGACCAAATACAACGTTACCCGGTAACGTCAATGGTCGTCCAAATCTGAACGTGCCACCCAATATCTCTGCTCGTCCCACGCCGGGAGATGTTGGGGACTTTCTGGGTATGGGCCGACCATTGAAACCTGAAACTCTGCCAGGCAACGTGGGCTCCGGACCTGGCAACCGTCCTGGGATCGAGAGTCGTCCAGGCGTGAATAACCGCCCTGGCTTCTCAACACGACCATCATTTCCGAGTGTTGGTGTCGCCAATAATCGCCCCATCAACATTGGCCAGATCAATGTTGGTAATAATGTCGCGATCAGCAATCGTCCGACATGGGCTAACATTGATCGCAATCAGATTACGAACATCAACAACCGCTGGCAGAACCAGATCGGTGGTCTCAACAACTGGCAGAATGTGCATCCGAATCGTGCCGCCTATTGGGCAGGCTGGGGTGCTGGTGTTCATAGTTCATACCACTGGCACCATTACAATCCCGGATGCTTTCGTGGCGACTGGTGGTACGGGCATCCTCATAGCTGGTGCGGTTGGCACTATGGATATGGCTTCACATATCGTCCCTGGAGTTATTGGTGGACCGTTCCAACCTACGCGGCCTGCGTGAACTGGTTTACCTGGTCGGCTCCTCCTCAGGTCTGGGCTCAGCCGGTCTATTACGACTACGGCCAGGGCGGAAATGTGGTCTACAACGACAACTCGGTTTACATCAACGGTGAAAAGGTCGCCTCCACGACCGAGTTTGCTCAGAGCGCAGCGGATCTGGCGACGGTCGCTCCGCCGGACGATGAAGAGGTCGCAAAGAAGGCCGAATGGATGGCGCTGGGAACATTCACCGTTTCTTCCGGTGAAAAGGACGTGGAGCCAAATCGGATTATCCAGCTGGCTGTCAACAAAGAAGGTATCGTCAGCGGGACCTTGTACAACACAGAGACGGATCTGACTCAAAGCGTGCAGGGAAAAGTCGACAAGGATACTCAACGAGTTGCCATCCGAGTCGGTGACAGCGAAGATCTGGTCGCTGAAACGGGCCTTTACAATCTCACACAGGATCAAGCACCGGTGCTTGTTCACTTCGGCGCGGAGAAGGTCGAAAACTGGTTGTTCGTACGGCTGGAAGATCCAGCTCCGGAAGACGCCACAGAGGCCCCTTCGAAGTAAGCTCTGACGTGAAGTCGATGCCTGCACAACGAAGGGCGGGCGGATTCGTGTTCTGTTGGGATCGGATAGAAGCCGACTTGCTGTGTTTCAGGCCTAGAGCGCAGACACATCGAATGCCGGGGTCGTTACGGCGTGTTGATTTAATCAGCCGGACCGCGTCAGGGTCCGGTTTTCGCCTCTGAAACCAAGGAAAAACAACCGGGGCTAACGCCCTGCGGCTGATGAAGCGATGAAATCAACAGGCCAGTCAGGCCCCGGAATCGTATTGACCGAAGAAACAAGAGGCCTGAAGGGGCGCCACAATGAGAGCCCCCCATGTTTTCCACAAGTTTGTGTCGGCCTTGCAGGCCTTTCGAGTCATTCAGTCCAAGCAAACCGGGGCCTCACGGGCTCCGGCAGCTGATGTGTCCGCCCTTCGGGCCTGATTCGCAATCCGACAAATTGCTGGGCTTCGCCGTGTCAAAACACTCTTCAACATGCCCACAATTCTCGAATCCGCCCGAGAAGAGCGTGGGGGCATGGGAATATCAAGTGGCTTCGGCAGCCGCTTCGGGCGCTCGTCGAGTCATCAGCCAGACAGACGGGCCGACGATCAAAAGGATTCCGATCAGCGAATGCAGCGTGACGGCTCGCCCCCACAGCAGAACATCGAAGACCATCGCAAACCCGATCTGAGTCAATCCGATCACCGACACTCGCGCTGGAGCACCCCCCGAAAACGCGCGAGTCAACAACAATTGGCCAGCGGTGGCTGCAAGTCCGACTCCCAGCAGCAGTCCCAGTCCCGGCCACGGCATCTTTAGTTGTTCGATCGAATGTTCGCTGGCCGGAAAAGCGAGGAACACAAACGTCAGAATGACAATCGACACCGCAGAAAAATGAAACACGATGGCATTCGCGGCCAGCCCTTTGAGGCGATGCAGCCCGATCAATGCCACGGCACTGGTCAACGATCCCGACACGGCCGCCAGAGTTCCCAGGTTGCCCGATGCGAGGTAAGGCTGCTGCATTACGAACACACCAGTCATCGCCAGCAGCACGCTCAGCCAGACTTCGCGTTCCGGAAATCGCCCCAGCACCGGCCATGAAAGTACAGCGATCCAGATGGGAAACATATTCGTGAGCGTCAACGCATCGGCAATCGGCAAATGAGACAGCGCGTAGAAGTTACACATGATGCTCATGCTGCCCGCGATACTGCGAACCCAGATGGTCCACGGTCGCAGGAAGACGAGCGGTGATTCGTCGCGAAACGCCAGTAGTCCGGCAATCAGTAACGCGACTCCGGAACGAGCAAACGCGATCACCTGCCAGTCGCAATAATCTTTCGCGGCGTGCGTGAAAGCTCCCATGCACGCAAACGCGAAGGCTCCCCACAGCATCAGGATGTATGGACGCATGAAACCTTCCGCAACCATCGTGGCGTCTGGCTTCACGGCCATTATTCTGTTCGCGGCAAGGACTGAGTCAATCTTCCGGCTTCCCGAAAGTATCTCGCGAAGACGCGGCCTCAATACACGCTGGGCGGAGAATAACGCCAAACCGAATACATTGCCCGATGAACGCGCCGACTATTCACAGAACGCGAGGAGTCGGCTCGACCATTATTGATAAATAAGGAACGCACTGCGACGTGTCATAAACGAGTTGAGCGGTTCTTGCCATAACGCTTCAATCTCTGTCACTGTTTTCCCGGCAAGTACAGCTTCTGAGACAGCTTTATTGCTCAGCAGACGGTTCAGGTTCTTCGTCTGCCAGTCGTCCGGGAACAACGCTCGCAGGCTGCACATCAGCTGAATCCCAACTTTCAGCGGATTCAGTGCAGCGCGATCGGTGATCACGATATTCACGCCGCCACACGATTCGTTGGGAAATTTTGAAGAGTCCGGAGTAAACCTCACCGGCACAAAGCGTACTCCCGGAAGTCCCGCGGCATTCAAATGAGCCGCGAGTTCTCGCTCGCGAATCCATGGTGCCCCTAACACCTCAAAAGGCGTATCGGTGCCACGCCCCACGGAAACGTTCGTCATCTCCAGCAACCCGACACCCGGGTACAGCACGGCCTGATTGAGACAACGCATGTTGGGTGATGGGTTTGTCCATGTCAGTCCGGTCTCATCGAACAATTGATTTCGACTCCAGCCTTCGACCTGAACGATCTGCAGATCCACGTCAACGTTCATTTCCTTTTTGAACATCAGGGCCAGTTCGCCAGCCGTCATGCCATGTCGCACAGGCAGCGTGTGATAACCCACGAATGACTGATCACCGTCATCCAGAATAGGTCCCTGCACATCGGCACCGCCGACGGGGTTGATGCGGTCGAGAACAACGAAGCGAATCTTGTTCTCACCAGCGGCCTTCATCGCATTCCCCATCGTGGAGACGTACGTGTAAAACCGACAGCCGATATCCTGAATATCGAAGATTAAAGTATCAATGCCTTCCAGGCTTTCTTTCGTTGGCGTCCGCGTTTCGCCATACAAACTGAAAACCTTCAGCCCGGTTGTCGCGTCCTGCTGATCACCAATTTTGGGGATGTCCAGTTTTCCTTCCAGACCATGCTCAGGGCTGAACAGTGTCACCAACGTCAGGTCCTTGTATTCATGTAGCAATCGCACCGTGCTGACACCATCACGGCTAAGCCCGGTCTGATTCGTGATGAGTCCCACTTTGCGTCCTTTCAGCGAAGCAAAGTTGTCTCTTTGCAGTACATCAATGCCGTTCAGCACATCGGCCGGCTTGCCTTTTACAGAACCTGCCGAAGTGGTCTTATGCCCCGTCAACAATGCGGCTCCGGCGATCGTGCCGATGCGACCAATCAGCGGATTCACCAGCCCCTTGCCATCCGGATGAACTCGATTGCTCAGGAACAACACGAACAGATCACTTGCCGGATCAATCCAGATGCCCGTGCCGGTAAAACCACCGTGACCAAATGCCTGCGACGACATCAAATCGCCGCGATTTGACGAGTACCCTGTGCGAGCATCCCAGCCTAAGGCACGGCGCCCGCGAGGAACGTCGACGGCTGTTGTCATGAGTTCAAACGTCGCCGGATTCAGGATCTCTGCTTCGCCCAGTCGTCCGCCATTGAGCATCATCACGGCGTATCTGGAAAGGTCATCGGCCGTGGAGAACAATCCTGCATGCCCGGCAATTCCTCCCAGTGCATACGCGCGAGGATCGTGAACTTCGCCCTGCATCCAGCGATCTTCTCGCTGTTCGGTCACCGCCGCGCGAGCTTTCAGGGCATCAGTCGGCAGGTAGCCAGTTTCAGACATACCGAGCGGACCGTAGATGGCTTCCTGCGAGAACTCATGCACATTCTTCCCGCTCACCTTCTTGACGATCTCACCCAGAACAATGAATCCCACATCGCTGTAGGTGAATTCCTTGCCGGGTTCTGCATCGGGCTTCAGCGCCATAATATTGGCCACGGATTGTTCCGGCGTGTCGCTGTAATCTTTGATGGAATTGTCGGCGATCAAACCGCCGACATGAGTCAGCAGGTGCCGCACCGTGATCTTGTCTTTGCCATTGGCGGCGAAGTCGGGCAGATACGTCGCAACCGTCGCATTCACATCAATCTTCCCCTGCTGGATCAGCACCATCACGCTCGTGGCCGTGGCGATCGGCTTGGTCAGCGAGGCGAGATCGAATACCGTGTCGATTGTCATTGGCACCTGTTGCGGCAAGACCTGACGAAAACCAAATGCCTTTCGATAAGCAATGCCGCCGCGTCGTCCCACAACAACAACCGCTCCCGGCATTTTGCTTTGGCTGATTCCCTCGTTGACAAGTTCATCAATCAAAGCCAGCCGTGATGTGTCAAAGCCGAGTGATTCCGGATTCAGGACCGGCACTGGTGCCGGAGGCGCGGAGATAGCAAGCTCGGAGGAGAAACACGCGACCAGCAAACCGCCAATAAGACTCAAAAACGCCGAGCGAAACATCGGAATTCCTTTCGGGAAGGTAAACGGAACCGTCGCATCTCAACAACTTTGCAGACATCTCGCAACGCACCGCACGCCTAGGCTCAGAGTTGGGGCATTCGCGACATCAGCTTTTTCGAGGCGAGCCTGCGGCAACGCCTGAGATGTTTTGCTGCACATCTTCATGTTAGAACAAATGACCGAGCAAAAAGTCGTTTTCATCGACAAGAGACCGCAACATTCTGCTCAATTGAGATGCGGTTTTGTCCAGCACTGGTGAAGCAGGATTCCGGCCGATATTATGCCGCCGTTGACCACGAGCACAGACAGTGAGCCGTGCTCGTCGCACCGATAAGTTCTTAAGTTCTGCTGTGATCTTCCCGGAGTTTGCACGTGAAGTACGGTTTTCTTTTGATTTCGTTGCTCTGTGTCTGCCCTGCGTTTGGCCAGGACGCAGCACCTGCGGCGACTGAGTTTTCCTATCCATTGGCAGTGACAGCGCAGGCCGACGGTGTCGTCTATGTGGCGGATCGCAATTTGCCTGGGATCTGGAAGATTGAGAACGGCCAGAAGTCGGTCTATTTTCAGGGCTCAAAGAAATTTCGCACACCGTTAAACGCCGTGCGATGCCTCGCGATCGATCATCAGGGGAAGTTGCTCGCGGGTGACTCATCAACGCGGGAGGTTTTTCGCTTTGATGACGCGGGACAACCACAACCTCTGACAAAAGGCTGGATCGGCATCCCGATGGCCATAGCAGTCGCCGCCGACGGGACAATTTACACGGCCGACCTGGAACTTCACCGGATCTGGAAGATGCCTGCCGAAGGCTCCGAGATGCCGACTGAGTTTGCCGTCATCAATTCACCTCGCGGGCTGACCATTGATGCCGAGGGAAATCTTTGGGTGTTGTCGACGTCCAGCAAAGACGGACAGATCCAGAAGGTCACTCCCGACGGAAAGATCGAGCCACTGATCAAAGATCATCCCTTCAATCTTCCTCACAACATCGTGCGGATGGAAGATGGCTCGATGTATGTCACGGACAATTACGAACACGCCGTATGGAAGGTTTCACCGGAGGGGAAGCCTGAGAAGTTTGTCAGCGGCCCGCCAATGGATCGTCCCGTGGGGTTGTGTCGCAGTGGCGCAAATCTGTTGATCGCAGATCCTCACATTCGCACGATCTTCACGCTGGCGCCAGATAAGACGCTGACCGTTCTGGCAAGTTCCCCTGTGCCACCAGCATCAACGGTCGCTGCGCCGGCGGCGGCTCCTCCTGCAACAGAAAACAAGAAATAATAAGAACTTTTCGAACGACCAGGACTTTCGAACATTCGCTTGCGAGATTGCTCAACAGACCGTATTGTGATCGAGCACTTTGTGCAGAACCTCTGCCAGCTTCGTCTGCAGCAAAACAAGTTGACCCTACAGATAACCCAAATGGGAACCTGGACTGTCCCCGGCTGACTGTCACGCCGACTATGTCTCGGATCACATGACCCGGGCTTCGGGTGCCCACCTTATTTCTGATCAATGGGCGTCAACAGCGTTTGCTCAGCACGGCTGGAAGAGGTTTTTTCATGCGCGGATGTCGGTTTCCGCATTCTGAGTTTCCGCATTCTGATCAGCGGCGGTTCTCAAATTGAGCGATCACTCTACAATTTGCGATCAATCAATGGCTTCAAAACGTCGCTGCGTGATTCGATAGCCTTCGATCCAGCAGGGCGTGTCAGGATTTTGTCGTCGTTCAAAAGTGAAAGTTATCAGCAATGAAATGGACTGTTTACGCGTTTATCGCAGGTGCCGCTCTCTCCTGGGGAATCTATGTTCCACTGGTTCATGACGCGACAACCAAGCTGGGCAGCAATCTTCGCGCCTTCCTGATGGTCGGAGTCGCGTACTTTCTGGTTGCGGTTTTGATCCCCAGCATTTTTATCTTTCTGCTGAAGAATGACCCGACGGTCAAGAATCCCGCAGCCCTGAACTGGGCTCCAATGAGTTTGACCTGGGGACTCATGGCCGGTATCGCAGGAGCCGCAGGAGCACTTTGTGTGATTTTCGCGGTCAAAGAAGCAGGGGCAGCGGGCCCACTGATCGTCGCTCCTCTGGTTTTCGCGGGTGCCCCTATCATTAACACGCTCGCGTCATTGACAATTTTCTCCCACGGAAAGAAGTTTGATGCTCCGAGCGGGGTCTTTTACCTGGGACTCGTCCTTGCGGCATCAGGAATGGCGATGGTCATGCTGAACAAACCCAAAGCTCTCGCCGATTCAAAACCTCCTGCCCCTGCTGCGTCCGACGCAACTCCGGCAGCAAAATAGTGTCGTCGTTCTTGTGCAGAGCGCTCACGGGAACCGAGCCAATGTTGAGGGTTCAGGAGATCACTCCTGAACCCTTTTTTCATGCGCAATGCTGATGGTGCAACGGGCTCGGCATGATTGAGCTTCGCACGGCCATTCATTTCTTCAGCGGAATGATCCATTCGATTTCAGTATCCGTCGGCTGAGTCATTGACAATGAGCGTTGCAGATCGGAGTACTTCAGTCGACCGTTGACGCCCCAGGGAATGAGTCTTATTCGTTGTTGAGCTGGCTCCACTTTGATCTCGAGAAAGCTCTGATAGAACGGCGCCTGATTGGAGTCGAATGCTGCCGACAACCATTCGGCAGAAAATGGCCAGCCGCCAAACTGGCGAGTCCAGAACCACGCGGGGCGTTTCCAGAACGGAGCTGTTGCGTCAATCTTTGATACCACCTGTTGACGGCTCGGATAGATTGCCCACTCATCTGTCACGGGAGTATCGGGCCAATCCAGCGCGGTACCAAAACTCAAGTACGCGCCACCGCCACCGTTGACAAAATGTCGGACGACATGTTCCTTGCCTGAACTGGTCTGCTGATGCTCCAGATAATACTCCAGATCATGAGTGTCTCCGCCCATGATGATGTCGACCTCATAGCTCGTCAGCAATTCCTTCAACGCCGCGAAGTTTTCAGTCCCCTCAGTCTGATCATGACCGCCCGCGTAGAATGGATGTCCCAAAAGGACCATCGTGGTCTTTCCGGCCGCAGCTTTGAGTCCTTCTTCCAGCCATGACTGCTGCACTGAGTCGATCTGTCGAGCAACGCCGGTATCAACTGCGAAGAGTGCAAATGTATCGGTTTGAAACTGGAAGTAGGGAAGCCTCTGACGCTGCACGGGGACCTGATACAGCTTCTGCAATCGAGTGGCTTCTGCAATTAACTGTTCGATATGTGAATCCGTCGTGGAGGTGAGATGATTATCGATTTCTACTCGAGCCTTCATCGCGGTTCGAGCGGCATCAGGTTCGAAGAATGTCGCCGCAAAACCCTCCAGAGCATCGTACCAGTCATGATTTCCGGGAATCGCATACACCGGTTTTCTAACTCCCATAAACGGCAGCCAGAATCGCGATTCGTAGTCCTTCATCGCCCCGGACGGATAGACAACATCTGATGAAATCACAACGAACTTCACATCGGGCTGTCGAGAAACATCCAACAATTGACTTCGCAAAGAATGCTGTGAGGCATCACCCTCGCCTGGGTCGCCAATGATAATGAAAGAAAAATCCTGTGACTCGACAATCCCCTCGGGCTGAACCTCCAGCGGCAGCTGATCCTCCCCAGGCAAAGAATCTGGCAGTGCTTCGGCCATCGCCATCCGCCAATCGTCTGTGCGTTGCTCGGCCCATGAGTTCCAGATGCCAGCCGCCCAGTTCTCCGTATCGAAGTACCAGCTCATTCCCCACACCGGAGTTGTCGCCGCCAGAATCGCCGACAAGGGCAATCCCATTTGCAGGCCACGACTCAGTGCAGACGCATATGAACATCGGGCCAGACGCAGCCTGACAACCTGTCGAAGGCGAATCATCAAAAGCCAGCGGAGCACCATTCGAGGAATTGCCAGCAGCGTATTTCCTTCCTGAAGTGTCCAGTGCCAGACGCGGCTCTCTATCAATTGAAGTATTCTGCCGGTTGCCATCAAGGAAGGAATCAGAATTGTAAACGCCAGCAACAAGCCCACAAAGGCATCGCCTAACACCGCAAAGCCCGGCGCGACCAGGCCAAGCGAGGTTCGGTCGAGTCCCATGCGTCCCAGATGAATGGCCACCAGGGTCATCAGGAAGGCCAGAATCCAGCTGCGATCTGCGGCGGCTCGCGATGTTTCTTCATTCACGACAGTCCTGGCGAGGTCACGAATTCTGGGGTCCGCGAGCAGTCCGCTGGTGATCTCCTCATCTGTCAGGAGGTCGGGACTCAGCAGCGCGGCGTCATACATTCTTCGGGCTGAGTTAAAGATTCGCAACGCAATCGTTGCAGCAATCATTCCCGTGAGCCACTGATCATCCAGCCACATGATCACGGCAGAGGCGATGAACCATGCGGAGGAAACAACAAGTGATCCTCGCGCGGCCTTGCTGGCTCTTCGCTCGGTCATGCAGCTGGCCAGTTCTCGAAGCCCATCCAGTGCAAACCACGTTGCGAGGAACCATCGCAGAGCCTTCACGGCCAGCCAACCGGCACTATACAGCGCCAACCCCAGCAAAATGGACACAGCCGCGCTCTTCCATGCAGCTCGACGATCGGTCGAATGCAGGCGGCGGAATCCATGAGTCATCTCCAGAAGAGCTGCCACAATCAGCAGGACCCCAAGACGTCCTCGATCATTGCCTTCAAAGAACGGTGCGATGAGCACAAGGAGAGCGAGGTACACAGTCATTGCCGGCACAATCACATGCGGCCACGGTTTGTGTTGATCGAGATCGCGGAACATCAATTTCGCTTCTGGTCTCTAAGGCTGCTGCATTCATGGAGGGGATTAGCTGGACTGCGCCATGTTCAAGAAAACCATTGAGAATACAAGCCCGAAGCGCCAGTGAGTGAACGAGTCACAAAGTGTTCACTCGCTGGCGATTCGGGCTTATAAGGGAGCCGAACAGGGCGCTGTCCAGTTAGGCATGCTACCCGAGGCCCAGCAAACACGAAATCCAGTGCATTGACCTGAGAATCAGCGAAGCGAGAGGCTGAAAGACCGCTCTAAGGGAACGCTGCACGATACTTGCTGATCGCTGCGTTACGATCATCATCGTTGTTGAAGCCAATTGAGTCGAACGTAAACAGATGCAACTCGGATGACATCACATCCATCCCGAACTCCTGCGGTCTGCGGCCTCGCAGATGAATGGCGACAACCAGTGCCACGTCACGCGCCTGGACGGAATAAGTGCTCTCCACTTCACGCCCGGAACTGAGTTCGGTGGCCGTCTTACCTCTGGGTGGCCAGATCGGTCGCGAGGCTCCATCGTCATTCAGAACCTGTTCAACGGCAGGCAATGAATCTGTCTGCTGTAACGCTCCAAGGCAGAGTAACGAATAGGCAGCGCTTTGGTTATAGACTTGTCTTTCCAGAGTTCTGAGAGCAATCTCTCGTCCAACCGGAAGCTGAAATTCGATCGACAACAATAACGGTCGGTCGGCAGCGATGCCAGGACGCTTCAACCATTCTGATGTGAGAGCTCGCAGAGTACCGGCGTGAAATCCGTCCGTGATAAGTTTTCCAAATCTCGAATCCTGCAGAGACTCCGAGATGTTGGTCGACGTTGCTCGCCGCAAGTTGACGTTCTCATCACTTGCGATCAGCATGAGGGCTGCCGCAGAAGCAACAGGAAACTCTTCCTCCAACTCACCATTGCAGGCGGCTCGGAGAAGCGCACTGCGTTCTTCGAGATGCTCAGACAGCTCGGGAGAAGAAAACATCCGATCCGCAAACAACGCTCGTTCAGTCTTCAGCATCTCCAGATAAACCGGTAATGCCGCTTCGGCATTTCCGGCAATCTCCACAAAACGGCTCCAGTCCGGCATCCCCGTCAGGCCGGACGGCTTTTGATCGTCTTCAAGGGCCTCAATGCGATCATCGAACAAACGTTTTCGAAGCTTCGGAATCACCTGACGAAGTTGGACAGCGACTGGTTCAGTCACATTCTGCAGTTTGAACTCCAGAAGTGGAACGGCAGAAGCATCAAGCTGCAGCAACTGAGCAACAGCCTTTTGACGCTTTGCAAACATCGGTGAAGCGAGATCGCTCACGAGCCCGTCCACGATCTTTTCCGCGGCATCAGATTCTTGCAAGGCGTCGACCACTGGTGCCGGTGTTGCTCGTTCAGCACCCGACTCAGGATCCTGCGCAACCGCCGTGGCCGCGAAAGCGGCCAGCATGGCATAGGTCAGGAAGATGAAGTTTCGGGCAGGCATGGGTAAAAGTTTGACAGCAATAGAAGGCAGGCGGAGGACTCGGGTGGGGCCAAATTCCATGAAATATCGGTGATCTCGCGGTTTGCCCGCAAATTGAAGACGGCACGGATCCCTGCTCCTATCGCAACCTTGGCAAGTTTCTTACCAGCATGTAATTTTTGACTCCACGCCGGACATAAACGTCGGAAAAATCGGAAAAGTCCGTTTTTTGCGCCCCAGGAAGTAATGCCGAGCGCTGATCAAAACTTCAGCAGTACCGAACACCCACGGCCGTCCCTCACACGGCATTGCCCTCTGGGTGGAATCTTTTTGACAAGGATTTTTTGACAAGGATCCAGATCCCCTGCTGAGGCGTAGTCATGATAAATCTTCGACGTTCTGTCGGCGGACAGGACCTGCCGAAATTCTGGTCCGCACACTCGCGGTGTTGAAATACTCGGCTCAGTGGCTGAAAAAGAGGAAATGGGTAAGATAAGAGGCATCGATAACTATCAAGGCCGCTCTCAACGCCTGTCCTCAACCCTTACTCGGAGCTGTACGAATCATGAAAGACAAGAAGAAGAAAAAGTCCAAGGTTGAGGTCGTTTCCGCCGCATCTGTCACGGACACCGCGGCGTCAGTTGCTCGAGTGACGGAAATCATCGCATCGTCGCCCACAAGTTTTGAAGACGCCGTGGCGACCGGTGTGGCGCGGGCCTGCAAGACTCTGCAGAACGTAACGGGAGCCTGGGTTCAGGATCAGAAAGTGGATATTGCTGACGGCAAAATCACCGCGTTTCGAGTCAACCTGAAGGTCACATTTATTCTGAACGATTGAACGGCCGAAGCATTGCCCATGGTCTCGATCCAGGCATCACGTTAGCCTCTATTTGCTGCCACTGCGATCTCTGGCGATCGGAAGCAAGGCTTGCGCTAACAGGAAGATGACAAGTGGAGCGATCCAAAGAATTCTTGCGATGTGCAACACCCAGTTTGGCAACGTGGTCAACTGGGCAACGACGAGATAGGCAACCATGCCAAACATCATAAACGTCAGCACGCCACAGCCCATCGCCGTCATCTGACTCTTGAAGACCCCGCGCTCACTTCCGCTATCGAAGTGAACATCAACGGTTCTGCGCCGCCGCAGCGACTTCTTGACGGCTTCGGCCAACTCCAGGCTAATCGAAAAGGACTCCATCCATTTCGAGCAGGCTTCACGATTTCCAAACAAGCCTTCAATGCGTGGAAGTGTGAATGCTCGTTCTGAAATACTCATCCGCTGGACCGTTGCAGTGGATCGCTGAATCCTGAACTCTGAATCGGGAGATGGACTCAATGCTCTCGGTCGTATTGTGAGCGTTGCGGGAGGTGCCGGAGTTTCGACGGTTGATTGGGAATTCAGAGTGATCAGCAGAGACAGCAGAGTTCCATCGGGAGCCAATGATTCCAAAGCCGTGACCTGCGTGTACTCAAAGCCACTCGCGGACAACATATCGAGCCCATGCAGAACGGCGATTGTTCGCGCTTCCGCACTTGAATTCTCGATCGGTATTTCTGCCGCAATCTGCAGAATTCCGGTGCGATCCATCGGAAGACATCTTTCGAATGCTGGCAAGTCTTCCAACTGGAATCGCCCGGTCAGGGGCACGATGGCATGGCGACTTTCATCCAGAATAAGATGCAGCTCAAAGGAAAATGCCGGGGAGCATTCCAGCGGCGGGATGATCACGACATGCTTTTCAGCCTGCGTCGCCGCACGACACAACCTCAGACTCTCTTCGATATCATCAACAGCAATAATGACCGCATCGATTGCGGAATCCAGGAGTGCATCTTCAGGCGTCGATACGAGACGCATCGAGATCTGGGCCGCAGCGACTGCCTGAGCCAGGTGATCTGAAATAGCCCCGACCACCAGAGAATGCTCGACAGATCCAGAGAGTTCCCGAAGCAAACTCATCGTCAGAGGATTGTGTCCGATCACACCGAATTTCATGGATCCATCTCAAATAAAAAGCGTCGCCCGGCCATCGTCATCCGGAAGTTTAGAGTGTAAGTCGTTTTCATGCACGCACCGAGCCGGGCCGCGCCAGACTGGAAGTTCAATTCGCTGCTCCCGGAAAGGTACGGAATCGCGAAAACAGCGACTCATTAACCAATGCACAACCGTTTTGTCGCCTCTGTCATTAATTCGCGTTCCTGGTGATAAATTTGCGATTGTGTACTTCAATCAAAGAGAGCCGCGATTTGCCGAGCAAATCGCAGGCAAGGCCTCCGATCACGCCTGAACGTCCGGCCCCAGAGGGCGATCCACTGAGAGGGCTGTCAGGCTGTTTTCGTGCGAGTCTTTTTTCTTGAAATTGGTGCGCGAGTGATCGAGGGAAGGCCGCCATCAAGGACTGCCTGCAAATGAGAATTCTCGCGACGGAAGAATTGTAGTCGCCGAACAACGGGAGTCATCGCAGATGATGGTGAAGGGAGTTCCTTCAAGAAAGAACTGCGTTTGTTGGATTCCGCTGGCGGACTCGGATCTCGTCCCGGAGGTGAACCTGCTGAGTAGTCCGCGTCAGCATCCAGGCCCGGTGAAATGGTTAACATGCAAACAGGTCGCGGCAATCCGCGAAAATCCCTCCCGGCAGGGAAAGGACCTGCCCGGTCTGCGGCTGCATTATCCGGAATCGTTGTCTGGAACGATCTCCGATACACGGACCAGCAATTTGCGATATACTGACGACACACTGAACCCTTCGCTCACAGGATGGTCTACGCTTTTCGAAAGACTGACCACGCCCTCGGCTCTGCGATGATATTCCTGCTCTGCCTTGTTGCCTCGAGTTGATATTCGGGGGGCGTCGATGAAACAGCTTTTGTAGAACTGGTATTTCAACTTTGTCCAGCGAACCACTCCCTGATGAGCCTGTGCAGACGCGAGGTTATGACCGTGCGTTCTGGCTGGCGTATCTGTCGAATGGGATGGCGACTCTGGCCAACGGGATGATGGTTCGTTATTCCGACTTTGTGGATCTGATCGGCGGTGACGAACAGCAGCTCGGGCTCATCGTTGGCGTCGGAATGATTGGCAGCATCATTATCCGCTTGGCTCAGGGAGAAGCGATTGATCGTATCGGTTCGGCTCGAGTTTGGTTCTGGTCCGTTGTGGTCTACACATTCAGCCTGCTGTTGCACTTAGCGATTTCCAGTGCAACGACACCTGGCGTGTTTCTGGTGCGAGCTTTGATGCAGGCGAGTCTCGCCGGTTTTTTTGGGGCATCGATTACGTTTGTCTCATTACGAGTTCCCCCAAAGCGGATGGCCGAAATTGTCGGTGCTCTGGGGACGTCTGGATTTTTGGGCCTGATGATTGGCCCCCTGATCAGCGACTGGCTGGGTAGCGGAAATCTCACGCAGGAACAGATGGTCCAGCGAATGTTCTGGACGGCTGCAGCCCTGGCCTTAGGCTCAGCCATTGCCACGTGGTTTGCCGTTCAGGGAGCCGTACTGCCGGTTCGACACGCTCGACCCTCGTTGTTCTCGGTCATTCGCCAATATCATCCTTTGATGATATCGATAACCGCAGCGGTCATGGGGGCTGGATTTGCAATCCCCGCGACATTCCTGCGTCCCTTCGCGATTGAGGCACACCTTTCTCACGTGGGCGTATTCTTCGTGATCTACGCGATGACGGGATTTGGAGCACGTCTGGCCTCGCGTTCGCTGTTTGAACGATACGGGAATCGCCCGTGGATCGTGGTCGGACTGACTTTGTTGTCGATCAGTTATTTGTGCTACGTCCCGGTAACGAACACCTGGCACCTGATTGCTCCGGCAGCGTTAGCCGGCATGGCACATGCATTGCTATTTCCATCGATTATGTCCGCAGGAACGGCCGTCTTTCCACGCCGTTATCTGGGAGTCGCTACGTCACTGATTCTTGCGATGTTCGACGTCGGCACATTTGTTTCCGCACCGATCATCGGCATCTTTTTAAGATACGCCAAGCCGGAGACGTCGCATGCTTATCCGTTGATGTTTGCGGGCGTTGCCGCCGTCTTTGCGGTGGTCACCATTCTGTTCATCTGCAGTTCGGCGGGGCATGCTCGCCATGCGGAGGAATAAATGATGAGCGATATCAAATCGCAGCCAATCAACACAGCCTGGCCCATCACCGACGACGCGATCCGGGCGGCGTTTGAATCGATGATGGGGGATGGTTCCTGGGGGCGATATCACGGCCCGCATTGTGATCGTCTGAAAGAAGAACTTGGTCGAATGCATGGAGTGGAGCATGTTGTGCTCTGCAGCAGCGGAACATCGGCCGTCGAACTTGCGTTGCGTTCGGTGCCTGTATCAGCCACGGATGAAGTGATCCTTGCGGCCTATGATTTCAAAGCCAATCTGATCAATGTCCTGATGGTGGGAGCGACGCCGGTGTTGATCGATGTGCTTCCCGGTCAGCCCGTGATGGATCCTGAGAAACTGGAAGACGCTATCACGAAACGAACGAAGGCGATTATTGTTTCTCACCTGCATGGGCATCTGTCTGCAACTACCACAATCCGAAATATCGCAGCGGTTCATGGCATCGCCGTCATTGAAGATGCCTGCCAGTCTCCGGGAGCCATCATTGCAGGGCAACGAGCGGGAAGTCTTGGCGACATCGGAGTGTTAAGCTTTGGAGGAAGCAAGTTACTGACATCCGGGCGTGGCGGTGCCTTGCTGACCTCCAACGCTGCGATGGCTCAACGAATCAAACTGTATACTCAGCGAGGCAACGACGCTTATCCGCTTTCAGAAATGCAGTCGGCTGTCTTGTTGCCACAGTTGCAGCAACTCGACGCACGCAACGCGGCTCGCGCGATTCGTGCAGACCAACTCACCAATTGTCTTTCTTCGCACAGTCTTTTGACGCCCACTTTGACGGCGGATCGATTCATCTCTGAGCAGACTCGACCGGCCTTTTACAAATTTGGATTGCTCCTGTCCCGTCAGTTTGACATGACAGATCGCGAATACATTTCTGCAGAAGCTCGCAAGCTTGGAATTTCACTCGACCCCGCTCTTCCCGCTCTGCATCTGACGCACAGCACGCGGCGTTTTCGAGCTGTCGGAGACTTCATTAACGCACAGAGTCTCCACACCCGTTTAATGACACTGCATCATACGGCGTTGCTCCAGTCGGAATCAGAGATGCACAATATGGTCGCTGTCTTGCTGCGGCTGGTCAACTCGCGAGTTGACTGAAGAATTTACCCGTCGATTGCCAGCGCTGAATCTTCGCTACGCCCGCGGCTGTTGATAAACGTACGCCGCAAACTCATAAAGACCGTAATCATTGCGAATCACGAAGTGGCGGCTGAGATGACGGCAACAAAACGATGCGAACAGGTCGAGGGGAAGATGAAACAAGTCTTCTCGCTCCCAATCGACTTGCTTCGACATCGCGTTGAACGCCAAACCATGACGTGCTCGACGAAATGACAGCGTCAGCATGTCCTGCACGAAACTCCACATTTGCTCAAAGCTCATGGAACAGCGAGACGTGAAGATCCCGTTGATGATGATGTAGTCAAATGTTTCCAGAAGCTCAGGAGTCTGCAGGATATCCATGTGACGAAAGTCGGCCTCGGGATGTTTTTCCTGGCAGCGTTGAATAAATCGTTCGGATAAATCGATCCCGGTATACTCAATCTGTGAGATCGATTGCTGCTGAAGATGTTCATACAGATGCCCACAGCCGCAGCCGAGATCCAGCACGCTGATGGATTGCTCCAGCGAGCGACGATTCGGAATCACATCCAGCATGACCTCATATCTGCGCACCGCATCCGGTATGTTGGGCCAGCCCATGCCCAGCGCGGAATCACCAAGTCTATCAAAATACGACTCTGTGCATGTGCGAATCTCATGATAGCCTGGCAGGCCCATTGCTTGTGAAATTGCAGAATCGGAAGCTGGCGTGCTCATGGTCCCTGTATCACTCAACAACAAAGTAGGATTCATCGCCGCTCCACACACTGCGCTTCAGGCGAACTGAAGAAAGTCCCAGGACCTCTCGAACAGCTGTCGTTTCCCCTGGAAACGCGGCATGGTTCAGTTCATCAAAGCCAACCACAGTGCCCTTCGTAAACCGATCGCGGAGCAGTTTCAGGCAGTCGACAGTAGGCTGGTAGAGATCCATATCAAAGTACGCCAGAGCCACGATCGTTTCCGGATGTCGCTTCAGGTAAAGCTCCAGTTGTTCCGGTGCATTGCCTTTCACGATCTCGAACTTGCGAACTTCCGGCAGCGGTGATTGTTGCTCACGCAGCGCCATGACATCCCGCAGGTACTCAGCATAGTTGTCGGTGACCCCATACGCCCCGACGTGTGCTGCGTCCGCAGTTCCATCTTCCGGAGCCACAGATGGAAATCCCTCAAACGTATCGAACCCGACGATACGACGTCGATGATGATAGGGCTCCAGAATGGATCGAAGCGATTGCATGATGGCCAGGTTCTGCCCCCAGCGTGTTCCGAACTCCAGAATGACGCCGGGCACGTTCACAATCTGCTGATAGAGATCACTGAAGAACAAAGTTCGGCGAACTTCCATCGGAAGCATGTACAGTCCCAGATTCCGAATCAGCTCATGCCGTGGAATTGGGGAATCCAAAAGTCGGTCGCAGAGTTCTGTTCGCGCAGTGACCACGTGATTCGGCATTACCGAACGGTCGACAACAGGGATCTCGCCGGGACTTCTTGTAGTCATTGTGGGCATCAACCAGCCTCTCGCAATCCAGGATCTCGATGAATGATCTCACGAATATTCGCCGCAATGGCGGGGGCCGATGGCCGAGCCGGATCCGCTGGATGAAAATGAAAACGGTCTTCCGAACTGGACCAAAGTCTTCGAACTTCCGACGCATGCTCATGCAGAAGTCTTAATAACAAACCCACCTTATGAGCATCTGCCGGAGCGACGGCCGGCCCTGTCGGCAACTGCAACACGGTTTTTGCCAGCGTCTCGGTGACATCAAGCGGCACTCGGACATGTCGTCCCGGCGGAGCGCTGCGATAGGGTTCGGCGCGATGACAACCGGGCGAGAAATAGCTTCGGGCGAATACACCTTCGGCTCTCAGCAGACTGACAATCTGATCGCGATTCAGCCCAAATTGCAGCTCATCAACCGTCAAAACCAGGTACTGACCATTGCTCTCGTTACCGTCCGGAATCGACAACAGGGACAGACCGCTCATCGACTGGCAATGGCATGCATATACCATGCGATTCGCACGATTGGCGGCAATGCGTCCGGACATTGTGGCGATCGAGTGCAGGCCGGCAACGGCCGACAACTCCTGCATCTTCCCATTCGTGCCGACGTCCGAAATCTCCGTCAGCCCCGAGATCCCGAAGGCACGCAGCCTGCGACATCGTTCAGCAACAGCGTCATCATTCGTAACGATTGCGCCGCCTTCGAACGCGTGGACAAACTTCGTAGCATGAAAGCTGAAGACTTCCGCATCGCCGAAGTTGCCGACGGGAACCCCATTCTGCTGACAACCAAACGCATGGCTGGAATCGTATAAGAGCTTCAGGTTGCGATCGCGACATAACTCCTGCAGTTCGCGAGTGCGAAATACATGTCCCCATAAATGAACAGGGAGAATGCCGGAAGTTCGCTCAGTGATGCAGGCCTCTGTCGAGTTTATATCCAGCGTATGGGTATCAGGATTGACATCCGCAAAGACAGGATCAATACCGATCCATTCCAGGGCATGAGCAGTCGCGATGAATGTGAACGCCGGAACAATCACCTCACCGCTGAGATTCAGGGCTCGTGCAGCGATCTGTAATGCGATTGTGGCGTTGCAGGTGGCGATGGCATGTTTTGTACGGCACACTCGAGCAATCGCTGATTCAAACTCCTGAAGGCGAGGCCCATTATTGGTCAATTGGCCGGATCGCATGACATTCTCGATGTCGGCCAGCATCGCGTCCTGATTGATCAGCACCGGCTGCCCCACATGCAGTGGCTTCTGAAAGGCCGGGGATCCACCGAAGGCCGCAAGCTGGTAAGGAGAAGACTTCATACAAGCTCCCCTGTCTGTCCAACCTCAGACGCACGAACTCCGTCGCAATTGGGGCCCTGACACCAAACTTTGATTCTGCCGGGTATCATCAGGACTCGATCAGCAGCACGGACAGGCCGCAGCTCCAGACGCGTACTCCCCGGCAACGGCCCGGGGACGGCAGTTGTCATAAATGTATCGCCGATGTCGGGGCGATAGAGCACTGGATGCCAGTCGCTCAGAATGACTTCCGGCGCTTCGTCACTCAAGCTGCAAACGCGTCCCCGCACAAACGCGTGAACCGTGGATTGATTTGGAAGAGTACCTTCCTGCCGCAGCGTCTGCTGTCGACCAGTTTCATCGACGACAAATTCCGCCTGACACAATTCGACAGCGTTCGCCATACCGACTCGTGGCGCGCAGTGGATTGCAAACACGAACACATTGTCGTGACGCAGAAAAACATCGACTGTCTGTTGGAGCCAGACTTTAATTTCGGGCAAAACCGACAACGCTCGCGCACTGACAAGCCGCCGATAGGTGCGATTCAGGTCCGCGATCTTCGGAGGCAGCTGAGCCAGCGCCACGGCCGCTGCGATTCCAAACGCGGCGATATCGTCCGCCAGAGCCTCAGCGTCATTGCTCTCGATCGACGCGTGAGTTGGCAGAGAAAGAATACTCATAGCGAGACTCCCTCATCAGGCTGGATCAGCGGCAAGCCACACTCCTGAAGACTCACTCCGCAATGTCGTCGCCACATCGCGCGAAAGACAGATTCGAGATCACGACTAAAGCGCGCCCCATCACAGAACGCAGCGTGGAGCCGACTTCGTAATGTTGATCGCAGTTCATTCAGCCGAACGGTGTCAGAGACGAGCGAAGTCACGATGTCGAGATACTCGTCAGAGTTTGCAGCAATCAGCTCATTTAAACCGCAGAAGTGAAGGCAGGAGGCTGACGCACGTGAGCCGGCATAGGGATCAGCAATCGTCGGCATCGGGACGCCCATCGACATCGATTCATAAATCGTCGTACCGCTGGGCCACGGGAAAACATCCAGGAGCATGTCCACGTTTGAGTAGACCTCCAGATGATTCACCGGAACATCCCCCTGCAGATCAACTCGCCCGATATCAATGCCCGCGGCCGCAAGCTGCCCAAGAAGACGGCGTCGCAATCGATCGCTGGTACCCAGAACATCGCGAATAACTCGCAAACGAGCCTGCGGGACACGACGAAGAACCTGAGCCCACAGACGGAGGCACTCGTGCGAAAGTTTCTCCAGTCGATGAGTCGACCCAAACGTGATGTAACCATTTCTCGTCGCCGGAGAGGGCATCTCAATCGGCGTCTCATGCAATGCCTGAAAGCAACACGCTCCGTGAGGCAGTGCTATGAGTTGCTCTGAGAAGTATCTCGCGGTTTGCGCGCTTTCTCGAACTGCATCCACAAGCAGATAATCGATACGACTCATTCCGGTGGTGTTCGGGTAACCAAGAAACGAGATCTGCACGGGCGAGGGCCTGTGAGCCAGGGCAGGCAGTCGATTGCCGTTCGTGTGCCCCGCGAGATCAATCAGAATATCAATCCCGTCCGCATGAATTCGGTCGGCCAACTCGGAGTCAGAAAGCTCACAGGTTCTGCACCATCCGTGCGAAAACTTCCGCACCCGCTCTGTTAACTCATCGCAGCCAGAGAACTCCGAATAGCAATGAACTTCGACAACGCTGTGATCATGAGCTTCAAAGAACGGAAGAAAGAATCTCATGGTCGCGTGACTGCGAAAATCCGGCGACACGTAGCCAACTCTCAGTCGCTTGTCAGGATCGGTTCCGGACGCATGAACAAACGGAACAATGCTTTCCTCAAGACGGCGTCCGGCGTTTACGTGCATCTCGAAAACGTCTTCACGACTCATCCCCGGCGTGAGGCTCGCGCAGTACAGCAAATTGCTCATCATCCGACGGCGCAGCTGCACGGATCCAGAACGCGTCTCCGACCGCGATTCCGCGTCGGCCAGAATGTTTGCCAGTCGGACCGCTTCCAGAGCTTCATTCCACTGCCCAAAAACCGGCAGACACTGGCTCAACCCGCTGAGGCCAGCGATGGAACGAGGATTCAGTTCCAACGCGCGATGGTAATCCTGCAGAGACTGATCCGGCTGGTGCAATTCAAGGAACAGATTGCCTCGATTCACAAAGGCTTCCGGACGATCTGGAGCCAGCTCAATGGAACGATTCAGTGAGGTGAGAGCTTCCTGAAAACGTCCCAGCTTTCGAAAGACCGCGCCAAGATTCAGATGAATCTCAGGTTGATCATTCTTCAGTGAACTTGCACGCTGGAATGCTGCGAGCGCGTCGTTGATTCGCCCAAGATCGCTCTGCACGGCCCCAAGATTACAGAGCAGGTCGGCGTCATCTGGAGTTAACCGAACACATTGCTGAAGGATAGAGAACGCTTCAGTGAGACGGTTCTGTTTCCGCAGCGCGGTGCCCAGATGTTTCAGAGCAGCTACGTGTTCTGGTTGTTGTTTTAAGATCCGGCGACAGATCAACTCCGCTTCACCGGCTTCATTCTGAGCCAGCAGCACCGCCACAAGATTGGCTTGATAAACTTCATTCCCTGGCGACGCATCGAGTGCGTGACGAATGTATTCCGCCGCATCGTCAAATTGCTTGCGCTGAAATGCTATCAGCCCCGACAAATGCCATGCTTCTGCATTCGTGGGATCCTGCTGAAGGATCTCCAGATACGCGGCCGCGGCAGCGTTCGTGTCACCGGCAAGATGGCGCTCGTACCCATTTCTGAGCTGGCGCTGGATGCTTGTGGTTGCCACGGTTCGTCCCTGAAACAGCCTGGAGGCAATTCCTGCCGCTATCGAACGACAGGACTTCTCGCGCGCACTCTCCTGACGCACGCCTCCTGTTCACATCGACGAACCAGACTCCCGGGTTGGTCCTTTTTTCCTTTTTACGGGTAAACACCCAGCACGCAACATTGCCCTTTCTCAGTGGTTATTAGCGATTCCGACTGGTCGGCGATTAGCTGCGGGGCGGGGCTTATCTGCAGGGCAAGGCTTTTCTGAGGGGAGGGGCTTATCTGCCCGCTTCTGACCATTCTCGGGCCGCCTGAACGATGCGGGTCATATCGTGCAGATCAAAATCATCGGCCACCGGGATCGAGAGTACGTGGTCTTCCAGCCACGCAGCTTCCTCGCTATCAACATTCGCGGCGTTCCGCAGAACGGGATGCAGGGGCCAGTGGATCGAGCAAAAAATCCCATGGGACGCGAGGAATGATCGCAGGGAGTTTCGCGACTCAACATTCGGCATCAGAATATTATGCAGTAACGGCACCTCTCCGTCCCGGAAGTCGATGAGCGGTTCTCCAGCCAAAAGATTCTCTTTGAGAAACTGCTGGTTTTGACGACGCCGCTCGGCCATCTTCACCGGGTCACTCGCCAACATCTGAGCCAGCGACTGACTGGACATGTCAGACTGCTTCCAGCCTCGATCCATCATGTTCTCGGCCTCGCGAAGATCGCGCCAGTCTCGTGAACATGCCCGCAGCCATGTCGACAGACCATCATCGGGTTCGTAGACAACAGAGTGCTGACCATGCACGACGCCACCATCTGCGATGCGATATGTTTTCCGAAGACTTCCAAATCTCCACGATCCATCTGCGTCGGTTCTGGGTATCAACTGATGAGAGACGTCTTCCAGCAGGATGCACTCTGAAGAAACATCGGGGACCTCACTGCGATGACCAAAGTAATGAATGTAGACCAAAGCATCCCCGGGTTCAGCGTCCTGCGGCCACTGGCACTGCAATCTTCGATTTACTGAATAGAACAGCAAGGGCGTCTGAGGAAATCGAAGTTGCATGGCCTGAATCAGAGACCAGCAGACAAACGTGGGCAACCAGACTCGTCTGGGGCGAACAGCATCCTGAATCAGCCACGTAAACGCAGCTCGACCGGAACTGAAATAAGTTCGCTGCTGCCGCAACGGGACCAGACGACTCGCGATCAGACGATTGGCGGATTCAGTGGCCGAAGAATCAGAGTTCTCAGCTTTGGCGGATGCCTGAGTTGCGATGCAATGAGAACCCAACTGCTCCACCAGGGCGCGAGCGGCAGATAAAAGTGTCTGAGGGACCAGTGTGCGGAAGTCTCCGTGAAATTCGCGCACCAGTTTGTCACCGTCATACACGCGATAGCAAAATTTGTGCTCGGAGTAGTAACTCGCATCCGGCTCCGCGACCACGCGGTATCTCGGCTCTAGTCGAGCCCGTAGCCAGCAGAACGTCTGACGTTCATCAGTGATTTCAAAAGCCACGACAGGTGCCTGCTGGAAGATTAATCAACTCTGAAACTCCGACGACGCAAGTTTACTTCAACGCATATCTCTCGGTCAGCCCCACTCCTCCGGTGAGCCCATGCCCTTTCGCTAAACGTACGAACCTTGTCCCGCTTGTCGTCGATTCTTTCCGTGTTCCGGCTCGCCGCTTCGACATCTACCCGTTTGGACTTAAGAGAAAACTCCATTCAGCCACGCGCTTTGTCAAAATGACAATTCTTTTGAAGCCTGAAAAATGGGGAATTGAAAGGCTTGCCAGTGAAAGTTTTCCAAAACTCGCCAATCGGCAAATACTGCCACACAACAAATTGACGTTAAACCCTTACTTCATAATCACTTACGTCAACTCAAAGCATTGCAGAACAATCTGAATCACAATTGGCACACTTCTCGCATTATCAAATTCAACATGACAACAACAGATTCTGATCGAAGTCGACAGAACTGGAGTTTTGGAAGTTTAGGAAACACAGGAGGTAGTGAGCCATGTTAGTACTGACACGAAAACCGGCAGAAATCATCCGAATCGGCGAAGGCATTGTTATCAAAGTGATCAAGACAGGAAAAGGGACCGTGAAGATCGGGATCGAAGCTCCTTCTCACGTCCGCGTCATGCGAGGTGAACTGGTGGCAGAAGAGACGCCAGCCCCAGTGATCCCGGCCTCTCTGAGTGTCAGCATGCGAGTTGTCTCAGATCAGTATCCCCATGTGGCCTGATCACAAAGCTCAGAATTTCTAACCAACGCTCGTCCAAATCAACCTTCAACACATTCATCAGTCCTGAAAAATCGAACGGATTCAGTTAAGGAGAATAGAAACATGAACGCTTCAACACGACTCACGATGACTCTGGCCGTCCTGACGATGGCAACGACTTCTTCAGTCTTTGGCCAGTTTCCCGACGAAGACAGTTACTCAGGCCGCGAGCGATCTGCTCGCCCGATCGCTCGCTCCACATCGGAGGACTTCCCAGAGCTTCCGGCGAGCCTGTCGGAATTCTCAACCCGTCGCATTTCGACGGTGACACCATCCGACCCGTTCCGCCGAATGAATCGTGAAGGTCGAGACCTTCGCTCTCGTGGCGGGGAACAGGTGCGTTATCGAATTCCACTCGAAAACAATTACAGCACCATGCCTGTGGATCGCTTCGATTCACGAAGTACTGACCGTCCGATATCTGATGACGGTTACCCTGTCGACGATTTTCGTCGGGAAACCAATTACGAGCGGACCTACGACCCTCGTTCTGAGGCGGACTTTGATCAAAGATACGAGCGACTGCCGGCTCGACGAACAAACAACGACCGCTACGCTCCTCTTGATGAACGTGACCCTTTCGTTCCAGCTCCACTACCAGAGAGCCGGCTGGATGACGAAACCTCAAAGATCGACGAGCTGTTGACGGTTCGCTATCAGAACCCGGTAACCGTGCGAGCCATCCGTGCAATGTCAAATAATCAGGCTTTATCGTTATTCGCCGAAGTGTCTCAGAAGATCGACGAACGATCACTGGAACCTACAAGCTACGATGTTCGAGTTCGACGTGCTCTGCGGAATCTGACAATTGCTTTGGATAACCCCGCCTTTGTGAATGGTCTCGGGCTCTCAGCGGACTCATTCCAGATGGATAGTTTTAGGAATACTCTGGCTCGCCTTGCAAGTGCTGATCAGGTCCGAAGCTATACGGATGCCTCTAATGTCAT
This sequence comes from Planctomycetota bacterium, assembly GCA_052034165.1. Lineage (GTDB taxonomy): Bacteria > Planctomycetota > Planctomycetia > Planctomycetales > Planctomycetaceae > SXXK01. The sequence continues at coordinate 12,007 of JBPOIW010000218.1, read as the reverse complement.
GAAAACGGTGATGAACCAGGCATCCTCTGTAAAAGGGCTTACGCCAAGCGTAGTCGGTTTCGAGTTTGCGAACGCCAGTATCGACACGCTCGACAAGTTCTCTGGGCTGGAACCTGCCGATCCCGCGTCACGAAATGGTGCTGAATTGTCCGGAATGAAGAGTGCCGCTCTGGAAGAAGAAATTGTGGGTGTGGGTGTTGAAGTGCGAGAACATGCTGACGGTCTGGTTGTTGTGAAGCCGCTGCGAGGTGGTCCGGCTGCTGAAGCAGGGCTGCAGACGGGTGACATCATCCTGAGTATCAACAACCGTGAGATCGCGGGAATGAAGATGGCGACAAGTGTTGACCTGATGAAGGGAACGAATGGCAGCCAGATGAAGATTCGGATCTATCGTGAAGGCAAAGGAGAACGAGACTTCGTGCTGACTCGTCGTAAGGTTCGAGTCTGGACGGTGAACGACACGAAGATTCTGAACGGCACAGATGTAGGCTACTTCAGCCTGAGCCGATTCTCCCAGAGTTCTACTGCTGAACTTGATCAGGCCCTGAACAGCCTGCACAGCAGTGGAATGAAATCTCTGATCATCGACCTGCGTGGAAATCCTGGTGGCCTGCTGACAACCTGTGTGGAAATCAGCGATCGTTTTCTGGCCTGTGGAACAATCGTAACGACGAAAGGACGGCTGAGTGGTGACAACATGGTGGAGCAGGCGACCTATGCAAAGACATGGAGCGTGCCTCTGGTTGTTCTGGTTGACGGTGACAGTGCTTCGGCCAGCGAGATCTTTGCTGCTGCGATTCAGGAGAATCGTCGAGGAGTTGTGGTTGGTACGAAATCGTACGGGAAAGGTTCTGTCCAGACACACTTTCCGCTGAGTGCAATGGGGGGCGACCTGCGATTGACAACGGCTCTGTTCTACTCACCGAACGGACGCAAAATGGCTGGCGAAGGCGTGACACCAGACATCGAAGTCAATGACCGCGATGGAGTTGTGAATGGTGATGAAGTCCTGATCGAAGCGGTTCGAGTTGCTCGCAGCCAGACCTTGAAAGACATGGCTAAAGCGTCCGGAACCTGCCGACCTCAGAATCCTTCCGCCGAACGAAGTTCTTCTCTGAGCAATATCGTGGATCCAAACCATATCGCAACGACAGTTCGCTAAGTCTTCATGACTGTCCGCTGTCTCGATAAGTCGACCAAAGCCTGAGCCATGATGGTTCAGTGGTCGAACGGTTTGATTCCTCACTGTTCAGAAGGACCCTGATCATGCAGCAAAACAAAAGTTCAAAAACCTGAAACCGGCTGACTGAGTTTTATCGGTCATCCGGTTTTCTGCTTTTGGGCGCATACATTTCTGCAATGATGTCTGGGTCTGCCATAATGTTTAGAGCGTGTCGTGTCATTTTCGTGCAACAAACTCATCGAAAACATCGTCGGGGCACGGTCTCACAGCGACCGATTCAGGAATTGTTGATGTGTTGAAGTCATGCCTTTGAAATGGCACGGTAGCCATGCTTTTCGAAGGTTTATTGAACCGAAGTGTCTCACCTGGGTTTCGAATCTGAGTGATCATTCGTCCTCAGTTGCAACTCTTTCAGGTCTCCCGCGTAAGCAGACTTAATCGCAGTCAGTTCCCGAAGTAATTCCGCGCTCTGAGTGGCGTCATGAATATCACCCAGATGCAGATGAAGTTCTCTCGTCAGGCTTTCCAGCTGAGTTCGAAAGCCCTGGCAATTCGGTTCAGGCCTCGGTTTCCAGAAGAACAAGTTCACGAAGATCGTCTCCAGCACTGCATTTCAATCTGCTTCGCTCGGCATGGCCGAACCGCCTTCCGATTTGCGGAGTTGACCTCGCAAGCACACCGCATGTCGGTGAGCAGTTCTACGGGGTACTTCCAGCCCGAAGCAACGACCAATCCTCATCGCGTTCGATCTTCGCGGATGGGAGTCGCAGGCGACTGACGTTTCTGATTCAGGTGTCAACTTTTCAAGAATGTTGCAGAACGACAACAGAAGTCCTTCCGTGAAGCGGATGGAAGCCGTAAGCACCGACGGACGAGGGAGCTGACTTCTGACTTTTCAGCATCGCTTGTTCCACTGATCACTGACACCTGGACCGATCACTTCACGCATCAAGACGAACGCCGATGATCAGCAGCAGAGCAAGAACAGCTGACCAACATCGTGCGCAGATGCGACAGCCAGGATTGTGGCCTCCAAATTCCGACACCTCCTGAAAGCCCGGTGCTCTGGACGCACTTGCGGAACGCAGGTGTAAATCCTATTGGCTTGACCACCTTGCAGACCTGCAGAAGCGTCGTCGGAATTGGAGTTTCCAGCACAGAGCCGCACTATGACTTCATCACCGTTCAGGCAACTGTGTGGTGTCGATGCCGGGCATGACAAGCGTCATCTTGGGACCTTCAAAGTCCAGTAACGCCGACGACGACCATTCTGATGTTTTGGCAGGGACTGTTTCTGACGGCGAGTTCTGCTCATCGAAGATGAGTTCGGCCAGCAATACACTGTTGTCCGTCAGCTGTGAGTCGGGAAGGCTGACGGGTTGACGCAATCGCGGATCGATATACACAACCGGTGTCACGGTTGGCGGGACAATCGCCGGGTTACCCGATTCACCTGCCTGCAATTGCACTCGAATCGCCTCCGGACTCCAGCCATCGGGAATTCGAAATCGCAGAATTGCCATTTGTGGGGCATACACGGATTCCGACGACGCCAGGTTCAAGTCAAGACTGCGGAGACCGTCATCATGAACCATGGCGTCCAGCAGACTGAAGCCGAATCGCTGAGTCACATTCCGCGCCGTCACACTCCAACTGGTTGCATCGCCCTGTCGGAACTCACAAAGAATGCCGCTTCCGCGATTGGCCAGCAGAACATTTTGAAGCTCAAATCGTCGCGGCGGATGATCTAACGAAAGGCCATACCCGCCACCAGCGAACACCGAGTTTCGCACCAGCACAACGCCTTCAGCATCCGCCAGCTTCAGCCACGCAAGCCCCTCAAAGTCATCGGACTGGGCGGGCGACTGAATGACGCAATTCTCAATCGTCAGCGATGCACTTTGGATCTCGATCAGCTGACGAAGAGTCTTCGACGACGGTCGAGATGCAGAGACGGCCTGCAAGTTGCTTGGCTGGCTCACATGAACACCACGAAGCTCGACGGAGCGGGCTCGCAGCTGCCAGCGAGTATTCTCAGGCACAACAATTTGAGCCATCGGCGATTCTTCGCACAGGATCCGAAGCGCCCCGGGAAACTGACATGGAGCGGCCAGATAGTGTTTTCCCGACTCAAGGCGAATCACACCCTCTGCATCAACCTTCGGCAGCATCACAGGCCCAGAAGTTGTCATCTCCGCATCAGGCTGCTCAGTGGTCTGCTCGGCCCCGGCTACTCCAACCACAGAACTCTCTGGACGCAAGCCAAGTCGCAGAGTCTTCGGAAGAACACCGGATCGGGCTGTCAGCAGAACAAGAATTCCCAGCACCGCAGCGGCGGTTACCGGCCAGCGCCAGGATCCGGATCGGCGGCGAACGACAGGACGCGATTTTGAACGCAGTGAATGATCAGGCATCGAACCAGCCAGCGCACGGCAGTGGCGCAGGCCACCACCGGAGTGGGACCGCCACGATTTCAGCACTTCAGCAGCACTCGGAGGACGCAACTCCGGCGAACGGCGAGTCATCGACATAATGATGCGAGACATCCATTCCGGGCAATCCGGCACCGGGCCTCGAACATCAACAATGTCATGGTCCTTCTGCTTCATGACCCGCGTGATCGGATCGGCCGACAGAATGACAGGACGGCTGGTCAGCAGATGCCATAACAAGCATCCAAGTGAATAAAGTTCACTGCGTGCATCGGCCATTCGTCCGGTCCCAACCTGTTCCGGAGCAACTCCTTCACAATCACGCAGCGTGAGCCGATCTGACAGAGCAAACTGGGGTTGAAGAAATCGGCGGACAAATGGATCCACCAGATGGACTCGTCCCGCTGGATCCAGTCGAATATTTCGAGCGACCAGGTCACCATGCAACAGTCTGACAGACTCCAGCCACGCGAGCATTGTCAACAGCTCACGGCCGATCTCGGCGACCACGTTCCAGGGAAGTCGCCCGCCGCGAATCAAAAGCTCCTCCATCGACCAACCACGAACATACGGAGACACCAGGAACGCAGGTCCGGCCACTTCTGTACTCTCGCCATTCCGGGAGCCGACAGAGTTCTGAGGAACATGAGAGTTCTCAGCAATCAGTTCGATCGGCAATGCCAGACATGCCGGCGCCGAACTGCGGCAGCGATCGATTGAAGTCAGCAGATCGGCAGTGCGAGTCTCGGCCCCCTGTCCAGCCCGAGAATCATCAGGCCTCAGTGATCGCAAAATGACGTTCGATCGATGACGTGAGTCGCTGGCCAGAAAAGTAGCACGCCCAAGCGGTTCTTTGCAGAAATAACGCCCGACGACAATTTTCTCAAGGTCCTCGCCCAGAATCCGGTCGGCCTGCCAGGGGGTCAGCAGTTTGCGTTCAACAAGGGCGTCCAGCCACACCGAGTCAAAATCCGGCAGGTCATGACTGAGTCGTCTGACGAGCGGCTCACATAAATCCAGTTCGGCTCGATGACAGAGGCCGCTGGATATCAGGAGGTTCAGGAGTTTTTCTGATGGAGCTCGCATCCGTGCGTGTCGACACTCAGGAAAAAGAAATCACTAGGTCAACAGCCAATCGATCAATCGCCAATCCATCCAGCGCCGATCCGGATCAACGCCACTTCGTCCGATAAAGCCCAGGTGTCCACCGTGCTTCGTCAGGCAAAGACTGACATTGGTGGGCAGGTTCAGGTCGAGAAATGGTTTTGAACAAACTACGGGGTCATCTTCTGCCGCCAGAATTGTCGTGTGAACTCGAATCTGGTCAATCACCCGCGCCGACGACGCCTGATTGTAATAATCGTCAGCCGATTCAAAGCCTGACGCCGGGGCCGTGTACAGTTCGTCAAAATCATACAGCCGACGAGGCAGTTGTCGCACCATCGCCAGTGGCAGATGATCTTTCCAGAGAGGACTATTTGCGATCTGACTGATCAGCAATCTGGTGAAATACCAGTCATAACGCTGGCCCATGGATGTCGCGTTCAATCGGGCCGCGCATCGATGCAGGTCGATCGGAGGACAGACAGCGACAGCTCGAAACAGGCAAAGAGGCAACTCATCCGGACTCTCTCCCAGATATCTCAGCAACAGGTTTCCGCTCAGCGAAAACCCGGCAATAGAAACCGGAGATCCAGGACAGAGCCGTTCCAGCATCTGCACTGCCGAACCGACATCTTCCGTTCGCCCCGCATGGTAAGGATTCTTTGCTAACAACGCTCCCGCGCCGCAGCCACGATGGTCCATTCGAAAGACCCGGATCCCCTGAGACATCAAGCGGCTGGTCAGTCGAACCATGTAGCCGCTTTGATGGGAGCCGCAAAGTCCGTGCATCAGCAGCACGGTGTGATCACCACGCTGCCAGCCCGCAGGACAGTTGTCGTGCATGACAACAAGATCCCCATCGTTCAATCGCAGACGGCGCTCGGTCGTCCCGAACAATTTCACTCGTGAAGGAAACAAAGTCCCCCAAAGCGTTTGCCGATGTGCCCCAGCCAATCCAATCGCTGGCTGAAACTGAGGAACTCCGGGCGCAGAATCCAGAGGCATGATCATAGGAGCGGAGTCGGAAAGGAGACGACGAATCTGCTCGCTGTCCACTGCGGACTCTGTCGCTGATCCCTGATATCGGTCTGCTCCGCTCATTACGATTCCGAGTATTCGATGCGTTATGGGAATCCGGAAGTAGGTCAGTACTTCACTCTGTTTACTTTCAGGTGGCCCAGTGATTTCTTGAGCCGTAACCGGCAGTTTGTAGAGGTTTTAAAGCTTTTGGAAAAGAGGACAATCCTGATTTAAGAAGTCCTTTAATAGTCTGCTCGAAAAGACCGCAAACAGAGTTCCCGCAGATGCCTGATTGCCGCATTTTGCCACGTCACACATTCGATCCCAGCAAATCCGCCTGACGGCCTCAATCGGATTCTCAAAAGTCGAATCAGGGGGTACCGATGCGATGCGGAAGTCTTATGCACATAGTTATCAAATCGTGGCCCAAGTCCTGCTCGAAGCTGACAACTCGATGCGAGCGAATCGCAAGTTGCAGATCTGCCGGTATCAATCAGATGCCTCCGCCGACTTCCTTCATCTCCAACTGCTTCATCTTGCGGTAGAGATTCGAACGATGCAGCCCCAGCAGCCGGGCCGCATCGGTCATATTGTCATTCACCTGACGAATGCTGCGACGAATGAAGTCCCGTTGAAATTCCCGCGTCGCCTCATCCAACCCCAGCTCCAGCGACGGTAAACGCGAACCATCAGCGTCAGGATTCAGGATGAATGCCAGATCCTCCGCTTCAACGCGATCTCCCGGTGCCAGAAACGCGATTCGTTCCATTAGATTGCGTAGTTCACGCACGTTGCCGGGCCACGTATGAGACTGCAGCCGACGGCGAGCTTCCGAGGATAACTGCAATTGAGGTCGACGAGCCTGAGTTGCAAAACGTCGCAGAAAATATTCGGCCAACGGAAGAATATCCTCGGGGCGTTCCCGCAACGAAGGCAGATCAAGACTGACGACACCGAGGCGATAGTAAAGGTCTTCGCGAAAACGCTTTGCTCGCACCGCCTCACTGAGATTTGCATTCGTGGCCGCCACAATTCGCACGTTGATCGGAATGGACTGCGAACCGCCCACGCGAGTAATCACTTTCTGCTCCAGAACTCGCAGAAGCTTGGCTTGACCGCCGGGGCTCATGTCTCCAATCTCGTCGAGAAACAAAGTCCCGCCGTCGGCCAATTCGAACTTCCCCTGACGCATATCGCGAGCATCCGTGAAAGCGCCTCGCTCATGTCCGAACAACTCACTTTCCAGCAGCGATTCCGTCAGTGCAGCACAGTTAACGGCCACGAACGGGCAGTTAGAGCGATTTCCTGCATAGTGTAATGACTGAGCAACGACTTCTTTACCAGTTCCACTCTCGCCAAGGACAAGCACCGGTAAATCTGTATTCGCTAGACGTCGCACTGTGTCTCGCAAAGCCGTGATGGCCATGCTGTCACCGATGATCGAAACACCCTTGGTCACCTGCTCAGCAAGCTGACTGTTGCTGCGATGAAGCAGATTGCGTTCCTGAAGATTTCTCAGAGCCACCGCCGCCTGAGTTCCCAACTGAGTCAGACACTCCACATCATCCTGAGTGAATGGCCGATTCTCATTATGATTGATCCCTTCGAAAGCCCCAACAACGTTGTTACTGGCATCACGCAGAGGCACGCAAATCAGATTACGAGTTCGATAGCCGCTTTTTCGGTCGACCTCCTGATTGAATCTTGGATCGTCATACGCATCATCAACACAAATCGCCTGCCCGGTCTTCAGAGTTTCTCCGACAATGCCCTCTCCAAAAGGCAGTCGCAACGAAGCCCCTTTCACCCCCAACGCAGGCCTCGCTTCAACTTCGTTGCGTTCCTTGTCCCACAGGAAGATGCTGCTGCGATCACAGTTGAGTAACCTGGTCGCTTCGTGAGCAATCTGCTCCAACAGCGGCGCGGCGTCCTCCGCCATCGACAATTTCGACGCGATGTTCAAAGTGGAACGGAGTCGCTCCACCTGCCGACGGTTTTGCAACTCACGATCAACCAGCGTCAACGCCATCGACAGCGTTCGCGCGATCAAAAGGCCTGACTCCGCGAGGTCCGCATCCGCATGTCGCCCGACGGTGACCAACAGATGACCAAACGGAGTGCCCGCCGTCAGCGGAAACGCCGCGACGATTCGTCCCTGATCCGTTTTTGAAACCCCCGCGGCATCTCGCTCCAGTGCATTGTCCCACAATGCCACGGCACGCATCGCCAGGGCCTGTTGGCCATGCTCGATCACTGTCGCCCAGCATGGACCCGGAATACGCTGCACCAGAGCAATCCACTGAACTGAGAGTTCGGTGGCAATCTCGGACAACGCCGATCGCATGAAGACTTCAAAACTGCTGGCTTTCACGCCCTCAGAGAGAAGCTTGCCGCTAAGCTGCATCAATGTTCCAGCGGCATTCGCCGGAGACAACAAAGAGACCTGCTGAATCGTCTTCCAATCCGTCGTCGCCACGATTCCATCCTTGCTGTTATCACTCGAATTCTTCGATTGATAATCACTGTGTTCAATCAGACCCACTCCCGCGCCATCGAGATGACTGCAGGGGGAAGGGTATCTTGGAACAAAACTGCGTCAACCGGGATTTCTCGAATTCGTCGCAAAACAGCCGCTGACAACCGAACCCAGAGACCTTCACAGGGCACTCATTTCGACGAGACAAGTCCCAGTGAAACGGCCCAGTGAAGCTCGCTCAGAAAACTACCAAAGGACATGAAATCCACGGCAAATCAAAGCGGCTGCTTTCAACTCAGGGGATTCAATACAACTCCCAGTGGGCTGTCTGCGGGCCGTTCTAAAAGTGCATCGCAGGCTCGAACTCGCCGCGCGCGAGCCACATGCATTCGCAAGGAAACCCCAATTCGACCGTTCCAGATCTCTCTTATTCACGCCACTCAGCTTGTCGGAGTGGTGAAACGTTTGGCAACCAGAATCAAAATGAACCGAGACTAGCCGAACCCTCTCCAACCACTGCCATCGGCAGTGGTTGGAGAGGATTCGGGGTCATGAAAGAACGCCTTTCTGGCTGCCAAACCGTCTCTGCATCGGCGCGAGACCGAAGGGTGTCCACTGGGGGGACGGTCGGACCGATACAGCAATTATTAAGGAGCAGCATTCTCAGCGTCAGCCCAGCTGTCCGTTCGAAACGGAGAAGCGGGCAATCCAGCACCGTTGCTGAGATTAGGTTCGGCGATGTGATTCCAGCCGAACCGCACAGCGACTGGCTTTGCCACGCCTTCCGCAGTGACAACGACGGTGCCACCTTCAATCTTCGCCGTGGCTTTGACGAACTTCTTGTCGTCCCCGGCAACTGAGAACCATGACAACTCCTGCCCGTCGCGGGACTTCAGCCCGGCAGCGTGATCAAAGCTGACAACGGCTTTGCTGCCGTCAATCTGCAAAGACTTGTAGAGCGGTCCCGAGTACACAACATCGGCCTGACCATACGTCTTGGCAAAGGCCCAAAGAGCAAGTCGGCGGCCGACTTCCTGCTTATTCGGCGGATGAATGTCGCCAATCGTTGTGATGTCTGTGAGCACGGCCATTCCGGTATTCTTGACCGAAAGTGTGGCCGTCTGAGCTTCCCAGATTCCTGCCAGGCGAGTTGGATCACCACCATAGTTGTAAGGTGCAAGTTGAGCAAACAGGAATGGGAAATCACGATTACCTTCCTGATTCCAGACGGAACGCCATCCTTCGATGAGCCCCTTCTTCAGCTGGAAGTAGTGCATTCCCTGGCCGTTGTTGGATTCACCCTGATACCAGAGGAAACCACGAATGCCAAAAGGCACAATCGGATGAATCATCCCGTTGTACAGTCCGGTGTGCTGGTAATTGCTGTTCAGTGGATGTGACGGCAGGTTTCCCGGCGTCGCTGGCAAAGGTTCGCCCGGCTTCGCAGCGGCCACCGCCGCTGAAAATGCTCTCACGCTGTCGGCATAGGCCACCAAAGCATCGGAGTAGCCTTTCAGCATTCCGAGCCATTCGTTCTTTTCAGCTTCCAGTTCTGGAACGGCTGTGTATCCCTGAGGAGGAATCCACGGCTGAATGCGAGTTCCGCCCCACGCCGTGGTGATCAAACCAACGGGCACGTCCAGCTTCTGATGAATCTCGCGACCAAAAAAGTACAGCACTGCAGAGGAACCGCCCACGGTCTCCGGAGAACATTCCACCCAGCGAGCCGCGACATGCTCGGCCGGAGTTCCCGATGGGATCAGCGGGATCATGAACAAGCGAATCTTAGGAAGCTTTGCATTGGCAATTTCCTGCCCCGCGTTCATCGACGCAGAAACACTCCATTGCATGTTGGACTGGCCCGACCCAGCCCAAACTTCGCCGACCAAAATGTTCGCAACTTTGATTTCATTCTTGCCTTTGACGATCATCTCGTGAGGACCGCCGGCAGTCTTAATCGCGGGCAGAGTGACTTTCCATTTGCCGCTGCCATCGGCCTTTGTTGTCGCTGTTGATTCACCCAGCGCTACGGTGACGTCTTCACCGGCCGCCGCCCAACCCCAGATCGGAAGCGGGATATCCTTCTGCAAGACCATGTTGTCGCTGATCACTTCAGGCAGTCGCACATCTGCAACACCACTTGACGCACAACTCACAACAGCCACAACGGCCAACAGACACCAACGCATACTCATCATCTGAAAATTCCTCAACAGATTTATAGCTCGTCATCATCCACAAAGTTTGGGGCAGGCTTATCCGGATCATCGTCTTCCAGTGACAAAATGTCATCTGCGTAGACGTCCAGATCATCCCATGACTCATCGAATTCCGGATCATCATCACCGCGCAATTGCTCGTCGGTGAGTTGGCTGATTTCTGGTTCGTCATCAATCTCGTCGATGACTTCCGCGTCGGACGTCATCTCCGGCGGCAGAGGCGTATCACCGCTCAACAGATCCGGATCGCTCTCATTGCGGCCTCGCAACACCAGCCGGATCGGCACTTCCTGAAACGGAGTTACCTCCCGCAGATAACCCAGCAGGTACCGCTTCCACGATTCATCCAGCAAGGACGATTCGTTGCACTTCAGCACAATCGTAGGAGGAGAACCGGCGATCTGCGAAGCGAAGTAAATCTTCGGACGGCGGTTCTTTCTGATCGGCGGCGGATTCTTCTCGATGGCTTTCTGCACGGCTTTGTTCAACCGAGCAGTGCTCATGCGAAGATTGGCCTGCTTATAAACGGACTGAGCCAGATTAACGAGCTTACGAATATTACGGCCGTCTTTTGCAGTGATGATCGCGATCGGTACGTGTCGCATCGAGCTGAACGTGTCCAGCAGATACTTCACCCACTTCTCCGTCGTCATCTCCTCGTCCAGAGCCGCATCCCACTTATTGATGACAAAGATGCACGGCTTGTAATGCTCATTGATTTCCTCGACCAGTTGCTTGTCGACTTTGGAAATCGTCTGCGTGGCATCAAAAAACATCAGCACCAGATCCGCCCGGCGAATACTGCGTTGAGCTCGCACAAGGCCGTAGAATTCGATGTCGTTGGCCAGACTCTTTTTCTTGCGAACACCCGGCGTGTCGATCGCAATGAACGACTTTCCGTCAACTTCAAAGCGAATGTCGATGCTGTCGCGAGTCGTCCCCGGGATATTGCTGACGATCACGCGTTCGCTTTGCGCGAGCTGATTGATGAACGTGCTTTTGCCGACGTTGCGGCGACCGACCACGGCCAGACGCATGTCGGACGGTTGCAGCAAATAGTCGCCTTCGGCAGTTTCGGTTTCGCGAGCTTCCGGAAGCAGCTCAACGATCGCGTCAATCAGCAAATCCCGATTACGGTTGGCTTTTACGCTGGTCGTCACGTAGGGCACATTGGCCAGAGTCAGAAACGTGGCAGCTTCCAGATCCAGTTTCGGCGAGTCACACTTGTTGACGATCAGCATCGACGGTTTGCTCATCCGTCGAAGCCGACTGGCGACCTGTTCATCAAGCGGTGTGACGCCAGCTTTGGCATCGACCACAAACAACATGACGTCGCATTCATCAAGCCCCGTCTGAATCTGGCGTTCAATGTCTTCGGACAGGTCATCACTGTCGACGATGCCGATCCCACCCGTGTCCATCAGTTCGAAGTAGCGATCTCGTTCGTGCATGATCCAGGTGACGCGATCGCGAGTCACTCCGGCGGTCGGGTCAACAACGGAGATCAATCGGTCGGCCAGCCAGTTCAGCAACGAGCTCTTTCCGACGTTGGGGCGACCCACAATCGCCACTT
>JBPOIW010000216.1:0-12080 GCA_052034165.1 Planctomycetota bacterium | reverse complement strand
ATTTTGTGCAATACACTCAACTGGGAGCGCCGCCAGGTGGCCGAGGACGCCTGGCACGCAGCCAGAACATTGGTGTCTTCGTCGTTAGTCACGATCAACCGATTCAGTTCGTCTGGCTTGGTACTTCTGACCGAATCGATAAGGGCATCGCAAAGTGGCTTGAATCGATGCGCAGTGGCCACGAATACAAATCAAGCGAGGACGATGAGGTCCGGGAGTTGAGCCGACTCGTCTGGGAGCCGCTCAAGTCTGCCGTCGGAAATCACCGGAAGATCCTCATTGCACCGGATGGACCGATCTGCTTTGTACCGTTTGCAGCCCTGCCCGGCGAGACTCCTGGCTCGTATCTGATTGAAGACTTCACATTCGGCTACGTTCCATCCGCACGACAATGGCTGGATCTGCTGGATCGCGATGAACAACCAGAAGTCGAAGGCTTGCTGGCAATTGGTGATGTCGACTATGGAAGCAATCTGGTCGCCAATAACGAACGTGTCACGCTGGGTTTGCGTGCCTTCAATCCTGCAGACGCCGCCTGGGAAAACCTTCCGGCGACACGAGCGGAAGCAGAACAGATTTGCCAGATCCTGACATCGTCCAGCGAAAACGAAACTGGAGCCAGGACAGAGGAACTTAAGACTCGAATCATGTCCGGTGAAGAGCCCACGATCGAAACTCTGCAAGCCGCATTGTCTGAACGATGGCGGTACTTTCATTTCGCCGGACACGGATTGTTCGCCGACCTGCAAACCGACTGGGGTAATAAGGAACTCAATTCGTTTCAGCCCAGGGAATCAGAGATGATGGTCAGCGACGAAGCGATTGTGTTCGGCCGCGCCCCGCAACTTCTCAGCGGACTCGTCCTGACATTGCCCAAAAACTCCACACATCCATCAGACGCAATTCTGACGGCCGAAGACGTGGCAGGCCTCGATCTTCGCGGCACTGAAATGGTCGTTCTTTCAGCGTGCGAAACTGCGCTTGGAAATACGATCGGCGGCGAAGGTGTTCTTGGCCTTCAAAGAGCCTTCCTGAACGCCGGGGCTCGAAGCACGGTGTCGAGTTTGTGGAAAGTCAACGACGCGGCCACCAGCATCCTGATGGAACGATTCTATACCTGCCTGTGGCAAGACCGACTGCCAAAATGGGAAGCCCTTCGGCAGGCTCAGTTGGACCTGCTGCGGAAGCCACAGCTTCTGCGTGACCGCGAAACTCTGCTTGTGTCTCGCGGATTGCTGACCGGAAAAACGACTTCGGCCGGTAGTAAACCGCCCGAGCCGGAGAGTCCCGGTAACCGCAGTCATCCATCGCTGTGGGCGGCATTTGTTCTTTATGGCGATGGACGATGAGGCGAGCGGCAGACAGTCGATGCCACCTGGTCTACCCCGACAGCAAAGGGCTTTTGCACTACGCTCCGTGGCCAGCCTTTCATCGCGATTTGTTTTCGAAGTGAAAGGATGTGTGGTGCAAAAGCCTGAACACCACTGGGTAAACCCGGTGGCGAAACTCAATAACATTCGTTTCAGGACTGACCTGATTCGCGTTCAATCACTTCCAGAATGGTGACCATTCTATGATCAATCATCGCAGGAATTCCTGTCGTCGCCGCAATGTGCGTTGCGGCTTCACCATCATTGAACTGCTGGTTGTCATTGCCGTTATCAGCATTCTGCTCAGCCTGTTGCTGCCAGCCGTGCAACAAGCTCGAGAATCATCGCGACGAATGAGTTGTAAGAACAATCTGAAGCAGATCGCTCTCGCCGCTCACAATCATGCAAGTGTGCACGATCGCTTGCCGCCGGGAATGGACATTCGTCATATTGGCCCGCTGGTACGATTATTGCCGTTTCTGGAGCAGGCAAATCAATACCGACTATGGTCAGACGATCCGAACTATGTCTATTGGTGGCTAAATCCTGAACATCGTCCGCCGATTCAGGGACCGCCATGGATCGACTTCCCGATTACGCGCCCACCCGATCGCTACGCGGCGGAAGGCAATATGAAAATCCTGGCATGTCCTTCCAATCCCATCGAACTGGTTACGGCGCAAACTCAGTTGATGACTGTGACACGCGGAGTCCCGGGCCAGGACTTTACAGTCGGAATGGCAACGGACTGGAATCTGTACTGCGGAGGACCGGGGAACAAAATTCTCGGCGGAAGTCACTACGCCGGGGTAGCAGGTGATATCTATTTTCACGGCGGTAACTTTCGCGGCGTATTTACCTACGACAGACCATTGCGTCTATCCGACATTCATGACGGAACCAGCAATACACTGATGTTCGGTGAGGTCGCTGGAGGCGAAGTCGACTTTGGCAACGGACTCATGCGATCCGTCCCGTCATTCGCTATCGGCGGCTTATGGCTTACCGACGGACTGAACGAGGGCAAGGACTATCCCGATCCAACGGAGTTCGGTTCACACAACTTCGGCAGCCCGCATGGTGACTTCATTCATTTTGCGTTCGCTGATGGATCTGTTCGACCTCTCAAATACATCAGCACGTACAACCGAGATAGTTTTCCGGTGCTGCTGGCGCTTGGCGGCACCGTAGATGGCAAAATTGTTCCAGGTGAGTTTTGAAATTCCGTTCATGCTGCCCGTCAATCCAGGGCGAGAGCACTTGCCTCGTAGATTCGAGGATAATCAGGAAGGCATCTTATGAAATCGAATTGTCCGCTCCGACTGAGTTTCACCTTGATGATGGCCTTTGTCTTCGCGGGTTGCGGAAAACCGGAAGTCAAACCGCTCAGTCATGCAACTCCGGATCCCAATGGTCCACTCATGCCGGTCCTTGGAAGCAGAAGTGCAGTGGAAACGACAACTGACAATACGGCGGAGATTCGACGGCACAGCAATGAGCTTGAAAAATAGCACTCACACAGTTCAGCGGATTCGCCCAATCGCGACTTCACGGCGCGAGGTTCCAATGTGATCAGACTAAAGTATTTCTTCGAAAGACATTCTGGTGAGGATCGAATGATCCTCTGAATTTCGAGACTATGCGTGTGCATATTCTTATGAGGTATCCACTGGTGGTGCGGGCCAGGCATCGCAAGAGGCAATCTTGCCATCAATTGAAAGGGTATGGCCGAAATTCGATTTCTTACGATTCCCGAAGATTCGGCTCAATACGACGAATCCTACTGTGCCGTACCCAGAACAGCTTCGATGAGACCGATGGACGCGACTTAGCGCTCAGCCGTTCGACGCTAGAATCACATCAACCGAACAATCCGGCGTGTCGGACGAATGGCACGTAGTTCTTCCGCAAAGCATTGCTCCAGAATGACATAGGAGAAAACTGCTTCAACGGTAAAAATGGCCCGCAGGAACAGATTCATCACCGGCATGGAGGCCACAGGGATGTCTTATTCTCCTCAGGGATCAGTACGGGAGCAGATGCGATTCCTGAGACGTCAGTTTCTGCAGGACGGAGGATTGCCGTTCACCGACGTCCTCTCCGAGGAGCTCGTCTCGCAGGCACTAAAAGCGATCGACGGATTCCTCGACAGAATCTATTCGCCGCTGGTCACGCTGTGGGTTTTTCTGGGGCAGGTGTTGAGTGCGGACCCCTCCTGCCGCGCTGCCGTCGCACGCTTGATGGTGCATCGGATTTCCCGGAAACAGAAGCCCTGTTCTGCAGAGACCGGCGCGTACTGCCAAGCCAGAAAGCGGCTGCCTGAAAAGTTCTTCTCGGACGCAGCTCGTCAAACAGGAAGTGCGTTGGAGTCCAACGCCGATAAGGACTGGCTTTGGAAAGGGCGTCGCGTTCTTGTCTACGATGGATCGACCGTTTCTATGCCCGATACTCCGGAGAACCAAGCCGCTTACCCACAGCCGGTTGCGCAGAAACCCGGAATCGGATTCCCAATGGCCCGCATCGCAGCCGTCTTCTCGCTCGCCTGTGGAGCGGTGCTCGATCTGGGAATCTGCCGCTACGCAGGCAAGGGGCAAAGTGAATTGGGGATGTTACGCACGTTGTGGAACATCTTTCGTCCGGGGGACATTATGTTGGCTGATCGCCTGATGTGTTCCTGGACGGAAATGGTAATGCTCAAGCAACGTGGCGTTGACTGCGTATGCCGTTTCACTTCACACCGAACAGCGGACTTTCGTCGTGGAACTCGCCTTGGTAAAGACGACCACGTCGTCAAATGGGCCAAGCCTGGAAAACCCCGTTCGATTGATCAGGAGGCCTACAGCCTCCTGCCGGATTTTCTGATGGTCCGGGAAACTCGCGTGCGAGTTGAGCAGCCTGGATTTCGAAGCAAGACTCTCATCATCGCGACAACGTTGCTCGACGCGGAGGAGATTTCCAGGGAAGATCTGGCAGTTCTTTATTTTGCGCGTTGGAATGCGGAGCTCGATCTGAGGTCTCTCAAGGAAACGATGCAGATGGACATCCTGAGATGCAAGACGCCGGAGTTAGTTCGGAAGGAAATCTGGACGCACATTCTGGCGTACAATCTGATCCGCACGATCATCGCCCAGGCCGCCAGCAAACACGATATGACACCGCGATCGATCAGCTTCAAAGGAGTGGTCCAAACACTGAATGCTTTCCAGCCGCTGATTGCATTCCAGGGTGAACGTGATTCTGCTTTTCGTATGTACCTCTACGAGCAAATTCTTGATGCCATCGCTACTCACCAGGTTGCTGATCGGCCCGACCGATTCGAGCCTCGCAAAAAAAAGCGGCGACCAAAACCTTACGACCGACTGATGAAACCAAGACACGAAGCCAAACGTGATATCCTCAAAGGATTTACCGAGAACTAAGTGCCATTCGCGTGTCGGACCGACGCAGCTTCAAGTAACCGCTCAGTTCTCCCGCTCAACAGATATTAGCGATGCATTTTGTTGGCCTGATGCGTCGCCCGCCTGAGCAGCCCGTCTACGCTCGTCTCAACAACGACATGTATTTGCGTATTGGTGGTTTGCGGGGGCAAAGCCTTCCACCGCCGCCTTCAGATCGGAATGTCGCTCCAGGTTTGATCGACAACTTTGAGTTCCGGGTAGAGGCTCTGCTTTTCCAGGAGCCATCGAAAACTTCGGATACGAAGCTTGTTTGTGCGGAGACTACTGACGGCGGCCCGTTCCTGATCAGACTGCCGATGGCTGTAACCAATCACGATGCGATAACTGATCCGGTGATTTCCGCCAGCGTTGTCGCTTTCTCGAAGCCACCGCGTTAAGCACTCGCACGCTATCGTGCTCCATCGCGTCACTTTGCTGAGCGCTGCCTGCAGTTCGGCGGTGGGGATTCCATCCCGCAGGATGTCATCCTGTGGTCCTGCTATGCAGACAAGTTGCCAGTGGCTGTCATGGGGCAATCGCTCGACAATCAGAAAATCCGCGTCTAATTCGGCGGGGATCGAACTGTAGCAATACACTTGTTGCCTCCCGGTCTGAAACAAATGCAGATCAAGGTCCGGAACTCAGAGCCACGGGGAATGTTCCAGAATTCTGATGGCGGCTTCTCGATCACATCGTGGCAATATCTCCAGATTCAGCATCCTGAAACTCCCTCAATGTCTCAGTATTTTTTCGCATCGTCCGGGGCGTCATATTGCAGCTGAGTTGCGACACCATCCTCCACACCGTGCCCCAATAGACATCGATTGATCAGTGGAATCGACTCGGGTACTTACAGCCGCTCCCCGGCCTGATAATACCCGATCTTTGCACATTGAAACTCTGCGGGGATGATGTAATTGTCTGTGAAGCCTGCGTTCGAGACACGCCGCCGCAGTTCAAACCCGTCGTGAAGGTCCAACGCCACATGGTCAATAGCATCCCAGAGTGCCAGTCTTCGCTGCAGCGTCCTCACAGAGAATGCATGAGGCTGGCCGTCGACACTCGGCAGAATGAATGCGTCAATATCCACGAACGTCGTTCCGGGATGTGTGGGCCGTCGTTCCAGACAATCAACGATTGCTTCAAGATGAGTGCGGGTATAGGGTCGAGGATCATCCTGCTCGATACGAGAGCGAATTCCCCGGATCAGTTCTGTGTCTGCCGGCTGTCCGGCCAGCAGGTTCTCCAGCAGTTGTTTCAGACCTTCTCGGTAGATGTTCACATAGTCCGACTGTATTGAAACCATTGGCGATTCGCGGGCGTAAACAAACATGGCCAGACGTCCGCCTCGCTTGAGAACTCGATGACTTTCTCTGATCACCTGCAAAATGTTGCAGAACTCGGCGCTGAAGCAGCAAAGGACGAGATCAAACACCTGGTCTGGAAAAGGAAGCCGTTCGGCGTCTCCTGTTGTGACCGAGACGCGTTCCAAAAGGGACTGAGGTGGATAGATCCCTGCAAGGTCCAGCATGTCAACATTGATCACTTTCTGCTGCTGGTCTGCCGCAGAAAGCAAAGCGGCCGAACCAGCACCGTTGCCGCATCCGACATCAAGGACGCGGCCTGACTCCGGTAATTCGTTAATCAGTTCATCAAACAGCCCGGTCAGAAGTCTTTTCTGGTCACATTGATAATAGGAAACTGCCAACGGCCCCTGATCAAATGATGAGGAACGGTCCTGCTCGCTCCAGTATTCCGTCCAATCAAAATCGATTTGAGGCTTGATCCAGTTCAAAAGCCGGTCGCTCATACTCGAATCCTATCATTTTGCTCATCTTCCGTTGTGCACGGAGTGAGCTTCGGAGAGATCTGTTTCCCGCCCGAAGCACATTCCCATAAACAACGGTTCAAAATGCTTAAGATCAAGAATCACTTCTCTGGAGCCTTGGGATGAGGGAACAGGACTTTCTTGTGTTGCATTTGACCCTACACGCTGAAGTATCTCCAGATGAGACTCAAACAAGCAAGAGAATGATTTTTTATACTCACCTCGCATTCAACTTTCGAAAGAATGTTTCTGACACGATTTCCTCTGAGGCAAATGTGGTTCAAGAAACCTCATACATCGCTGACAGACATTCCAAGGAGTGGTGTTTCGGCAGACCATCGTCGTCTTCCAGCTCTCAAACAGACTGTTCGGGTCGAGACCTGCGGCAGAAGATGTACCGGCATTGGCGAGCCCCAGTTGAAAGGGGTTGAATCCGCAGACGCAGACTCCATGCATGAAGTCTTCGGAGGAGACTTGAGTGCCGATGCCGGGGACGCTGCAAATGTCACAGGTCATGTTTATCTGCCCCGAACGGCATGGAGATTCGAAGTACAACGGTTCTTGAGAATGGCCCCCACTGAAAGTGTGTATTCTTCTGCGTGAGTGTGTGAATCTGGAGAGGTCACTGAAGAAAGAAAGGATCGATAGTAACAACAGCCCAATGGTGATGACTGAGGCGAGTTGATGTGGCGAAAGTGGCAGATCATTATGAGAGCTAGATACGAGATGGACAAACGCATAGACAGAAGCGATGACTGCCGCCAGCAGAAGCAGGATACACAGTTGTCTCATGAGTTCGGGATAGGTGCGCGGGGCCTTCTTCCTCAACATAAACGCTTCCTGTTAAAAGCGGGAACTGGGTTCGACTGAATTGTCTGTGGCACTGCGCTGCGGCGTGCGATAACTTAAGGCTCTTCGGGTTAGATGGCGGCGAGAAGAAAACACGGGCCTGTCATTTGCTTCGGTGCAAAAGCACTCTGAGGCGATCACGAAGTCCATGCCAACTGCGGACAATTGGATCTGAGTCGGACTCGTCAGCAGCACGAAGTGCTGATTCAGCCCAGTCTTCACCCAACTGCAACAGAGTTCGATTCAGGGGTGGTGAGTTTTCAGATACTTCACTGAGGATCGCCAGAGATGATTCCGGCGGCAAAGCCTTCAGTAGTTCACCAAGCAGAGCGTTAGAAAAAGGCTCGGGTGTTCTGCCAAGTCCTGATAGAATCTCTTTGAATTGTTTGTCTGCATCTTCTGCAGAGGTGATCGGACCTCGTTCTTTCGGCTTTGAACAGAGCAGATTAATCACCGCATCCTGGAGAATTGAGCGGTGATTCTCTTCAAGGTCCGCCGCAAGGTTTAGTGCCGCTGCAAGTCGGAGATTGTTGGCGTCTGTCCATTGTCTCGATCTGTGCTCAATTGAGGACTCTGTCAGGTTCTTTGCAAAGTCGCTGTCCGGGACCGGTGGCGTAATTCGAGGATCGATCACAGTCTGCAGACATTTACTGCCGACAGCGGGACCATCAGCTTTTCCCAGCAGGATGTGCCAATTGGATGGACGGTCTACGTCTGTGTTCGCTCGAAGTTGGTCGGCAGCCTTACGACACGCAGCAATCGCCTGAAATGCTGCGGTTCGAGCAGTTTCAGGTCGCTGAGTTTGGGCAGGGTCGAGAATCTCGTTGACACGAACGATGACCGCTCGTACCGCTCGAACACGGCCGTTCTCTGAAATGAAGTCGGATTTGAGTTCGAGATTGCCTCGGTATCGCACGATGGTCCCGGGAGGAATCGACGCCCAGGTGGCGTGATCCTTTTCGCCGATGACCACCAGAACCGGTGCTCCATTCTGGATGGTCGATCCGGGAGAAATCTCCGGGCCTTTGACATCATTGAAGCTTGTCATTGTGGTGGTGTACGTCACCTCGGCTCCGTCCTGCAGGTGACCGAACAGATTCGTGTAGGATTGTCCGTTGCGAATATCTGTTTCTGACAGATGTGCTTCAGCAGGCGGGATACTGGCGAGGAGAGCATCGAAGTCTTGCTGCCACGCGGTTGAGTCCGGCTTGCGAGAGAAAAACTGAGCGACTCGTTGTCGAAGATCCTGTGGCTTTCCTTTCATTGGACCCAGATACCATCCGGTGGCAGCAAGCAGGATCAGTAGTAACGACAGAAGCACGCCAGAAATTGCCCGGACGGGTTCTTTTCTCAGGAACTTCACCGAATGCACAAAGTGCGCGAATGCAAAAACCGGGGAAAGCAGAAACAGAAGGATCCCTACGATCGCGACCGGAAGAAAGTCCGTGTGCCCGCCGGAGGACCTTATCACACCTGTGGACAACGCTGCACCGTAGAACAAGAGAGGCCCTGAAAGCAACATCGCCAGGCTGAGGATCGCTTTTGACCACGACAATTGCGGAGAATACTGTGCCAATGGCTCCAGCGCGTTTCGTTTCTGCGGAGCAGTTCTTCTCTTCTTCTTCCGTACGCTGGATGGCTGGACCGGACGCTGTGTTCTCAGGTCGTAGCCACACTGGATACAGATGACTGCGTTTTGATCAAGAACTGAGCGGCAGAACGGACATTTTCTTGACTTGGCCACTCGTGCTGGTTCGCTGCCGGTCTCAATGGCATGGTCTTCTGGAACGTCCGCGGGCGAGGCATCGTGTAAATGAGGACGGGGAGAATCATTTTCATGTGGGTCAGGAGTTAGCGGAGAATCAACGTCTGACATGACCGACCCTCGTCCGGAATTGAGCACTCTTAACAACGTGTTGGCGGTGGATTTCCAGACACGAATCACTGAAAGAAGACAATCGAAAACCCGACCGTGGCAAAACCCCACGTCGTTGCCTTGGGAGATGAAACGATCGATGGCTCCATTGTCACGCAACTGATGAATACATCGCGAGTTCCGCGGAAACCTGACAGCAATTCTCTTTTTTCAGGGGAATACCTGCTCAGCGGGGTGCGGCGGAACGGAGCGGTTTGTTTGTGGCTGCGATGCGACCTTATTACTATCAGACACGAATTCTTCTTCTCTTTCCGGATTTCCTGTCAGATCGCGATGCGTTCTTCGATGTACTCTGGAGGGCTGCTATGGTTCGCAGGCTGGGTGGTCTTCATCATGCTGGTTCAACATCGAACTCATTTATCGCAGCCCTGAAGTTGAGGGACGAGCCCGCGTGGAATCGTTATCTGGAGATCTATCAACGACTTATTCTGCGAAGGTACCTTCAGGCAGGATTGAGTTTCGACCTTGCAGAAGAACTTGCGCATAACGTAACTGCCGAGGTTCATAATCGTATCGGCACCTTTGTTCCTGGAAACTTCCGAGGATGGTTATGGGCCATAGCGCGAAACATCTGGGCGAATCATATTCGAGACAGTGCCAGACCCGATCGTGCCAGTGGTGGGAGTGAAATGACTCCTCGGCTGGAACAGGTTTCGCTGCGTCTGGAACAACTCTCCACCGACGAAGAGCTCATGCATAAAGAAGACGTCGCGATCGCGAAAGACGTCTTCCTCACAGTATGTGCTGGAATGAACCTGCCAATGATGGATCAACAGTTGATTCTTGATGTCATAACAGGCGCACTTTCACCGAGAGAAGCGGCAGCAAGTTGCACGGACCTTGAGACAGGAATGACCGGAATTTCAGTCGGGAGTTTTTATAAACGGAAAAGCAGGATTCTGGAGGCCGTTCAAAACGTTCGGAAGATACTCTATGAGTAGTGATCGCAGTGACGACGTGTCTTGCCCGTCGGAAGATCTCCTGCACCAATATCTCCGCGGCATATTGTCGCCGGAAGACCAGGAGGCAACGACTATTCATGTGGAAACGTGCGATCGATGTGTGGCCGTCATGGATGGTTTAACTGCCGAGAACAGCGGGCTTATCGACCTGCTGAAAAGCTCAGTTGAGCTGCCACCTGATACTGAGAGCCGTGATGGTCTCGATCTACAGTTCACTCCGGGACAGCGACTCGGCGAGTATCGAATCCTTGAGCTGCTCGGGAAAGGATCCATGGGCGAAGTCTATCGTGCGTTACAGAGATCGAAGCCACGCATGGTGGCTCTCAAAATTGTACGTGGCGCACACAACAACGACGCTGTCTGGCGATTTCACAGAAGCAATCGAATCGCAGAAGGACTTCAGCATTCACATATTGTCCAGTCGCTGGAAGTCTCAGAAGAGAATGGTATCCATTACCTTGTGATGGAGTTGATTGACGGTTTTGATTTTGAGGAGTTGTTGGGGCTGCTCGGTTGTCTGAGCGTTCCAAACGCCTGTGAGGTTGTTCGCCAGGCTGCGGAAGGTCTGGCCTATGGCCACGGTAAAGGATGTGTGCATCGTGACATCAAACCTTCCAATCTGCTGATTGACAGGGGAGGCTTGGTTAAGATCACGGACTACGGACTGGCTCTGTTTCGGCCCGGTGTCCGGGATGCTGTCGCATCGACAGCGACAGCAGATGGACTGTTTCTCGGAACACCAGACTACTCAGCCCCGGAACAATTCGACAACGCGAGCGAAGTTGATGGAAAGGCCGACGTCTATGCACTCGGCTGCACTCTCTATAGGTTATTGTCCGGGCGAGTGCCGTTTGACCTCGGCACGCACAGGTCCCTCAGCACAAAAATACGGGATCATCAGCAAACAACCCCTCCAACATTAAAAGCAGTTGGTGTCGATGTACCGCCGGACCTCGAGACACTTGTGCAGGAGATGCTGGCAAAGAATGTCGAGCAGCGATGTCAGGCCAGCGAAGTGGCGAGCAGACTAAAGCCACTGTCTGAGGGGGCGGCGCTGAAAGAGCTGATTGAAAGATGTCGAGGAGTGCCAGTGGTGCCTGAAAAGTCGCATGCCGCTGATCTCACTGCTGCAGGGGCGACTCCAAAACGAGGACAAACCACAAAGAATTACTGGCCATGGCTGATCAGTGGGTTCGTTGTCCTCGGTCTTGTTTCCACCGCATCATTCTTTTTGTACCGGAATGCTGTAACGACGGATGATGATTTCGAACTGATTCTGGACGACACGGACATTGTGGAATGGAATCAGGTCGAGGGACGTCCAGGATGGCGCATTAGCAGTCTTCCGGCGGGTTACAACGGGAGCCACTGGTACAACGAGGATGGCGCAAGGGCCGCACGCTGGGTAATATCTGACCTGCCTGAGGGAACTTATACCGTCTACGCAACCTGGCCGGAAGAGGCTGCGGAAAGTTCCAGCGGTCATGTGATTTATCATCTGCACGACGGCGAGAATCCGAATGCCATTACTCGCGCCATTGACCAGCAGAAAGCTCCAGCCGTTACAGGCAGCCACAACATTAAATGGGCTCTGATCGCAACAATTCCTCTGACTTCAGGGCGGCTCGTGGTTGAGCTCGATGCCGTTAATTCCCGAGGACCAGGGGTTTGCCGAGTCGACGCGATTCGCGTTGTTCG
>JBPOIW010000252.1:0-7940 GCA_052034165.1 Planctomycetota bacterium | reverse complement strand
CGCTTTTCGACCGTCCTTTTCGCGGAATCTGGTGGCGTCGATGCTCGACGCCCTCTGCGGTCACCACTGCTGCTGACGGTTGTTTTCCCAGGGTAAGTTTCATGTCTGTTGTTGAGTTTCCGTCAGTCGTCGACAGCGCTGGCGTTTTGCGCCGTACTGATATTCGCAATATTGCCATTATCGCCCACGTTGACCACGGTAAAACATCTCTCGTGGACTGCCTGATTAAGCAAAGCGGGATGTTCCGCGAGAATCAGCAGATGGGCACCTGTATTCTGGACTCCAATGATCTCGAGCGTGAACGCGGGATTACGATTCTGGCGAAGAACATCGCCATGATGTGGAATGGTGTCCGCATTAACATTATCGATACGCCTGGACACGCCGACTTCGGCGGCGAAGTGGAACGCGTTCTGAAGATGGCTGACGGAGCTCTGCTCGTTGTCGACGCCTTCGAAGGACCTCGCCCGCAAACTCGCTTCGTACTTCAGAAAGCACTGGAGTGCGGTCTGTCTCTCATGGTCGTGATCAATAAGATCGACCGTCAGGACTGCCGACCTGACGAAGTACTTTCGCACACGTTCGACCTGCTGGTTGAACTGGGTGCTGACGATAAGACCCTGGACTTCCCGTACATCTACTCCAGTGCTCGTGAAGGCTACGCGACACACGATCCTTCCAAGAAGGGTGGCGACGTTCGTCCGCTGCTCGATCTGGTTCTGGAAAAAATCCCGGGCCCGGTTGTTCGCCCGGACGATCCTTTGCAGTTGATGGTCACCTCGCTCGAATGGTCACGCTACGTTGGACGAATTGCGACTGGTCGAATTGCCGCCGGTCGTATCAAGTCTGGTCAGCAGATCGCGCTGATGCGAGCTGACGGCTCCAAGACCATGGCTAAGATCGATAAGGTCCAGTTGTTCGACAACCTGGGACGATCCGATTCTGATGAAGCTCAGGCTGGTGATATCGTCGCTGTGACTGGACTGCCGGATCCGGAAATTGGCGACACGATTGCAGATCCAACGAATCCAGTCGCACTGGAGCGCATCGCTGTTGACGAACCGACTCTGTCGATGAAGTTTACGATCAACAGCTCACCACTGGCCGGTCAGCACGGCAAGTTCGTCACCAGCCGAAATCTGCGTGACCGACTGTACCGCGAACTTCAGTCCAACGTGGCTTTGCGAGTTGAAGAGACAGAAGATAAGGAATCTTTCAAGGTTTCTGGTCGAGGCGTTCTGCATCTGGCTGTTCTGATTGAAACGATGCGTCGCGAAGGATATGAACTGTCCGTCGGTAAGCCGGAAGTTATTACTCGCGAAATCAACGGCAAGAAGTGCGAACCGTACGAACTTCTGGAAGTCGACGTTCCGAGTGCGGACCTTGGTCCGGTGATGGAATTGGTCGGCGGTCGTCGTGGCCAGGCGAAGGTCATGAACACGACTTCGACCGGGATGACTCACGTTGAGTTCAGCATTCCAGCTCGCGGCTTGATCGGCATGCGAACAAAGATGCTGAATGCCACTCGCGGCGAAGCGATCATGCATCATCGCTTCGAAGAGTATCGTCCGATCGAAGGCGATATTCCTCATCGCCAGAATGGTGTCTTGATTTCACAGGACAACGGCAAAGCGATTGCCTACGCATTGTGGAAACTTCAGGAACGAGCAGACCTGTTTGTAAAACCTGGCGAAGATGTTTATGACGGCATGATTATCGGCGAGAACGCTCGCGACAACGACATGGTCGTGAATCCGATCCGCGAAAAGAAACTGACTAACATTCGTTCCGCCGGTGCGGAAGACGCGATGTTGCTCCGTCCTCCACGCGAACTGACTCTGGAGCTGGCTCTGGAGTACATCGAATGGGACGAGTACGTGGAAGTCACTCCACAGGTCATTCGCCTGCGAAAGGTGATGCTCAGCGAAAGCGAACGTAAACGACAACATCGCAGCGGCAAGTAAGCTGCTTCGAAAAGGAGATAGATTGAAACCCGGCTTTCCCAAGAAGCCGGGTTTCTTTGTTTAAATCCCGGTTCCGTTTCCAATACTGTTCGTGCAAACTATCACAGAACGCTGCAACTGATTTTTCTTTCATCCAACTCTTCGGCCACATTGATGACCACCTCAGGGCTTAGCCTGCTCAAGTTTGATAACCAATTCACTGGCGGCCTTCCCGGCGATCCAGAAGAGAAAAACTTTCGCCGCCAGGTTCGTGGTGCTTGTTACTCGCGAGTGCTCCCGACGAAGGTAGTACAGCCGCAGTTGATCGGTTACTCGCGGGAAGTGGCGGAGCTGCTGGACCTGCCCGCTGAGCCTGCTGACGCACAAGAAATCGCGAATGTGTTTTCTGGCAACGTGCAACTGGATGGTATGGATCCCTTTGCCATGTGCTACGGCGGTCATCAGTTCGGCAACTGGGCCGGGCAGTTGGGTGATGGACGAGCGATCAATTTGGGAGAAGTGGTGAACTCCCAAGGCCAGCGCTGGATGCTGCAGTTGAAAGGTGCTGGGCCGACTCCTTATTCGCGGACGGCCGATGGGCTGGCGGTGCTCAGATCATCCGTCCGTGAATTCCTGTGCAGCGAGGCCATGTTTCATCTCGGAGTCCCCACGACTCGAGCTCTGAGTCTGGTGCTCACGGGCGAACAGGTTGTTCGCGATATGTTTTATGACGGGAATCCTCAGCGCGAGCCGGGCGCGATTGTTTGTCGAGTCGCCCCGTCGTTTACTCGGTTCGGCAATTTCGAGATCCATGCGGCCCGACGTGATAACGACACTCTGCAGAAGTTGATTGATCACACGATTCGCGTCGACTTTCCTCATCTGGGGACGCCATCTCCGGAAGTTTACGAACAGTGGTTTGCAGAAATCTGTCGCAGTACGGCCGACATGATCGTAGGCTGGATGCGCGTCGGGTTCGTGCATGGAGTCATGAACACGGACAACATGTCGATTCTCGGCCTGACGATTGATTACGGCCCGTATGGCTGGCTGGAAGATTACGATCCGAACTGGACTCCCAATACGACCGATGCATCAGGACGACGTTATCGTTACGGCCAGCAGCCACAGATCGCGATGTGGAATCTGATTCAGTTGGCCAATGCACTGGCTCCGATTTTTGATTCAGTCGTCCCGTTACAGCGCGGGATTGATTTGTATTCGACTCATTTTAATGAAGCTTGCCAGAACATGCTGGCCGCCAAGCTGGGACTGGTTTACGACGAATCGCTCGACGATAAAGCTCTGTCTGATGATCTGCTGGAGTTGATGCAGGAGATCGAGACGGACATGACGATTTTCTATCGCCGGCTGGCGACTCTGAAGTT
Organism: Planctomycetota bacterium; assembly: GCA_052034165.1. Classification (GTDB taxonomy): domain Bacteria; phylum Planctomycetota; class Planctomycetia; order Planctomycetales; family Planctomycetaceae; genus SXXK01. Next base: position 4,609 of record JBPOIW010000252.1, on the reverse strand, counting down.
CGATGGTGGAGTCAATGCTTCAGAACAGGACGTTGAGAATGCATTCGTCGCGGCTCTGGCCGATGCGTGGTACAAGCCGGAACAGGTGACGGCTGAATATCGAGTGAAGCTGATACAATGGATTCATCGCTATCGCGCGCGAGTTGACCAGGTAGGTATTTCGGATGTGGACCGTTGCCAGCAAATGAATGCGGTGAATCCGAAGTATGTGCTTCGCAATTATCTGGCTCAGATCGCGATCGACAAAGCCACCGCCGGAGATTACTCGGGGATTAACGAGCTGCTGGAAGCTCTGCGTCGGCCTTACGATGAACAGCCCGAAAACGAACATCTCGCCGCCAAACGCCCGGAGTGGGCTCGCCACCGTGCGGGATGCTCGATGTTGTCGTGCAGTTCGTGATTTGGGGGTTACGGTTGGGATAGGTTGGATCGTGAAGGTCCTGTATTCACGGGTCATCCTCCCCGTAGCGTGGGCTTCAACCCATCGGCATTGCTTCCCAACTGCGACTCGCCGCGAATGCGGTGCCAGCGCGTAGCTGCGGGCTTCAGCCCGCAGTTCGCATTCACACAAACTCCCGGGCCGTGAACACGGTCCAAGCACCACAATCTAAAGCCAGCCGCACACTTGTTTCCTCTCGCGATTCGACTTTCGCGATTCGACCAAATTCCACTCACCCATGATGTTCTGCCTCAAAGAGGTATCGCGGATCAAACCGGATATTGTGTCGAATCAACATTGCTCGATATTCGTCTTCAAAGGTTATCTTCTTGTGATGGCTCTCCTGCTGCTGAATGTAACTCTGGACTACTTCAACCTGCGAATAACTGACAGTGAATGCACCATATCCCTTTTGCCACTCGAAATGACGGGCAGCGAGTTTCTCCGCGTTCATCCATGTCGAAGAGCTGCCCTTCAGTTCTCCAATCATTGCACTTACGCTAATCGTTGGCGGAAAGTGAGCAAGAATATGGATATGGTCGGCAATTCCACCGATTTCGATGAGATGACCGGACTTCTCTCGAATGATGCCGCCGATGTATTTGTAGAGGCGTTCCTGAAATCCTGGCGTGATCAACGGGCGACGATATTTTGTGCCAAACACGACGTGGTATGTCAGTTTTGTGAATGAGCTCATTGAGGTAGACCTCCTCTGCCGCCGCATTCGCGGCGGAGACCCGCGAGGATAGAGACCACAGGCTAAAGCCTGTGGCTACGCGCTGAGCCCGTATTCACGGGCCTATCACAATCAATTCAGTGGGAGGTGTAGCAAAGTTCACAGAGGAAATCAATGTTACCCCGAGGGTGGCATTAATAATATCCCATATTGCACCATAGCCGTGAAATCCTCACTGGTCAGTCGTATTGGTGGCGAGTATTGTTCGGGGATTGACGCGGCGATAACAATGGCGATGGCGGCGATTTGAATCTCGGGTGACTAGTACAACTTTTGTCAGGGACAATCTTTTCTCGTGTGTGGCATCACAGGGGCAATCTGGTGGCAGGCGGATCGAGCAGTTTCGAGAGAAACGTTGCAACGAATGACGGACAGTATTCGTCATCGTGGGCCGGATGCGGATGGACATTACTTCTGGCCTGTCCCTGATGCTCGCCCGTTGATCGGATCGAGAACTGCTGAGTCGCTAACGGCCGCAAGACCATGTGTGGCGTTGGGACATCGGCGGCTCAGCATTATTGATGTCGCCGGGAGTGCTCAACCCCTGGGCAACGAAGATGGCAGCGTACAGATCGTCTTCAATGGTGAGATCTACAATTACCTGGAACTCCGCGCAGACCTGCTAAGAGCCGGTCATCAGTTTCGCACGGACGGTGATACAGAAGTCATTGTGCATCTGTATGAACAGCATGGGCTCGACTTCGTCAAGCACCTTCGCGGCATGTTTGCACTGGCGATCTGGGATTCGAATCAACAGCGTCTGGTGATTGCTCGCGATCGCCTCGGCAAGAAACCGCTCTACTATCGACTGGATGAAGGACGTCTGGCCTTCGGCAGCGAACTCAAAACTCTGCTGCAGATTCCCGGAATCCCGCGCACGCTGGATCGTCAGTCGGTGCTGCGATTTTTGACGCTGCAGTATGTTCCACATCCGCATTGTATGCTGGAAGGATTCAGCAAACTTGCACCGGCGACGATGGCGATTGTGCAGAATGGCCAACTGAAGCTGCAGACTTACTGGTCCGCACCGTTTGATCAGCCGGACTTGGGACGGACACGAGTCGAAGACTGGCAGGATGAGCTGCGAAGTACTCTGACCGAAGCCGTTCGACTGCGGCTCCGCAGCGATGTGCCCCTTGGAGCGTTTCTCTCGGGAGGAATCGATTCAACGGTCATCTGTGGTCTGATGCAGACGCAACTGGATCGTCCGGTGCAGACGTTCTCCATCGGATTCCCTGTAGCGGCCTTTGATGAACGCGAATACGCGAGGCAGGCTTCGAAGCAGCTGGGGACCGATCACCACGAGGCCGTTGTTACTCCCGATGCATTATCGATCCTGCCGCAGTTGATCTGGCACTACGATGAGCCGTTCGGAGACAGTTCGGCAATCCCGACGATGTACCTGTCGAAGATGACTCGGGAACATGTCACGGTCGCTTTGACGGGTGACGCTGGCGATGAGTTGTTCTGTGGTTATGAACGTTATCGAGCGGCTCGCATGACAGGCAAACTGGACTTTGTCCCAAAGTGGATGCGTCAAATGATGTCATCCGTGATTTCGCGACTTCCAGCATCGGCTGAGCACCGCTCATTTCGTCGACGACTCAAACGGCTGGTCGAATCATTGGCTCAGGATCCTGAACGGCGATATCTGAATTGGATTACGATCTTCAATTCGTCTCGCCTTGAATGGCTGGTCACTCCCGAGTTATGGGCGCTTGCGAAGGCCGAAGATCCGGCGGCCTGCATTTTTTCAGCCTACGACAAGTATCCTCACCGCGACTTTATTACTCGCACGACCGCGACCGACGTTCAGACGTATCTGCCGTGTGACATCCTGACCAAGGTCGACATCGCCAGCATGGCCGCGTCGCTCGAGTGTCGGTGTCCGATGCTGGATCACAAGGTCGTGGAATTGGCCGCTCGAATGCCCATCGAAGTGAAGCAGACCATGCAGCAGTCGAAGAAGGTGCTGATTGAGACGTTTAAGGATCTGATTCCACCAGATATTCAGACTCGGAAGAAAATGGGATTTGGCGTTCCGATCGACCATTGGTTTCGAGCTGAGCTTAAGCCAATGCTGTATGACGTGCTGCTATCAGAACGTTGTCTGGGGCGAGGTTTGTTGAACGCCTCAGCTGTGAAAACGTTAGTCGATGAGCATGTCTCGGGAACGATGGACCATGCGTATCGACTGTGGAATCTGCTGTGCCTTGAGCTTTGGCAGCGGATGATTCTGGATGAGGTGCCGCCGATCTCGGCCCCGAGGTCGTTTGTGTAAAGTGTGTTTGAGGGTGAGTCTTTCTGTCGGTCGCGGAAAGCACTTGCCGGACGGCTCACGCCGTTACGCTTCAATTGACGAGCAGCAATGGTGCTCTGCCAGGTCAGTCACGTTGCTCATCTTTCGTTTAACGGCAAGCCGGAGGCGACTGCGTTGAGTGCACCGACGCCTTCGGCTTGCCGTTAAACGATGAAGACAGAGTTCAAACGACTCGTCACATGCCGTTCGTTACGTCGCCCATGACCTCGAGAACTCGATCGATCTCGGCATCGGTTCCGATGGTAATTCGCAGGCCGTCGAGCGTTCCACCGTCGGGCAATGCATCCGGGAACTTCATGAAGCGAACGAGAATCTTGCGGGCCTTGAGCTGTTCGTAGATTTCCTTGTGCTGAGCTGTGGCGTGAGTTGTCCAGAGAAAATTGGCCTCGCTCGGATGCACAAGAAATCCGAAGGCGGGCAGGGCTGCCGCCAGTCGTTCACGAGTCGCGAGGATGCGAGCTCGATTCTGCAACATCCAGTCCTGATCTTCCAGAGCAGCGGTTGCGGCGGCGATGGCGACGGTGTCGCAGTTGTAGCTGTCTTTGACCTTCTGCATACCGCTGATCAGGTCCGGATGAGCGACGGCGAACCCGAATCGAATCCCTGCCAGGCTATAGGACTTGCTGAATGTCCGCGTGACGATCATGCGGCCGTCGAACAAATCGTTTCGCAGCAATTCGCCTCGATGCGGCTTCTGGCAAAAATCACCGTAGGCTTCGTCAAGAACCAGCACGCCTTGTTCGGGCAGAAGTTGAGCCAATTGTTCGGCCGACCACAACGTTCCCGTCGGAGAATTGGGATTGGGAACGTAGAAGATGCGAATCTTCTTCCGCAGTTCGGCTGCTTCTGCCGCGTCCCACTGCCACTGTGAATTCAGTCGCAATCGAACAACTCGGCTACCCTGAATTTGAGCCAATGATTCGTACAGCACATAACTTGGGTACGGATAGGCGATGGACTGATCGGCATCACAGAACGATCGAGTAATGATCGTCAGGTTTTCGTCGCTGCAGTTGGAAGGAAGAATCCATTCCGGATCCACATTGAACAACTTCGACGCAACTTTTCGAAAACCCGTCGCTCTGGGATCGGGATATACGTTCAGTCGCCATTC
>JBPOIW010000288.1:0-22715 GCA_052034165.1 Planctomycetota bacterium | reverse complement strand
GTTTCCAGACCAGTACGGACCAGCCTGGGTAGGTTTCGGCCATCATCTCTGACGACCTCTCCGTTTATTGCCATCCACCTTTCAGCAGATGACGACTCAGTTCGCAAGCCCTGCGGCTCGCGCACGTTTCGGGTTGGGATGGCGGCAAATGCGCAACTTCAAGACTCGCGTTTCGGGCTTGTAAGGGAGCCGAACATGGCGCTGTCCAGTTTGGATTCAGATCGTTTCCGGTCGGCATCGACAGCAAGCCCTTTCTCAAGGACTTTGCGAGGTATGAATGCATCAGCGACGTGGCACAATCAGGCGTCTGCTCCGCGACTAAATCTGCGTTCGCAGAGAAGCTGTGAACGAATTGGTTTGCGGCAAAGTGACAGCTTCGGAGCAGAGCCGACTTCGCAGAGAATTGCTGATTGGCCTACCCTCAGGGCGCAGGCGAGGCGTCTCGATAAGTGACGACGACGGTCAGATCAAACGTCAGTCCTCGGCGGATTTTTTGTGCGAACAGAATCTCCGGATTCAGCTTCGCCAACGGGAAATCAGGATGCGATGACAGCAGCTTTGAGATGAGTTGCTTCTGAGCGCCCGTGGGTTCCGTTCTGTCAACGGCATGCAGCGGCTCTTTGAAATTCTGCCATGCCGGGTTTGCTTCGCTCAGACGAACAATGACAGCGCTGTCCGGTTTTTCAAGAAGCCATTTCTCCAGTGCTTCTGTATTGAGGGTTTCTTTGATTGTTGGAATTTCCCCAAGGAAATTTAGTTGGCCGTGGTAATCACCCAGCCACGCAACGGGGCGAGAACAATTGGCTGCATAGCGAGCGATCGGCTTCAGATCAAAACCATCCCAAAGACTTCCCGAGATGCCCCAGGCAACAATCGCAATAAACACGACGCTGGATGTCGCCACCGCCAGAACCAGACTGGAGACCTTCTTCCAGGCCGGAACCAGCAACAGCACGCCGCATAGTCCCAGTGGAATGACATAGTAGTTTTCCAGAATCCCCGTGAGCCTCGCGCGTGTGAGCTGCGGGACTGAATTAAATATGGCGGGCAGCAGTGCCATCCCGATGGTGCCCGGGACGATAAATGCAAGGTCTCGTCGGCTAACCGTTTCAACGGCTGTCATGATTCTGGCCAGGATCATCGCGCAGACCGGAATCATGGGCAGCAGGTAATAGATCTGCTTTCCGCTCACCAGGCTAAGGATCAGTAAAGAGCCCCCTGCGCTGCAAGTCAGGAACCGCATCCCATTGTCGAACGCGGTCAATCGAAAGCCACGCCAGACGGCACCGAAGGAGATCCACGGCATCAGGCATAACGGCAGCCACGGCAGATACCACCAGAATGGCTGACGGTGCGCGAATGAATTCACCATGCGACCGGCGGTCTGACCAAAGAGCAGTTCATTGGAATACTTCGCTCCGCCCGCCGATGCGGAAGGAATGGCCCATCCCAACCCGATGATGGACGCCAGCAGGATGGCTCCGATGAGTCCTGTATACCAGCGAAACAGCCCCGAGCGCACTTTTTCCGACCACCACGGAGCCGTGGCCGCGGCGGGCAATACGTGCACCAGAACGACCGGACCCTTGGTCAAAATTCCGAGCCCCATTCCGCAGCCAACCAACAGCCAACCTCGGAAAGTCTGTCCCTCAGACGCGTAAAGCAGACCCAGTAGTGAGCACAGACTGCAGCAGGTCAGCAATGTGTCAAACATTGTCAGCGGACAGAAGACAATCCACAGCATCAGTGACACATGCACGACAGGGGCCAGTTGAATCAGCAGGAGGTTCCTCGGCCACAGTCGTCGAGTTATCAGGGATGTCAGTACGAGGCACATCAGCCCGGATGCGGGTGCGACGAGTCGTCCGGCCAGTTCACAGACTCCTGTTATTGACCAGACGGCATTGATCAGCCAGAACAGAAGAGGCGGCTTGTGGCTGTAGGGTTCGCCGTTCAGATGCGAGACCAGATAGTTGCCGCGTTGGTGAGCTTCCCAGGCCACACTGAAATAGCGAGTCTCATCCACGGGCAGTATTGGCCGGCTGATCACGACCACCGCCGTCAGCATGGCAGCCAACACCAAAGACCACAAAAGATATCGCATACAGGCGTGAGCTTTTCGAGCGGTCTGAAGAGGGCCTCGCTCTTATCGCTGCGCGCGGCCAGGATTGAGGTTATTAGGGGCACTCACAAAACCGGGACAGGTACTCTTGCCTGTCTCTTCTGGACGGAATTTTGTGAGCCTGCGGGAGATAGTCTGCCAAGAACAAGATATGGGGTTCAATGCGAGCCGACGGAGCGGCTCGACTACGTGGGTTCGCCGCTCCGTCGGCGAAAAAGGGATCCATCGGCTCCCTTACAAGCCCGAAGCAGCAGCGAGTGAACACTTTGCGACTCATTCACTCGCTCGCGTTTCGGGCTTGTATTGGTTTTCGTGAACATGGCGTTGTCCAGGTAGTTTGCAAGAGAGATCCCATGAACCCTTGGCGTCAATTTATGCGACTCGGAAAGAAGCGTGGCCCTTGTCAGGCGGCGCGGTGAGCGACCGATTCCGGCTTTGGCACAGTCTCAGATTCGGCGGCCACTGCGATCTTCAAACGTTTATGCTCCTTGCGAATCAGTTGCAGGTTACGCACATAGATAAACAGTCCGAGCCCCTGTCCGAGAATAAATACCGGATCCTGTTTGTGCAAAGCATAGGTCAACAAGACGATCCCGCCGCTGATACTGAAGTACCAGAAAGCCGTCGGGATGACGCTCTTCTTCTCTTTTTCGCTCTTAAGCCACTGCACGACGAATCGGGCGGAGAACAGGAGTTGCCCCATCAAACCGAATGCTATCCACCATTGGTCGTTGGTCATGAGCCACATCCATTTGTTCAATGACAGGTAATCGGTTTCTGCGAATCAGCCAGGCGACTCCGGCCAGATCGACGATGCCGCACAAGAGTCGTTGCAGAGTTCCGTAGTGCGAACGGCCATGAACCCGAGGTCGATGATTCACGGGCATCGAGAGAACTCGACCACCACCTCGAATGATTAAGGCTGGCATGAACCGATGCATGTGATTGAATCGAGGCATGCGGAGAAAGGCATCACGATAAAAGACCTTGATGCCACATCCTGTGTCCGGCGTTTGGTCTGCCAGAATTCGACTGCGAACACCATTCGCAACTCGAGAACAGAACAATCTCCACCACGAATCTTTACGCGTCTTTCGGAATCCAGCCACCATCATCAGGCGATCTTCAGGCTGCGCGGTTTGTAGTGCTGTCAGCATGGAAGGAATGTTGGCCGGATCGTTCTGCCCGTCACCATCCAGTGTTGCGATGATCGGTGCGACGGCGGCGTCGATCCCTGTCATGAGTGCAGTACTTTGCCCGCACGAGGCTCGGTGACGAACGATTCTCAACGAGTCAAATCGTGAGGTCAGTTGATTCAGAAGGCTGGGAGTAGCATCCGTGCTGCCGTCATCCACAACGACGATCTCAAAATCGCAGGAATATTCAAGGGCGTCATGGATCTCCTGCAGCAGGCCTCCAATATTTTCCGCTTCGTTATGAACCGGAATGACAACTGATAACTGCATGGCGACCTCCCTGCGCAACTTCAATCACCGCAGATCCTTCCGCTGCGGCAAATACGACGACCGTAGTATTGAGCGTGGTCTACTGAATTCTGAAAAATGTGTCAATGTGCGAATAGTGCCGGCCGGAATTCATCACTGTTGGAAATATCCTGATCACGACCGAGACTCCTGGAAGACGACGGAATGACCGTTTATGACGTCGTTTCCTCTGACGTCGTTTCCGGGGATCAGAGTATTATTGGGCGATGCCCAACATGTCGGAGTTGTGCTGCAGATTGTCTCTAAACTGGCAGAAATCAGGAACATGGAAGGCGTTGTCCCTGGGGCGGAAAAGCCTGCGGGAGATCGTTCAGTTCTTCGTCAGGAATTCATCCAGATTCAGGATGGTATTGGCGACGACGATCCATGCGGCATACTCCGCGTTGGACAGGCCTTCCGGAGTTTTTGTCCCGGCTGATTTGATCAGCACTTCGGCTTCCTCGTTCAGAGCGGAATATTCCTGTGAAGCGTCCTGATGCAGCTTAATCAGCGGCAGGATTTCTCCACGATGGAGCGGACGAATGAGAGCTCGTCGAAGTCCGACCGCTGCTTTGGTGGAAGCATCGCCGTCGGCTGTGGCCATCGCCGCGGCCAGCGCACCGGCCGCTTCCAGATAAACCGGATCGTTCAGAGTGACCAGGGCCTGCAATGGCGTATTCGTGCGAATGCGACGGATCTGGCAGACTTCTCCACTTCCGGCATCGAATGTTGTCATCGAAGGATACGGAGTCGTCCGTTTCAGATAGGTGTAGAGGGCTCGACGAAAGCGATCTTCTCCCTCGGCATTCACCCATTTCTGACCGTTATACGTTGATCGCCAAAGTCCGTCCGGCTGTGGCGGCATCACAGGGGGGCCGCCCATTTTCTTCGACAACAATCCAGCGACAGCCAGGGATTCATCGCGAACAGTTTCGCCAGAGAGGCGAAAGCGAGGGCCACGGCTCAGCAATTGATTGCGAGGATCCACTTCTCGCAGCTTTGCCGTGACCTCGGACGACTGTCGGTATGTATGGCTCATCACAATTGTCTTTAACAGCTTCTTCAGGGACCAACCGTTATCGCGATATTCTGACGCGAGCAGATCCAGCAGCTCCGGGTGAGTTGGCAATGCTCCCAGAGCGCCGAAGTCTTCCTCGGTTTCGACAATGCCGATGCCAAACACGCGAGCCCAGATTCGGTTCGCCCAGACTCGTGCCGTAAGAGTATTCTCACGACTCATCAGCCACTTCGCCATGGCCATGCGATTCAGCGATGGCTCAGCATCCAGCTTGTGAAACGCGGCAGGCAGTGTGGCGGTGACTACATCGCCCTGATCCAGAAAATTGCCACGGCGATGAATCTTTGTGACACGCTGTTTGGATTCTTCCAATGCTCGCAGAACGGGGATTCTGGGGAGACGGCTGTTGAGATCTGCCAGCTCTTTGTTGGCCGCGGCCAATTCATCGATAACTCGACGTTCGTCAGCAGAAGGTTGAGGCAGCTCAATCGTGTCCGCATCCAGTCCGCTGGTCGCTACGCGAAAACGCCGCAGTACGAGAGAGTCACCGTAATGCTGACGCATTGTGATTCGCAGCTTTGCATCGGTGTCCAATTGCAAGGGCTCCGCAAACGCGAATAGTGCCGCGTGTCGTTCACGCTGACGAGGACTCACGGCCCAGCCGGTTTTTTTGTCGCCGTCCAGAGCATTGGCGACTGGCCAGCCATCTTGTGAATAGTCAGCTCGGGCATTCGTGAGCATCAGACGCCTGGCCTCACCGTCGGTCAGGAGTTCGACTTCAAGTTCCGACAACACGAAGTTTGGATCGCGAGGATTTCGTCCGACGCCGACCTGGCCGTCCGGGAATTTTTCCGTCAGGACTTCCACTCGAAAGACGGTATGACGCCCGGCTTTGACGGGCAATGTCAGTGTATAAACATCCTCCTGGGGATTTGTGCCTGTGGCGAGAATGCTATTGTCGTCCTGCACCGTGAGAGTTGCTGCGTTGTCGGAAGCGGCTTCACTCACAGGACCAAAGTTCCAATCGCTTTCTTCCGCTTTCGAACTCGCCTGTTCGGCTGCAGCCAGTTTGTCTTTCAGCTCGGTGATACGAGCGTTAATGCGACTTCGTTCCTCATCGATGGCCGGAGTCGGGATCTCAAAGGTTGGCGCATCATCGTATCGATCGGCATCCTGTGTCTGATTGAAGATCGCATACAGCCCATAGTATTCGTGTTGAGAAATCGGGTCATACTTGTGAGAGTGACATTTCGCGCAGCCGGCGGTGAGGCCCATCCAGACCTGCAGCGTCGTGTCGACTCGATCCTTCACCGCGATGGTGCGAAACTCTTCATCGTCCGTACCGCCTTCATCGTTGCTCATGGTGTTGCGATGAAAGGCTGTCGCGATCAGTTGATCCGTTGTGGCGTTCGGAATCAAATCCCCCGCGAGCTGTTCGACGGTCATTTGATCCAGCGGCATGTCGGAATTGATCGAATTGACGAGCCAGTCGCGATAAGGCCACATGGTGCGGCCCAGATCCTTTTCGTAACCCTTCGTGTCGGCATAGCGAGCCAGGTCCATCCAGACTCGCGCCCAATGTTCGCCAAACTGAGGATTCTGCAGAAGATTGTCGACGAGCTTTTCGTAAGCGTCGTTGGTCAGATTGGCTGCAAACGCATCGGCCATCTCAACGGTGGGTGGCACTCCGGTCAGATCCAGAGCGACTCGGCGAATGAGTTGATGAGGAGACGCCGCCGGGCTGAGTTTTAGCTGCTTCTCGGAAAGAGATTTCTCAACGATCGCGTCAATGGCTGCGACGCTGTCAACAGCTGATCCTTCTGGACGCACAATGGGTTCAAAGGACCAGTGTCGTCCCCAGACCGCGCCTTCTTTGATCCATTGTTTCAATGTGGCAATCTGTTCGGGCTTCAGTTGATTATGGGAATCCGGTGGAGGCATGACTACGTCGGCGTCGGTGCTGAGAATGCGTTGGATGAGAATGCTTTCATCCGGGTTTCCCGGGACGATTGTGACTCCGCTGTCGTGAGCGGCTTTGGCGTCCTGTTCGATATCGAGGCGAAGGTTGCCTTTGCGGACGGATTCGTCGGGCCCGTGGCAAGCGAAGCAATTGGTGCTCAGGATTGGCAGCACATCCTGACCGAAGCGAATGGAATCATCAGCCGAAAGTGAGTGAACCTGCGAAAGGCACAGGGATAAAACAAAGAGAATCTGACAGCGTTTCATGACGTTGCGTCCGCAGTATCGCGTTCGAAAATTCAAAGTTCTGGCGAGACAATTGTTCGTTGTCGTCGGGTAAGTTTTACTCGACACAGGCCTGCTCAGGGAAGCCGGACGAGATATTCTCAGTTTTCTGCGGCAGTGGCGCTATTCACCAGGTCCTGCCTGCCGGGCAGGACTTTCGCCGTTAGGCGAACCTTGTGTGCAATCAGTTTCCGGATCTCGCCCGGATCAGTGAGTCACCATGCACAGAGGTCGCGGCAAGCCGCGAAGTCCTGCCCGGCAGGCAGGACCTACCAAGATTGGCGACTGCATCTGTGATGAGTCACAAGACCGCAAGCCGCATGACAGACGCGCCGCAGCGGTTATAGTATCCGGATGAGTCTGACCACAGACCGAGTTTCTGTTCCATCATGATGGGTTGTTACAGCAACCTTGAGTGAATTGCCGTCCCGGCCTGACGGCCTGATGAGATCTTCTCATGCTTCGATTTATTCTGCGCAGTATTATTCATTATCGACGTTCCCACTTTGTGGTAATGTTGGCAGTGGCGATTTCGACGGCTGTCATTGGCGGTGCCTTGATCGTTGGTGATTCTGTGCGAGCCAGCTTGAGGCAGATGACGCTCAGTCGCCTCGGCGGGATTACTCATGTACTGCATTCGCCTCGCTTTGTCCGTGAGAAACTGGCCGATGAGATTTCCGAGACGCTGAAGTCGGCGAAAATCGAATCGTTGCGTTCCGTGCATGCTGCTCCGGCGCTGCTGCTGCCAGCAAGTGTGGAAAAGAAAACAGCCAGCGGTGAGCTGCGTCGCGCGGCTTCTGTCACTGTGCTTGGCCTGCGGCCGACCGACTGGGGAATGCTGGATTCAGCGGCTTCAGGTGAATCGTCTGCAGGATCTCAGGCCGCCACTTTGGACGCCTCTGGAGGCGCTGTCAAGCCGCCAACCGATTCAGGCATCGTGCTCGGATACAAAACAGCAACCGAACTGGGCGCAGCCGTCGGAGATTCGGTGTCTATCTGGGTTGAACTGCCTTCATCGATTCCTCGCGACAGCCTGCTGGGCGAACGCGAGGAAACGACAATCGAGATTGTGCTGACGGTCGAAGCGGTCCTGCAGGAGTCGGCCGGTGCCTCCCGATTTTCTCTGTTGCCTGCTCAGCAGTTGCCATATAACGCATTTATCTCACTGGCCACATTTCAGCAACGCCTGAACCTGGAAGAACTGATCCCCAGCCAGCGCAATCCGATGGCTCGCCCTGGTCGAGTGAACACGATCCTCGTTGGTGGTGATCAGCGGCCGGAACCATCCATGGTGAAATCCGCTGGCGGTCTGAAGCAGATGATGCTGGACGATGTCAGTGCGGCGGATGAATTGCAGGTGATGGTGAAGAAGTCGATCTCAGCCGCAGATATCGGACTGCGATTTCGCATCATCGAAGGACGCGGCTATATGTCTGTCGAAAGCGACAGCATGATTCTTGAAGATTCCATTGCCGATGCTGTGCAGCAAGCGGCTGACAACATCGGCGTGAAAGCCGCGCCGACACTGGTTTATCTGGCCAATGAGATCAACGCCACAAGGCGCGAAGACAAGAATGCACGCTTCTCGATGTATTCCATCATCGCCGGACTCGATTTTGCGCAGCCATCACCGATGGGCCCGATTTTGCTCAACGATGGAACCCCCGTGCCGGTATTGAACGACGATGAGATTATTCTGTCGGATTGGTTAGCGACCGATCTGGGAATTGGAGTTGGCGAGACCGTCGATGCTCGCTGGCATGAAGTCGGCAGTCATGGGGATCTTCCTGAGACGCATAAGACATTTATCGTGCGAGGCATCCTGAAGGCTGACGATCCGATATCGGTTGATCAGGATCTGACACCTTTTGTTGATGGCGTTACAAACGTGGAATCGTTCGGCGACTGGGATCAGCCCTTCGACATGGAAATGGATCGCATCACCAGCCGCGACGATGAATACTGGGATGCTCATCGAGCAACCCCGAAGGCGTTTGTGTCGCTGGCAGCCGCCGAAGAATTCTGGAGTAGTCGGTTTGGTCGATACACATCGATCCGAGTCGCCTCTGCAGGAACCGTCCTGCCGAAAGATCGGATGGAGATCGTGCAGTCTCGGCTGGCCGATGAAACTCGGTCGTTGCTGAACCCGATTAAGATGGGCGTCGGCTTCCGGCCGATTCGTGCGGAAGGACTTCAGGCGTCGGTGGGAGCGAACGACTTCACCGGGCTGTTTATTGGTTTCAGTTTCTTTCTGATTTTGTCCGCGATCCTTCTGGCCGCATTGATGTTTCAGCTCAGCGTGCGTCAGCGAGTTGCTCAAATTGGATTGATGGAAGCGATCGGATTTACCGAACGGCGTGCTCGACGATTCTTCGTGATGGAAGGTGTGGCCGTAGCGTTGCTTGGCAGTGTACTGGGCGCTGTTCTCGCGGTGTACTTTGCAAAGCTGATGATTCTTGGACTCACAACGTGGTGGGTCGGAGCCATCGGGACTCAGTTTCTGCAACTTGATCTGCAGCCGTTGAAGCTGGTCATTGCAGCGGCCATTTCCCTGTTTCTTTCCGGCGCTGTGATCTGGAATTCGGTGCGTCGCAGCACGCAACGATCTCCTCGTGAACTGCTTTCCGGGCTTGGCTCGGATGACATGGAAATTCGCCGCCGTCCCATCGTCAACGCAATGATGTCATTAGGGCTGCTGCTGTCTGCCATCGCGGCGATTGCTTTGCCTGTCGCGGGAGTCGCCGGTTTGCTGCCGACAAACGAAGCCTTTGGTGGGTTATCCTGGCGAGTCGTCGGGTTCTTTCTTGGAGGATTCGCATGGTTGTCCGTGAGCCTGCTTTGGTTACGCCGCAGTTTGCGTCGCCGCGCTGGTGATGCGGTTCAGGGATCTCAGATTTCCAGTTTGAATGGACTGGCCCTCGCCAATGCTGCGAGGAATCCTCAACGCAGCTTGCTGACGGCCGCATTGATTGCTTTCGCCGCGTTTGTGATCGTTGCCGTCGGAGCGGGACGCAGAAATCCAGTGTCGGAAACGCCGGATCTGAATTCAGGCAATGGCGGATTCTCGCTGGTCGCCGAGTCCTCTCAGCCTGTTCTGTTTGATCTGAATTCGAAAGACGGACAGCTCAAGCTGGGGCTTAATGCATCGCCCGCAACGACTCTTCCTGAAGGCACGAAGGTCTTTGGCTTCCGTACAAAGCCGGGGCAGGATGCCAGCTGCCTGAATTTGTTTCAGGCGACCGTTCCGACGCTGCTGGGAGCAACTCCCGATTTCGTGCAGCGCGGCGGATTTCGATTCGCGGAGACTCCGTTGGATCAGCCGGGCGAAAGCGCGTGGCGGAAACTTCAGAAGCCTCTTCCGGACTATGCTGAACCAGAAAAGTCGCTGACGCTGCCGGCCATCCCGGTGATCGGTGACATGAATACTCTGCAGTTCAGTTTGAAGAAAAAAATCGGCGATGTGATTCTGTTCCCGGACGCACAAAATCCTCAATACGCGTTGACTGTGGTGGGCATGCTGGACAGCAGCGTGTTCCAGGGCGTGCTGGTGATGTCCGATGAGAATTTGAAGCGAGTCGCCCCGGAGACGTCCGGCTCGGCGTACTTCCTGATCGAAACCGCCAGCGTGGAATCATCAGACAAGGCGGCAGCGGCGATCGAGACGGCTCTGCAGACTTATGGGATTGATACGGAAAAAGTGAGTCAACGGCTGGCCGATTTCCTGGCTGTGCAGAACACTTATCTTTCAACATTTCAGATGCTGGGTGGCCTCGGATTATTGATTGGGACATTCGGGCTGGCGGTCGTGATGCTGCGAAATGTGATTGAACGAAGAAGTGAGATTGCGTTACTGCGTTCGCTCGGTTTTCTGACGAGTCGTATTGTGTGGCTGGTACTGGCGGAGAATTCTCTGCTGCTGGTGTTTGGCATCGCATCCGGAGCGGTCTCGGCCATCATCGCCATGCTTCCGCATTTGCTCAGCACCGGAGCCGACGTGCCGTGGATTCCTTTACTGTTGACGCTGGTGGCGGTTCTGGCGATTGGTACTCTGGCTGTTCTGATCCCCATCTGGACAGCAGTTCGTGTTTCCGTGCGAGACGTCCTGTCGACACAATAACGAGTCGCGTTCGGGCGAAGCACCTGTAAGAAGACTCTGGAGAACCCTTGCGATGAAAACGATATCCTCAAAGTTTCTATCCGGGCTGCTTGGCACTTCTCTGATTCTCAGCGCGGGGTTTGAGGACGCAGTGCAGGCTCAAGTGCCCGCGGCGACCAAAGCAAAGGCCGACGAAACTCCAAAGCCGGTGCCTGATAAAGGACCTGACAACGAAAAGAAGAAGCCGCTTCCAGCCCTGCCGGAACAACTGGCCGCAGAGATCACGGGCACGACGCCTCTGAACCCCGAGTCCACTGTTCTGCTGGATGTTGCCGGTGGTCGAGTCATCCTGCGGACGGACGTGGCTTGTCGTGATTGCCTGCTGGAGATGTTGCTGGTTCCTGAAGGGAATCGGGAACATGAAACGATCCTCCGCATTCGATCCAAAGCGTATGTGATTCACACCGGACTGCTGGCCCTTGGGCTGGAGCCCGGCAAGCCAGCTCAGTTTTCGCCCGAGTTCGTTGCAGCCTCCGGACCGGAGATTGACATCGAAGCGGTCTGGGTTGATGACAAAGGTGAGCTTCAGCGTAAGCCGGTGCAGCATTGGATTCGCCGCAACATCCATCGCTACTATTCCGCGCCACTGTCAGGACCACCACCGGGACTTAAGCTGCCCTACAGCAATCTTCGCTGGGATCGATTCAACAGTGAGATTCTCTGGTACGGCCCGATGTCAGACGCCGAGCGTGATGACTTGTTGTCGAAATGGGACAAGGAAGAGTATCAACAGGTCATTCGAAAGTTTCACAAGGACAGCCAGTCGATTCCAATGACTTCGAAATTCGTTTTTGTCGGCAGCAGCATGTACAAGGACGAAGAAACGGGCGAGGAGCACTATCAGGCGGAAGGCGGCCATGTTATCTGCACGTCAAACTTTGGCGATGCTTTGCTGGATGTGAAAGAAGAAAGCTCCGCCTCTGACGGTTCACAATCGTATGAAGGGTGGACCGAGCATATTCCTCCGAAGGGAACTCCGGTGCTGCTGATGCTTAAAGCGGCAGAAAAGAAGGACTCCGCGGCCGAAGAGAAGAAGCCGGAAGCCGAAGTGGAGAAGTCCGGGAAGTGATTTGTGCAAAGACTACTCCGGCACGTAAATCCGGATGTCGTCGAAGTTGCCGATGTCATCGAAAGAACCAAAGCCAACTCGTCCTTCGCCGAAGGTCTTGTCGGTTGCAGTCATGACTGGCGTTTTCAGATCATCGAAATAGACGGTGATTTCTCCGCTGGCGGTATTACGAACGATGCGAGCACGGTGCCAGCCGTCGGTCCACGGTGTTCCTGCGGTGGTCTTCGTCGAAATCTTTTTGCGAGCTTCATTGTTCACGATGAAAATCTGATTCGCATGATCGTCCGCCTTCTTGCCGAAGTGCACGTAATACAAATGTGAGTCATCCTGATAGCCGAAGAACAGGCACAGCGACTGATGGTCGTAGGTCGGGATCGTCGACTGAAAGCGAATGTCCATGACGAAGGACGAAACCTTCAGGTCGCGAAGCAGATTGCGATTCAGTGGTGAGCGAAACGGTGGCTTGAAGTCGCTATTGCGTTTGGTGAGAGCAATCAGCTGATTGCCGTTTTGCTCGAGAAGACTCCAGGCAGACTTGTCAGTGGGTTCATAACGATCAGTCGACTTGTCTTCGAAGTTGTGTTCGTAAACCAGCTTCATGCCGGCTGGCGGCTCAACGTCCGCGGCTGCGGCCGCCGGTTCTTCACAATGAGCCAGAGCGATCAGGCAATAGGCTGTGACCAGGTTAGGATCGCCTTCGTACCAGCGATCGGCTTCGTTCAGCCAGCTGCCATTCTTCTGCTGCAGGGAGGCCAGCTTACCGGACAGTTCCTGCTTCCAGAGATGCTTTGTGCCTTTGTCGTCCTCAAATTCGTCGCTGCCCAGAGCTGACATGGTTTTGGCCATCGTCTGGTAGTAATAGTACAGCCCCTGCTGGCCCATGTTAGGATTTTCATCCAGCGTGTAATGTTTCTTCAGCCAGGCCGTCGCCGCTTTGACTCGCTGATCGTCTTTCGTCAGCCCCGCATAGATCATACTCTTCAGGCCGGCATACGTGATGCTGCCGTAGGATTTGTGACCCCCATTTTCAGTCGTGCCCGCTTTGGATTCACCACCCTTGGCCGGTGTGTAGATGAATCCGCCGTCATTCACTTTGCCCGCGTACGGCAATTGATTGTACTGCGACTCCAGATTCTGCGCACGCGAAACAAAGATGAGAGCTCGCTGCATTGCAGGATCATCACTGGCGACTCCAGCCTTCTTCAGAGCCTCGATCAGGAACTGAGTATTCGACATGTCCGGACGCTGCTTGCTGTCATAGCCGCCACCGCCGAAGGCTCCGTCAGTCGTTTCGATGCCTTCGCCTTCGTCCCACTGAAGGCCTCGCAGAAAGTTCTCTGCCTTCTTGATCACTTCGTTAAAACGACCGTCAGCATTCGCTTCCGACAGGGCCAGAATTGCGATGCAGGTTTCATAGTTCTGATGACGACTTTCAGCGGTGTGAATTCCGCCCGAGGCTTGTTGCTTTGAAACGACGAAGTCGAGTCCTTTCTTGACCACCGCATCGTCAACCGCTTTGCCGGAAATCAGTAGCGACGTTGTCACCAGCCCGGTGATTCCGACGGCATCGGAATTCGTCCAGGAACCGTCCGCCGCCTGAGTCACCTCGAGAAACTGCAGACCTTTTTGCTGCATCTCATCGATCGTCTGTGCGGCCGCGGTTGCCAGATGAGCAATAAGCAAAACGCCGCAGAGGGACGTTGTCAAAATGGTGCGCATAGAATGTCTGCCGAGCTAAAAGCGTGGTTCGGGGGAGCTTGTACGCTCCCTATCATACTCACGGTTTCAGCGTGCGGAATGAATTGGTGCCCGGAATTTCGGTCAGGCGACACGAATGTTCGGCTACGTCAGCCCTGGAATCGGGTCGCCGTGGTACACCTGATGAGGACGTTTGACTTCGTCGTACCATGCGACAGTCTGAGGCAGCCCGAGCGACTGATAGATCGTCGCAGCGAAATTTTCCGGAGTCTGCGGATCATATTCGGCAAAAGCCCCGATCGAATCGGTCGCCCCGACAATTCGACCGCCCTGAACGCCACCACCGGCAAGAAAAATCGACTGCACATTGCCCCAGTGATCTCGCCCCGCTGTCTTGTAGTGGCTCGGCAACAAAGAAACCTTCGGAGTTCGCCCGAATTCACCGGCCATTACAACCAGAGTATTCTCCAGCAGGCCCGACTCATTCAAATCATCCAGCAGTGCGCTGACGGCTCGATCGGTCGGCGGGAAGAGGTTATCGCGCAGATGCGGAAAGGCGTTGCCGTGAGTGTCCCAGGTTTCATCGTTGCCCAGATTGACCTGAACCAGATTCACTCCGGCCTCAACAAGTCGACGCGCCATCAACAGAGACCAGCCAAAGGAATTCTTTCCGTAGCGATCCTGAACAGCATCATCAGCACGCGTCACGTCGAGCGATTCGCGAACCTTCGGATCGACCAGTAACGAGATCGCTCCCTGACGATAACGATCAAATTCTGTTGTGCTGGCTCCGGATTCCAGCACCCCGCATTGACGCTCCAGTTGGCCCAGTAGTGACACTCGCTTGTCCAACTGCGGTCGTGTCATTCCGTGAGGAAGGTTGAGGCTGGGAGCTTCGAAGATTCGAGCATCCTTGTTGCCTCGATCCTGATGGTCGAATCGATGCGTCGGAAACGCACCGTAAGATGTCGCATGGAATGGCGACGCTTCAATGAACCAAGGGTTCCGATTAGTGCCCATGATCCCGGCAAACTGTCCGGGAATGATTCGCCCCGAGGAATGCACGAGTTGCTCGGGAAGCACGGCCGCGGTTGGGAGGTTATTGCGAGCCATCGTGACACCGCCAGCGATGGCCGCAATACTCGGCCAGTCGACCGGACGTGGCAGACTGGGATTGAATCCCTGTGGCAAATCACTGCGGCCCGTCAGCATGATGTGATGACCGGCCGAATGATCATTCGTGGTATGTGATAACGTGCGACACACGGACCACAGGTGACTCCGCAATGCAAGGCCGGGAAGGTGTTCGCAGATTTGCAGTCCGGGAGTCTGAGTCGCGATCGGCTGGAACTCACCGCGAATCTCTGCCGGCGCGTTTGGCTTCGGATCGAAACTGTCGTGCTGCGACAGACCGCCCGACAGAAAAATGTAGATGCACGCGCGAAATGGCTGCGAAGCAGATTGCGATCCCGCTGCCATGGCCTGCAGCCCGGCCATATGATTCATGCCAAGGCCAAGCAGTCCAATACTTCCGGCCTGAATAGCATGACGACGCGCGATTCGCGGATGATGGCAGGAGATGGAGTTGCTCGGCATCATCGGAAACTCCGGCAAGCTTATGAGCGCTAAGGTTGGTTATGGTAAGGGGCGGGATCTAAAGCTTAGTCAGATTTTTGCGATATGACAGCCCCAATCGGGGGCGTCGAACAGAATCTCCATGGATATTTTTCAACCCTGTGGGGTGAGCAGATTTGGTCGAATGTTCAGGTCGCTGAATTCCGCCCTGATTCGTTTCTCGCCGCATGCGATAAAGGATATCCTGCAGGTCCTCGGCGTTATGCCACAACCTGCCTTCGGAGCCTCTCCATGTCTGCCCTGCCGATCTCATCGTTGTCGATCTTGTTTCTTGTCGGTCTGATGTTTCAGGACACGCCTCGCCCTGATCTTGTGAATTCGATTGAACAACAACGCGGCGGACGTCATTGGATTGATCAGCCAACGGATCCTCCGAAGTCTCCCGAAGAGTCCTTTAAGTGCTTGCAGATTGAACCGGGATTCAGGATCGAGCTGGTCGCCTGCGAACCGCTGGTGATGGATCCAGTGGCGATTGACTTTGATCATAAAGGACGAATGTTCGTCGTTGAATACGGTGATTATCCTGTCGGACCGAAAGATCCCGAAGCCAAAGCCTTGTCGCAAGTCGTGCTACTTGAGGATACGGATGCCGATTGCCGGATGGACAAGCGAACTGTCTACGCTCCGCATCTGAAGTTTTGCCACAGCCTGATGGCGTTTCGAGATGGCGTGATCGCCTGCACGGAAACTCAGATCATGTATCTCGCTGATACCGATGGTGATAATGTTGCGGATGTGCGAGAAGTCTGGTTCGATGGATTTACACCCGCTCATCCACAGATGCAGATCGGGTGTCCTCGCTACGGTTTCGACAACTGGATTTATCTGACTTATGGCCACGGCAAAGTTCGATGTACTCGACCGGGATTCGAAACCACTGAGCCCGTCGAGATTCCTCGTGTCGACTTTCGTTTTCATCCAGACACGATGAAGTTCGAAGCGATCTCCGGAGCAGGTCAGTTCGGCAACACGATTGATAACTTCGGGCATCGCTTTTTCAGTTCGAATCGCAATCCCATCATGACCGATGTTCTGTCGCTGGCTCAGGTGCAGCAGAATCCGTTTGCGGGAGTGAGTGTCGGGCACACGGATGTTGGTCCGGCCGGTGAGAAAACTCGTGTGTATCCGATCGTGCCGATGAAGAGCAATTGGCTGTCGCACGCGGGCACTCATACGTCGGCGTGCGGAGTCACGGCGTATCGCGGCGGATTGTTTGGGCCGGAGTCAGACTACAGCGTCTTTGTCTGTGAACCTGTCGGTCACCTGGTGACTCGAAACATCATCGAACCCATGGGCGGCACGGTGACATCTCGCCGAGCCCGTGAAACGGCGGACTTTCTTGCATCGACTGACACCTGGTTTCGCCCCGTGAGTTTGGCCACTGGTCCGGACGGGGCGTTGTATCTGGCGGACATGTATCGATTATGGGTTGAGCATCCAAAGTTCGTGCCGGATGACGTGGCGGCAAAGATGGACTGGCGAGCTGGCGAAGATAAAGGTCGCATCTGGCGAATCGTTGCGGAGAAAGTTTCCGACGTGAAACCGTTTGTTACTCCGACGACGACTGAAGATCTGGTGACGATGCTGGGCGATAAGAATGGCTGGCGAAGAATGCTGGCTCAACGGTTGCTGGTTGAAGGTAAACGACTGGATGCTGAAAAGCCGTTGCGGGCGAATGTGAGGAATGCTTCTGTACCTACGGGCGGTTCGTTGTTCCATAACGCGCCACTCCATTCTCTTTGGGCGTTGTATGGATTTGGTCTTTTGAACGCGGAAGATCTGCAGGCAGCAACTTCGATGGCAATCGATGGTGGGCCGATCGGAACATTGAACCGAGATGCTGTGAAGCTCATTCGCATGGAGTACCCCGGCAACAAGGATCTGCAAGCCAGTGTTGCGCTTCAGCTGGGAAATCCAAATGGTGAAACCCGCATGCAGGCGATTCTGGCGTATGACTGGACAAATCCCGAGATCACCTCAATGCGTGACTTCGCCGCTCAAAACATCGACGACGTTTGGCTTCAGCGAGCTTTGTTGATGGCCGCGCCGAATCGTGCGGCGGATCTTGCTTCAGCGGTTGTTTATCACTCTCGCAAAGATGCGGCGACGGCTGCAACCAGGAATGACTTCCTGCGCCAACTGGCCCTGAACGTGGCCGTGCGAGGCGATGTCGAGCAATTGCAGACGCTGGCTGCTGTTGTCGGCGAAAGTCCGGAATCGGGACTGTGGTGGCAGACAGCGATTGTCATTGGGCTGGCTGACGGGCTGCCTCGCTGTCAGAACGCGGAGATCCCAAAGAGCCTGGCTGCGTTTCTGCAGACGCCGCCCGCTGCGTTGAAGGCTTCTGTATCGCCGATAGAAAAGGTCGTCAAGCTGGCGTCCGAAACGGCCGTGAACAAATCACTCAGCGACGTGGATCGCATCGCCGCCATGGGGTTGATGTCTCATCTTCCGCCGGAAGCATTGACGACAGCTCTGGAAGCACTCCTGAAGCCGGGCGAATCTTCCGGATGTCAGCGAGCTGCCATCGATGCCGCTCGCCGCAGTGGGCGACCGGAACTGTCTGCCATCGTGCTGGCTCACTGGGAGCAGCTGAATCCTCAGTCGCGCTCAGCCGCACTGGACCTCTTGCTGATGCGCAAAGAGTCTGTCACGGAACTTCTGAAGACGATGGCGGCGGGGGCGATCTCCTCGTCGGCAGTTTCCATCGATCAGCGATTGATCCTGTTGCAGCATCCGGACGAAACCATTCGCACGACAGCGATTGCGTTGTTCGGCGGCACCGTTTCGGCCAATCGAAAAGCGGTCGCTGAAGAGTATTCAAAGGCTCTGGAACTGAAGGGCGACGTGGCTCGCGGAGCAATCATCTTCGAAAAAACCTGCAGCAAATGTCATCGCATTGGATTGGTCGGCCACAATGTCGGCCCAGACATCAGCGATACTCGAGCCCGTGCCAGAGATGCTCTGCTGTACGACGTGCTGGATCCGAATCGCCGAGTTGACCCGCAGTTTACCGAGTATGTCGTGGTTACGACGGATGGACGACTGTTGAACGGCCTGATGATTGCAGAATCGACAGACTCCGTCACACTTCGGCAGCCCGAAGGTCGTGAGCAGACGATTCCTCGCAGTGACATCGAAGAGCTGAAGACGACGAACAAATCTTTGATGCCCGAAGGAATCGAACGCGACGTGACCGTGGAACAAATGGCCGATGTGCTGGAGTTCCTGAAGGGGCGGTAGGTAGTTCAATAGAAAACGCATATGAATCCCGTCGGCGGAGCGACGGGATTCAACTTGTAGCGTTGGCTTCAGCCAACTGTGCAGCACGGACGCTCGAATGCCGACTGAAGTCGGCACTACGAATTGAGTTAATCACCAGATTGTTGTCAGCAATCGATAGAGGAAACAGGTCTTTGTTGTGACATCCGCCTGGGACACACTAAAAGGGCATCAGGAACAGCGAGCGTTGTTCGAACGTTCGGTGCAGCGCGGGCGGTTGTCGCATGCGTATGTTCTGGCTGGATCGGATGGTATCGGTAAGCGAAAGTTCGCCCGGTTGCTGGCTCAGTCGATGTTCTGTCGCGAGCATAAGCCGGATGAGATTGACGCCTGCGGTGAATGCCGAGCGTGTCGCAGTTTTATTGCGGGCACGTGGCCCGACTATATAGAGATTGGTTTGCCGGCGGGTAAATCCGTCATCCCGATTGAACTCATCGCGGGCGACAGCGACAAGCGAGGCCGCGAGGGGCTGTGCTTTGAGTTGTCGATGTCTCCACAAGCGTCTGATCGCCGAGTTGCCATCATCAACGACGCGCATCGAATGAATGCCGAAGGAGCCAACTCGCTGCTGAAGACTCTGGAAGAACCGCCGGCCCAGGCGTTGATCCTTCTGGTCTGCGACAATCCTGATTCGTTGTTGCCCACGATTCGATCTCGCTGTCAGGTCGTGCGATTCTTTCCTCTGGCCGAGACGGATGTGAAAGACATCCTGCTTAGCGAAGAAATGGTTGAGAGTCCTGAAGAAGCCGCCACGATCGCGGCTATGGCTGAGGGCAGCATTACGCTGGCCGCTCAGTTGTTAAATCCTGATCTGCGACAACTTCGCCAACTGATCAGTCAGCAACTGGATCAGCTTGAGAATATGAAGCCAGTCGAAGTTTCCAAGCAGGTCACTGATGAGCTGGAACGCATCTCATCCGGTGCCGACGAACAACGCCGCAACGGACAATGGCTGCTGCGATTCGTCGCCGAGGTTTTGAATGGCCGTTTGCGAAGATTGACCTCGGGCGATTTTTCAGACCCGTTACTCAAACGATTCGGCGTTCGCAACGGAGTCGATATGCTGGCGCCATTGTTGGATCGAGTCATCTCGGCGGCGCATCAGATCGAAGGCAACTCGCCGGTGAGATTGGTGCTCGAAGCCATGTTCGATGATCTCGCCCGGCAACTGCGACTTGGGCCGATTTCCTCGCGATAAAGACAGACGAGGTAGGTTGGGCATTCTTGTCCAATAAAAAACGACGGGCAGGAATGCCCGTCGTTCGAGGGTGACGGAATTGCCGGAACTCGCTCCGCTCGGTCCGGCCTGCGAAAAGCTTACGGATTTCGAATCGCCCAGAGATGTTTAAAGGTTCTCAGATAAATCGTGCCATTGGAGATGGCCGGTGACGATGACTGATCTTCACCCAGTTCATTAACCGCCAGCGTTTTGAATTCTCGTCCGGTCTGAACCACAGTGATTCGACCATCACGAGCGGTGAGGTAAAGTTTTCCGTCGGCGACTACCGGGGACGCCCGATGACGTTGGCGGTGAGTGGCTTCCGAGTAGACTTCTTTGCCGGTCATTTTTTCAAGGACCGTCAGATTCCCATTCTCCATGCAAAGATAAACCAGATCGTCGACGATTACCGGCGTTGGAACGTCCGGAGTTCTCTTCCACGACCAAAGCAGCATATCGGCTTTGCCTGTGATGTCGCCCATGCCTGTGGGTTTGATCGCCAGCAGAGGATGTTGCTTGGCTGATGGGACCACAACGATTCCCGGGGCCGAAACGGGCGATGCCACGAATCGCAACGTCGGATCGTATGGCAGAACCTTATCATCGCGACGATTCAACCCACCGCAACGCCAGACTTCGTGACCATCCTTTAAATCATGAGCCACCACAAAGTCGGCTCCGTGGCTAAGAAGCAGCTTCGTCTGACCGTCCTGATACATCATGGGAGATGCATACGAATGTTCGTTTTCTGCTTCAGCATCGCTGGGGCGATCAACCTTCCAGACTTCTTTGCCCGTGGCTCCATCAAGGGCAACCACGCAGGCTTCGCGAGTTTTCGGATCGCCTTCGCCATGAATCAACTGCAGATAGAGCACCCCGTTGTCCAGCACTGGTGTAGAACTCATGCCGAACTGAATACTGAATTTGCCGTAGCGATCCTGAAGATTGAACTTCCAGACCTCTTTACCATCAACCGTGTAACAGCCCAGCGTGCCTTCGCCCATGAAGGACCAGACATGTTTGCCGTCAGTCACTGGGGACGGCGATGCGGAGTTGCCTTCGTCGCCACGAGCATCTTTATTGCCCGAGGCCACAACCTGTTTCCAGAGTTCTTTTCCGTCCGTGCTGACCGCCATCAGCAGCAAGTCGCCGCCTGCATTGACGGACGTCAGAAAAATCTGCTTGTCCCAGACGACAGGTGAAGCACCGGCGGAACCTGGCAGTTCCAGCTTCCAGGCGACGTTCTTCGTGGGGCTCCAATCGGTCGGCAGATTCTTTTCTGTGCTGAGACCATTCCCGGTTGGGCCTCGCCATGCCGGCCAGTTATCGGCGAGTGCTGTCGCGGAGAAACTAACAGAGAGAGTGAACAGCACCAGACTACGAATCACGGACACCACGGCAATTCCTCACAAAGGCTGGACGAATCAGGAACGAGGAGCCGCAGTTTGCCGACAGCCAACTCACCCGTCAATCGAACCGCTAATTGCGCGATGTTCAGCGTGCCCGGTGAGGTGAACCGGGGATTGGGGATCGTGGTACTCGTGAAGGATTTACCAGATAAGTCCCATACGTCCAATAGGTCTCAGAGGGCAGGACCGTTCTTGTATATCCTCTGTGATTCATAGGTGATTTCAGTGCCAAAGCTGCGATTCAAATGCTTTGATAAGATCGCACCACCACAAACCACCGCGCAACAAAAAACCATCGGACAATCTCGAAAGACTGTCCGATGGTGTGTTTTCTCGACGTGGTCAGATCGCCGAGGCCTCTTGTTGGTTTCTCAGGCCAACTGCTTTCGACGATTAACGAGAGTACGAATACGTTCGGCGAGCAGAGCTGCGTCGAATGGTTTTCGGAAGGTTTCGTTAAACACCGAACGGTCGAAGCCGGATGCGTTGTCTTCGTCGCTGAGCAGACCGATCAGAACGGTTTCGGTGAACTCTGTGTTTCTCCGAAGGTTCTGAGCAATCATTAACGCTTCTTCGCGTCCCATAACAAAGTCCACCACGACGCAATCGGGGTGAATAGACTCTGCCTGGATACCAGCTTCAAAGCCACTGGCAGCAATTTCGATCTTAAAGTCGTCGTTGGAAATCATCTCATTCAAACTCGATCGAGTTGTCAGATCTGAACCAACGAGCAAAATTTTGCCCATTGCTTCGTCTTCCAGCTCGCCGAGCGGCATTCCGTGTTCCTTAAGGAACCGGATAAGATGTTCGCGTGGAATGCGTCTATCTTGTGAGCCAGGAATTCGATAGCCTCTCAGTCGTCCGGAATCGAACCACTTTGAGACAGTACGCGGGGCAACTTTACAGATCTTTGCTACCTGACCAGTAGTGAAGATCGTCTTCATGGGCGGGCTCTCCAATCAGTTCTGCACCATCCAGGTTCCCGTCCTAGGAACCCAGATCGCCATTACTCGGATGTTCCGTTTCGGGTGAGTTTCAGAAGAGAAACTCGCTGTCGTGACAGCCGAAACAAAACGCGGGTCCGTCGTAATAACAGGGGTCGTTCTTTGGATTGCGTGCGGCGCAATCCCGTGCCTGCACAAGGCACTGGGAGATATCTCACTCTGCAAATCGATCAAGACGTGCAGCGACCTTTTCCGGACATCCCTTCCGTTACGGTCAGACGCTGAAATACCCCCCTGGCGAATCAGACTGTTGTGCTTCCTGGCCTCCCCGGGTAATCACACTCAGTGTTATTACCGCCACAACAGGATGACAATCGCCTGCTTTATGTTCGTCGTTTCGATGGGAACGACTTTAAGACGTTTTACAGACCTGCA
>JBPOIW010000124.1:0-13055 GCA_052034165.1 Planctomycetota bacterium | reverse complement strand
TCCGGATCGCACTCGTACTGCTGAGAAACCGTCCCGGTGGTCTACTGTCTACAATTCTCGGACGCTGACTGCATCTGGCAGACACATCCGCCAGAACTCCAGACTGCTGCTACCGCCGACGTCAGTCAGTGGCGATCGGTCTCCTGACCCAATCCCCTCCGCGTGTCCGTTCTCACGGAAACATCATCGCGACAGCGCAACAGAACTACACAATCCATTCTTCGGTCCTGTCGTACCGGTTGGATAAACATTTCTGGTTTTTTGGCTCGTGACGATTGAAGGGCAGCGAAAACTGAATGCCGGAAGGGCTGCGTTGCGAACAGAGCGGCAGTTCCTGCCGAAATATCGGTCCGCATCAAACAGGGATGAAGAAGTGCGGCACATGACGTTGATGATTCCGGCGGACGGTGAGAGGGCCTCGCAGTCGAGCCGTTCAACCCTATCTCAGATTTGCCATCGCCACTTCGACCTGGTCAAGCGATGCTTCAATCCTGTCGGCTGTTTGCGGTTGTCGGCGATCGCGAATGATTCGCGCGGGGACGCCGACGGCGATGCAGTAGTCCGGCACGGGTGATAAGACCAAAGCACCGGCTCCGATGATACAATGCCGGCCGATGCTCGCTGCTACGGTGGCTCGCTCCCCTATCCACGAATCGCAACCAATCGTGACCGGTTCGTAATGCCCGATCTGTTCACGCACGGGAATGTCCAGTCGTTCGGTCCCATGTTGACGGCAGCCGTTCATGATGGAGACGTGCGATGCGATCAATACGTCGTCTTCGATCGTCACGTCACCAATAGAACAATAATTGCCGATGTAGACGGTGCGGCCCAGTGAAACGCCCGGATGAGAAAACAGCGTTCCAAAAGAGATACAGGCATCCGGACCACAGCCTTTCATGGTCCGACGGAAGAAGGCGTGCCGGAGATAAACACCAGTCAGACCCGGAAGAAGACTGAACAGCTGGCTCCAATTGGCGAAGACGCGGTCCGCTCCAGAGATGGCCGCCTGCATCTGGAACAGGCATACCGCTGGAAACACGAGAGTCGCAGCCAATGCGGACAGAGTTTGCTTCACGAATCGTTTCATGGTGTCGAATCACGCGTTGACGGTTTCGGGAGCCAGGACTTCGTGAGCGACGCCGTTGAGTGAGGATCCTGTTCCGGCAAAACTCTGATTGATTCGTGTCGTCTCAGACTCCGACGATGATGTCTGGTATGCAGGAACCGGGATTTTTCGAGTCGACCACCATTCGAGGCCGTCTCGGCCGAAGAGTGCAATCGCCCAGGCAGCACAGCAACCGACGGATGCCAGTAATTCTGCCGCGAAACCCACAGTTGGAAAAAGTCCGTATCGCAATGCCACATAACTGCCGCAAAGTCCGCTGGTTACTAACACGCTGGATTTCCACGGGTAAGGAATTGGACGGATCGAACGACACATCAGCAGCGTTGTAAATGAGAACGAGGCATAGGTCAGAACACCGACCCACGCAGCTCCCCAGCTTCCATAAATGGGGACGAGCAGAAAGTTGCCAACAACGTTCACGACGACTCCCATCACACTCCCGGGGACAAGTCGCTTCGTTTCCTTTGACAGCATCGCCGGTACTTCAAACTGAAGCTGCAGGCCAAACAGAAAGAATCCCAGCAGGATCACAGAGATCAGATCCATCGCATCACCGTAGGCATCGGGCGTCAGCAATGGCAGAACAGGATGCACCGTCAACGCGGCACCCAGCAGCAGGATTCCCATGCCGCCAATGAACCAGTGAAACACCTTCGCGTAGACATCATTAGCTCGGGGCATCCGATCAATGTCATAAATTGCTACGTGCCAGATCGATGCAAAGGGCAGGAGACACAGGGTGTTGACAGCGAAGCCGATTTTATGAGCGAGCGAATAAACTCCCACCTCTTCCATACTGATGAAGACTCGCAGAAAGTAACGATCGGCTTCGTGCATCAACATGGCCAGCATGGCCGTGACCACGAGGGGTGCACTGAATCGAAGCATTTCCAGTGATAGTGAAAAATCGAACTGGAATCGTCCACGAGTTTTCACGAACACCGCCAGCAGAGCGATCATATGCACAAGAGAGGCTGCGAAGTTACCGAGCAGCAGGCCTTCAACACCCATCTTCATGCCAACCAGCAGCCAGACGTTTAATCCAACATTCAGCAGCAGTCGACCGAAAGAGATTGCGACAAACACTCCCGACCATTTCAGAACTCGCAGATACGCTTCTACCAGCTGAGCCACGTTCTGAACCAGAATTGTCGCGATGGTCAACGTATAGAGCCGTCCGCCGTCCGGATAGTTTTCTCCTAATGTCAGGTCGGACAACATCTGACGGCCCATCCAGAGCGGCAGCAGGACGACAACAGAAGTCACCGCCAGATACGTCAGACCCGTCCACCAGAGTCGGTCACGATGGCTGGAGGAATCACTGTCGAAATGAAAACGCGTGACGGCGGAAACCATTCCGCCGCCGATCATCAGCGAGAGAATGGCCGCGGTCAGATCCAGAATCGCCGTGACCCCATAGTCAGCCGGTGTCAGACAGTGGGTGTACAGCGGAAGCAGCAACACCGATGCGAGTCGAGTCAAAATCTGACCGACCGCGTAAACGGAGGAGTGCTTCAGCAGGTCGCGGAGTGGTTTCATGAGCATTCAATCATAGACGGATTCTGCAGTGTCAGTTCTAAGGTGAAGATAGTTCGCGTTGCACCGTGCGTTTCGTCATCGTGATCAGGCGGAGACCTCCCGATGAAAGCCGATGACCGCTCATTCGGATTGCAACTCCTGTGACAATTGCACACGAGCCGATTCCTTTTGAGATCATTCTGTGATTCTGAAGATGTGCACGATTGGCAGTGCTTCATATTCGTTGTCGCTGGTTTCCCCTGCATCAATTTGAACCAGATACAGCAGGTTGCGTTCACGATCATAGGACATGCCACCCACGTGGTTTGAGCAGGTGTTGAACATGTACTGATTCAGCCCGCCACCCTCATTCGTACTATCCCAGCGATACCATGGCTTGAGTCCTGAAGCGGAAATGCGTCCGTTCGCCGCATGGATCAGACTGGCTGGTGAGTAAAACAGGAGTTCAACTTCATAGGGTGGTCCGTGGTAACCTTTGTCCTGAGTGCAATCTTCAGGCCGCGCCTCACCGTAGTAATAATCCCCTAGCGCTTTGCGTCCGGCGATCACAATGGCCTGCTTGTCGCCAAGCGTCAACCACGCTCCACCTGTCCAGCGATCTGCGGGATGATGAGACTTCAGCGGTTGCTGCTCCGAATACCACACCAGAGGAAGAGTACTGAGCGAAGTGTTGGGGGCCGTGCCCTCCGGAGGCAGCGAATAGGCAAACATCGCAGGCCCCTGACTCGATGCTTGCAGTCCAGTGCTGATCTGTAAACCCGAGATCAGATTGCGACCACCAAACCAGCGAGTTGCCTCGGCCGGCGGGATCTCAAAAATATATCCGGCGTGCTTGTAAGAATTCCACTCCGGGCTTCCGCTGTTCTGCGGTCCCAGATGCCAAAGACCTTCCGCGATCGATGATTGCATCTCGAGCCCCGATGTTCCGTGAGACGGATAATCTCGATTCTCTACGTTGTAGTATTTGTGCATCGTCCAGTGCAGGAGTCCGTTGGTGACCAACAGGCCTCCCAGATTAAATGGCTCCGTGGAACCATTGGTCATTTCCTCAAGCAGTCCGTCGGTAACATCTTCAAATGGCTGCAAAATTTCGGCAACCGGCAGATCATCCGCCAGTTTGAGTGTTGAGTTGACCGGAGCAGGGATGTTGATCTCAACCACTTTCTGATGATTCCTGTGACCGACCATGTAGAGCGATCCAGGAAAGCCATCGTCAGGCCCATTCGAATCCCCGTCGGCCCGGTAAGCCAAGGCCCAGCCACCGTAGGCAAACGTCGTTTCGTTCTGCTGAATATGGGGTGGCCTGATCGCTCCGAGATACTCAAAATTGCCGGGGGTAATCATGGAGTCATGCTGCGCTGACTGATGCCTGACAGATGTCGAACGCTTCAGAGAATTCTTTGGCACACGAGACGGGGCCTCGTTGCTTCGATCTGCCTGGGTGCCGGAATTAGTGGCCTCGCTTCGATCATCGGCCTCGGCGCTGTCTGCGGTGACGGCTTCGTGGTTGTTCTCGATCGGCGGATGCATCGGCACCGAGACGAATGCAGAGTCAGTTTCGTCCTCGACGACGACGGGGTGAACTGGTCCCGCGGGAATTTTCGACTCAGCGTCTTTTGAGCCGGAAGTTTCAGGTGACAGCCCCGCCAGAGCAACGCGGCTCGGGTCTTTTTGGCTCGCCATTGAACGACTCAACTGGGACGCAAAACGAATTGTGCCCGCAATAGAGAGAACGCAAAGTGTGAGGTAGAGAAACCGCATCTTCCTGCCCGCATGTTGTGCCAACGACTATCTTGAACCAAACACCCGCTCTCGCTTAGCCTGTCCCGCACCTTTTCAAGTTCTCAACCGTATCACCGGAAAACCTTGCGACTTGTAGGGTGTGACAAGTTCGCCAAAGCGAATGCAGGCACACCATTTCTCGGATATTGTTTTAAATTGAACCCCTGTCTTCGCCATCGCGACTCCAGGCCGGACAGCGCCATGTTGGGGAGGATGTTCAGGGTTGGTTTGAAGCTCTCCTGCAATTTTATCTATGAAATCTGTGCTATCTGTGGTCAAAAACAGAATCGCATTTTTGCCATGAAGACCACGGATAACACCGATGAATCACTGAGACCACTCGTGGCTCGTCAAGTTTTGATTTGGGGTTACGGTGGATTCGATTTTCGCCGACGGAGCGGCGAACCTACGTAGTCGAGCAGCTCCGTCGGCTCGCGTTGACCCCCAAATTTTGTTCTTGAAAGACCACTCGTGGCTCGTCAAGTTTAGATTTGTGGGTTACGGTGGATTCGATTTTCGCCGACGGAGCGGCGAACCTACGTAGTCGAGCCGCTCCGTCGGCTCGCATCGACCCCCAAAACTTGTTAATTACAGAACACAAGAAAGTTAGTCGTTGCATGAAAGAATCGATGTTCTTGTTTTCCGCACCATGCGGGATGGACAAACTGAACCTCAAGCCTGGCGCTGTCCCGCCAGGATCAACTCATCAAGAACTTTTTTAAAGTGTCGCTCGCTAGTTCATCACAATTCGTCTCGTATAATCCGCGGCGACATTGTCGGCGATAAAACTGTCGCCGACTGTTCTCTGCGGAGTCTCTGAGCCAATCGAGTCTCTCCAATCTAGCGACGCTATTGATTCAAAGGGCGTTGCTCCCGAGGCCCGTGTTGCCGCTTCGAAGCCCGGAGGATCCTCCGCGATATCGATCGCGGTTGGTTCCGCAGGAACATTCATGAAACGGCGATTCAGAAAGACTCGATCATCAACGGACCAGGCATCGGACGCTGGCATAACAGCTGCTGCAACCAGTGATCCCGTCGGAACGGCCACGGGCGGCATAGCAGAATTGAGTTCCGAAACAGACAACTGTTCGGCCGCGCGATTCGCCATGGTTCGATTATGGACGACCAGTGAGCCCGCACCCAGCAATGCCACGTAATACGGAATCTCAAGGGCTTCCAGGCTGACGAACTGAGCAGAGACCATAAAACCAATGAGCGACGCGATTGTCATTCGGGCCGAATCCGCGAACCAGGCGTCTTCGTCATTCAGAGTTTTCTGCAGCAGATACCAACAGCGAACGAGGACGATGACGAAGAACCCGACGTACATCAGGAAACCGGGAACTCCCAGTTCGACCAGTGTTTGCACCCACAAACTGTGAGCTTCTTTTCCGGCTGGCCAGCCAAATTCATGAGCATGCAGAGGCCAGTGGTCTGGTCCACAGCCCATGACAGGATCCTCGGCCAGCAGAATAATACAGTCTCGCCAAAGATCGAGGCGGCTCTGGGCCGACGCTTCACGAACCCCGTTTTCCTGAGCGAACGTCTCCATAAATCGGTCGCGAACCTGCGGCCCGGCCGTGAACAGGGCTACGACGATTCCGAGTGCGTAGACGGCATAGTGCAGAGTCGTCTTGCGAATGATAAAGAAGGAAATCCCCAGAAAGATTACGGTTGCCAACATCGCTCCGCGAGAGAACGAAAACAGGATCGCGTGCCCAATAAACGCAGCACAGCCCGCAATGATGGCTCGACGGATCGTGCTTGTTTCATAGAAGAAGAGAAAGAACGCGACACCGAGCGTCGTGACCAGTCCGATCGCCATCGAGTTATTATCGAGACTCGCGAATCCCTGCTCCCACAGATAGTTGTATCCGCTGAAGTAGTAGCGATTCAGCTCGAAGGAAACATATCCCTGACAGACAACAATGACCCACGCCAGTCGGCGCAGATCGATCGATGATTGAACGGTTGTAATCCCGACGAGAAACGGCAGGACGATCTTCGACTGCTGCTCCACGAAGTACCAGGCGTGGGCCGGACTATCCGCGCTGATCGCAAGGAACACGCTCCAGAGCCAATATCCCAACAGCAACAGCACCACGCGCCTCGCGGGGCCCAGATCCCAGTTGCCGCAGCAGCGGACGAACCAGTTGAGCAGCATCGCGGAGGCCACAATCAAACTGAAACGCCCCCCCTGAATATGACTGCTCCACAACGCATCCGGTCGCAGAACGGCCAACGCGACATAAACAAGGAAGCCGTGATAAGGGCGAATGAATGATGCGGAGACACCCAGCAGTGTCAGCAGCCAGGTGAAGATTAAACCCTTCATTTGGCCACCTCCGATTCCGGTTTCTGTGTTTTCTGCCGACGTTCAAGCATTCTGTCCAAAGGCGACAGGCAGTGATCCCAGGAATGGTGCAACTGCACGAATGCCGCGCCGGCCATGCCAAGTTCCTGCTGCAGATTTTTGTCCGCAAAAACTCGTGAAACGGATTCAACCCATTCGCCCGCCACGTCAGCCTGAAGCAAATGCAGACCGGGTTCAGCGGCCAACCCCTTCAGAGGAGCCGGCGAACAAATCACAGGACGGCCACATGCCATGGCTTCCAGAACTTTATTCTGAATACCTCGGGCGATGTGCAACGGGACAACAGCACATGTCGATCGATGCAGCCATGGGCGAACATCAGGAACTGATCCCGTGACTTCTACGCCGGGAACAGTGGCCAGTGCCTGAACTTCCGCAGTGGGCGACTTGCCGACGATCCGGAAGACAGCATCCGGGTAACGCTCACGAATCTGAGACCAGACATTGCGAACAAACCAGATCGCGGCATCTGCATTAGGTTTGTAATTCATCACACCGACAAACACGCACGAACATTCATCAACCTGAACATTCGTCGAAGGTGCAAAGTAGATGGAGTCCACACCATTGCCGACTGCTCTGATCTTGTCCGTCGGGCAGAATGATTTGAACAGATCTCGCTCCGCTTCACTGACAACCAGCAACTGGTCGCAGCGCTTGGCCAGACGCTTTTCCACGGCTCGCAGGCGTTTGCCTTCAAGCTCATAAATCAACGACATCGGAAAGCGAGCCGCTTTCGAATAGTCAAACCACTTCTGACTGTCGACATCGATCAGATCAACCCATTTCACAGGACGCGTCAGGTAATCTCGCTTGAGATATCCAGCGATCCCCGATGAGGAGGCCATGACAGCGTCGTATTCTTCTGATTCACTCCAGTCGTCCAGCAAGGTCCGCAGCGACGAGCTGTTGAACAGGCCTTCGGTGACCGTGCTGCCAGTCAGCAATGAAAACAGTCCGGTAACGTATCGTTGCTTTCCACTATGAGGAATCACGGCCAGCCGCCGGGTGACTCGTCGCAGCTCAGTCATCGTCTCATCGCTGACCGGCTCATCGGCCAGACAGGCCAGATCCACATTCGCCCGAGTCGACAAATAGCGCAGCACATTCCACGTGCGAATTCGATCACCGCGATTGGGTGGCCAGGGAACTCGGTGAGTAATGTAAAGGACGCTGGGACGCATGGGTTTTTTCAAAGGAGTCGGATTTTCTGGGGACTTGTCAGCATTCTTTTCCGAGTTGGTCATGACGTTCAGTGGCTGGTAACCATTGCGTCGCAGGAATGGTCAACACGATTGACGACGATGTCTTTGTGCCCGTTTCCGCATTTGATCAGGACATCAGACATTGTGCCGAGCCGAAACTCAGTCAACATTTTTGACAACTTGGGGGCCATCGTTCTGAGGTTTTGATAATGTCGAAAGCGTGACTTCAGAGATGCGGCAATTCGCGGTTGATCCACATCCACTTCCCAGGGATGCAGGTAAACATTGAGTGGTCGTTGCTGCCTGCGAATCTGGTGCAATAGTCGCGAAGTTACAGTCCACGGGAAGAGTCGCAGATAGCCGCCACCACCGACCGGTACCGTCATTCCGGCCACTTTGCATGTCATGCCAGGAAATTCATGAATCTGCCCGACTCGCGTCGCGATGATATGAGGAGAAGTCGGCGAACCGGGAATTCCGTAGCGATCGTGATGGACGGGATAAATGCTGGAGTCGATCTGGAAGCCTTCTTCGATCAGAATATCCAGTGCCCAGAGTGACTTCTCGGTGATGGAGAAACTGGGAGCCCGATGAAGCTTCACCGGCTTTCCTGTTATCCATTGCAGAGCATCTCGGGCCTTGACCAGATCGCTGCGGAAACGCTTCGGGCCGAGTTCATAGATGAGCTGATGCCAGTAACTATGGCAACCAATTTCATGACCGGCCGATTGGATCTCACGCACCAACTGAGGATACCGATCGGCGACCCAGCCAAGGATGAAGAACGTTCCTTGAGTTGAGTGCTTCGCCGCAAGTTCCAGAATCGTCCGCGTACTCTGTTCAACTCGACAGACGTAATGATCCCAATTTTCCGGACGGATCACCGACGCAAAGGCAGAGACATGAAAGTAATCTTCCACGTCCACCGTGAATGTGCCGTCAAGTTGTGGGGTGGAGAAGGCCATGAGTGTGTCGTTGTCGCTTCATCAGCCGTCGGGCGTTAGCCCTCGGTTTTGTTCGGTTATTAAGTCGAGAACCGGTGGCTAATGCGTTCCGGCTCGCTACGTCGACAGTGGTGCAAAGGCCGTTAAACCACCGGGATAAACCCGGTGACGTAAGAGGCTTTGACTACTGAACCATTCGCACAACTTCCTGCTGATATCCATATGTCTGGCGCTGGAAGTCGGAATCCGCTCCCACCATGATCGCGCCCAGCAATGGGACCTGCAGACTTCGCAAAGAATCGCGAGCCTGAATCACATACTGAACTCGACTGTAATCCTTGCGAGTTGCCAGGAGCACGATGTCCGCGTTTTGTGCGATCATTGAGGGCTCTGCAACAAACAGCAGAGGAGACGTGTCGATGATGACGAAGTCGAAACGAGCTTTCAGTTGCTGAATCAGGCTGCGTCCGCCATCAACCGCCAGCAACTGGAGAACTCGTTGATCCACCTGACCGGCCCCGATGAACGACAGGCCCGGAGCTTGAGTCTGCTGACGAATTTCATCCAGAGACTTCTCGCCTCGTAGGAATTCACTCAGACCTGGCCCCTGCTGACCTTCCACCATCAAATGCGCGGAAGGACGACGGAAGTCACAGTCAACCAGGGCTACTCGTTTGCCGGTCCGAGCCAGGCTTGCGGCCAACTGACAGGACACGGTTGTCTTGCCTTCATTGGCGGAGGCTCCGGCGATCAGAATTGAAGCCGAGCGAGCGGGATCGATATGCCGCATCAGGAATGTTCGCACTACGTCCATCGATTCTGTGACCGCGCGGTTCCATTCTTCGTAATCAACCTTGCCAGCGAAGATTCCGAGCCCCAGCAGACCGCCGCGATCCGGTGATGGAATAGTTCCGACCAGACGCAGGCCAACTTCGCCCGAGATATCCGTAGCTGCACCGATTCGATACGACAACCACTCGACCAGAGTAAATCCGCAAACAATGCAACCCAGAGTGGCCATGCCGGCCAGCAAAGCCAATTGAGTTTTCTTCTTCACTTCCGGCTCTTCCGGAATATTGGCATCCTGAACAACACTGATTCGGTCGGGCGCGTAAAGTTCGATCGAACGTTGATCCTTGGTGACTCGCAGATCATCTCGCAGCTTGATGTCGGTTTCGATTTTGCGTTTCTCTGCTTCCAGTTCGATCGTGCGGGCGTTGAACTCCGCCAGCCGCTCCTTCTGCTGCTCAATGTCAGCAGCCAGTTGATCACGCTGACGAATCAAATAATCCATGCGTGACACAGGAGTGGCTCCCGGAGCAGTGGGATTACCGCCGCCCAGTGCGACCAGAATCTGTTGCTCCTGACGCTTCATGTTCTTAAGGTCGGGATGATCCGGGTTACGGATCTGGCTTTCGAACTGCGCGATCTTCAGACGCAGAACCACCAGTTCACGCTGCAACGCGAGAACCGGGTTGTTGGCCATGTTCGGTTCGGCCGCCTGTGCCATGCCGCCGCCGAGTCCCATCAAGCCGTCGGCATTGATCTGATTCGGAAGTACACCCTGCTGAGTCAATGAGGCTCGAGCGGCCTCTTCTGCGCGGATGCGACTGTTGACCTCGCGAAGTGTTTTTGACAGATCGTCCAGATTATCCTGGATCAGATTTTGCTGAATGATGGCCGTCTTGGAATCGCCTGTGCCGAGATTCTCAGCCAGCTTGTCGATGCGATCCTGCGCCGCGACCACACGCTTGTTGATTTCGTCAAAGCGTTCTTCCAGTCGACGAAGTTCGTCGATCTTGGCGTTCTTGGACATGAAGACCGCTTGTTCCAGATACGCGTCTTTCACGGCGTTCAGGATCAGAGCGAGGTCTCGCGGGTGCTGACCTTCCAGAACAACCTTCAGGAACTCGGGACTGATCGTATCGTCAGTCTTCAGCTTGCCCATCAGCCAGTCGACGGGATGAGTAATCGGCTTCAGGGTCGGGCATTCAGCGACCTGCGGATTTCGCAGAGCTGCCGTGATTACCTGACGGCTGAGCATGTAGTTTTTCTGTGACTCACGATAGAACTGGAAGTCCGTTTCGCGCCCGCCGCCATTGTTGTTGATCAGTTTCGGATCGTTCTGCTCGATCTTCAGAATCGCGACTGATTGGAAGGAGGCCGGAATGAATTCCCAGACCAACGCCGTCGCCAGCAATGCGGCCGGAATACCTACCGCCAAAGCCGGGACCCAGCGACGTCGAAACGCAGTCAGAATCCCGATGGCGGTCAGTTCTCGGCCCAAAGGTGCGGCCCCGCTGCGTCCTGACATCCCGTCAGGGCGACTGCTGATTCGGCCAGTCGGATTTTGTGCCGTTCGAGGATCCTGAGTCTGTAACGTCATCTTGGTGTGTCTCCGATCGCTGCGGATCTCCTCCGCAACCTCACAGAATGGCCGATTTTTGACAAAAATGGCGGCCACTTCTGTTCAGACTGTCGGTCGATCGCGTCCGGGAACACCCCAGGCGCAGTGTCAGACCTTTTGCAGCCTGCCGGAAACCTAGTTCACAAAACTCCCAGGGGTGTCAGAAACGCGAAACAATTGACGCAGGTAGTCGACACAGCCTGTTCGCCAAACTCAACCATTTCGGATCGCATCAATTGTGCGGACAATGCAGATCAACCCAATGGGCAAATGAATGTCGAAGATTGATTGAATCAGCCGGAACGCCTTAGCGTTCGGTTCTCGTAGATCGTAGTGCTGGCTTCAGCCAGCATTCTTTACCCGAAAGTTGCGAGCAGTGCCGACTGAAGTCGGCAATACAAATGAACTCAACACCCCGCTGGCTGCCGGTGCTTCCCATTGATTTCATTGACTGAGATTTTATTGACTGACACCGGTGGCTAACGTCATTCCGCTCTCTCTTCGAACGCGGTGAAAAATTCTTCAGAATTCTCCTAATGATCGTCTCTGGCCGTCGAACCACGTCCCCATGCTGCGGATTTACACCCCGCGACAATTTTCAAAAGTGTGAAATGAAGCATGTGATTCAAACGGTGAGGAGACGGGATCATGTTTAAGAAGCTTGTGGTTGGAACAGCAACGGCGGCAATTGCAGGCGGCATGCTGCTGGGGTCAGATGCAGTCAGCTACGTACGGACCTTTGGCGGCAATGTCAGGGAAGCTGTGAAGTCCGAAATTTCAGTAGAGTTTGAACTGGATCGGATTCGCAACGAGGTTGACAATCTGATGCCGGAAATTCGGAAACACATGACAATTGTGGCCGAACAATCTGTGGATGTAAAAGATCTTGACCGCGACTTGACCGAAAAAGAAGCCGCGCTCAGTAAGCAGAAAGCAGCCATACTGGCCCTGCGATCCGATCTTGAGAGTGGTCGAGACAAGTTCACGTATCGAGCTGTCTCGTATTCTCGCAGCGAAGTTGAAGCCGATTTGTCACAACGATTTGAGTCGTTCTGCACGGCGGAAGAATGCGTGAAGCGAGATCATCAGATTTTGAGTGCTCAACGAGATACATTGCGAGCCAACCAGAAGAAGCTGGATGCAATGTTGTCACGCAAACAGGACTTAATCGTAAAGGTTGCTCAGTTGGAAGCTCGCCTGAAGCAGGTGCAGGCCGCTGAAACAATTAACTCGATCGAGATTGATGATTCGAGTTTGGCTCGCGTGGAGAAGATGATCAAGGACATGAATCATTCTTTGGATGTGCGTGAGTCAGTGCTCGAAACGGAAGGACAGGTTCTGGGACGCATCCCAGTTGAAGACGCTGCCGAACCTGCAACGGGCGACATTGTGGGAGCCATTGATTCGCACTTTGGTCTCAACGCGGAAGGTGACGTGACCGAAGCCTCCGACGAGAACGCGATCTAGCGGCTTGTTGATTTAATCAGCCGCAGGGCGCTAGCCCCGGATTTCGTTGACGATGCAGGGAATGCCAACCGGGGCTAGCGCGCATCGGCTTGAAAGGTGTCGTGAGTAGCCGGCTTGGTGTGAATTCGGTGTCATGGTCGGAGGCTCACCGAATTATAAAGAATACGGCTACAGAGAAAAGCTAAACACTGATTTGAAACGAAGATTG
>JBPOIW010000098.1:0-64080 GCA_052034165.1 Planctomycetota bacterium | reverse complement strand
GAGGTCTGCCAATAGTATTACGCCAGCCTCGCGATTCAACGCAACAGCACAGCCTGCCCTGCCATCAGCGGTAGTTCGGTAGAACGAAAGATGGGTTGGGGGAATCTGCGGTGGTCACCTGTTGGTGCTGTGGATGTTTGGATGGCCCCAATTGGCACGTTCTATTACGCCGGCCTCACGATTCAACGCAACGGCACAGTCTGCCCTGCCATCAGCGGTAGTTCGGTAGAACGAAAGATGGGTTGGGGGAATCTGCGGTGGTGACTTGTTAGTGCTATGAATGTTTGGATGGCCCCCATGTGGAGAAACGCGGAGCGATCCCGAAGAATGCTCCACCGATTCTGGATCGCCTGAATCTATCGGCAGAGCTCTGGCTGCACGCGGTGGAACACTTTGGCAAACGGAGGTCGGCCAATCGCATTACGCCAGCCTCGCGATTCAACGCAACAGCACAGCCTGCCCTGCCATCAGCGGTAGTTCGGTAGAACGAAAGATGGGTTGGGGGAATCTGCGATGGTGACTTGTTAGTGCTATAGATGTTTGGATGGCCCCCATGTGACTCCCGATTCTGGATAATCTTTCGGCAGAGTTCTGGTTGCACGCTGTCGAGCATTTCGGCAAACGGAGGTCGGCCAATCGCATTACGCCCGTCTCGCGATTCAACGCAATGGCACAGCCTGCACTGCCATCGGCGGTAGTTCGGTAGAACGAAAGATGGGTTGGGGGATCTGCGGTGGTGACTTGTTGGTGCTGTAAATGTTTGGATGGCCCCCATGGCAGATGGCCCCCATGGCACGCTCACAATGCGGGAGCTCGCTGCAGTAATAAAGGTTTCTTACCGATGTCCACCGCTGAGTACCTGCAACTGCTGGACTGGACGGCTCGCCAAGTGCGATCGGACAAGCGGGGCGCAACGCCTCAGGAGTTTGATCCGTTGTTCGTTCGACTGTGAATCTCAGCGGAGATCTGGTGTCGCCTGGTGAAGGATTTCGGCAAACTGTTCAGCGTTGTGGCCGGTCAGCTGGCTCGCATCGACGAAAATCGTTCGAACGACAGTTCTCGCTATCGCAGTCGAAGGCAAACTCGGGAACCGCTGTCGACACTGTAGCCGCTTCCGGAAAACGTCCTCTGCAAATACTGGAAATGCCTTGAGTCCTGGTCGCTCTGCCCGCCCCCTTGAATCCCAAGGTTCGGCAGAATCAGGTACGGAATTCGGCATCAGGCGTTACAAAACATTCCACAACGTGGAACGTGCAGCCGCCGAAGGCAGAATACAGCGTTCGACGTAAGTGCTGAATCCTTGCCAGCGACGATTGTCTCCCGCCTCCTTATTGGGTCGAGACAGGAACACCCATCGCTCCGTCCGCGGCATCTTCGTCGGTGGCTCAAAGGGACACGCTCAAACACGTTCAAGTCTTAGCCAAGATTCATCGAAATCAGAAACTCTTCGTTGGATTTGGTTCGCTTCATTCGATTGATCAACAGCTCCATCGCTTCGGATGGATTCATATCGTTGAGAACTCGACGAAGCACCCAAACCAGTTTCAGCTCATCTTCGTTCAGTAAAAGTTCTTCGCGGCGAGTTCCGGAGCGATTAACGTCGATTGCCGGCCAGATTCGTTTTTCCACGAGCCGA
The DNA here is from genome assembly GCA_052034165.1 of Planctomycetota bacterium. Taxonomy (GTDB): domain Bacteria; phylum Planctomycetota; class Planctomycetia; order Planctomycetales; family Planctomycetaceae; genus SXXK01. Next base: position 62,444 of record JBPOIW010000098.1, on the reverse strand, counting down.
CGATCCAGGTGCAATTCGGTGTTGCCGGTGCCTTTGAACTCTTCAAAGATCACCTCATCCATACGACTTCCCGTATCCACCAGCGCCGTTGCGATGATCGTCAGACTGCCGCCTTCTTCGACGCAGCGAGCGGCCCCGAAGAACCGCTTGGGATGTTGCAGAGCATTCGCATCAACGCCGCCCGAAAGCGTCTTGCCGGAGTTCGGGATTTCCGTGTTCCACGCACGAGCCAGACGAGTAATGCTGTCGAGGAAAATGATCACATCCTGACCGTACTCCACCATGCGTTTCGCTTTTTCGATGACCATTTCAGCCACTTGAATATGGCGCGAAGTGGATTCGTCAAATGTGCTGCTGACGACTTCGCAATTGCGGCCCTTCAGCTTTCGTTCCATATCCGTGACTTCTTCGGGCCGCTCGTCAATCAACAGCACGATTACGTAAGCGTCCGGATGATTCTGCAAAGTCGCCTTTGCCATCTGTTGCAGCAGAACCGTTTTACCAGCGCGAGGCGGTGACACGATGAGACCTCGCTGTCCCAGCCCGATCGGAGCGATCAGATCCACCACGCGAGTGCTCATGAATTCTGCGTTATCAGCCAGTCGCAGTCGCTGATCGGGATGCAACGGGGTCAGATCATCGAAGAAGACTTTGTTCGTCAGCAAATTCGGATCTTCACCATTGATCGCGGCCACGCGCAGCAATGCGAAGTAACGTTCGTTCTCCTTGGGCGGACGAATCTGACCGGCTACCGTAGCGCCCGTACGCAGGCCGAAGCGACGGATCTGGCTGGGGCTGACATAGATGTCATCGGGGCACGGCAGATAGTGATAATCCGGACTACGAAGAAATCCAAAACCGTCCGGCAGAATCTCCAGCGTGCCTTCGCCGAACATCAGACCGTGCATCCGAGTTCGCTCTTTGAGGATCTTAAAAATCAGATCCTGCTTTTTCAGCCCGTGGTACTCAGTCAGCTTTTCCTGTTCAGCGATTGCCAGAAGGTCCTTCATCGACATTCGCTGGAGTTCCGCGATGTTGATCTCACTGCCTTCCGGCGGAGCAAACGTCTCGGAAACCGGCTTTTCGACTTCGCCTGTTTCCAGACGCTCTTCTGATCGAGGCGCATCAGAACGGCGAAGAAGGCGAGGATTACCGGGGGGGCGTGAATCGTCAGGGCGAGGTGTTCGAAAAGGCATGGCCGCGTCGGGCCTCCAGACAGGCAATTGAGGAAGGTGGACCGGCAGAAGAAAGAAGGGAGAAATCTTGTGACAATTCAAACGCCGGTGAGATTTGAAATTGTCGCCGTGGCACCGAGGAAAGTCGAACTGATTTGGCAGAAGCCTGCGAAGCATTCCGTTCGACAGCCTCAGATTTCACGGATCAGGATCTGCAATGGAAACTAAAAAAACGGGAATTATCAGAGAAATACAGAGTTGGGAAACTATTTCATCAGCGGCCACAACTGAGACCTTGGCCCCAACGATAAGTCCGGTCCAAACGTCAGGCTCAAATCTGGCCTCATCTTATGCCGTGCAGAGAAACAGGATCAGCAATGATCTTCATCAAAGCCTGCTCCATCTGGTGAGCAGCCTCGGAGATTTCTCCGGAGTTGTCCACACAGTAATCGGATCTTCGCCGTTTCTCCTCAAGACTTAGCTGCGATGCTTCTCGCCGCTGAAGCTCTTCCGTCGACCAGCCTCGTGTCTCAGTAACTCGTTTTCGCCGCTGCTCCAGAGACGTGTCTATAAAAATGACCGCGTTACATTCTTCCGCCCATCCTGATTCCATCAGGAGAGCAGCATCCAGAATAATGGCTTCCACATCCTGCGGAGCCGAGTTGATTTGACGATGAATCTCCGATCGAATTGCCGGATGTACGATCGCGTTCAGCCGCTGTCGCTTCTCCTGTTTATCAGCCGAATCGCCAAAAACCTCCGCCGCCAATCTGGGCCGACTGATATCGCCGGAAGAATCCAGAACCTGAGTCCCAAAAGTCTTTACAATCTGGTCTTTGATTTCCGGCACCGTCAGTTGTTCGTGTCCAATGCGGTCAGCATCGATCAAGTACAGTCGCAGAGATTTCACATTTCGCACAACAGAACTTTTGCCCGCGCCCACGCCGCCGACAATGCCGACCAGCGGAACGCGCGCAGTGGAAGATCGAGATGTACATTCAGAAGGCAAAGGAGAAATCAATGAGAAGACAGGAAAGACAGAGTCTCGCGACAGCGAGCAAATGACGGGATTGTCGATCACTCACGCGGTATTCCGTAACCAAACGTCAGTGACTGGGATTTTGATGAGTTCTCGCCGTTTCGGAGCAAGCCGTTAGCGTCAAACTCAAAAGATCGGAGTCAATCCCAGGGCATTTTTCCACTACCCCAAGACTCACAACAGCATGTTGCGGATTGGTATGGGCATTGTCAAACGCTGCAGAGCCCGGAAATGCAGTTTTTTAACGACTGCAAGCTTTTCGAATGGTTAATACTGCCGAACACGATGCCTCATCGTGTTTTTTTTAAGGTGCGAGTTTGCGGCCATCACAACCCGAAAACGTAGTTTTTGAAGTTGCGAGTTTCGGGAAGGCTAAAAGCCCGGCACATCCTCGGCCGGTGGCATGACAGACTGTTGATTTAATCAGCCGGAACGCGCAAACGTTCGGTTTGCTTGTGATAACACCGCAAATTCAACCGGGGTAGCGCCCTGCGGCTGATGAATCGAGTAAGCCTCCCCCAGATCTCAGTGGATCTGCGGGCCAGTGGCTGCGAAAAAGGGTGTTCGCTATCATTGGCAGTTCCCACGCCTGCCTGTCCGTTTTGTCGGAGTCTTTTGGAATGCGGTTACGCCGACCTTCTCGCCCCACGCTTTTCCTGATCAGCGTCTGCTCATTGGTTCTGATGTCGTGCCCGCCGGTCGCTGCTCAACAAGCGGAAGATCCGTTTGCATTGGGGGTTCGCACAACCGAACCCGTCAGCCCTGCGGAGCAACTGGCGACCTTTTCTGTGCCCGAAGGCTTCACCGTTGAGCTGGTCGCTTCAGAACCCGACGTGGCCAAGCCCATGAACCTGGCGTTTGATACACGCGGCCGATTGTGGGTCAGCAGTTCGCTCGAATATCCATTTGCAGCAGCCCCCGAGAAAACTCCCAGAGACACCATTCGCATCATGGAAGACCATGACGGCGATGGGAAAGCGGACAAGGTTACGGTCTTTGCGGATGAACTGAACATCCCGATCGGCCTGATTCCTTACGGTGACGGAGTGATCTGCTTCAGTATTCCGAATATCTGGTATCTCCGCGACACGGATGGAGATGATCGCTGCGACAAGCGGGAAGTCCTTTACGGGCCATTCGACACGACTCGCGACACCCATGGAATGTGCAATGCTTTTCGACGTGGCGATGACGGTTGGATTTACGCCTGTCACGGATTCAACAATCGCTCGGAAGTCGCGGGCAAAGATGGACACAAAGTCGTTCTGACCTCAGGGAATACGTTTCGCTTTCGGCCCGATGGTTCTCGGATTGAGCTGTATACTCAGGGGCAGGTCAATCCCTTTGGCATGTCCATCGACCAGTTCGGCGATATTTACACGGCTGATTGTCACACCAAGCCCGTAACGCTGCTTCTGCCCGGAGGTTGCTACGACAGTTTTGGACGCCCGCATGATGGCCTGGGATATGTGCCGAATGTGATGGAACACCTGCACGGCTCCACGGCGATCGCGGCCCTGGCGTTAGGTGAACACCTGCGGTTTCCAGCGGAGTATTCGAACAGCACGTTTGACGGCAATGTGATGACTTCGCGAGTGAACCAGAACACCTTGAAGCGAACGGGCTCCAGTATTCGTGCGGTGGAACAACCGGATCTCGTCAGCAGCAGTGATCCGTGGTTTCGACCCGTAGATCTGGTCGCTGGCCCTGATGGTGCGTTATACATCGCCGACTTTTACAATCGCATCATTGGGCATTACGAAGTCGACCTGAAGCATCCGGGCCGAGATCGGTTTCGCGGGCGACTTTGGCGAGTTCGCTACACGGGAAACGCAGGGAAGACGAATGCTCTGAAAGGCTATGGACAGGACCTGACCTCGCTCAAGACTGAACAATTGTTTGACGTCATTCGGACGGCTCCCGAGATGCAGAAGAGGCTGGCTCGCGATGTGATTGCGGACGATACGCCAGTCGAGACAACCGCCATCCTGAAAAAGCATCTTCACGACAACGATTCTATCGTACGACGTTTTGCATTGCGTCTGTTGGTGCTGCGGGGTGCGTCAGTGATTGATGCGATTTCCGCCGGGGTTTCAGATAGCGATGAAGTCGTCCGCGTCAATGCCTTCCGCGCGTTGCGAGAAGTGACGTTGCAGGAAGCCGATCATACAGCGGCCTCGAAGCTTCTGAAAACGGGATTTGGCGACTTATCCGCGATGGTGCGACGCTCGGCAGTGGCAGCGGCTTCTCGACAACAATCGCAGGAACTGATTGCTCCGTTACTTCGCATGGATCATACGACCGATCTGGCTGATGTGCATCTGCGACATTCGATCCGGATTGCTCTGCGAGATCATTTGCTGAACGAAAGCTGGTTCCGATCGATCGCCGCGGACGCGAAAGTCGGGATGGATCGCCTGGTTTTGGCGGACCTGAGTCTCGCGGTGAAAACACCGGCGGCGGCAGAGTTCGTGGCGGGCAATATTCAGTTTCTCGGTATATCGCAACCCGCGCGGCTGGCTGAGTATTTACAGTTTGCGGCGGCTCACGTTTCGCCCGAAGCCGCCGAAGGAGTTGTGGTTGCCGTGAGAGAGCGATTCTCCGCCGATCGTGAACTTCAACGCGGGCTGTTGAATTCTATGCGTCAGGGGTTTGCTCAGCGTGGACAACAACCGCCGGCCGCAGTGCGAGCCTGGGCCATGGATGTGGCGATGCAGCTGCTGCGTATGAACTCGCTCGACGATCTTTCGGCACTCGACGTCGTTCCTGCTGTCAGTTGGAACTATCAGCCGCATTCGGATGCTCCGGATGCTAACAATTGCTGGGGAGTTGTCCGTTCTCGCATGTCGGCCGACGGCGTGGCCGGGGCACCGTTGTACAGCAGCTTTGAACAGGGCGAACGCCGGACAGGGATTTATCATTCGGCGGCCATTGAGGTCGGAGACAGTTTGTCTTTCTACATAGCCGGACACGATGGGTTTCCCGATGGACCGTTGAAGAAGGCCAACTTTGTGCGTCTGCGAGATGCGGTGTCAGGGGAGTTGCTGCGAGAAGCGTCTCCATTACGAAACGATGTGGCTCAGAAGGTCGAGTGGAAGACCGAGGATCTGCAAGGTCGAAAGGTGGTCGTTGAGCTTGTCGACGGTGATACCGCGTCGGCGTATGCATGGATTGCAGTGGGAAGGTTCTCGGACGATCGCTTGAATCCGTCCGATGATCAGCAGCGACAACTGGCGGCAGCAGAATTGATCGGAGATTTTGAACTCAAGGAACTAAGGCCTGCTCTCGTACGACTGGCGACAGTGCCTGGAGTGTCGCGTACGGCTCAGGTCGCCATGGCGACTTCGCTGCTTAAACTTCACCCCAATTCGCTTCTGACCGCGGTCACCGTGGTTCCGACGATTGCAGCGGCGTCTGATGCTCTGGCCCAGGCCGCAATGAATGCTGTTACACAGGAGAACTCAGAGGAATCTCGCAAGGTTCTGGAAGCAGCATTTCAAGTGTCAACGGCCGCAGAGCAGCTGCTGATGGCTCAACCACTTGCCACAGACGTATCCGGCGCTGAAGAGTTGTTGAGGCTCATGGAAGCCGGCAAGGCGTCCGCAAGATTACTCCTGAAGCCGGCCATTCAGCAGCGTCTGAACGTGATCGCTACGGAGGAATTAAAATCGCGAATGATTGTGCTCACAGAGAAGCTCCCGACGGAAGACAGCGTCGTGGAAGAACTGCTGGTAAATCGCCGAACGGCTATTCAGAACGGAGCAGGAGACATTCTGAATGGTAAGGAGCTGTTCAGGAAGAACTGCCAGATCTGTCACCAGCTTGCTGGTGAAGGAAAGCAGGTTGGCCCGAATCTGGACGGTATCGGCAATCGCGGGCTTGATCGAGTTCTGGAAGACGTGCTGATTCCAAATCGGAATGTCGACGTCGCATTTCGAACGACGACCGTCGTGACGAACGAAGGCAAAGCCTACAGCGGACTGCTGAAGGAACTGGAGGGCAATCGGATCAGTATCGTCGACGGTCAGGCGAAGGAAACGATCCTGCAGACGGACATCATCGAAGAACGTCAGGCGTCTGCCAATTCACCGATGCCATCGAATGTGGGCGAGACATTGAACGAAGCCCAACTGCGAGATCTTGTCAGCTTCCTGTTGCTGCAAAAGAAAATCGTCGAAGCAGTGAAGCCGTAACGCTGTTTTTTTGCAGAGCGTTCAGGCACCGGGTTGGCTCGGCAAACACCATGCGGGACGGCATGACGCTCCGAGCTTGATCAAGTGCGATGAAAGACGGTCAGTATGGAAATACTTAAGGAACTCCTTTCCACGAATACGTTTCAGGGAACCGTTGACTGGATTGGAATCTCGTCGGGGCCACGATCGACGATTCAGCCGCAGGAGACGGTCCGTATCGTCACGGGTGGCGTAGAGGGCGATCATCATTGCCGTCCAGCCAGGAAGTCAAAACGACAGGTCACATTGCTGCAGGCCGAGCATATTCCAGTTGTGGAGGCGATTCTGGGGCGAGGCAAGATCGATCCGTCGCTACTTCGCAGAAATATTGTGGTCTCCGGCATCAACCTTGCTGCATTAAAGTATCAAACGTTCCAGATTGGGACGGCCGTGCTCGAGGGGTCAGGCAACTGTCCTCCTTGTTCCAGAATGGAAGAGAATCTGGGACCGGGTGGTTACGCAGCGATGCTGGCCCACGGCGGCATTACGGCGGTCGTGATCTCGGAAGGTGTTGTGAGTTTGGGAGATGCGGTTTCCGCACGGCTAATGGCCTAAGCGGCTGAAAATCTCCCAAAATCGCAGAATGCCCTGCAGGTTTCGTGTTGGAGTTGTGTAGCAATTTCGTCCATTCGTTTAATTTTGCGTCGTGCATTGAGAGACGAGACGGACAGACGATCGAGTCCGAGTCGTGTGAAGACGGATTTCCGGGGATGGATTCGGCGGTCACTTTTCCGCAGTGGCCGGATGAATGGGACTTGAAAAGAGTCAGGCCACTCCGACAATTGACGAATTCACTGCTCTGGTAAAAATTTTTCAGGTGCAAGGCGACAACTGAAGATGTTTGCAAAGCTTTTTTCCAGAAGTACGACTCGTCGCCGTCCCCGCGCGTGGGTTGCTTGTCGTACCGCGGAATCCCTGGAAGTTCGCAGCTTACTCAGCGCGGTGGTCGTGCAGTTGGCCGCCAATCGCGACAATACAATCTACAGTGTGCCCACAGGTGACCAATCGAATGGTCAGGGCCAATTTATCGTGACAGGTGGAGCTGGCGGTACAGCCGCCGCACGTCGCGGGTTGATCTCTTTTGATGTCGCAGCCGCCGGCATTCCGGATGGCTCCACAATTCTCGACGTCGTGTTGACAATGAATCTCGCCCAGACATCAGGGGGAGCGACCAACGTTGCCGTGCATCGAGCACTCCGTCTGTGGGGCGAAGGTTTTACAGATGCTTCCGGCAACGAGCTTGAAGGAGTCACCACCAACGGACTTGATGCAACATGGATGTTTCCTCAGTTTGGAGGAACTCCCTGGGCAAGGCTGGGCGGTGACTTTGCCAGCGCATCGGCTTCCGTTGCTGCCAGTGCATTAGGCGCGTACGAATGGTCCGGTGGCAATCTGGTCGCCGATGTTCAGGATTGGCTGGATAGTCCAAATTCGAATTTCGGCTGGTTCATCAAGTCGGGTGAAGCATCCGGAAATGTCAAAGCGTTTGTCAGCCGAAACTCGGCTAATGCCGCCCTGCGACCCACGCTGGAGATTACGTACGAAGAACCCGTCATTCCTGGAATTGTGGAAGGTCGTAAATGGCACGACAAGAATGCCAACGGCATTCGTGAGTCCGAGGCAACATTGGGTTTAAATCTGCAATTCCCAGGTGGGCAGTCGCGTTACAACAGCTTTGGCGGCAGAGAATATTGGTACCAATCCGCAGTTAACAATTCGTGGTACTTCCTCAGCCCGAACGGCGACTTGGTCAAGTGGAGCGGCAAAGCCAAATCGTTGACAGGGACAGTTGTTGATCAGCTTGACCCGCAAGTGTGGCATACTCCGCAGACGCTGCTGGGGTCTTCGCAGAAGTCGCCGGAACCATGGATGAATGGCTTTGTCTTCGAACTCGTGAATTCAGCCGGGAAAGTGGTGGCCAAAGCGACGTCGCGGGATATTGATCGTAACGGCGACGGTGTGATTCAGCAGGAATCCGAACGTGGTTGGTATCGTTTTGATAACCTGACGCCGGGGAACTATACGGTTCGCGAAGTCGTGCCCGAAGGCTGGGTACAAAGTGCCTCGCGAACCTCCTCTGGCGCGATAGAGGCCTATCGACTGGATCAGCAATATGCGTTGTCTCTTTCAGGCACTGATCGCCAAAACTTCGGTGGCCAGAACGAACGCTGGATGAAAGGATCCAATGGCTGGTTTTACATTACGCAGTCGGGAGACTTTTATCGTTGGGATGGCAGGGCCGTAACAAACAAAGCCCCGCTGTCAGGAACCTTTCTGGCTTCTCCTGGAATCCCCTATTATCGCGATATTTCACTGCTCCATGACGCCAGGAACCCGGTTCTCGCCGTCCGTGAAGGAGCGATCCTGACCCGAATCAACTTTGGAAACTACAAGCCTCTGATTGTTACAGGCCAGGGAACGCTCAGCCAGATCCCCGCGTGGATCAGGAATTCGCCGACATTTACGACGGTGGGAAGGTCCCTGCCGGGGACACAGGTTTATGTCTGGACAATCTCCGTTGTGGATCCCAATGCTCGAACGGATGAACTGATCCATTACAATGCAACGACCGCCAAGGGCTCAAAAACCGTCGGTACAAAAGCTCCTGCAAGCACTTCCAGGACGACTACAGGCAGCATTGCATCGGCCACGCCCCCGATCACTCTCAACTCCATTGATCAAGGGAAATTCATGATCATGGACGTTGTCTTCTCAACTTTATGATCCCTTGAGCGTCTCGAAAATTGTTGGGCAATTTCCCCTGCAGACCAATGCCGCAGCCGCAAAAGATCCAGCGCTAGCGCGGTATTGGCTTCATGGGTCTGCTACAGACCGAAGCGTCAGTGAGTGATAGAAGGTGCCGGGGGCTTCAACAACAATCCCTCGCTGACGCTGCGGGTCAGGATCAAATCAGCACGCCTCTATGGCGTCAGCTTTCCATATGACACACGGAACAGCTCATCGCAGTCTTCGAAACTGCCGGTTTCGAGGCCTTTCCTGAACCAGTAGGCACGCTGTGCTGACGTTCCATGTGTATAGCGTTCAGGGACAACGTATCCCTGAGCTTCCTTCTGGAGCGTATCATCACCAATTCGATTTGCGGCATTGATTCCTTCTTCGATGTCACCAGACTCCAGGATATTATAGTCCTTATCGGCGAAATGAGCCCAGACGCCCGCCAGGTAATCCGCCTGCAGTTCCAGTCGGACTGACATTTGGTTGGTCATCAATTCATCGCCCTGAGCACGCACCTCGTTCACGCGATCACTGTAGCCGGTCAGGTTCTGCACGTGATGAGCGACCTCGTGAGCAATCACGTAAGCCTGAGCAAAGTCTCCGGCCGCTTTGTGACGCTCGGCCAGTTCTTCGAAGAATGCCGGATCGATGTAGACCTTGGAATCACCGGGACAATAACACGGCCCCATGGCCGCGCTGCCCGTTCCACAGGCCGTCCGCACGCTTCCACTGTATATTTCCAGTTTGGGAGGTGTGTAACTTCCGCCCTGAACCTGCTCACGGAACAACTTCGTCCAGACGTTTTCAGTGCTTTTCAGCACCTGCGAAATGAAAACCTTCGCCTCATCATTGATGCCTTCGCCGGGCTCGGCTGGAGCCTGGGCAGCTCGATCCTGAAGGGCTTTCGCTGCGCCAATGGCCAGCCTCTGTTTGTTCTCATCAACCCCCATGAGGTTCATGACGATCATCATCACGACCAGCAATATCCCGCCCCCACCGGCCGCCATCGCCGGACCACGACGACCTCGGCTGTCGATCACGTTCTTGCTTTGTTCATGCCCATCAAGTCGCATGGATCTGTCCTTTATCGATGAATGCTGTTCAAGATGCCGCCGGCCGACTCCGTCTGCCGGTCGCTCAGTGCTTAATGTTTCTCTTCGTCAGGCTGCAGTGCAATCAGTATGCCCGTGACCTTGATCCGCGAAACAGTTTCACGGCCAAATGAATCGAAGCCCCCGGTTGCTGAAAAACTCAACAATATCCCGGACATGATCAAGGACATGGAAATGACGGCTGATCACCGATGGACGCAAAAGACGTTGCGCCGATGAAAAGACAACCAGCATTCGGATGTTTTTCAAGCTGCTCGGTCGGCATATGCTCCACCGCGGAGGTCAGCACAAGACCAATCTGACCATTACGTTCAATCAGTTGAGGACATGTGACGCGAGGAGAACCCGGGCAAGTCCAGACGGCTTCAAGCTCGCCCGTGCTGACGGAATACTGCCGAGCTGCCCCGGCGGCTGGATCACCCGGATCGTACAGAGCAACAATCAGGCTCTTATGGTCCGGTGTCAACAGCATTCCGTCCGGGAAGACCGCCTCAGCCGTCAGATCCACAACAACTTCCGGCGGACCAACTGTGCCCTCGGAGATATTCAGTGAGCATCGCGTGATCTGTTTCGTGCAGGAATCGATATCGAATAGTGTCAGGTTTCCCGCGGCATCGCTGATTACCGCTTTCCCGTTGGAACAGATCTGGTCATTTCGCAGTTGGATTGTTTTCCCATCACTGCGGCGCCACAAATAAAGTCCGGCCTTCTTTGTCTTAAACTCCAGCTCCTTGCACCCGAAAATCAAATTGCCGTCGTATACCACGGCATCATTGATGATCGTATTGGTGACTTCGGACTCAAGTCCTTCCACAAGGGGAGTAAACTGCCCACTGGTCGTGTCGAACAACCCGACGGTTCGCTCAAACCCGGTGACAAAAACTCCCGCACGATCAGTTGGAAACGCAAACCCCGGACGCCCCGGAAGATCAAAGGTCTGATTGGTTCCATCGTTCAGGTTCAGAATGTTAATCGAACCGACCGTGGAATCTGCTCCATGCTGGATTCCAACCCAGCTCATCAGGCCCTGGCCCAGTGAATAAGGGCCCTCCGGAAGAAATCGCAGAGCCGCCGATTCTGGACGAAACAACACTTCGGCTTCAATCGTATTCACAGCACCAGTAGCCTTCATTTTTGGACAATTCTCGGGACTGTTCAGATCACCAACATCATCTGTCGGATGACAAATCATGATCTCCGTTGTTACCTGCTCAATCACCTGAATCATGATAGCGTCGCAGGTCGCCTGCTCACCGCAGCAACTTTCGTTAGCGGGGGCGCTGGCATTTTCTCCGCAGACGGCGGATTCACAACAGGCGATTTCGAGCTTCGATTCGGACTCCATTCTTTGCAACGACATCACGGCATGTCGAGCCGCATGCTGCTCGGCTTCCTTCTTGCTGCGGCCGCGGCCGATTTCAAAGACCGCATCTTTCACTCTCGCAGCAACGCCGAACTCACGCGCATGATCGGGGCCGGTTTCTTCGAGCAGAAGGTATTCCGGCGTTGTCCCCAGTTCGCGCTGAGTATACTCCTGGAGCTGGCTCTTGAAGTTTTCTGTATCCAATGGACGGCACAACGCCAGCTCTTCGCGAAATCCGAACAGAATGAACTCGCGAGCCGCCGGCAGGCCACCATCAAAATAGACGCCCGCGATCAAAGATTCGATGACCGCTGAAAGAATAGATTCGGGAATGCTTTGCAATCCTCGGCCCACGAGAATCAGAGGAGCGATCTCCAGCAACTTGGCAACTCGCGCGCAGACCTGACGGCTGACCAGATACGATTTCATCTGAGTCAACTGGCCCTCTCGTTGATCGGGATAGAGCTGAAACAGGTGGTCGCAGATCACGAGCCCCAGAACCGCATCGCCGAGAAACTCCAGTCGCTCGTTGGAATCAAGTCGCGTTTCCGCTGATGAACTATGAGTCAGACAGCGTCGTAAGAGTGTGCGGTCTTTAAATTGATACCCGATGCGGGTTTCGCACAAACACAGGATCTCGTCAATGGATGACATGCAGATGCTTGGAGACGAAATGAGAAAGGAGTGATGAATTGTTGCCCGGGATGATATCGACCTCCCCACGCTAATGCGAATTATTTGGAGTTTCCGCCAAAGCCGTCTCATTTCTCTGAAGGAATGGGGCAGAAACGTCGGCCAACAGGGCTGTCAGCGGCGGTTTGCAAGGCTTACTTCACGTGCCGGACTGAGTCCTCTGAACTCTTGCGAATCTCATCGCGGGTCGTACAGCATCGGAAAAAACTGGCCCTGAAGAGGCGTCCCGGGGGGAACGACGGGAACGCCGTCGAGCAGCGGTTTGTCCGAATCACTTTTCACACCATCCAGAATGACATTCAACACAACGGCTCGCCGAGGATTTGGTGTGCGGTTCTCGAATGATCCATGAATTGTCAGCGGATGATGAAAGACGCACTGCCCGGCTTTCAACTCGACCGGAACGTGCTTATTGAATTGTGTCCATTGTTCTTCGTTGAGCACTCCCTGAATCGCGTTCATGTCTCCCGCCAGCCCTGTGATTGGCAGCAGATTCCAGTGGTGACTGCCCGGCACATAATGCACGCATCCATTGTCCACCGTACTGTCATCCAGACCGATCCAGCAGGTCAGATGAGCCAGCGGCTTCGTGCGTGTCCAGTAAGAATAGTCCTGATGCCACGCAACGACTCCACCATGCATCGCCGGTTTGCAGAACAACTGATCGTGCCAGAATCGAATCGGCCCGCCAAGCAATTGTGATGCAGGCGTGGTGAATGGAGCACTCCAGAGAATATCGTGCATGCCCATCGTGATCCGCCAGGCCCCAAGGGCATGAAAGAGAACTCGCGACGGATCTTTGGACTCGTTGGAGTTGTACTCGTACCAGAATTCTGACCCCGGATGTCCGGGCTCAGAGAGCATCGCCAGTTCGGCCCGCAAGTGTTCGATCTGGCGAGCATTCAGGATCTGAGGACCGGGGACGTATCCGTTGACCTGAAAGAACTGCAGTTGCTCCTCGGACAACATCCATTGCTTTCGCTGTTCTGCCGAGGCATCGCAATCGAACAAATCGCTGATGGGACCATGTTTCAGAGAAAGATCCTTGGCAGCTCCATGGTGCATATCGAAAACCCTGCTGAGATTTGCGGACGTTAAGTTGTGAGCGGACGTTGAGACGGCTGACGATAGTGAAAAAGCGGTGAAAAGCAGTCGTCAGGGTACGGCTCCGAGGATTCTCATTCAACCGGAAGAAGGGAACTGAGAATATGTCAGTTGCCAGACCCCACAATTTCGATAAACTCCGCCCTCTCGAAACCTGTCCGCTCCCGCTGGCAGCCCGTCGAGTGCCCTCCACGGTGCGAAAAACGCACCCGTAGCTCAATTGGATAGAGCGTCGGTCTTCGGAACCGAAGGTTGTAGGTTCGAGCCCTACCGGGTGCACTATACAGGACAAGGACTTACGTCGATTTGGTTTTTAAAAAACTGAGTCTGTCCGAAAACTTGTCCGAGAAGTTATTCTGAAACTGGCTAGAAATGATGACCCCGTCCGGTTGCCGCCGGAGCGGGGTCAATAAGCGGACCTTTCGGTCGCCTATGGGTTTCCATTGGTGGTTTGACAGGAGGGTTCGTGATGGCGCATTTCCCAAAGCCTTTCTTTAAGAAGGCACGTGGTCTCTGGTACGTAGAGATCAATCGACAGCAGTTCAATCTCGGCGCTGACCGTGAAGCCGCGTTTCGGCAGTATCATCAGATGATGATGCAGCCCACCGAAAAGGTGGTGTCCACTGAAATGCTCGCGGGTGTCATTGACGCCTTTCTGGAATGGCTCCAGAAGAATCGAGCAGCGGACACATACGAGTGGTATCGTTACCGTCTGCAAAGACTGGTCCTGAAACATCCGGAGATGCGTGTCCAGACTCTTCGACCGTTCCATATCGAACAATGGGTCGATGAGTACGAACTGTCGCAAACATCCCGCCGCAATTACTTCCGATCGATTGCGGCGTGTCTTCGATGGGCTTTGAAGCAGGGATACATCGAAAAGAACCCGCTCTCGGCGATCGAAATACCGTCGTCGGAGCGTCGCGAGGTTTTTCTCGAACCCGACGAGTTCCAAAAGCTTCTGAAATACGTGCCCGACCAGTCGACGGCAGAACTTCTGGAAGTGGCCTATCTGTCTGGATGTCGTCCGCAGGAGCTTCTTCGTGTGACCGCTGCTCACGTTGAAGTAGAGCATGCTCGCTGGGTCTTTCCGCAGAAACAGGCCAAGGGGAAAAAAGCACCACGAATTATTTATCTCGTGGACAAGGTTCTTGAAATCACGCTTCGTCGAATGAAGGAGTTTCCGACAGGTCCCCTGTTTCGAAATGCGAAGGGTCGGCCATGGACGCCGGATGCTGCGAATTGTGTGTTCGACCGCATTCAGACAAGGATGGGAATGGTGGTTCTCAAGGAACGAAGTCTTGAACCGACTGACCATGAGGTTGCTGAGTTTTCCAAAACGCTGAAGCGATCCCATGTCAAGAAAGGTGTTGAAGTTTTGAAGACTGCAGCCGAACTGAAATGTGAGGCGAAGAAGAAAGTCGTGGGGCGGATTGCTCGCGGACTGGTTCCACACTATTCGCTGTATGCTCTGCGCCACTCGTGGGCGACGAATGCACTTCGACGTGGAGTCGATCCGTTGACCGTGGCAATCCTGATGGGTCACAAGGATCCATCGATGCTCGCTCGTGTCTATCAGCATCTTTCGCATAGTCCAGTTCATATGCGAGATCAGGCAAAACGAGCTGGCGGATAACTTAACCGGCAACGCTTCGGCGTGGGCGGCGTTTGGAACAACGTTGCCCATCCGGAGCGAGATTAGTAGATGTTGCTCAATCATTTTTGAGCCGGACATGTTTTAGCCTCAATCGAATAGAGGGTGACTTCGGCTCAACTTTCTTGACGCGGCACGAATCCAGATAGGCCGTCACATCAGCCGACTGGAAGCGAATCGAACCGCGACCATTGCCGATTCGAAGAAAGGGAATCTTTCCGGACTCGACAAGCTGATAGACGAGGCTTTGCGAAATACTCAGCAGATCCGCAACGTCTGCGACATTAAGCAGTCGCTGCGCGTCGTTGTTTTCGGATGTCTTGCGTCGTCTGGACATGGGGGTGTTGCTCCCTGAACAGATTCTTGATTGAAACGTTTTCAATTCAATGAGGACTCGTTCAACAGCTGAACTTGCTTACTCAATCCGACAGCGGACGATCCGAAGTGGTCTCCGGACCTGTGTCTGTTGTCTGATTGCAGCCTTTCGCAATCCACTGGGAAACATCAACAACTCGCCAGCGGATGGAGCCTCCGATTCGGAATGGAGCTGGGAGTTGCTGCTTGCGGACGAGTCGCCAGAGGGATCTTGGACTGAGTTTCAAAGCTCGTGCGAGTTCGCGAATCGTGAGAAGTTCCGGCAGTGAATTCAGGGGCTGTGGTGGATTTGGCGTTGGTTTTGATTCGTCAGCCGGAGTTTCGTCGAAGGGAAGCTGATTCATGTGAGTTCTCCAAAAGGGAATCAAAGATTGAAATCGTCATCCAAAATGGGCCGCTGCTTTGTTTTCTGGTCCGGCCGTCTACTGTGCTTCTCTAACAGTGCTTTCCTCTCCGCCAGCGTCAGCCTTGGAGCGAATTCGGCTTCTTCTTCCGGTGTCCATGGATCAACAAGCTGAGCGAGATAATCTCGCGGAACAAACTCGGGAACATCGGACGCAGGTGGCATCAGCATTCCGAAGAGATCGAGAGGCGGTATCCAGTCCCAAGAGGGACTGTCTGATCGAGTCGTGAACATGCCCGTGAGTCCATGCTCGGAATCACATGGCGGCACACACATGTATTCCGAGGGAAGTACAGCGCGCCGAAGAACGTTGCTGACATTTTTCGTTTTGCTCGTTCCCTGAACTGATTTCGTTTCGCTCTTGGATGTCTGAAGAACCTCCTGCTCGCCGATCACGCGAGCGGCGTACTCAGCTGTTTCGGGACATTCAATGCGGCCAAAGAAGCGATTGCCGATCTGCCCCAGAATGTCATCCGTTTGATGCTGTCCGAAGACCTTTGAGTCCCGCAGACCACTGATTGACTGAAATGCAATCGACACGCGGCCGCCTTTGGATCTCCCCTTCTTAAGAAGTGAAGTCAGTGGCAATCGACCGGCTTCGCTCACTTCGTCGACAAAGAACCAGCTGCGTTCCTTGAGTCCTTCTGGCTTTGTCAGAATCATGTCGGACGCCCGCTTAAAGATGCAGCGATTAATATTGTCGATGGCAAATCGGGAGATCTCTGTATTCCCCAGCACAAGAACAAATTCCTGTTCCGACCATGTTTGCAAAGAGATTCTGTGCTCGGCCCGATCCCAACATCCGGCGATCGGTTCATACAAGAGCATCTTCGTTGCAATTGTGGAAAAGATGTCGTTCAGGAGTCGCTTGTCACGAAAGTAATGTTCGATGATTCCGTTCGTGTGAACGTGCTGCTGAAGCACACGGCGACATCGACGGGGACTGGAGAGTGCCCGC
This sequence comes from Planctomycetota bacterium, assembly GCA_052034165.1. GTDB lineage: Bacteria > Planctomycetota > Planctomycetia > Planctomycetales > Planctomycetaceae > SXXK01. Next base: position 45,600 of record JBPOIW010000098.1, on the reverse strand, counting down.
AAAACATCGGCCAGAGTCCAGTCCATACCTCGCAACAGAAATGACAACATGACGCCGTATGTCAGGTGTCGAGCGGCGTTAGCGAAATACGGCTGGGACTCACTCGCTTCGGGAATCAGCGTAAACGCGGTCTCCAGAGCCACTCTTGGCTCAGCAACGTCCGCAGCGATGTCCCAAGCGATGCCGCGTTCATCGAACGGATTAAGAGTAAAGAGCCGCTCTCGATCGACGTACGCGGAAAGAAGTGACAAGGCATCCTGCTTCGCGTCGTAGACAATCCCACGATAGCCGTGCCCCTTTCCGACATGACACAACGTCGACTGTGAAAGGAGCCGCATCAAGACCGTCTTGCCCGATCCTGTCGTACCGACAAATGCAAAGTGCGATTGCGAGTCGATTTCCGGGATCTCATCACTACCAAAAACAACGGAAGTTGGTTCATTCATGGGCGCAGTGCTCCTAAGGAATTGAAATTGGGTTGTTTGTCTGCGGAGAAAACGAAGGCAAAAGAGTGCTGATCAGGAAAACGCCCTGAGCATCAGGCACTCACAAAAGTCGTGTCACATCGTCAGCGTCTGCGACGATTTGGACGAAGCGATGGGTCGGACGGTGGCTCGTCTGATGGTCTTCCCGATGGTCGCTTTGATGATCGGGACGACGAAGAATCCTGACTAGACGGTCGTTTTGATGGTCGCCGCGATCGCGAACGATTGTCGATACTTCGTCCACGGACGAATCCATCCGCTTGGCCTTGATAGTCCTTCAACAACTCGTGAATCAAAAAATAGCCAAAGACAATCATCAGTCCGACGGCGATTGGAATCGCAAACACTCGGACAGGGTTGTCGAACAAAACAGCAACGTCGTCGAGAAACTTCAGGTTCATATATTTGGCGATACCAATCAGCATCGCTTCCACCAGTCGCGTTGCGAAGATCAGCAACTGAAAGACGATCATCGCAATCACCACCACCGCAAAGAGCACAAACGGCAACAGAACATAGACCAGCCATCGACTATTCATGTCTTTTCTCCATCACTCTTTTTGATCCGAAGCCGCTGCTCAATACCTTGATCATGGGCAAGTTCTTTCTTCCCGGATTGCTTCATGGCCTCAATGATATCGGCGAATTTCTCCCCGGCGTGGTGCTTGTCGATGAAGAGTTTTGTCAGCATCTCACCTCGTGTGAGTTGGACGTACGTCATTTCTTTGTTCGTCATGCCGCCACCAAGCAGGCAGTAAGCACGTTCGACACTCTGCCCCTGAAGTTTGTGTGTCGTTGCCGCATATCCGAGCGAAATGTGGTTATCTGAAAGATCCTTGATTGCGATGGTGACTGTTTGCTTGTGCCCCATCTTTCGCTTTTCCTTTGACGGCTTGCCATCCATCCGAATGGTGACCGTTCGCTTAATCGAGTCGATGCTCGTGATCCGTCCTTGATAGCCGTTCTCGACGCCTTTGGAGATGATCTTCTTGTGGAACATGACGCGATCGCCGACGTAATAGGACTGGTTCCGAATGACCGCCGACTTGTGCGACAATTCCCCAGCGAGAAGGCGAGCATCCTGACAGCGTTTGTTGATTTCCTTTGCTTCGGCCCGAGTCTGTGTCAGGACGATAGCTTTCTGAGGCTCCTTGGCTCCGCCATCGTTCACCCATTCGTTGACCAGCTGAGTTACCGATTCGCTTCGATTTCGAGCGACCGTCAATCGTCCTCGCTGGGCGTAGTTCTCCAACGCCTTTTCAATTTCACCGGCGCGAACATGGGCTGCGGCTTGTGCATCTTCCGGACTGTTGCGCTGCCGAAAGTTCTCGGAAAGATGGCAGGTCGCTCCGTTCCTCGTCAGATGGAGAAACGGGCTGCCGGGACCGATGGGGCTCAACTGTTCATTATCCCCCACCATGATGATCATACCTCCCTTCTTCGTGACCTCTACTATCACTGGGTAAAGGGCTCTCGAATCAATCATCCCCGACTCATCAAGAATCAGTGCAGACTTCTCCGTGATCGCGGGCATCTTTTCACGACGCCATTCCTTCCAGCCTTTGAACTGGCTAATCACCGTCTTGGCGACCTGAGTGATTTTCTCTTTCAGTTTCCGGCGGCCTGATTTCTCAAGGTGGTGATTCATTTTGGCAATCGTCACAGAACGGATACCCGCTTTGGACGCGAGTTCTTCCTTTGCGGCCCCCGCAATTGCTCCCCCAAAAACCTTGTAGCCATCCTTCTCCAGGGCCTCGGTCACTGCTTCCAGTGTTCTGGTCTTTCCTGCGCCAGCAACTCCAGTCATCGTCCGGATCGCCCCTTTGCATTCAAAAAGTGCCTGCACGGCTTTCGCCTGTTTGGGACTCAATCCACTATGCTTCTTCAGCGTGCGGTCGATCGTCTTCTGCGATACGACGGCTCCCTGTCGTTCCTGAAGGGTCTTCATACCCTCCATCAACTTGGTCTCAAGTTGCCACATTTCGCGCGTCGTGTAGGAAACTCGCTTTGACTTCTCGTCACACAACCGGACGAATTGCTCTGACTTCAGCGCAGTCTGACCTCGTTCGATAACTTCATTTCCAGAGATCGGTACATCCTGAAGTTCTTCGCTGAGACGCTGAAGAAACTTCTGCTCCGTAAAACAGGCTTGGTCTTCGGTGCATCGCTTTCCCGCGATCTGCACCGCCTGAGTAACTCGTTCATCAATGTCGTGATGCGACTTCCGGTTCAGAACGGACTGGGCGACATTCGGACCAAACTCGCACCTCTCTGCCTCTTGCCGCCACTTCTGGCGTTCGGCTTCGATGTCCAGAGTTCCTGATTTCGTTTTGGATCGCCGGGTTCTGAGGTTCGCGTTCTGCCGAGCTTTTGCCGACGATCGAACTCCGGATATCGCTTCCGTTTCTCGAAGGATCTCCTTTCGTCGCGAAGACCATCGAGACAAGAGTTTTTCTGGGACTCCTTTCAGCTCAAACCAATCGTTCCGTTTGCCATTCTCCTCGGAGTAGTAGCCTTCGACCCCCAGACGTTCTGAAAGGAGTTTCAGAAGAGTGTTGTTAAAGAGCGGTCCCTGCAACCTGCTCCATGAAAGCAACGTGCGACTATCCACCTTTGACCATTTCCCGTCTTCCCCCAGTCCGAGATTCAGCAGGACGACGTGTTCGTGTAACTGCGGTTCACCAAAATTTCTCGCGGTCGAGTGCATCACCCGCGCAGCAACAAGCCCCAAGTGAATCGATTCGCATCCCCCTTTTCCCCGACGCCCCAGATCAAGATGGGCCTGCAGCCATTCGAGCCTTTCGGTCCCAGCATCTCTAATGCACTGTTCGATGATCCTGCGAATGCGATCCTCACTCGCGGCCCACAGGGCGGAGACTGATTTTGGCGGGCTGAAAGTCACATCAAATCCGGGGACGTGCAGCTCAGGCACGTCTTTCTTCTTTTTATCTTCAGTTCCCTCTGGCGGAACCTCTTCGCCGTCCTGAGGAGCCGCCTTGGGTTTGGGAATCCGTATCCGAACCAGTTGCTGCTTCCCGTCTGGGGAAGTTCCAAGTATCAGATTCCTGAGTGCATCTCTCTCCAGAGGTTGACCAACTAGCCCCAGCGAAGCGGCTCCTTCCCCGAACCAGCATCCATCCACACCTTCAGGGATTCCAGAAGTCCCGTAGTAGTTAGCGTAGTAATTCGCCAGATCTGTTGCCGCTTGGCGATCACCGGCACGAAGAGTCAGTTTTTGGATGGTCGCCACCATGACATTTTCTCTCCTGACTACGGTGACAAAGAAGCGGGGTTAATCATCAGCGAGCTTTGGCGATTGGCTCGGAAGTACATCAAGCAGATTCGGATTTCTGGATGAGTTTGTTGCGGACGAGTTCCCGAGCCTCCTCGAGCGGCACGTCACCAACCTTGTTCAGCACGATCAAAGTGGCTTTGGCGATCAGCATTCTGAGCCCCTCAAGTTGTGATCGCGTTTCTTCGATTGCCTGCTGGACTTCATCCGGAATCTGGCTAGAGGACGATTCTTCATCCCGGAAAACATGAGCCGTGATAATTCCACGCACCCACGCACCCCGCGACAGATCAAAGGCGCTTCGTTCCTTATCGATTCGTTTCAAGAGATCTTGCTCGGCTCGAAACGAAACTGTTTCTGAATGAGTTTTCATGGCGCAGTGACCCTGTAGTGATTGAAACTAATGACAGCCAGATACGCGTTGCATCGGCCGAAGAATGTTCGAAACAAGCAGTTCGCGGAGTCGTTTCTCTAGGCTGCGTTCTGGATTAACGGGCGGATCTCGGCGAGCCTAATGTCTACAGTTTGTAAACACCTTCAGAGGCTGTTGTTTCCCTTGCTTTTCGAGCGAAGGCGTAGCCAAGCGTGGGCACCGTGGTGCATGGGTGTGACCCTGAGTCAATTACGAACCTGTTTTTGTTTCCACGCCGATCCTGTGCAAATACCTACGTACGACTAAAAGATCCCGAAAGACGTGGCCGTTTCGGTCTTCCTTCGTACGGCTTGAGTAGTCAATGAACTCCTCATTCCAACAGTAATCGACGATTTCCTGAATCGCTTTCAAGACTGAAAGCGGTACTCTCGGGGCTCCTCGTCGTTCTATGTCCTTGTCATTTGAGTTCATCGAATTACTCTCATTTGCTTCATTCTTCTTTTGTCAGTGCAGAGACTGAAAGCTCAGCCCCTGCACGGTACACGCAAGCCGACCAACTACCACGATTACAAAACCGCCAGCGGTGTCGCATTTGCTGCGTCATCTGCCTTGGAACTTCCTTTTTTGGCCGTGCAGCCGTTTGCATGTGTCATTTTCTGCCCTTTGAAACCACCTCAGTCCTCATTGGGCAACATGATGGTGATGACCGGCCTTTCATCGTCCCCCGGAGCACATACGGCACGAAGTGAGACTTTATTCCGCGTCCCGTTCGCATTCAGAACGGAAACCACGAAGTTCACCACATCGCCCCCGTTTTTTGCTGCATACCGCAAGAGTTGCAGCACGTCCCAGAGTCTGCCGACTTCGCTGCCCATGCCTTCGAACTGAGAACCATCAACTGCGGCATCCCAAGCGGCCACAGTAAAGGCTACTGAGCAGCGAAACCCGGCCTCTCTGGCTGTTTCGCCTGCGTCAATCAAGACGCCATCGGCGAGCGCCTCGGCTCGTGAGTACACATGAATGTACGCCCCGCTTTCGTCAGCGTTTTCTGCTGCTTCCACAAACTCAGAGGGTATGCAAAAATCGACATCATCAAATTCTGATTTGATTCGCTTTTTCATTTCTCAGCCCTCCTCTACTCATCACCGCTTAACGATTCAGCTGCGTCTTCCTGCTCATGTATGAACTGAAGGCAACGTTTCAGCACCTCCTGAGCGGCGACAACGTCGACCGCTCCGTTATAGGTGGCGACCTCGCGCCACTCATCGCCGTCTTTAAATCGCCTAACGAGCGTTGTATTGAAATAGGTGCGTCCTTCACTGGAGTTCAGCCAAACGCTGCCTCTCACACTCCCTATCCGCTTCTGGAATGCCGGGCCTTTGTTCCCGTTTGTCTTTGTCTGTTTCGTTGCCATTTCATCTTCCTTCTAAAGTGGTTCGTAACACTTTGTTCCCCCTGCATCAGAATGATGCCACAGGTGTGTGCGTGAGCGATCTTGTTTTGTTGCTCAGCTTCCCGACTTCGTTGGCTTGATCCCGTCGGCAACTGTAAGAGCCACAGGTAGCAAGTCTCCGACCTGCACTGTCAGTGATCGCTCATCGACAGGCTCGAAGATCGCTAGTCGATAAACAGGCCGCTTGAAAGCTGAAGCAATCTGATCAAACTGTTCCACGAGATGTGACGGATCCGGAGTGCTCAAATACATGCCACCAGTTTCTTCCGCGATGCTCTGAAGCACTGACTCTTTCACTTCAGAGGTCATGAGAGCGAGTACGTGAATCTGAATTCCTTTGTCTTTACAGTGCCTCAGCGTTGCATCAGGATCTTCTGTGTTGAAGGAGTCACTTCCATCGGTGAACACCACAATTGACCGCGAACCAGAGCGTGTCAGGAGGTCTTCCATCGCAATTCGAATGGCTTTGTAGAGAGCTGTACCTCCACCTGATGTCAGTCGTTCAACGGCTGCTCGGTGCAGCCCACCGTCGTTCGACCACGGAGTCACGGGAAGAACATCGTCAGCAAACTGGTAGACTCGGAACTTGGACTGCACTGATCCCGACATGAGAAAGGCAGACGCGCCCTCAATAGCCGCGTCATGTGGAGCACCTTTTGTGGAACCGGACATGTCGAGAAGAACTACGGTTTCATGCTGTTGATCAGAAAGATGAGCGGCCCCAACGGCAGCCATATGAACTCGGCGCTCGCCGCTTCGAACCTCAAAGTCGGCTCGTTCAAGTCCTTTCAGCGGCAAACCACCAGCGTCAGTCACAGCAAGATCGACAACAATGCCAAGCGGGTCTCTGCGTACGCTCAGCACTTCAACATGACACGAAGCGAGGTTTCCGTGCTTCACAGAAAGATTAGAGAGCAGCCTCTCTGGAGTGGCATAATCAAGCTGATGATCTTTCGCGAAGCTGATTGCGTCACTCAGAAATGAACGAGAGAGTGAAGGGTCTCCGTGCACCACCTCCGCTGTGTCAAGCAAGCCCTGAAAGTGCCGTAAGCTCAGATCGTTTCGTTCGTCGGCTTTTCGCTTCAACTCCATTTCTGCCTGATTCAGCTTGCCTTCCGCTTCTTCAAGCTTTTGCTGTGACTCTTTTCCAGCCGCGTTTGAGTTGGCCTTCTCCGACTGAGCCTTCCGCAGCTCCTCCTTCAGAACTTTGATTTCTTTGTAGAGCTGATCTCTGATTTCGACCTGTTCCGTCATTCCGTCGTAAAACAGCTTGCTTGAAAATCTGGCCGCTCTGAATTGGCTGTTCAGCCTTCCATTCAGCATCAGGGAGCCCAGTAGCAATGAACCAAGAATCAATCTTTCCCATGTGAACCAGCGAATGACCGAAGTTCTCTGGGAAACCGGCTTCGTTACTACCACTGGCTTCACTGATGGAGACGTCTTGAATCCCCTTGTGTCACTTCGATCCGGAACATACGTTTTCATGACAGAATACCTTTCAGAAGAACGATCATCGTTTTTTGGAGAACTGAGTTAAGCAGCAATGCTGTGTCCTTCGACTGACTGTTCAACCACGACAGCCAAACTAATAGGCTTCACCGTTCAACCGGCGAGACTCATGGCGACGGGCTTCTGGGAAGACCACACGATCGCCTTCAATACGAGCGTTGAAGAACCGAAGCATTTCTTCGACTTCCGCTGAGTCCAGCGCTGCAAGCGGATCTTCAAGTCCGACCTTCAGGTCGTGCCCGACCAAACCCGTGAAGAGTTCGCCAACACAGGAGAAGCGTTGAATTCTCATTCTCATGACGTTCCCACCGAACATCAGCGTGTCGTAGAACGTCACCTTTGCACCCGGATGAAGCCGGAGCAGAATTTCAGTGAGTGATGCTTCGAGCTTCGGCTCCATCGGAGGAATCGCATAGATGACCTTGTCAGAAGCGGACTGCCGAATTCTCGCATCGTGGCTTGGTGATTCGACGTCATAGGATCCGTAGACAATGGCTCTCGCGATGTCTTCAAGTCTGTCGCTGTTGATTCCGACACACTTGGCTAGTCCTCGTGCTGTAACGGAACCGGCGAAGCTGCTCAGAAGATCCAATTGATCGACGGCCGAAAGCTCCGGAATTCTCAAGAGCTTTGGAAATGCCTGCGGCAGTTTGAGCGTCGAAACACTTTCAAGCTTCTCGGCAAGGAGCGACTTTGGAACATGAGACTCCAGAACCTGAAGAATCGACTCAAGGCGTTCCTTGTGATGCTTCTTCTCATGGACAACACTGCTCAGAGCTCTTGAAAGTGCTTGGCTTTCTGCATTGAGCTTATGCATCCGGTCCCAGTTCTCTCGCAGCACATCAAGGACGAGCTCCAACTTTGAAAGAAGCCTTTTTTTCGGTCGATATTGATGACGAACTCGGTAGGAAATCGGCTCGAACTTAGTGTTAGCCACTTCGATCTTTTGAGAGACCGACTCGATATCTTCCGTCACAATTGCGATCTCTTCATTCAGACGATCTTCAAAGGTGCTGATCAGCTTGAGTCGCAGCTCAAAGTCTTCGAGCGATACAGGAGTGACAGCAAAATCCGTACTGAGGCGCTCCAGTTGGAAAATGATCTTGTCACTGGAGGTCATCTCGTTTCGAAAATGAAAGCTCGCTTCCGGCTTTGCTATCGCATCCAATACCGATTCGTCGGTGCTATAGAAGAATCGCTCAAGAATCTGCTCAACCGATTCTCTCTTCTGTTGACGAGAGTTATCCTCCCAACTCATCTCATGGAGAAGCAACGGATCGGGGATAATATTGTCAATCAGATTCTGCAGTGACGCTGACAGGTTTGAGGCGGCAGGCCCCGCAATGTCCTGAGCGCGGTCAAGCCCAGTCATGAAATCGGTAACCCGGTACGAAATATTGCCAGTGGCCCCGTCGCCTGCCATGTTGGGACAAGTCATGTCAAGGTACTGAACCATTGCCTGACTGTCCCGCGCAACTTCGTCCGCCAGAATCCAGCCGTCCCTCAGGTTCGAGTTCTCTGAAACGGGCGGAAGATTATGAAGGTCAAGGCGAGTCGTCTCCAGATAGCGACTCGGTTCCGGTGGCTTCAGCATCCGATAGAGTGTCTTGAGGAGTGCAACTGCATAGTTTGGCCGTGCTCGTCTGGCGGTACACGCGAATGTCATGGGACCAAGGAGATCCTGACGAACCTCGACGGGGATGCCAAGGCGAAGCAGCGATCCCACAATTGCATCAATGATGACTGGCCGGGCACCATTTCCGACGGCACCAGAAGTGCTCGCCTTGACATCAAGAATCACTCGGCCGAGTTTTCCCTTCGTACCAACAAACGCAAGGTCGGGCAATGAGTTGCAGAAATCTCGAATGCTTGACGCATTCAGGGCCATTCTTGCAGCCAATTCAGCATTGGTTCCCTGCCCACAGAAGCCACCGGCAAGACTTGTGCTTGCCTGTCCCATTGAGGCGATTCGACGTTCGTCCGAAGCATCACTGTAGACAGAGCGAGTTGTCTCATTCTCTCCCAGAGAGAATGCAATCAGTGGCTTTCCCTTGTGCAACTCTCGCTTTCGTTCGACTTCAACCACATTGTCGAACAGGATGACCAAAAGATCGGGAAGTGAAAGGTAGTAGCGAAGCAGCGAGTCTTTGACTCCCCCCAGAACAACAACTACTCGGCAGGTCGTTTTCTCGCTGTTAGTGCGACGTGGTACCGGAACATCAAGGAAGTTCATTGGCATGTGGATCATTGGAATATTTCCCTTTAAGAAATACGGAGGATCAGAAAGTTCTGGATGTGAATATTGGTTTTAGAATTCGAAGTGCCTTGGCAGTGCTATTTCTTTTCTGCCATCACGGGCTGAAACACAGCAGCAATCTCACGAAACGCCGAAGCAAACTGTTCCGTACGAGGTGCAGCGCTCAGATAGACGAACGTGCTGCAAGTGGGCAGAGTCTTTTGAAGTGACTTTGAGTCGGTTGTGTAGCTCACCGTGAGCGGCAGATATGAAATCGCGATCGGGTAGCGATACATCTCCGGAACAAGTCGAAGCTCCGTCTCTGGTACGCAGAGAATCGCTTCAGAAAGGTTCCCAGCTTCCAGTTCACTCAACGCCTTCTTGCACCACTGAGTAAAGTCGATGTCCGTATGCCCTGGCGCTACCCACCCGGTGCCGGGCCACGGCTGGCTAAGTCCATCGTCCTGATGTCTGTATTCAATCTCCGCAAGAGTAGGACCATCATCACTGGCACAAGGATCGCACTCGATGCCACCAAGCACCTGACGCACTGCCTGAATCACAAGTTCTGGCGACTGCCACTGGTTAGGATCGACTGTTGCCTTCTGGGTCTTTGAGTCCTGTCCGCACTGATCGTGGTATTCCCGGACGCGTTCGAGAAGGAGTCGCGGATTGGAAAGGCAATCTTCAAGCTTGTTTTGACCACTGGCGGACACAAACTTCGAAAACGAATGAGCCGTTTTCATGTAACGTTGTGCTGTTCTCTCGCTGAATCCGGTCTCCGCAGCGAAGTTGTCTCGAATCCACGAGGTAAAGTCACCGTGAGGCACGATGCTCTTCACGTCATTCAAATAACTGCCGCAGACTACAGCCCGTTGCAGTGCATCAATGACGGAACTGACAATTTTCAGATGTTGTCCAAGAATCGAGTCTCGATAGTCGGTCAGAATATCTCCCCGATGATTGGTGACAACGACCTCGCTTGGCAAAATCAGACTTGTCTCTGATTTGCCTTGCTCCGTCCCCGGTGCATTATCTTGCGCTTTCTTTGACGCCATGATCGATTCCTAGGTTTAGATTTTGAAGGTAGTTCGCATCACAAAGGTAATAACGTCACTCTTAGCACGATCGATGCGTGACACTTGTTGTTGGCCACTGACAAGTATTCGTTTGGCGAGACAAACATGCGCAGGTCTATGTTGTTTTTTTCTTGCCGAAGCAATGGAATGGGAATCGGTGCAACAGCTAACTTGCCAGTCGTGGATTGACGGGTAGAAATAAAAACAGGCTTCCGAGATTTCTCGGAAGCCTGTGCGGTTCGCAACTCTAAGCGATGTTGACAGAATAACGATTGAAATCAGAGCACAAAAGATTCTAGTTTTCGGCGCAATCGATCATTGGCGATTTTAAATCGCATGACATGCGTTCTTTCGCACAAATGCTCGCCTGTTAATTCGGCCCAGAACTCACCAATACTTTTATTTGAAAGGTCCATCCAGTAGCGGCAAAAAAGATAGACTGCGTCCTGAAATTCTAATGAGAGAAGTCCCTGTTGAACGATCCGCTGTTGTTCTGTTGCATTTGCGAGTTCTTCGGCACGGTGATCTGCGTCCTCGACGTTCTTCGACAGAAGCGGAGCATGATCTTGCCTCACTCGCTCTTTTCTCAGGGCGTCAATCGCTCTCCGCTGTCCAACGCCATAGGCCCAGCTACCGCTTTCGTAGAAAGGCATTTCCTTCCTCTGACCAGTTTCTTGCTGCGCCGCTTCCTCTTGCAACCGAAGGGACATTGCCAGAACATCCGTGGCGATGGAGTCGGCGTCTTCGCCGTTGACGACTCTAAGGCCGATCTTTGATCGAGCCCCGCAGAGTGCCGACCTGTAAACTGGCACCGTAAATTCGGAAGCATTTGGATTTTTCATGTTGATTACTCCTGAAAGTGGAAAATGAGACCTGTTGCTTGCACCAACTTTTCTGCCGTTGCCAAGGAAACAACAATTGCAGTTCCGCTTGATCCATCTGGCAACAGCACTGCCAAGGGCAATGGTCCAATGTCGAGTCGCGGACTGTCCGATACAGGCTCGACGCATGGCATTCCCGAGTGATGAAAATGAACAATAGAACAGACCTGTGCTTGATCAGTGAGCAGCACCATCCCCTCCTGCAAAATCGTTCCGGAGTTGTGGCACCGCTGACACATTTCGCGCAAGAATTCTGAAGGCCTCATCGAATGACTCCTTGCATCAACGTTGACTCATGACACGGACAAGCACGTTTCTGCGACAAGTAAAGTCACGAGATCGCTGTCTGAGAATTACACTTCTGTGGAAATTTCACTTATACTCGTGGAATACACGCCCAGAGACGCGCCGTAGACGCGCCGTAGATCTTCGTAGCGACTCGGCACGAGGGCCTGATCCATTCGTCCACCACCGAAAGCGAATTACCCTTTGAACACGAAAAAAAAGAACGACGGGCGGGGGGGATCGCGAGTTGCGATCAGCGCTGCTTTCATGAAGTTGGTGGAGAAAATCCGCTTAAGGCGTTGTCTCACGAGAGAGGAATTCAATGACAAGTACGGCATGTGCGTTGCCACGTACGGGAGTTGGAGCCGAATAACGGACTGCAAAGAGGTTGAGTCAAAGGTCGTTCTGCGTCTGTGTGAGAAGCTATGCCAGTACGACAATCTTGCAGCGAATGAACTTGGGCTCCCTGAGTCCACAGTACAGTTCTTGATGGATCATGGAATTGGACGAAGCAACACGCACAATGCTGCCAGCGTTCCCGAGACGGAACTCGAAAAAGAATGTGGCACTAGTCCCCGATTGGTCGTTGATCTCAAATATAAACCAGACAGAGCCCACTCATTGGACCACATGAAGGCAAGGATCATGGCAGTGGTCAAGAAACATTTAGGCGACTTTGAAAGCATTGGATTCTTTGAGGGCAGCCTCATTCTGCGACTGAAGCTTCCCGCCGAGCATTTAGAGCGACTAATCGCCGCAGCTGAAGCAGGTGCGTTTACGGATGCAAACTACGAAAGTTATCGGATAGTGCCGGAGATACCCGACGCTGATCTGTCGCTGAAGGAGAAGTTGCTCCTGCTCTCTCAATTTGCACGCAAAGTTGATAGCTATCATCAACAAGAGCTGGTGTTCGAAAATATTACCTTTACAGAAATGTACAAGTGCTACGTTCCCGCTGTAGTTAAATACTCAGCGGACTCTCCTAACACCAATGAACCGGAAGAAGTCAGCACGAGGGGTGCGATGAAGCATCGCTCAAAAGCTGCTGTGCTTTTATCGACTCAAAGAGAAAGAACAGGAGATTTTATTGCAGACTCGGTAGCGGCACTCGGGGAGATGCTTGCATCATTACTTTACGCGGACGAGTTAAATGATCCTGAAGATGTAAAGGGTGTGCACGGTGAAGAGTTTCGGTGGATCATTAGTGCAGCGACGGTGAAAGATCTGCATCTGCGGATGCCTACAGCGCGAGATTTCGCAGAGATTATCGACGCCTGTCTCGATGGTACTTATCTTTGGTCTTCGTTTAAGATCAAAGAGCGGCGACTCTGCTTGAATGCCTGGCACTTGGGCGTCGCTTTGAATAGCTATCGTGCAGGTGTCCTGGCGCTTTTAGAATTTGATAGAGAACATAATGAGGCAGACCTCGATGTTAGACATCTAGATTTGCTCAAAGACTGGAAACGTATCCTAACCGCAATTCAACGTGCTTATACTGATGTCTTGCGGCTTTTGTTTTTGCTGTTAGAAGCTAATACTGCTCGATCCCTAGGGGACAGTTTGCTGGTGAACGCTAGTACGGCCCGATCACCAGTGGCCAGATTGGATTTTCCGTTCCGCAAGGAAAGGGCAATGCAGGGGCATCGGCCAATCAATGGCGAGTTTGACTTGAAGCACATTGAGCAGACGTCGGCGGTGATTCAGCAACGACTTGCCGATCAATATGGTATAGAATCTCCGCGTGTATCACGACTTTTCTCGCTTGCTGTCAACTTAGTGACGGACCTGAAAGACAACTCGCTATGGGGTTATTGGCAGTCGGTCTTTAGCGGGTGTGGGATCCCTGCAGAGTTTTGCGATGGCCTGTTACGGCAGATTGCCGGTATTCAAGTGCCATTTGATCACGTTATGTACAAAGATGCGGTGAATACCTCAGTTGTTAAGTATCTGAGGTGGTGTGACATGTCAATGGAGAAGAACGGTAAAGGTCCGACGACAGAAGAGAAGGACTGGGAGAGTGTTCACGAAGGCACAAATCTTGGGGGTAATCTGGATTGATTTTGTTCCGAATGTATAGCAGTCGTGTCGCCCGTGGAAAACGCAACCAATTCAGAGAGATTCTGAATCGTATTAATCCGTGGGCGTGATGCACTCCAGCATCGATTTGCGACGTGTGTTGCTCCAAATATCGCGCTAGGCGGAAATGATGCAACTTGTGAACCTGTCGTGTTTCGGTTTTTTTCTAAACAGGCCGCGTGTATGAAGGCGGATGGAGTTGCTGACGACCGGCATAAATGAAGAGTCGTTGGATGGTGTTGATCCTTTAACAGAGAGAAAGTCCGATACTGGACGGCGAAGCAATTTTCGCACGCCAGTACCGGAGCAGTTCAATCATTCTCGACTAATCACTCACACAGCAACATGGGTCTTGTTGATGGGTAGTACCGTCGAGGCCGATGAATCGGGCGCTCGCTCACGTGAAACACGAAGAAGCCAAAGTAACCAAGAACCGTCTTGACAAATCGAACCAACAGACTCGGCTGCGGCTCAATGTATTGTTGACTGGGTCTTCCTTCGTACATTCTTCCTGTTCGAGAACACCGAGTAACGTTTCTCATCTCTGCAAAACCTCCAACACTTCAACCATCGAAAGGGAACCATCGGACCATCCAACGGACTCCGGCTCTCGTCAGTCAGAATCACTGAATGAGAGCCCGCGACCGCGAGAAATGTTGGGGTTCTTCAAGATGTGAACATACTACAGGCGGAATGCCTAAAGAAAGCTGTTCTGCTCAAGCCATTCAGAGACGGCGATTTCCACGATTTCCTGCACGGTGGCTGGCGAGAAACCTCGAAGGCGTTGTTCGAGGGATGCTCGTTTCAAAGCGAGTGCTGTATCGGGATGTAGTCGAGTTGTTAATGGAATCAGGACATTGGCGAGAGTCATTCCGACGGCATCAGTCGGCGGTGATTTGCTGGTTGCCAGCGAGGCGTTTGAGGGTTTTGTAACTCGCTTTCGGGATCTTACTTGCGTTGCAGTGATGGGCATCGCTGTGTCTGAAGTTGGAAGAGTCGGCCGCGTGATCGGTTTCGTTTCGGATTCGTCCCCGAGATCCACGGCTTGCAAATGAATTGGTTCGGTGATCAATGCGTCACGACTGTCACCATTGATAAATGCCAGCTTTTCCGCGTTCAGGTGAAGTGCATCGGTGAGTGATCGACGTGAATTCATGAACCTCCGGGGCGTGGCCGTTTCTGTTTGAGCAATTCCGACAGTCTGTCGCCTAGCAGTTCACGAAATAGATCGTCAATCTCTGCAGCGGCGTGTTGCGCTCTTCGCCCGAGTCGACCAACGCTTGTAGCCTGCCCAGCAGCATCGCGATAGGCTTGAAGATCGCGAATAATTGTTGATGCCACTTGCACGCCCATCGTCGGGGCAGCGACTTTCAGCTCCGCAGAAATGTGGTCGCGGGTTCGCATCTTGTTCAGAACGATCCGTCCCGCAGGTCGGCCTCCATTCAAAGTCTGAGCATACTTGAGTATGGCCGTCGCCTGTTGCAACGATCGCAGGTCGAGTATCGACGGAGTCAGTGGAAGGACAGCAATGTCTGCCAGCAATAGCAAGGTTCTGGAGACGTCATCCAGTCCGGCGGGTCCGTCGCCGATGACAAGACGATGTTCGGCTTGAAGCTGTAAAGCTCGCTCGAGACACTGATCAGGATTGTCGGCCGTTTGAATGGTGATCTGCGGTTCAGCTTCGACAAGCCAGTCTGAACTACTCTCCTGCTTGTCGGCATCCAGCAAAGCGGTCGAAATTCCTAGGTCATGTGCCCACAATGCAAAATGTGATGCCAGCGTGCTCTTGCCGACTCCTCCCTTGCTGTTTACGAATACGATCATCATCGCCTTCGACAGTAGCGCGTTTCCCGCTGGCTGGCAAGCAGGAAAAGTTGCCAGTCATGCAGAAAGTCGTCCGGCTGACTGCCAATGCAACTGCTCGTCAGGTCGACCAGCATGCTTGCTGACATGCTTGCAAGCATCGGATGTGCCACGTCGGTCTGTAACCGTGCCGATGGGAATCGTCAGCACCTCTGTCAGCATCTCATTTCCTGTTGCCAAACCGCGGCAAAGCGCTGTAGGTTCACCGTGGGACGCGATCGAACCGGACACACGTGATTTGAGCCGGTCGTGATGTGGCCTGAGCCGGTGAATACATGTGGCGTGAGCCGGTTGGTAAAGTGATGTGAACCGGTTTCGACACGTGGTCTGAGCCGGTTTGTGCTCCGGAATCCGGAGTGGTTTCAGGCGGTTGCCGAAACACAAATATTAGAAATGATGATCGAAAAAGAACAAAACAGGTGAGTGATGCTTTTGATTTTGAATCAGAGAGAGGAAGAGTGAGTCGACCAGAAGCGATGACCCATCAACAGCAGCAATCCCTTGAAGTCTACGATCGCTCGTTTGGTACCGATGAACTGAACCTGTGTGAGTTTCCACTTGCATCTCTGTCGACCAGAACAGAACCCGGACAGACAACACTGCAGTTTGAAGATTCTGTCTTTGACTCCTCCGCCAAAACGACGGTCCACCGGACGCTACTTGTGACCGGCAGTGAGCACTTCGGACTCCCAACGGCCATCGACAATGATGTTCTGCTGATGTTGATCCATCTGACGAATGTCCAGAATCGTTTTCAGAATCGACGAGTCGAGTTTACTCGGTACGAACTGCTCAAGTTCCTTGGATGGCCGAGAGACGGCAAGTCACATCGTCGTCTGAGCGAATCTTTGCTGCGTTGGACAACAGTGACCTTGCATTACAAAAAAGCCTGGTGGAACCGCACAGGTCGACGCTGGGCGAATCATTCCTTCCATCTGATCAGCTCACTGGGACTTCGAGGTCGCGAAGACTTTCGCGACGATGGGCGATCCAGCTTCACATGGGACGACGTGGTTTTCCAGAGCTTTCAGTCAGGCAACCTCAAGAGAATCGACCTGAACGTCTACTTCAGTCTGAAGCTGGCGGTGTCGAAGCAGATGTACCGATTCCTCGACAAACGCTTCTGGCACAAGAGCCAGCTTGAATTCGACCTCCGTCAGTTCGCGATGGAACACATCGGCCTCAGCCGTCGTTACGACACCCATGAAATCAAACGAAAGCTGACACCGGCCATCCAAGAACTCCAAACAATCGGCTTTCTGAACGAAACCCCAACAGTGGAAATGTTTCTTAAGAGCCAAACTGGCAAGTGGACCATCTTGCTTTCCAAAGCTTCACAGTCATTAAAACCAAAGCTGTCCTCATCAAAATGGGAATCTGAACTCAAATCTCGCGGCATCAGCCACAGAGTCGCGAGAAAGTTGGCCTCCGAATTCTCGCCGGAGTACCTTGCAGAGAAGATCGCCATTCACGACACGCTTGTCGGAAACCGAGACCCTCGAATCCGGCGCAACCCAGCAGGATTCCTCGCTGCATCGATTCGAGATGATTATCGAACACCGATTTCTAGAGAACACCATAGATTTTCGCAGCGTAAACATTCTGCTCAACTTTCCAACCCGGGGGCTGGTTCGTTAGGTTCTCCACCTTCCGGCCTACGGAAAGTGATCAATGCGAACGAAGCAGAGGGGTTTTCGAATTTCTGGCAGAGCCTTTCTTGTGAAGCCAAGATCGAATTCGAACGACAAGCGACCAACTTGGCACCAAAGTTCCACCGCAAGACTCTATCGCGGCTTGAGCATACCGATCACACACTTTGTGACGAACTGAAGCGCCAGATCGTTCTGCAGTATTGGAAGCAGTCGACATCACGATAGTTGCCCAAAGGAACCCATCGCTACGCTGAGAATTCTTGTCGAGTTCTGTGCCAACGACTAGGTCGATTCGTTTGGTACCACCTTGAGCGGATCGTGGAGTTATGGAGACTGGCGTAGTCCGAAGAAATGCGTCACACTCCTGCTGGGTAACAAGGCTGTAACTTCGGCCCTCTAAGCTCAGTGGGAAATGGCGATGTCCTTGGATGCAAAACAATGGCTATTGAGAATCGAGGCCGTGAACCTTGGAAGCTTCATCACAGACTCTGATGACCTTTCGACGATTCGCGGAGCGGGCCTGCTTGTACTTGGCATTCATCAACATCTGACAGGCTGGTCAGCGGGTAATCGCCTCTTTACAGATAAGGGTCTGTTTCGTGCCGAAATTTCATTGGCTTGTATCGATCCAATGGAAGAGTCATTGACGTGGACTATCGACGTTCGATCGCCGAGTGACGTATCATCGGCAAACGTGGTTCGCACTACACTGGACCTCGTCTCCGCTGGAGCATCAATCGCAATATACCGATTCTTCGCCTCGAAGAATGTTGCAGAGGCAATTCGAGATCTAGTTTCTGATTGGCTCAGAAATCATGAGCTTCTGAAGGATGCAACGTTTGCCGTCGCAGTCGGTTCCCTCGCAAAAGACGAAAACCAGTTTGTAGCGGCATCAGAAAATGTCGTACGAACGATTCGACGAAGGCAGCTCAGGGCACCAACTGTCAGTATCGGTGACTTGCACTCAGCGGAATCTTCCGACCTGAATGGTCGATTCTGTGACATCGATGGAAAACGAGCCGCGACAATTCATTTAAAGAAAGAGTCCAGTGCAGCAGAGGACAGAACGGCCTATGCGAAAGCTGTTGACAAGAATTTTGCATCGTCGGCGACGGCCGTACGTCGGCGATACGGCCGAGACACCAAGATCCGTGTGTATCACATGATAGGGAGTGAAGCTGCAACCGCAGAGACCGCAGAGCAATTGGCGGAGTTCACGCCGACTTGGGAGTTGCATGACATTGCCGTTCGCGGAGAGCGGCGAGTACCCGAGGACAAGAAATGCAGCCCGGATCCATATTCAAAGTTGTCCGGCAAGATCGCCGTCATCTACATCGACGGAAACAAGTTTTCGCAGCAGATTCGACATAAAGCGAATACCCTGGAGACTTATCGGGCTGTTGACCGGCACATGTTGCGAAAGCGTCGCATACTGATGCGAAGTCTGGTGGACCATATGCGTGTTCAGAATCGCCCATACTGGCGAGTCGTAAAGCCTGATGTGGATAAGCAGCCCGGAAACGAACGATTTCGCATCGAAACATTGATGTG
The DNA here is from genome assembly GCA_052034165.1 of Planctomycetota bacterium. Taxonomy (GTDB): domain Bacteria; phylum Planctomycetota; class Planctomycetia; order Planctomycetales; family Planctomycetaceae; genus SXXK01. The sequence goes on along the minus strand of JBPOIW010000098.1, from coordinate 26,865 downwards.
GGGTGGAGATGAATTGGTCTGGGTGGTACCGGCGTGGTGCGGTCTTGAAACCGTGAGGTTCTTTTTTGACCACACAAAGAACTGGACTCTGACAGGTGGCACTGATGAGCCGAAATTAACGCACGCTGTGGGCATGGTTCTTTGTTCTCATAAATCTCCAATACGGTCAGTCGTTTCGCTGGCAAAAGAACTTGCAGAAAGTGCAAAACAAACGATCTCGTCCAATGCGGACATCTCGGCTACGTCTCCCTTCTATAATGAACCCTCGGCGAACTGCCTCGCATATCAGGTCCTTGAGTCGTTTGACCACCTAGGAAGTGATTTCGACGCAGCCCGCGAAAAACATCGGTTTGCGTCGATGACCAGCAAGGAAGCCGTGCTCTCGTCTCTCTGCTTCAATAATCTCATCGAACATATGAATCGGCTAAAGCATGACGTCCACCTTCCTCGGACGCGTCTACATCAACTTGCGACACTGCTGAAGTCAGAAGAGCTACCGTCAGATTCGGCGAAGAGTTCGTTGAAAAGCACTCACTATGGCAAGCTGACTGCACGGATTTCTGAAACGGTCCTTACGGAAAATGTCGCAAGCAGTCAGGTGCTCAACATTCTCAACGACCCACTCGATTGGGGCCAGATCCGAAGTCTCGCGGCAAAGTGGTATCACGTCGTGGAATTGTGGGACTATCTCAGCAGTTTGGATCGCGAGTTGATCGCCTCTTACAAAAAAGAGGCAGAGAAGAAGGAAGGAAAGGCATGACGATGATTGGAGTAAAAGTGCTTGTCAGCCTGACTGTGCGCGGACCACTTTTGATTCATGCCTCAGATGTCGGGCCCTGGGGAATCGATGCAATCGCAATGCGAAATGCCGATGGCCTGTTGGTGATACCGGGTGACCAGCTTCAGGGCAAAGTCCGCGAAGCGATGGAAGATCTTGGAATTGAATCGGCTGCAACAAAGCGAAGTGAAGAACTCAGCAGGAGCATTCAAAGATCTGGTGATGAGAGCAAGGACTTCACGACTTCTCAGGAAGAGAACCTTGATGCTCATGCGGTTCGCTACCCAATTCAGTTCAGCGATCTCTTATCAAATCCGTCATCTGAACCGGCTGATCATCCTGCACGGGCAGGAATACAAACCGTGACGCAGGTCAAGATGGATTCGGAAAGTGGAGCCACAGATTCGAGGATGCTGCGAGTTCTCGATTGCCCCATCAAACCTGGCAAACTTGTAGAGTTCATTGGTGAACTGCGATTCTTTGCGGAGAGTGAAACGGCAGCACGGGAACAATTTGACCGGATCCGGACAGCGTTGGGATGGGTCATCTCTTTTGGTTCACAGAAGACTGTGGGATTTGGGCGTTTGACAAAAGTTGCTGACGTTAAAAAGGCAAGCATCGAGACTTTCAAGCCAGCACCCTTCGACATCCCTGCCGATTGTCAGCAGTTCCTGATCGATTTCACGTTTTCCGATCCCGTGTGCGTCCCGGAAGGACTGGCAAACGGCAACCTGTACGAAACTCGCCAGGAAATCCCGGGTGAAGCATTGCGAGGATCGGTTGTTGGCCTATTGCATCGAGTGCTCGGAACTAATCCGCTATCCCTGGACTTTCCAGACAGTGTACAGAAAACCGGATCGTATCAGGAACTCTGTCGCTGGTTCGCCAGAATTCGCTTAACTACCGCTCGGCCGGTCGACATTTCATTAAATGGCCCCGACACAGGCATGAAAGCCCCGTCGATTCCGAGAGTCATACCGAAATCGCTGGGATTGGTGGATGAAACATTTCACGACTTTGCTTCTCTGCCGGCGAATATAGACGCCGAATGGAATGCAAAGTCAGCTCCAGCCTTTTTTCCCGACTGGAAATCATCAGATTGGACGAAGGTCAGCGATTCATACGGAATCTGTCGAGTTCCGACCGAATTGCGAGTGCGAACAGCAATTGACAGTGGGATGCGTCGAGCCCACTCGGGAAATCTCTTTGCCTATCAGTCACTTCGGCCCCATGGAAAGGCATGGCGTGCAACGCTCTCGATCGACCGCCGTCCCGATGCAAAAGGGTTTGCTCCCACGGAAGCAGACTGCTCAGCCGCGGTCACGCAATTGATCAGCCTTCTTGAAACGGGCTGGCTAAGCGTCAGCAAAACGAAAGCCCGGGGCAAGGGTACGGTTGTTGCCGCGGGAAGTTTTCCTCGCCAGATTCCTCCTGTCGACATTGACGGTCAACGAGTTTATGTGATCGTCCTTCGAGGACCAGCGTTGATGATTGATCCACGGAAGTGTGTCGATGCATCGGGTTGCATGAAATCGCTCAATGAGATCGATGCGTTGTATGCCGAATTCTGGCAGCAGGCCTCAAAAAACGCTTTGACTGAGATTCCTGACCGAAGATTCAAGAGCGATAGCCTTGTCGGCGGATTTCAGGCACGTCAATATCGCTACAGCGTTGATCAGGTTTTTGACTTCAGTACAGAATCCGATCCTGCGAAACGGGCCGACAAGCAGAAGTCTTTTCCGTACAACCCAACACTCGTTGTTGATCCGGGAAGTGTTTTCGTCATGAAGGTCTCGGCCGGAAACGAGCAGGCCGCTTCAGCAGTCGTTGCCGACTGGCTGGCGAATGGTCTGCCGCTACCAGAATGGGCAAAGAAGGCCTATGGCGACACACACCACACAAACATCTTTCTTCCTCAGAATGGTTTCGGTGAAATTGAAGTTGCTGGCGCAGCGTTTGTGAAGTCTGAACATTGGCAATCGCTGGTTGAAAGAAAGACCTTCTCGTTGGAGTTGACGCGACCTGCCAAACAACCAGAGAGCACAGCGTCAAGTCCGCATCGCTGCGTCATTACGGCACGTCTGACGACGCAAAGTCCGCTTGCCATCCATACCGGAGTCAGCACGCACGATCTGAGAGCTTTGGGCGAACTGGCCCAGGACAAGATGTTTCGGGCAGAACTTGACGAGGTTCACGACGGAGTGGAAGACTGCGACGCTTTGATTGCTCGCGACTACTGCGGGAAACCATATATCCCCGGATCTTCACTCAAGGGAGTGATTCGAGAATGGCTGACTCGACCAGCCGTTTATGAAAAGAACAAACAGCTCATCGAATGGATGCTGGGAAAACCGTCTTCATCTGATTCTGTTTCGGCCGATGAAGGCGCTGGTGGAGCAGTCGTCTTTGAAGATGCATTCCTGGTAGAACACCCCGACAACAAAACAATTGGGCGACATCTTCCCTTCTTTGATCCATCGCAACTGACTTTTGTTGAACAGCATATCAGCATCAATCGGCGAACTGGTGCCGTCAAACACGGTGCTCTTTACAACACCGAAGCGGTCCCCGCTGGTCTTTCGTTTCAGGTGCGACTCATTGTCGATCATGACCGCGGCAGCAGTGACTTCGTCAACCAGTCGGCAAAACTCCTGCAGACAGCATTGGCGGCATTCAATTCGAAGCCAGAGTGTGCACCTCCCCAAATGGGATCCGATACGCGAAATGGCTGGGGCCGTATGGCGGTGAAGGTTGAGTCCATTGAACAATGGACTCCATCTGGCCGTAAGACTCAGCCACTCACGGTTATAACACCGGTAGATGCGATCAGACGCCGCCGGATTGCGATCAGGATTCGGCTGAAGTTCTCGTCGGCATTCACAACGCTGGATCCGGCCAGGACCCTGATCGCATCAGGACTCAACCAGAATCCCCCAGCGTTTAAGAAGGGCGTTGAAGAATTCTTCCTGGGACAACCCATGCCAATACCGGATTCTTCTCCACGAATGGTCACTTGTCGAATCGTTCCCCCTTCCAATTCTAACGGAAGGGAATGGGACCTTTATGCCCAGCCACTTCTTCCGGCTGCCAGCTTCAAAGGCGCTTTTCGTAGTCAGACGGAGAAAATTCTGCGGACGATGCATTCGGGGATTGGTGTCAGTCCGCACGGGCAGCTTGAGCCAGTGACGAAACAGTCACCAGAGTTTGTGTGGCGACTGCTGGGTCTCGAATCACAGCAGTCGGCCATATGGTGCAGCGACTTTGTTGGAGACAAAGAGCTGAAGCTGCACCTGAGAGAAATGGTGGCCATCGATCGTTTCACTGGTGGTGCGGCGGCGTCAAAGAAGTACAACGCTCTGGTCTTTCAGGGGCCAACCCTGACCGGAACACTGGCCCTTGATTTGCCGGACGACAACGATTCCGCCAGGAAGATGCTGGGGGCCGTCGCACTTGCAATGCGTGATCTGATCGAAGGCGACATCACGTTCGGTTACGGCGAGACCAAGGGCTTTGGGGAATGTGTCGCTGAAATCATCTCCGTGAGACAATCTGGCATAGACGCTGCCAGGTTGACTGAACGGATGGACGCACCGAAATCTGGCGATCTGAATAACTGGCTTTTCCGGGTCGTTGAATTGGTGCGAAATGGGCAGACCGAAGACTGCGTGGCATTGGCAAACGACTACCTCAACCTCTGCCTGGATGCAGTCCGAGGCAATTCGCTGGAGGAAGTGCAAACATGAGTGAGTTCATCAACCCTTATCATTTTGTTCCTCCTCTCAGCAAGCCAAAGCACTCAACATCCAAAAAGGCTGTCTGCAATACGCTGGTTACGATACCGACAGCAGGCACAGCGTTTTGCCCAGAGGCCGCAGAGCTTTTGCATGATCGCTATTTGGCATCCGCAGAGAATGTATCGCTGACATTCAGTGGTCGAATTGAATGCACGCTTCGGACGCAGTCCCCCTGCGTTTTCGGCAATCGCCATCGCAAAGTCAAAGTGAACGGAACAGACACGACCCTCGTTGAAAACTTTCAGATCGACGGAAAGACCGCGATTGCTGGCACGGCTCTGAAAGGCATGCTCAGTTCTATCGCGGAGATGGCCAGCGGTTCTGCAATGCGAGTCCTTGGCAACCACGCCATGTCTATTCGCAGCAGTATGAATCAGTCGCGGTCTGCTGTCGGTATGATCATTGAACGAGAAGTGGAAGACAACGGTCATCCTGTTCTTAAACGAATGCTGTTGCCCTTGACGCTGCCGAACTTCAAATGGGACGAGAGGAGGACGTCGTTTGTCCCGGTCGGAAACAGCGGTGAGAATGCAATTTGGGACCAACTCATTAAGGCTCGCCCGAGTCTCGTGAGAATGCCGGTCTACGTTGAGAGAAATATAGCGGGAAACCTCTGCTTCCATTCGGCATTTAAAGTGGTGGATCTTGCCGCCGAGACGCTTCAGGAATTGGCATGGGACCAAAACACTCGCAGGCCATCTGCGAATCAGCCACCGAATACTGATTTTACCAAGGAGACTGACCGAGGCGATCTGCTGCGACCAGTCAAGTGGTCACCTGTACCCAGTGTGAAGGCCATTCCCGCAGGATCATCGGCGAAAATTCCGGGAGTGGTGAGATCTCTTTCGCCCCCCGGCGGCAACAAAGATTCTACATTCAGTTTGTTTGTTCCGGTGCAGTCTGAGTGGTGCACGACAGACAATAGGTTCAGCTTTGGGTCCGTTTCGGACAATTTGCTGCTGGAGGCTGAGCAAGCCTGTTCCGATTTTGATTCGATCGTCGCTCACCCACTTTCCTCGGCTGTTGAAGAACGATCCGCAACTGAGCTGAAGGGTCAAAAACCATTCAAACGACTCAAGAGACTGAAATCCGACGTGGTCCCGCGTCAACTGAAGCAGGGTGATCTCGTGTACTTCACACCGAAGTCAGCCACTGAAATTGCATCGTTGTCCGTTTCAGCCATTTGGCGTGAAGGCGTTCGGTGGTTATGGAATGCAGCGGAGAATGATTACAGCCTGCTGCATCATCCCGAACAACGTCCGATGGATCCGAGACGAACGGAAGTCACCATGGCGGAGAAATTGTTTGGTTGGGTGATGGAGGGAATTTCAGAGACTGATGAACAGCAACCTGGGGAACTTCCAAACGGTTACAAAGGCCGTGTCAATGTGTCGGACGCCGTCAGCGAAAAACTGCTGACGGAGGTCGAGCTGCGGAACCCCCAACAGGCTCCGCATCAGGAACTGAACGGCTGCTTTCCGATGCCAATCCAGGGCTCGCCGAAACTGCCCTGTCCGGAGTTTTATTTCAGTGGAGGTACATCACGGATTCGCTCGGAGTTGTTCGATCGAGGTCAAACCAGGAACAAGATCAAAATCCAGGGCTGGAAATTCTATGTGATTGATCCCAGGACGCTTGGTGCCGATCAGCCGAAACGCTGGAGCACGTCACGACCCGGTCATGATTTGAAACAGAAGTCATGGATCAGACCAGTGAAGTGCGGAACGGAGTTCAAGTTTCATGTGACGTTCGAGAACCTGACACGCGAAGAACTGGAACTTTTGTGTTACTCGCTCAAGCCAGACCCTAAGTTTCAGCATCGACTCGGCTATGGCAAGCCAGTTGGGCTGGGAGTTGTTTCGATCGAACCACAGAAGATTGAGTTGGTGAATCGCGTCGCCAGATACAAAGTTCAGAAGGATCTGTTGACGTCAAGTCGGTTCTCCACAGCGAGCGACAAGAGTGTGAGCGAATGGGCAGAGGCGTACCCGATGACAATCAACGATCACCATAAAATGATTGTACTGTCAGGCATGCCGGTAGCCTCCAGCGTCTCATATCCGGTGAGATCCGGCAGGAACCCGGAAGAGAAACTTTATGAATGGTTCGTGGAGAATCGCAAAGTGAACGGCCAAGTGACCGACAATGTGAATCAGCCACTGAAACCATTAACTCCCAATACAGGAATTCCGCCTTTGCGGCAAAATTGAAAGCCACGAATTGGTGAGAGCAACTTATTCATGTCACTGTTGACGAGTGAGATTCCTGTCGTGATAATTTATCTGCGTGATTTGCAGTGATCGGGCGGAGTTTGGGCACTGCCTTCCGCGTCGACGGTTTTCCTCCGATGTCTGTAATGATCGCACATATCAGATGCCAGCCTGGTTACGGTTGTATCTGAGTTTGGTTTTTGAGTGGCAGGAGCGTGGACTGAGCTTGAGGTTGGCGACAGCACGGAAACTGCAGCTCACAAGGGCTCGCGGAAGCGTGTTCTTCTGAGTGTACGTCCGAGGAGAATTCCCGATGAATTGGTTGTCTGGTCACAAGTGCTTTGCGGAAAAGGTGTTGCGTGGGAATCTGACGCAATATGTGAACACTTGAGCAGAAACCGAATTGCTCGCAGCGACGCAGGTGGGAACGCCGGTGCCGTATTGTAAGTCCAGGAAATGAGGTTGTTGAAACCGATTTGCTCGCAGCGACGCAGGTGGGAACTCGGAGAGAGGCAGATTGACCCGGCGAACCGAAACCGAATTGCTCGCAGCGACGCAGGTGGGAACGATCCGGGAAGCGAGCTGTCATCGAAGTAGAAACCGAATTGCTCGCAGCGACGCAGGTGGGAACAGGTCATTAGCCCCCAAAGCACTTTACCCAACGAAACCGAATTGCTCGCAGCGACGCAGGTGGGAACAACTTTATCTTTGCGTGCAAAAAAGCTTTCAAGAAGAAACCGAATTGCTCGCAGCGACGCAGGTCTTCGGGATATCAAATCCGGAATTTCAAATTTGAAAGGTGCCTGCAACACAGCAAGTTGTGGGCATTGTTCAATTTCCGTTACTCAATCTGGTAGCAGCAACGGCTGTCTAAGTGCGGGCCGCTTGAACTCCCAGGGCGAGAAGAGGAAGATGGATCAATTCCAGTTCCTCTTCCTTTCCTTCGAGTGCGGATCGTGACTCCTTTCTATCGCTTTCGAGTGCTTCTGCGGGCTACGCGCGATCTCCACTTGCCACCGCACCAGGGGGCAGTTGTCTACGCTCTGATCTGTGCGGCAAATCAGGCTGAGGCTCAACAACAGGGTTTGCCAAAATCCTTTCCTTCCAACCTGATGACGGATGTCCCCGAGGTTTGCCGATCGATCATCGAGCGAGGCGGCTCGTTTGCTTTCGGCGGAACTGTTCATAGTGGCGCTCGATATTGCCGCGACAAGTGTTGGAGATTTCAGATTTGAAATCTGAAACTTGCACCTGTTACATAGTTGTGTCGTTGCAGTCGACTTGAACTCTCCTGTTGAAATGACGAAAATGGGTTGATGGCTCCTCATCCTTCTCCGCATCGAGTGGCTGGCGTGAATTCCCTTTTTCGTTTTCGAATCAGCCTGATCGCTACGCGCGATCTCCGACTACCGAGAAATCCCGGGGCTGTTTTCCATGCTATGATTCGAACGGCGAACAAGGTTTGGCAGGAACGTCACCAGCAGACCAGTTCGTTTCCGGAGAACTTACTTCTTGCCGTGCCAGACGTTCATGGTGTTATTCATCAGGGTATGAACTTCACCTTCGGTGGTACGCTACTCGCATCCGCACCAGAACAACCGACGGACTTCTTGATCTCTCTGATTTCGGGCTTGGCTGAACTGGGCCGGCAGAGAGTTGCTCGTCGAACAGGGTTGGGTGGTAATTTCGTGGTGCATTCCATTTGGGACGACGTGACCGGCGCTCGCCTCGGAGGACAACTTCTGACGCCGCTGTCTAACCAGTTCCTTCACTCTCAATATGCGAAGTGTCTGGGCGAAGAGGCATTGACGATTGAGTTCTTTTCGCCACTTCGAATTATTCGTCCGCGTTCGCAACAGAGCGAGCAATCGCAAACACTCTGCCTGGACCAAAACTGGTTTCATGCTGCGATGATGGTGCGGTCAATTGTCGACCGACTGAAGAATAAACTACGCATCGCTTCCTTTCCGATGTGCGAGTCGAGCGAGACGATTGTTGACGACGACGTTCAGGAGGTCCTCGAAAGTCGGCACCTGCAATGGCAACCATTCTTCCGCAGTGGAAAGAACGAAGATCTAGGCGGAGTGACGGGGTCGGTGAAACTTCAAGTCAAGAACCCCCTTGCAGTTCAGGCTCTCGTCTTCGGGCAATACGCGCATGCTGGAAAGAACCCCGCTTTTGGACATGGTCGTTATCGAATCGCTGAGCTTGGACAAGACAGCATGCAGGCCAATGTGATGGTGCAGTCTCGTGCTTCTATTGCATCTCACGAGCCCGTTCCAGATTCCAACAGGCAGCAGATGTCGGCACTTGAAATGGCTTCGTTTGCTGTGCAAGACAGTATAGCGATCGTCTTTCGATCGTTTCCCCGACTTTCATTCGAAGACAATACGTTGCTGTTTATTGACGAGGCAGAGACGGCGAAGATCGATGTAAGGTCCATCAGGATCTTGATCATTTGCGGCAATGGCTTTCTTCCGGCGTCTGTCATTCACCATCTGCTCCAGTTGAACATCGGTGTCATCCAAATGGATGATCAAGGTCAATGCAGTGAACTCACCCACGAAGCTCTTGTTGATCCAGAAATTGTTCATTCCCAACTCAAACTGTCTCATGACAAATTTCGAAGTGGGCGAATTGCCGCGTCCATCGTAAAGGCCCGAATCCATAACTACTCTCGATCAGTGGATGATGTCCCCTCATTAGAGAGTCTCGGGGATCCTTTGCGAGAAGTGGCCGAAAAAGTCTGCGAGGCTGCTAATACGGATGCTGTCCGGGCTTTGAACATCAGTGCCGTGACATTTTGGAATCATTCCCTACGGGCGCATCTAAGGGGGCAACTTCGGACACAACTACCGAACATGCCAAACGTTGACCTCGTGATCGATTCAATGCGGCATACGGCATTCTTACTCGCTTGTCACCTGTCCAGTTTGGCAATCAAATCTGCGGGCCTGTTGAGTTCCGTGGGTTTCCTGAACGAGAAGCACTTGCACTTTGCCCCCTTGGCCGTAGAACTGGCGTTTCCTTTCAGTTTTTTGTTCGATAAGGCCGCTGTCGAGGCGATCAAAAGCCTTGAGTCATTAGAACTCGATTGTCGCGAGAAATCCTCTGCGACACAGACATTGGCTGAGATACAAATCTTCATTCGGAAAAGTCTCTGGAGAAATCTCCACCGGCAGTGTCGAACGAACATCAGTGAGAAAGACCCACAATCGTACTTCGTTCATATGCAACGACAGGCTACCAAACTGCGAGAACACGTGCTGCAACCAGCGACTCCCTTCACTCCATTTCGATTGCCTTGACCATGCCTACAGACTCGGTTCTAAAGCATGTTGATGCGTCTCGAAGGGGTTAACCGACTTGAGACACTACGAATGCTGCATCATTGATGTTTCCTCTCCCGAAAAGACACCGCCACAATGTCAATTGCTGCTTCATTCAAGTTCTTTCTGGGTGGTATTGACCTTGAGATGGTGACGATCCGTGAGTTGCTTCGGGCTCAGGGTGTGGATTTTGAAGATGTGGGACTGTCGTGGGGGGCGAAGGCTTCCAGTTATGCAGCAGGTATCCACAATGCTCTCGCTGCGGGGCAGAAGCCCGTGCTTGTGGAACTTACACTGGATCTTCCTGCAACGGTTATCAATCAATGCCACATTATCGACCATCATGGGCCAGCGGTCGCAAAGATCATGCCGACCTCTCTGGAACAAGTCTTTGAACTACTTCAGCTTCCGCCGGGATGCTGGAGTCGCCACTTCGATCTGGTGGCTGCCAACGATCGAGGTCACATTAGAGCGCTGCGAAGACTGGTACCACCACCAACGGACGCGGAAATTCGCGTCATCAGGGAAGCCGATCGGCAGTCGATCGGATTAACCAGTGAAGACGCAATTGCCGCGCAGAAAGCCATCCCGACTTCCACGTTGCGATGTGAGGGACGTCTCACGCTGATCCGTTCTGACGCTCGTCCAGTCCTCATTGCCGAGTATCTGGATCCATTCTTCGGCGGACCCGGCTTCCAAAACCTGCTCGTCATCGGACATACGACCGTGTGTTTTTTCGGTGAGCAGGCGTGCGTCGACCGGTTGGTAGGACTGTCGCCCGAATCTCCTTTCTCGTGGTCCGGTGGGGGACTGCCGGATTTTGGCTACTGGGGAGCAGAATCTTCGCGACTTGAATTCGACCCGGTTGCTGACTTGGAATCATTTTTGGAATCAGATCTCGCAGGCTCCTGAAAAATTGGCTCGGAGGGCATGGGCGTTGGTTCCGCTGTCGCCGCCGCAGGCTCGGGTGTCGAAGCTTGCGGAGTTGCCGCTGGCGTCGCCTCTGCTGGTATCGTGTTGGCTGGAGCCTCTTCTGGCTGCTTCGGTGACGCCTCGACCGCCGGTACCGAAACTGCCGAAGTCCCCGTCAATCCCACTGAATCCTGACGAGCCTCCGGCGTTTTGAGATCAGCACCTCCAACGATAGGTGTTGGGTTGTCATTTGCCGGGTTTGAAGGCTTCGATTCGTTGCTGCCCGTAGGCAGTACGAGGAGCAGCAGCAGGCCGATTGCTCCAAACACTGTCCCGGTCAACGCAAGTGGACGAGTGCTCGTATCGACAGGCTTCATCGCAAACAGTCTGTGACATAGATCCTGAATCGCTTTAGGCGCGATGATTCCGAAAAGCCCGCCAACGAACGCAAGAGCAGCCAATGCACCGGACAGGCCATTTCCAGGTGTCGCTTTGATCTGGTCTTTAAACGGATCGAGAAATGTCGAAACAAGCACGAACACAACGCCAAGAAGCGTCAATGTCCACGTCGCTTCCTGCCGTCGATCATCGGCCTGCTGATGTAATACTGAGGAAGCCTGATCGATATCGCCGCACACTTCGTTAAACAGGTTATCCAGATTGAGATGTTGCCGCAGCATGCGGAACAGTTCCTGTCCCTGAATCTGATTACTCACTTCAGAGAACCAGTAGACCGATCGAAATCGCATTAACTCTCGTTGCAACCGAACTGTTTGCGTGTGGAACTTGTCGCTGCGTTCTTCATCGCTATTTGCCGACGAATACAACGCTCCCGCATGTTCCGACAAGGCATGTTTGTATCTCAGCAAAGAGGCTCGGTGAAAGAGTGCGACCATGAACAGTGCGAAATAGTGGTGCCGAAAATGAGCCAGCGCTCCCGCATAGTCATCACGAAAGAATACACTGTCATCTGCTCGTCCAACGGCAGAAAAACTGTATGCGGAACTGAGCCAGCGAGTGGCGTGCATACCTCGCTGGGCCGGTTGTTCGCCCGTCGGATGCCAGAATCGATCATACGCAAATCCCTTCAGCGGTCGACGCTGGTCTTCGAAGAACTCGGGACTGAATGGCCATTCGGCCGAGTTTCCTTCGTCATCAATCCCCGCAAGTCGAATCCAATCGCCCTGACTGATCTGACGAATTCCAAACACATTTGAGTATGTGTTCGTTCGTTCGGGATCGGCAACAGCGATATAACTCATCAGCGGACAGCGGTCGTCCTGAATGTGTTCGAAGTGGAGGGGAAAGGCTTTGTCTGACTCCGATGGAGCCATTTGCTGGACGGGCACTAACGGGTTTAACAACTCACGCCAGATTGCCGTAGTCAGCGGTTCGCGATGATTGTGTACCGAGGTTCGATGATCGATCGCCACTTGCACGGCTGAGCGGAGTCCATCGGGTTCCACCTTTGCTGTGTCAACGCATCGACTGTCGCTGATGTTTTTCGCTTGATCGACGCAGATCATGTCGCTGGCGACGACAAAGTTTCCAAAAACCGCTTCCGTCACTTGCTCGGCAGTGCCCGATTTCCTTCTCAATCTGGACTGGAACGGGACATGAATGTCCTCATGAACCGTTGAATCCGGCTTGCCGTAGACGCTCCAGTACGGTGAATACACACGACGCATGATATCCTGAAGCTTTAGTACCATTCGGAGATTCAGCGGGATAGTTTCCGTTGCGGCGACTGTTGTCGAATGGACCAAGTGGACTTCCAGGAGTGCGACCTGCGTGTCAAACAGGTACAGCCAGCACGATTTGACTTTAAATGCCGATGTGAGCCGTTTCGCTTCCTTTGCATCGGGTCTCATGTCATAGACGAACTCTAATGAGCTGTCATGCATGTCAGTGCGACGCAGGATCCTGAGATTCTGTTTCATCGCGTGAGATGCCGCAGCCTGAGGGTTCTCGAATGTTTTACTTTGACGGCGAATCTCATCGCGATTGACATACAGGAAGTTTCGAACAAACGGATGGAAGTAGCAGAACTCGGCATACGCCGGGCCAGCTTCGTCGCCTTGAAGTGGTGGATAGCTGGTTGTGATGGGCTCCCAATGACTATTGGACTTCTCAACGATTCGGTCGCACCAATGACTCAGGAAGCCTGATTGATGCGGGTCCAGCGATTTATCAATTAGCTCTCCCTTTTTGTTTCGGATTGGCTGAACGTGGATCGGGAACAGCAGTTTCACTTCAAAGTGTGGAACGGGGATGTCGTGAGAAGAGCGGCTGGCGGGAATCACGGCGAGAGGTTCACTGGCAACGGTCATTGATTTCATCCTGCTATTCGGACACGGATCACACAGCACTGTTTTGCGAATCGTAGTAGGAAATCGTAGGCAAAACAGGATACCGACGTTTGGCGACGGCAGTTGCAGGACACAAGATTCGGCGCGTTGTTGAGCGAATGACCCAATCGGCAAGCGACAGTATCGCCTTGAGATCATGCTCGATCAGCAGATGAGTGGCCGTTTTTTGGGCCATGTATGAGCGACGAATAGTTGACGTGTCGTGGTCAAAGTCGAATAATGCGTGTGCTGAAACAACGGTTGTCGGGCGGCGTTTGGGCTTTGCCTTCCGCGTCGACGGTTTTCCCCCGATGGTTGTTGTGATCGCACATATCAGATGCCAGCCTGGTTACGGTTGTGTCTGAGTTTGTTTTGTGAGTGGCAGGAGCGTGGGCTGAGCCTGAGTTTGGCGACAGCACGGAAACTGCAGCTCAGAAGGACTCGCAAAGGCGTGTTCTTCTGGGTGTACGCCCGAGGAGAATTCCCGATGAAACGGTTGCCTGATCACAAGTGCTTTACAGAAAATATGTTGCGTCGAAATCTCACGCAACATGTGAACACCTGAGCAGAAACCGATTTGCTCGCAGCGACGCAGGTGGGAACCATATAATAGTCCTGTCGTAGTCCCTCGATGGAAACCGATTTGCTCGCAGCGACGCAGGTGGGAACTAGGGGTCCGCATCGATGTGTAACCACGGTGGAAACCGATTTGCTCGCAGCGACGCAGGTGGGAACTGACAGTAGCAAGCTCAATAGCTTCAGTATTGAAACCGAATTGCTCGCAGCGACGCAGGTGGGAACCCGTCTGAGCTCCAGCATCTCTGACAATGGGAAACCGAATTGCTCGCAGCGACGCAGGTGGGATCCAGTTATGTGCAATCGGCAACATGAATGTGAAACCGAATTGCTCGCAGCGACACGGATCACTGAAGATTTGAGATTGAAGATTTCAGATTTGAAAAGGTGCTCACAGGGCCGCGGGACGACGGAGAATGCCGTATCCGTAATGCCCAGTCTCATGGCTGAACCACCACAGGAAGCGACGCAAGAGTCACGCATTTGGGTATGACTTGCGTCGCTTTTTTCATCGCTCCAGTGACCAATGCGGATCCGGATACTGCTTCGAAACCCACTGGAATGATCAGAATCCTGATGGAGTGAAAGATTGTGATCCGTGATCATTTGGAACCTCTAGTTGCGGCCCTACATTCCTGCCAGCAGCCTCCAAGGCGTGCTTAGAGAATGGCTTACTCGCTTCCAGCGTTCAAATATCCAATCCGGAACGCCTACCACCTCTGGGTAACCTCAGGTGCCGAAGTGGCGGAAAGATCGCGTTCTTGCGCCAAAAGTTGCCGATTTGGCGTTCTCTACGCCCACTTTCTGTGTCGTATTTCCTTACAGACAGGTGCAGTCACGATGATCGCTCCGCACTCTTACGTGTGGCACATCGATTGCACTCAGGTTTGAGTATGCATGCCTGACACCTGATGACATTGGTTCGTTGCACTGCTCTTTTGGTCACTGGAGGATTCAAATGCCTTTGTTCGACTGCGCCGCAGATATTTTGGGTTTCCACGATGACGAGGTTACTCTTCCGCAAGATCAGCGAACCGCAATGAGAAATCGCCGAGATACGAATCGCGGGCGATTGAAGTCGGGTCTCGAAAAATCTGAAAAGCCGCTACCTGATGAGTTCAACAGTCAGGGGTCATACTCAATGAAGACCATGACTCAAGATGCTGCAAACGATTTCGACATTGACGATGGGGTCTATTTCGCGGCAGAAAAGCTCGTTGGACCACGTGGCGGTGATATGTCAGCCCTTGAGGTTCGACAGATGGTGCGAGATGCCCTTGATGATGGTTCTTTCAAGACACCTCCCAAGTTGCATACCAACTGTATTCGCGTTCAGTATGAGGCCGGGTATCAGGTTGATGTTCCAGTGTATCGGCGCGTGGCTGTGAAGCAAGGCGATTCAGAGGTCGTGCACTATGAGTTAGCTTCATCAGAGTGGAAGCGATCCGACGCCCGTGATGTCACAGCTTGGTTCGACGAAGAGAATCAGAAGCAGAGTCCCGATGAAAGCAATGGTCGGCAGCTTCGGCGAATTGTGAGGCTAGTCAAAAAGTTTTCTAAGAGCCGCTCATCATGGAAACTTCTGACTTTAAGTGGGTTTGGCATCACAACACTTGCGGTGGAGTGTTACGTCAAGAACGAAGCTCGGGAAGATATTGCTCTATACGAGACGATGAAGGCCATTCGGGATCGACTCACCTTCAATCTCACGATCCAGCATCCAGTTACGCCTTTCGAATTCATCACGAATGGAAGTGACGATTCAAAGGCAAAGTTCCTTCGAGACAAGCTCTCCGACGCGCTCCGTTGGTTGGAGCCAGCTCTTGCTGACGGCTGCACACAAACCGAAGCGAGGAAGTGCTGGGATGATGTGTATGACACGAATTACTTTAGCACGTTGAAGTCAGCGGAAGTGAAGAGTTCGTCTGCTGTCAGTGGACACGTGCTAACGGCAGGACTGTTGAAGGAGGCTGCTGCCGGTGCTTTGCCGTCGACGAACAAGAATGGCGGCGGTCGTTATGCGTGAAGGCGATGGAACGTTGGTCAACGACACAGTTCGTCAAATCTACGATCGATTGGATCGAGAAGGAATTATCGGTCGACAGCTTACACCAACGGAGATCGCGCATTATCGAAAGCATTCTTTCATCACTGGGCTTGAGTTTTGTGTTCAATTCTCAGACCAGGCTCGACGGTTGCGATTACTTGTGCCTCGCGATGCCCCTTGGGCGTGCTCTCGCGTCGCGTTAGTAGATCAACAGTTCATGAAATGGCCTCATGTTGCACGTGACGGTGTACTTTGCCTTCGCAGAAATACGTGGGCCTTGAATCCGACGCGGCCCGGAGAAGCAGCTCTCGAAGAGCTTGCAGCCGCAGTTGACTTGATCGAGAGACAGCTCGCTGATTCCGGTGAAGCAGACTTTCGAGACGAGTTTCGTAGCTACTGGGATTTGACCTGTAATGATGGGCTCAATCCCATCTACAGCATTCTTCAAGCAAAGCCGCCGAGTCGTCCGGTGTTGATCTGGCATGGTCGCACGTTTTCGATTGTAGGTGATTCAGAGGAGTCAATCAGGCATTGGCTACGCTCTCGATTTCCCGGCATTCTTGACCGAGAGCTCGTGATGAAGAGAGGGGGCTTCATCTGGTTGCAGTCTCCGCCAATCCCTGCAGAGTTTCCGAGTTCCGTGCGGAGACTTCGAGAGATCGCTGGTCGAAACGGCGCAAACCTGAACACCGTGCTGGAGCGTATTCAACCGGAGGAAGGAGCGGACGTTCAGGTTATTCTGGGGGCTAAGGCCGTTACAGGAACTGGACTGATTGGTGTGTCGATCTCGCGTCAAGACAGCAAGTACTTTCGTCGTCCTGTGTATAGGGGGTTTCGCAGCGGAAAGATGCCTCAGGCGATTCAAACAGCCCGAGCTCTCGACGGCCGTGTAACCCCTCGTACCGTCGAGCGAGCAGATGCACCATGGATTCACGGCCGTGATCAGGACCCACGAATTACAACTCTGCAAAAGGCTCGAGTGGCAGTTCTAGGCAGTGGCTCAGTGGGTGGGCATGTGGCAGGGTTGCTTGCCGCAGCAGGAGTGGGGCAGTTTTTGCTCATTGATCCGGAAGTACTGACATGGGCGAATACAGGTCGGCATATCCTCGGTGCGGAATTTGTTGGGAAGGGGAAGGCCGCGTCTCTGGCTGAGTCAATCAGAAAGCGCTTGCCCCACCTGAAATCCGTCGCAGTGGAGCCGACAAGTTGGCAGCAAGTTATGCGAACATCCGGCCATCTGCTTTCTGACTGTGAACTGATCATCAGCACCATTGGTGATTGGTCTTCAGAATGTCAGCTCAATGCCTGGCATATGGAAAAGGAGACTGCAGTCCCAATTCTATATGGCTGGACGGAAGCTTATGGCTGTGGAGGCCACGCAGTCCTGGTTTCACCACGTTCGTCTTGCCTTCAATGCGGGTTCTCGAATGACGGGATCCCGTCGCTTCAGGTTGGCCATTGGCCAAACGGATCTACGATTCGGCAAGAACCGGCTTGTGGTGCAGACTTTCAGCCATATGGCCCAGTGGAACTCATGCACGTATGTGCGATGATCGCCGAGTTGGCAATCGAATCACTTCTTGAAACACAAACTCGATCCGTTCACAGGATATGGGCTGGCTCTCAGGAACTCCTGGGATCAACTGGCGGGCAATGGACTCAAGCATGGCGGGACCTCGCGCAAAATGACAACCCTGAACGTCGGCAACTGAAACGAGACTGGCCAAGATCTACGACATGCGTCACATGTGGGGAAAGATCGAATGCTTAGTTATCCGATAGGGCAGTCAGGGCAATTGTTGTGTTTCACTTTCGACGTCCTGTCGCATTTTCGAAAGCATCGGCAAACGCGTTTTTTTCATCGCGAAGCTGGCGGACAACTTTTTGCGATTCTGGACGGGGCGAGCATTGTTGTAATCGAAGCTACTGGTCCTCGCAAATCGGACTATCGCACGAGAAGGTCGTATGTACCCGACCGCAAGGCTGAGAAGGAAGAAATTGCTGAACAGCAGCGGCGTGGACACTTCTTTGTGGGCGATTGGCACACTCACCCAGAAGTAATAGCGAAACCTTCGCCGACCGACCTTTCGAGCATTCGAGACTGTTTCCGCCAATCCGTGCATGACCTGAACGGTTTTGTTCTGGTCGTTGTCGGGACTGAAGAACTTCCGCGTTGCCTCTTCGTCGGTATCACTGACGGAACAGAGACCTATGAGCTTGCATTACAAAATAAAGAGCGTCCTGGGGTATCACTGGTGAACGACAATTCGATTTGAATAGCACCTGAAATCCGTGTAGCCTCAGGGTGCGGGGTTGTTTTCGTAATCGAAAACACCCGTGGTCGTTGATGAGTGATCAAACGCATTGCGACGTATTTTCCATTTGGGGAGCGCTCCCGAGAAACGTGGTTACCAGCCACGTGAAGGGATCGAATGGGTTTACCGCCATTCTCGCGTTTCGCCGGTAGAGCCGGACGCCTGGAGACAGGCTTGTCCGTGCTCGATGGAGGCTTGATCAAGTAATACTGCTGCCCTCGTTTCGCAGCAGAGTAATCTGGTCATTCTATCCAATAGACTCTGCGGCAACTCTGCCGGGTTTTTGATAACAAAAGAACATGGGCGATGCAGACATGCCTGTGAAAACTCCGGAATCGGAGGTTCACAGGTCGTCGTGCTTCGAAGTTGGTGAGGTGCGGCTCGTAAAGCCCGCCAAATCCACCCACGGGGTTCGTCTCCTGCAAAAGCAGGGGCGTTCAACGTGCGCCAGCGTCGGGAGTCTGTGCTGTCGCGAGACAGGCAGCCGGGTCTGACGAACCCGGAGTTCAGAGTAAGACTCTGACTGCGAATAGCTCAACGATGAGAGGCGAGTGATCGCTTGCTGGTAAGTTCTCATGGAGACGTCACCGAGAAAGTCTGATGGCACCGATAGGCAGCCTCAGACGGCGAGAAGAGTCCTGGTTCATCGGTAAGGGAGGCGCTTCTTTCTTCTGCCCCCTGAAATCGCTTTCAACTCGTTTGAAAGCGGAAAGTATGGCGGCCTGACGGCCGCACATGGAGCCTTGATGAGCTCTGCTGAGTAACGTCAGCTAGCCACGTGAACATGAGAATGACGAACACGAATAATGCAGGAAGGTCTTCTGCGGCCGAGGGTGGTTCCTCGGTGCCTGATGTTGTCCATCAGGTGAAATCAGCGAATCGGCGTCTTCTGATCCATGTGATCGCAGGCGGCCGTTTCGTGAAACGTTGAAGACTGGGAGTGGGGCCTCAGTAGAAAGTCGACGAAGACGACTGCGGAAGCAATCGTTTGATTCGAGCGGTGTTCGCGGGAAGGTACTCGCGGCCCGTGCTTGTGCTGACAGGTGGTGCTGGGCACTGAAATCGTCCGCATCTGGCGTTGTGGCAGGTCTCTGACCCAGCCACTGCGGCGGACCAATGGTCTCATTTGAGATCAGCAGACGATTTCACAAGCTGACGAAAGGGCTGACTGGCTTTGGCCAAATGGAAAGTGCGGTTTGCGGTCATTGAGTCCGGTGGCTGTCCATTGTTGGGGCAGTCACCGGCTCGACCGTGAATTCTGTGACAGGATGCAATCGCGGTCAGACAAGTCTTCTTCGGAAGAAGAGGAGTTCTTTGACAGTGGTTCAGCGGCAGACAGTCGAGGTGTATTCATTCACCGGCGAGTGTCTCCGTGATTTGAGTAATGCGGTACGCCAATGGAATTGGCGGCGGTGCAACTTGGAAGAAAGTTCGCACCGCCGCCAGCCTTGGCCGTCATCGTTGAGGTTTTTGCGGTTTGTGTCACCTGTGGGCTGCGTGATAGGGGCTCACCTGCACCGTGACGTGAAACGGTTTTTTCGAAGGGGAGGTTGCTGGTTGAGGTCTCGGCATCGAACGGCGGAGTCGTGCTTTATGCGACATCGTTCTGCTTCGACGCCATAACGGTTTTGGGGCCTTCTGAGTGTGAGCCTTTTGACGAAATCACACTCTTCTTTCTCTTCTCGGTCCGGAGTTGTATGGCCTACCGATGTGAAGCGACCAGCATTGCAGGATTCGTCCAGATTATAGCGAGCAACTACCTGCCGCATGGATACTGGTTCTATGTGACTGGCTGCATCCCGGAAGGCAAAGACCCGATGGCCGTAGATCAGCGAATTCTGGCTCGCTACGGCATTGCATTGTCACGCCAGCAGCGGGCACGGCGGAAACAGCAGGGGCTCGCAAATCTGCATTACGTTCGATTTGAGCAGTTCTTTGTGATCCTTGCGACTCATGGACATCATCCGTTCTTTGCAGCGGAAGCATCCAGCCTGAGAGATATCCGAAAACACCCGATCCAGTTTCATGGGTATTCCATTTCCGTCAAGCGTGGCGGATTTGTACGAAAGGATGACGAAGACTCTGAGGCGACACCTGATGGACGGCATCGAGTCCGTGTGATGATTGGTCATGAATCCTTTCGGAATCTCTCTGCTCACCTGATGGAACTGGCCACTCATCGCAGTGCAGAGACGCTGCGATGGGAATTCTGGAACCAGCCGTTCGAACCCTACGCTCCGATTCGAAAACAACTGCTGAAGGTCCTCAGACAGGTCAATGCTCGCAGATCTGCCATGGGGTACGAGAAACTTCCAACAGACTGCATCCGCTATCGCCGGAAAATCGTGAAGCCGTTTGAGCGGCTCAATGAGGACATCGCTGCGTAACCGTAGACCAGCCGCTCCGTCGGCTGGAATCGTTCTGCCGTAATTCAATCGCTCCTTCTACCATAGCTGCTCTCACCATTCACCGGGCATGAAAAAGCCCGCACAAGGCGGGCTGCGAGCGGTTACATTACGCGGCGAGGAGTCCCGGCTTGTCTGGCTCCAGAGCCTTTTGAGTCGCGATCCATTCGGCCGCCCGAGTGATGACTTCGACAAGCTCCTCCTGATTCGTATCGAAGAAGTTGCGACTGTAGCCGGTCTTCTCGGAACTCATCGACTTCCATGAGCGAGACAGCGAAAAGTCATAGTAGGCGTACCCACTGGGACTTTGTCGTCGCCAGACTGACGCTGCGATGGCTCCTCGACGAACCATGTGAACAGGTTCCGTCGGTTCGTTCTCCGCATCTTTGCGTCGACTTCGTGTTTCTGTGTGCATCTCTTGTTCGGACATATGTACCTCCTGTCAAAAAAGTCCAATGTCCTGAGCTTGCCACAGATTGAGTTGCTAAGCAAACACCGTTTGAAAGGCGTGGATGTCGGGCGAAAAGCATCGTGGAAACGCCAGCGACACTTGTGGTTGTCCAAGTTCAGCCCATCTTTTGTTCACTCGGCTGATTCACCAAGCTCATCCTGAGTTAGCAGCTTTCGTTGCGCTCGGCAGATACGGAGAATTCGGACTGCATCCCCGTCAACGGTGAAGATCACACGGAACACAAATGGGCGTTTACCAAACAAGAATTCGCGAAGTTCTCGCGAGCTTCTGCGGCTTTCTGGAGCAAGCGGACACCGTTCGGGGTTGTGTTCCAACGATTTCAGAGCCACCTTAAAACGTCCCAGCCATTGTGCGGCCGGATCGGGAGCATGGCTCGCTGCATATTGGTAGGCGGCATCAAGATCCTGCAATGCGTTGGTCTGGAGCCTTACTTCGAAAATCATTCTTCGCTCGGCACGGAATGGCGACGACGAACTTGCTGAAACGCGTCGTCGAGCGACACTCCGTTGTCGCCTGCATCGAGTGCTTCAATCGCAATCTTTACGGCGGGCCAATCGTCCAGCTCGTCATCCAGTCGCTGCAAGGCTGCCTCGAGAACCTCGTCTTCGCTCTGATAACGTCCAGTCGCGAGCTGCTTTTCAATCAGCTGACTGACAGATGCAGGGAATTTGTACACTGACATACGAGCCTCACTTTCTTCTCAAATGATACCAACTGCGAGTTCCTTTTGTACACGGATTTTTCTGCATCGCCTCTTGCGCGTGCTTTGACTCTGCCGTACTCTGACAATGTGAACGACGTCACCAATCAGAATTTCGGTCTTCTCATTGCCTTCGTCCTGCCGGGTTTCATTCTCCTGTGGGGACTCCAGCCGCATTCGGAGATGATCAGCAGTTGGCTTGGGCATGCAACGGCCGAGGTTCCGTCGGTCGGAGGATTTCTTTACATCTCAATGGCTTCGGTGGGAGTAGGGCAGCTTGTCAGCACCTTCCGATGGCTCGTTATCGACTCGTTACATCATCGCACAGGTATCAATCCACCGAAGTGGAACTTCAAACGGCTCAAAGACCGGGTCTCCGCCTATGACCGTCTGATCGAGATCCACTATCGCTACTACCAATGGCATGCGAATGGCCTGATTGCCGTAACCGCCGCTGCGATACTTCGGTGGAATGCCAATGGCTTTAGCGGGCGAGAACTGCTGCTGCTCTTGTACGTCGACTTGCTGCTGTACCTTGGTTCTAGGGACACTCTGTCGAAGTACTACCGTCGTGTTGAAGAGCTTCTGGCTCGGGATCTTTGAGTCGTGGGTTTCAGCCGATCTTCTAATTGAGCGACAAAGTCGGGCAGTGCGGTACCCAGTGTCTGACAGACTGTTCGGAGCTGCAGAATATCCAGCCGAGTATCCCCGTTCTCGTATTTGCTGACGAACGACTGGCTCTGGCCGAGTGCCTCGGCGAGTTCCACCTGCGTCATTCCGGTTGTCTTGCGGGTTTCACGTAGCAGTGCGACGACGACTGAGTAGTCGTCGGTATGCAGAGATTTTTCCATTTCGATCTTGATCCTTTCGAAACGGACGATAGATTCCAAATCAGAATATTCCAAAGTAGATTATTCCGGCAATTCGCCGGAGCTGGAACATTCAGTCAATCTCGAAAGGATCCAACAATGACCAACGGCGGCCACAAAACCCCAGTCAAACACATTCCAGCACCAAAACCACCGAAGGGCCGCTCAGGCGAGCAGCCAAAGAACGTGGTTATCAAGGACACCGCGAAGACGGAATGAATCCACCTTGAACGGAAGAACGAAGGCGGCGAAATCTGAGCCTGGAGGATTGCTGTGATCCTTTGGGCTCAACTTTCATGATTGGTAGCCTCAAATGGAATTACGGCGGGATTTCGGTTACAGAAATCTGCCTTCGGCTGTGAATGACAGTCAAGATGGTCTTTGGCGAAAGCCTCAAGGGAATGGTAAACTCACCATAGTCCAGTCCAAAGAAAACAAGAGGCTTGTTCGTGCCATGAATTCGACGCTTTCGCTTACCCCTGAAGAAATTGCCGAGCTCCAGCGACGGGCAGCGGCAGCGGGTACTGACGTCAAGACGTTCCTTATGCACGTGGCAACCGATACGGACGATACTGGCGACTTTACAGTAATCGACGTTCCGTACGAGAAATGGAAGCACGACTTTCGATTGTGGGTCACGCGGCATCAGCCTCGAAATGTGGACATAGACGATAACCGAGAAAGCATCTACGACTGATGCGAATTCTGATTTATCGGCACCGACACGCAGAATTCGGACAATATCATGGAACTCGGCATCTCCGAGAAATCTAAACAGCTCCGTAGGCATCTGCTGAACCACAACGGCCCGGACATGATTCAGAGAATGCAGGAATCCGGCATGTCGGATCCGGTCGGAATGATCATTGAGATGACCGACGACATCGGCAAGCAATTGACCTACGCCGCCCTTGAGAAACAGGGCATACCACGGCACGAGATCCCGGAACTCATCGCGTCCTACTGCAAAAACGCCATCCCGACTTTCAAATGCGTCGTCAGCTTCGAGACCGCAAAGAAGATGCTCCCGATCACCTCCGAAACTGCCCTCCAAAACCTGTCCGCCCCACGCAAACCCGGCGTTCACTGGATTGTTGTCATTGGTGCTGGAGGGAACAGTTACGCACAGGTGCCCGTAGCACAAAAGTCATTTACTTGATGGGCGGCAAGTCCGCATCCCGTTCCTTCGCCCTCAAAACTTTTAGCAACAGCGAAGGCCTTTGCGGCACGTCCCCCCCGGATTCACATCACGCAGCTTTGAGAACCATCTTTCTTATTCGATGTTGCGATTCTCCTTCACGGAATGGGGATCACGCTAACGAACTCGCCAATCACTCGAAGGTCCGCCGTGTCGTCCCCGGTGATCTGAATTGCGTTGAACGCAGGATTCAACGGCTGCAGCTCAACGCTTTCATGAGTCCATCCGTCGCTCGTCGGAACCTTGCTCGACTTATACCCCTTGACCGTAAAACGGCCACCATCGTCTGGATCAAACTGTGTTTGACACTGAATGAGGAGTAGGCGGCCATTTCGCGTTCCGGCTGGGCATGCCCTGAACAAACACCATGAGCCATCAGCAATCTTCGGCTCCATCGAACGACCAACGACCTGAGCGACAAACATCCCTTCCGTGAGTCTCTCGTTTGGTACCTTTACCCAACCTGACCCCGACGGCACGCCTTCTGGTCCCCAATCTCCTGCCGCAGCGGTGAGGTCGTAAACAGGCACATGCGTTGTATACCGGTCCTTTGGCTTTACTTGGTCCACAATCTTCGGCTTCCGACGATCCGGCGTTTCCGGTGGGGCAGAACGCGGCATCTCACCAGCAGGCGAAACGGGTGACGCCAACCAGACGTCCCCTTCCTTCGTGAAGCGAACGACAAAACCTGTTCCTGGAAGCCCTGCATTGGGACCAAACCAATTCCTCAACAGTTCGCTAAGTTGGTTCGTTTTCTCACCACCCGGCGCCGCAACGTTGCACGCAACTTTGACAAATTTGAATTCCCATCGTGATCCATCAGGCAGACGCACAGCCGTGGGTCCGACCGGGCGACCAGGGCAGACCGTCTTCTCTGGAACAAATAGGATCGGTTTCCCGTTCGCATGCGAGACCTTTGCCTCGAACGTAATGCCGCTGTCCGTCTCAGGATCTGACTTCCATCGACGCACATACTGAGCCAGTCGCCAGTCGACGATTTCCGCCGTCAGCGATTCAATTGTGACCAGCAGGTTTGGATCGAAATTCGGTTGAAACCGAAACTGATTTCCATCTCGTAGAAACCACTTCTTGCCGGCCTGAAGATCGGTCCATCGATCAATTGGCCATTTGTTCCACCACTTGGTCCATGCAGGATCATCGGCCAATGCATGATCAACCGCGTGGCCATCTCCCTGAAGATCTTTTCGCAGCACTTCATGATTCTGGAGATATCTGCGGCACTCGCGTGCAAATTGATTCAACTCGACAGTGGCCGAAAACGACTGCTGATCGAGCAACACTCGCAGAACGATCATCTTGTATGACTTCGTGAGAGCCGTCGTCTCAAGCATCTTCAGCCAATCACCACATTGCTCAGAAACCTGAGCTTCGATCTCGTTCAGGTCGCCCTCTGAACGGCAGAACTCAAACCAACTCCCATCGCGTGCTGCAATCGCACGAGGGAGGAATCCTTGATTAAACACTTCCAGAATTGTCGGCCTGCGACCCAGTTCGTCACGCATCGCTCGATACGCTTCGATGGCCTGCGATGGTCCCGTCGGAATGAACTGGCGAATGAGATCTTTGGCCTCCAGTTCAACATCAACAAGACATCCGTCAGGGAGATCGGGCGCTTCTCCGTTCAGCCACTTCGTAAGCGTCGTCCAGTTCGCGACCGCTTCGTGGAGCGACAGTATGTGAATCAATCGCTGAGCAAAGATACGATGATTGCCGACAAAGTCGATGACCAGCAATCGCGACTTCCCTTCGCTGGCTCGCAAGCCTCGTCCGAGCTGTTGCAGGAAGATCACCTTCGATTCCGTTGGCCGCAGCATGATGACTCGGTCAACGGCGGGGATGTCGAGCCCTTCATTGAACATGTCCACAACGCACAGACATTGCAGATTTCCGCGACGAAGGTTTTCGAGTGATTCGGAATAACTGTCGCTACCACCTCCAGAAAATACGGCCGCAGCCTGTAAACCGATGCTGCGCAGCCAGTCCCGAGTGAACAATGCGTGCCGACGCGAACAGCAAAACACAATTGTGCGTTCGGCCGGATGTTTCTTCATCGTGAGCCACAGTCGATCCATACGCTCGCTGCGAATCACACGATCTTCCAGTTCCTCCAGTGCAAAGCGACCGTTTCGCCATGGAATCTGGCCAAAGTCCACCGTGTCTTTGATCCCGACATAGTGGAACGGCACAAGCGATTCTTCCGCGATCCCGTCGCCGATGGAAGCTTGATAGGCAAGGTTATCATCGAAGATGGAGGCCACATCGACGCCATCTGTTCGCTCTGGCGTGGCGGTCAGCCCAAGAATAAAACCTGCGTGCAGTCTCGCGAGAACTCGGCGGTAACTCGGTGCATGCGCGTGGTGCACTTCGTCCATGACGACGAAGTCAAAGTGTTCCTCTGCAAGTCGATCCAGTCCGGAAGGCCGCGACAGCTTTTGAATGGACGCAATCACCAAGTCGCCGTCCAATTCGCTGCTGCCCCCGATGTACCACGAAGTCGTGCCCTCGCCAAACGCATTGTCGAGCACCAGTGAAACCGCCGCCTCTGCCTGTGCAAGAATATGGGCTCGATGAGCGATCACAAGAACTCGCGGTCGTCGACCGAGTGCGACGCCAACTTGTTTCGCATCGAATGCCGCCAGCCACGTCTTTCCCATTCCGGTTGCAACAGCCACCAACGCTCGCCCGTAACCAGCGTGGCGAATCTTCTGCAGAGCATCGAGGGCTTCGATCTGCCAGGGCCGAGGATCGTATGGGCATTGCCGTTCATCGATTCTCTCCGCTTCAAAGTGAACCGAGCGAAACGCCTTCGACTTTTCTACATACTTGGTAAGGAGGTCTGAACTCAGTTCTGACGCGACATCCCATAGCGATGAAAACTCCAGCCGAACCTT
>JBPOIW010000305.1:0-12215 GCA_052034165.1 Planctomycetota bacterium | reverse complement strand
CAGTACGGACCAGCCTGGGTAGGTTTCGGCCATCATCTCTGACGACCTCTCCGTTTATTGCCATCCACCTTTCAGCAGATGACGACTCAGTTCGCAAGCCCTGCGGCTCGCGCACGTTTCGGGTTGTGATGCCCCATCAGTTCCACAGATCGCTTCCGATGTTCCGCTAAAATAATCGCCATTGGGTGTCACCCAATCAGCGTTCGCCAAACATCCACAACAAACCATAGTCCGGTGAACTTACGATCGCATCGTCGTCGACAAACGAGGCGGCTCCGATCCAGTCTTTGATCGGATTCAATGCTTCGAAATCCAGCTGGCCTCGATTAACGCATTGTTGAGGCTTCGAGGTGTCGTCCAGAAACTCGCGGATGACCTGCCCCTTTTGAATCGCGATCAAGTGGCCACTCGGAATGGAATCGTTGTAGCCGGCGAACACCAACTCATCGAGCCCGGCAAGTTCCAGCCATTTGTCCGACGTGAAAGCCGACAGGTATCCGGATTGGTCTTCAAAAACGGTCCATTCGCCCGATTCATAAACGAACAAAACCACGTTGCACTGCCAATCGCCGTCTTTGCAGGCGAGGTCGAGGATTTTGTTCCAGACTGTCCGTTGCGGCGGAGCAAACGCTGGAAATTCTATCCAGTCTGAAAACCGTTGCAGAGCCTCCGCGAGAGGCAGGCGTATTCTGAGATAACTCGGACACATGGACTCACCCGAAACAAACACGATTGGTCAGCGAAAATATGAACAATCTCTGTTGTCGATTAAGAGTCGTCGCATGAAAAATGCCCCGGAAGCAATCACACTTCCGGGGCATCACTTAGAAAGCTGAAAGTCGCTTTTGTGCAGACAGACAAAACGACTTACGGCAACGCAATTGTCTTCAAATTCTGGGGACCACCCTCGGCCTGAACCAGCAGCAATGCGGAGGTCTCATTCAACTTGTCCATTTGCACGACTCCGGCCATTGATTCAACTGTCTCGTACTTCTGACCGGCTGTTCCGCCACCACTCACTGGTTCCGTGAGCCCTTTGTTTTCCTTCAGCCCGGCTGTTGTGATCTTCATGACACCACGTGCACTGTTGCTGAGCAATAGATATTCAGCACCGTCTTTCGAATACGTGATCATGTCGAGCGGCCGATTGCGGTTGCCCAGTTCGGCCACAGTCGTCGCCTTGACCTTCTCACCAGAGGCAGATAATTCCTTGACCGGAATCTTCACCAGCGGAGTACAAACATAAGCTCCCAGAATGCTTGGTTCGCCATCGATCATCATGGCCACAAAGGTTCTCATCGCTGAAGAATCTTCGCTCTTACCATGAGCCGCATGATAAATCTCAACACCAATGCCTTTATCCGCATCAGCAAATGGAAAGCTGATTTCCCGAACGGTTGATGCTGACTGCGCAGTGCTGAGTCCTGAAACGAGCAGCTTGTTTTCGAAGAACGCAATATCGGTGATGGATTCGGTCCGTCGATTTTGTGCTCGTCGACCTTCACCAACCACCTTGTCTTCCGGAGCATTGGCCAGCGTTGCTTTAGAGAACTTGACGTCTTTCAGCGACAGCTCAGAAATCTTGCCGGCTCCATCAATCTGCACGAGGGCTGCATGGTCGTCGGCCGTGACCGCGACGAACGCTGCTCCAGTGCGAGGATTCACGGCTACGTCGTTGACTTCTACCTTCTTGGCATGCAACTCATTGGCGATCGCTGCGGGCAGATCGTCGATGTTGATTGATGCAGCGGCGGCATCACCTTCAGTGTTCCCCGTCGCGATGGCGAACACTGTTGCATTCTTTGCATCGCCGACAAACAAAATGTCTTCAGGTCCAAACGCCAGAGTTGTAGCGGATTTCAACTCCGGGGTTCCCGGCTTGAGTCCCCAGACATCGGCTGCAGTAGCGACATTGACCGCAGAAAAAAACAGTGCGGCGGCAAGACTGACGCGTTTCAGTAACATGACGATTTCCTCAGTTGGGCAGGCTAATTGGGAAGGGCTTGGTCTACACAGGCAATATGTGCGGTCCGCGCTCAATCGTCAAGTTGCTCAGCCCCAGCCTCAGCTCATCAAGGAATTCAAGGCCCGAATATCTGAGTTGCTGCCATCAACGCCTGGCCAGAAGGCATTTCCGTTTAATGCGTAAGGACGCAGGCCCAATGGAGGTCAATTTGGCGTTCGATTTGAAGCGTAAGGGCGCAAGCCCTCCGGTGAGTATCTGACTACCCATGTCACGTTTCTCAATACAACGACTCAATCGGCAACAAATCGTCCTGACAACGTTCAGCCGCCAGTCGCGCCACCGCAAAGGCCGGCGCGGAGCGACTTACATTGCGAACAAACATTTCCGACAGATTATGGACAGCTGTAAACGACGATTCACCAACCTCCTGAATCACTCGCTCCGCAAGCCACGCTCCACTGCCGCTGATCACAGCGTGAATCTTTGCCACACCTGAATCCGCGACCAACTTGCGGACATACTGGCAGCGATTCTTCACCGCCACCGTAATCTGCTGAAGCTGTTGCTCAGCAATGTGCTCGGCGATCTTCACCAACTGCGTTTCAGATAACTCCGTCGCATCACAGCAAAGCATATGAGCCAGGCGATTCATTGCAGCGTCACGAGTCAAAGGACGACCATCGGCCGTTTCGCAGTTCCCCGCATCTGCCATGATCTCGCCGGCCAGCAAGTGGACATCCAATGAGGTTGCAAACAGCTCGGTGGCCACAGGAATCTGACAGACGTCGGCCGGACCGGCACTTTCCTCATCCGGCGAAAGTGGCACCGTACGAACAATCGCACAAACAGGCGTTCTGCCAACGCCGGTGTAAAGCAATTCCGATGCGGCCAGACGCTCCAGATCTGTTCGACCTTCCGGAACAGGCAGACCATCAATGAGCGGAATAATATCTGTCGTCGTAGAACCGATATCGATCAACACCGCCGGGCCAAACGGAACGGCTCGACCGGCCCAGGTCGCCAGAGCGTGCCAGTTGGAAGCTCCGGCCAGTTGAGGCAGCTCAATCGCATCCGCCGCTTCAGCGAATTCGCCCGACGTCAACCAGACTCGAATCATGGATTTGGCGAAGACATCCTGCACAGCTTCAATGATGAACTGAACACCTTCAGCCTTGGTCTGAAAACAGTCGGCCAGTTCCGCCGTCATTGTTAAGGCGACGATATCCGGAGCCGCGTCACGATAAAGTGGCAACTGCTTCAGAATCCCGCGCAGGCCATCGCGATTCTGCCAGATTGCAAAGCTGATGCTGACAGATTCCCCATCGGCCGTGGAAGCTTTGATATTTGCTCCACCAATATCCAGTCCAAGGACTCGCACGCTTTGCAATTCTCCTGTGATGTGTTTCGTTGCCGGAAGATCTGAGTGTCAGATTCCGCGGCATGTCCGGTGCATTGTCGAACCCCAAGTTGTAGGTTGGACATTCTTGTCCGACTGATTTTCGACGGGCAAGAATGCCCATCCTACTCGAAAAACAAGTCTTCGCGCATCATGCGTTTTCGTTTAACGGCAAGCCGCAGGCGTCGGCGAGATTTTGCGACAACGCTCACGGCCTGCCGATAAACGATGAAACACTGACTGGCTATCGCACCCCAGTCGACACGGGGCCACTGCGACACCGAACTAAACTCTACCAGCCCAGCACATGAGCAAAGATCAGCGGCGCAACGATCGTTGCGTCTGATTCGATAATGAACTTCGGCGTATCAATCCCCAGTTTCCCCCAGGTGATTTTTTCATTCGGGACGGCCCCGGAGTAGCTGCCATAGCTGGTGGTCGAATCACTGATCTGACAGAAGTAACCCCACAGAGGCACACTGTCGCGCTGCAGGTCCTGATGCAACATCGGCACAACGCAGATCGGGAAGTCTCCCGCGATGCCGCCACCGATCTGAAACATGCCGATCGAATTCTTCATGCTGGCCTCAGTATAAAACTCGGCCAGCCAGGTCATGTATTCGATCCCCGTGCGAACCGTGTGCACATTCTTGATGTCACCACGAATCACAGCGGCGGCGTACATGTTGCCGAGCGTTGCATCTTCCCAGCCCGGCACGATGATCGGCAGATTTTTTTCGGCCGCGGCCAGCATCCAGGAGTCCTTGGGATCAATCTGGTAGAACTCCTGGTACTTACCGCTTAGCAGCACCTGATAGAAGAATTCGTGAGGGAAGAATCGCTTACCGGCCTGATCCGCCGCCGTCCAAACTTCCAGCATCGCGGTTTCCATGCGACGCATCGCTTCGCCTTCCGGAATGCACGTGTCGGTCACTCGATTCATGTGTCGATCGAGCAGATCCTGCTCTTCCTGCGGCGACAACTGGCGATAGTGCGGAACTCGTTCGTAGTAATCGTGAGCGACCAGGTTGAAGACGTCCTCTTCGAGATTCGCCCCGGTGCAGGAAATGAGATGCACCTTGTCCTGACGAATCATCTCGGCCAACGACAACCCCAGCTCCGCAGTGCTCATCGCACCAGCCAGAGTAATCATCATCTTTCCGCCGGACGCGAGGTGCTGATGATACCCCTTGGCGGCGTCAACCAGCGCGGCCGCATTGAAGTGGCGATAATGGTGATTGATAAACCGAGTAATTGAGCCGTCAGCTTGCGGAGTGTGCGCCATTGCAGAAATTTCGTCTTCCGGGGTCATGAAAATCAGATAGAGACTCGCCTGACACCGCCGAACATCCGAGCGGTCTTCCCGAAGTCCGCGACGAGCCAGTATGAGTTGCGGAATGTTACCGGACACAAGGCTCCATGCCACGCTTCCGGAAGGCCGCCGTTCAAAATGCCCCTGAAATGACAATGCGACCGCAACCTTGCTGAACCGCGGCTTGCGAACCGTCGTCCGGCGCGCCGTGTCGGTGTTCTCCGAGCGAAGACTTTTCGAGGATACCGGTTTTTCCGAAGGAATCTGTCCCGCCCGTCAAAAACTGGCACTCCCACGACGCATCGCCTTGCGAACGTTGCCCGGTTCGATTAGTTTTCCCCCTCCCACAAAGCAGCCAACCCAACGATTTGCTTGTTGAGGACAGTTGTCTTTGTGACAAATTCAGGTACCCGCCGGAGTGGCGGAATGGCAGACGCGCCGGATTCAAAATCCGGTTAGAGTAACATCTAGTGCGGGTTCGACCCCCGCCTCCGGTACTTGGACACAATTTTAAAAGCTCGGCCTCCTCGCGAAGCCGAGCTTTTTTAGTTTCTCAACCTCACCCACTCCCCATCTTAATCCTAATCGTATTCTTACTCGTCATCCCCCTCTTCGTCCTTCGTCCGCTTCACCGATTCGCGGGCCCTGCCTTCGCAAGGTCTTCCGCAATCGTCGCAAATTGTTCCAGAGCAGCTTCCAGGTCAGCGGTAATCTCCGCCGCGATGATCTCCGGGGCCGGGAGATTGGCGGATTCTTCGAGGGCTTCGTCTTTCAGCCAGAAGATGTCCAGGTTCAGCTTGTCGCGTTTGGTCAGTTCATCGTAGCTGAAGGATTTGAATCGCTCTGACTCTGTGCGAGCACTGCGATCTTTCTGGTTGTAGCAGGCGACGAAGTCGTCCAGGTCGCTGCGTTTGAGGGTGTTTTCCTTCAGCGTGAAATGCAGATTGGTTCGCAGGTCATAGATCCAGAGTTGCTTTGTCCAGGGAGTTTCCTGAGCCGGTTTGCGGTCGAAGAACAGGACGTTCGCTTTGACTCCCTGAGCGTAAAAGATCCCGGTCGGAAGTCGCAGCAGAGTATGGACGTCGGCTTGTTTCAGCAGTTCGCGGCGGATGGTTTCACCAGCTCCACCTTCGAACAGCACGTTGTCCGGCAGAACCACGGCAGCTCGACCGTGTTGCTTCAGAATCGTGAAGATGTGCTGCAGGAAATTGAGCTGTTTGTTGCTGGTCGTTGCCCAGAAGTCGTCGCGATTGATCGTCAGCGATTCACGGGAGGACTCGCCGGATTCGTTCACGATCGTGACACTGCTCTTCTTGCCGAACGGCGGATTGGCCAGGACGATTTCGTACTCGCCATGCTTCCCGGCCAGAGCATCCTTGGTGACGACGGGCATATCTTCATCGGACTCAGACCCGATACCGTGCAACAGCAGGTTCATCGCACACAGGCGAGTCACGCTGTCGACCAGTTCGATGCCAAAGAACGTTCCGCTCTTGAGTTTCTTCTTTTGAGCTCGATCAAGCTGGAAGTGTTTGATCAGATAAAGCAGAGCCGCCAGCAGAAAACCGCCCGTGCCACAGGCGGGATCGCAGATTGTTTGCCCGGGCTGCGGAGCGACCACATCGACCATCGCTGCAATCAGCGGACGCGGAGTAAAGTACTGCCCGGCTCCGCCTTTGACGTCTTCGGCGTTCTTCTGCAGCAAGCCCTCGTAAGCATCACCTTTGACGTCAGCAGACAGACTCGACCATTGTTCTTTGTCGATCAGATCGACAATCAGCCGCCGCAATTTGGCCGGGTCCTGAATCTTGTTCTGAGCCTTCCGGAAGATCGTCCCCAGCATGCCGGTTTTCTTGCCGAGTTCCTCCAGCGTGTGCCGGTAATGCACTTCGAGTTCATCACCTTCCAGCTTCAGCAGATCCGGCCAACCATAACCTTTCGGAATCAGCGAAGGCTTATTGAACGGCGGCTTCGACTGTTCATCGGCCATCTTCAGGAACAGCAGAAACGTCAACTGCTCAACGTAGTCTCCGTACGACAACCCGTCATCGCGAAGGATGTTGCAGTAGTTCCAGAGCTTTTGAACAAGGGCGTTGGAGTTGGACATTGTATTTTTAACCGCGGATTTCGTGGATGAACGCGGATAATCGCAGAGGGGATGAGTGGAGCAAGACGGCAATTGTGAACGCGGCGACCAGAACGGTGTGGCATTGCTACCGTTCTTTGACAACTCGCTTCCACGTCAATTGAGCTTCCTTGAAGTCTAGCAGAAATGCGACGTGCAGACCCGTGATGTTCAAGTATCCCAGCATCTGAGCAAAGTGCGAATCATTGAATGCGGTGACGACCTTGGGATCCGCGATGACTTTGTCGTCGACGATCAGGTCCGGAATCAGCTTGCCAATAAGCTGACCACGATAGTGGACGGGGTACTCGCGTTGTTGTTCAACGACATGTCCTCTGGCGAGCAATTCGATGACAAGAGCATTCTCATACAACTTCTCATCGAGCCCAGGCTTGAGTTCGTTTAACACCACCATTGCAGCACCGATAATGTCTTTGGTGATTACTTCATGGAGCATTGTGCAGGCCCTTTTTTAACCGCGGATTGCGCGGATAACGCGGATAAAGACAAAGAATCTCACTGCGATTCATCCGCGATATCCGCGCAATCCGCGGTTAAATTGACTTCCCCTCGTATGCCTTTGATGTCGGAACTGCTCGGGAAATCTCACCGTGCTTCTCTCGAACGAGTTCCCCGTGCCAGGCACCCTCGGTTCGCTTCCAGATTGCGCGGTGATCTGCATTCTCAACGGACGAAGCCGGGAGATCAGATTCGACAAGAATCAGAACACGAAAGGTCTGGCCTTCCTGCAACCCGAATTCAGCAGGAACGAGGATCTTTCCATCGACCAGATGAGACGGAAATTCAATCGCCTTCATTACCGCCCCTTGCACCTGACACATTATTGCATTCATGCAAACCAACTGTTTCCAAGCCCCCGGATGATTTCAAAATCCTCCGATGACCAATTCCGCATGGCCGACAAAACTGGCGGGCTATTCTTGTTCGTAAATGCAGCAATCCAGATCGCCGCCGCCCTACGAAAAGTCGGAGTGCCCCTGAGAGACTCACAGATTGTTCCCGACGTTTCAAGTTCACCGCGAGTCACCGACGCGATCACTCGGCACACATCCTGAGCATGCTTGTTGGCTTGCTGCTGAGCAAAGTTCCTCGCTTCTTCCTGTGAATCCTGAACCTGAGCATTCGCCCAGCGGTCGTCCATCGCCGTCAGCTTCATGATACTCCACGTGACGGGGTTAACCACCGCCGGAGCGATTCCATCTAACTCAAATCGAAATGGCGATAATTCGCACCCGGCAGCTTCGGGATTTGTTCGTCCATGAATTCCAGCATCGCCAAGTGATGGCCTGTGTTTTACTCGATGCTCCGTCGCCATCACGCCGGGATGTGAACTCTCGGGACGCGGAGCATGCAACTCGACAAGCACCACGCGACTATCGGCCAGCGTCTTAACAAACTGCCACCGCCGCCCTGACGGTCGATCACTAACGCGGAAACCGTTTCTCTCCAATGCGTCCAGAATGCCCTGATGGCGTTCTTGTGTGGCAATAAGATCCAGACTAATCACGAGATCAAGATCTTTCGTCACGCGAGGTGTTGCATCCAGCCACCGATCAAGTGGTACAGCAAGGGGTAATGCAGGATTCGCCAGCAGAAATCGTTGTTTGAGATAGAGCCCATAACCGCCCGCCACAAGCAGATCGTCGGACGCAACGCGAGAGAGATCCGTCCAAAGTGGGTGGAAATGCGGCCACAACGGATCCTTGTTTCCTGCTTCGTTCATGAACGAACATCCTTCAGAATTTGAATCTGAAGATCTTGAGCAGCCTCCTGCTGGCGTGCGTCGCCACGCTGCAGCTCCAGCCATGTTTGCAATCGGCTGGCCCAGTGTATTCCGTGTTCGTCGGTTTCATTGCCGAAATAAAAATCAGGAGCGTCCGTCTCGATCAACTCCAGATCAGCAAAGCTCCGCACAAGTTCACGCTTTGCGTTGAGAAGTGTTTCGGCCCGTGTCGCATTTGACACGGCCAGTAATCTTGGGCCGCCTTGTGAGAACATCGTGTAACGAGACGCGGATGATTCGCCGGTCACAGCCCACTTGAGTGTCGAATCCGATGACAACGCACGAACCCAGTCCATGCCTGATGGGATTCTCACAGCCTGCCGCGATTGGAGACCAGGCTTCTTCCAATTCGAGCCTAGTTTATCGAGCAGTCGTGTGGCGTCGATCAGCGAGATATTCCCTGACTTCTTGACGATGATTAAATCTTCTTTCATTGCCTGAACGGCTTTTGAGACCTGCGGAAGAGACAGCTTTGCTCCGGCTGACTCAATCGCTGCCGCCAGTTCCGTCAGAGATTTCCACTGCGGACTTTGCAGCAGCATCCGAGCGACCATGGCCGATCGTCCAGTATACGGATTGTTCAGAGGACGCGAATCCGGATACTGATTGGGCTGGCCTGTGCGTACGATGTAAAGGCGTCCGGGAATGTGAATGACACCGTTGCCACAAAGATCGACTCCGCTGACGCCGGCCTTTTCGAGTTCGTCCAATTGCGATGGCGACAAGTAGGGAACCTGAATCATGGGCCATTCGCCCGCCATCGTCGCGGACTTCACCTGTGCGATTGCAGAGCGAATGATTTCCGGCGTTGATCGAGACTTACTTTCTACGGCCAATCGAAACGATTCCGCCTGACCGGGAATCCCCGCTTCCAGTCGAGCATCGACAGAGTCTCCGCCACGAACCTCGTATTCCGGCACCACCTCGCGCACCATCAAAGGCGCAAGCAGGACTTCACCAGCCTGAAAGCGGGAAATCATTGATGATTCATTGAGTTTCTGAACCGGCATACGTTTCCTGAGTGGGGAAATGATTAATTTCAGGAAACTATCACACATTATTTCTCAATAGTCAACTATTTCCCGAGTGGGAAAATATCATAATTCAGGAAAACGCATACATCAGAGTCCGCCGGTGAAGGCTTTCTGCAGGATGGACTGCCGGAGTCGTGCGGCTCGCTGAAGGTTGGCGGAGACCACTGTTTCCAACTCTTCAACCACACTCAACCGCCGCTCGACTTCAGCGACGATGCGGGTTTGCTCGGCGAGAGGTGGGAGCGGAACGGCAAGATTTCCCAGAAGGTTGGTGTTGAATCCGGCGCGTGTGGAGCCGACGGAAGCTTCCCTTGTTTGCCGACGAATGTGCGGTGCGCCCTCAAAGACGATTCGAAGAAAGTACGGAAGACACTTCTGCGGATTTGCTCGGGCGCGGAGTAGATGGAACGTCATCAGCCATCCGTCTTGATGTGGCTGAGCAACTGCGCAGCGGCCAACGGTTCCGGACCGCGTGAAAAGAACATCGCCGCACTTGATGCGATATCGTTCAAACTCAGCGGCCTTCTCTGCGGGCAAATGATCTAATTTTGATTCCACGAAGCGGCCCCATTGGACACACCCCACATTAAGGACAGGAGTTCCGGCGTCTGTGAAATCAGACGACTTCATGGACATAGGCCCAACCTGTACTGCGTTTTCCGGGTCGAATCCCAACTCCCGAACCTTTGCCCAAACCCAGCCATCGGGTAATGAGAGCCGCTCTTCGTCGGTTAAGTCTGGCACATGTCCGGCGCCCCAGAGGCGACCAGCACGTCGAGGATTCAGGTCATTCGCTTCCAAATCGTTGACTGTTGCCAGCAACTCTGCACCGGACTGAAAGTTGGTTCCACCGCGATCGGCGAGTTCGGCTTCGGTGGGGACGAGTTTGCCTTCGCAGGCGGCTTTGAGGACGGCGGCGCGGTAGCGTTTGAGGTTGGCCTGCACTCGCTTCAACGCCGCAACCCCCGCGTCCAGCCGCGTGAATTGCTTCTCAATCTCCGCCACGATGCGATGTTGTTCGGGGAGGGGCGGAAGCGGGAACGGCATCTCGGCAAAACGCTGCGCTCCGAGGTGAGCGATGTTCGTTGTCCAGCGTGCAATCTTCTGAAATTTTCCCGTATGCATGTATCCGCGGAAAATTGTCAAAGCGAACTTTGGGTCTACGTCCGGCCCTGGTCGAAAGCGTACAAGTGTATTTTGGAAGCAGGCGCCGGGTAGTTCGTCGCGATACAGTGCAGGCCTTCCCACTAGATGAAGACTCTGTCCTTCGTTCAAGAGAATATCATTTGCGCGGAGTGCAAACGTTTCGAATTCCCGGGGAGTGAAATTCATCGTCAGTACACTGGATAGGTCAATGCGGTCTTCGAAAACATTGGCGACCCGGAGGTAGGGCCGCATGTTTGGGCCGTTTTGGTGCTTCGGGGCGCGTTGCCGCCCAAGTTGAACATTTCCGATTTCTTTGACGCGGACCCATCGCCATCCGTTCGGCAACTGATTCTCAGTGATCGCCGATGGAGGCAGGGCGTTTCCGAGAGGGTCAAAACCTCGAGATGTACTAACCGCATCACCGTCGTCATCAACAACATCCGCGGTTTGCTTACTGCGACTTTTCGCACTCGACTTCATTGAGTTCTCAGCAGCGACGGACTCGGCGACGAGGTTGGCTTCGGACGATGTCGGGAAGTTGAGCGTTGACTGACGGCTGGTTGCTTTTGCCGGGCGTGCAGTGGCCTTCTTTTTCATGGGCTGAGCATCCTCACGGCCTGTGTCCGAATTGGATCTGGAAGCCGGTCCTCTAATTCGGACACAGCCTGTGTCCGAATTGGCAGCAGACCAGGATACTCGCGATAAAACTGAATCATTCGCCGCATGTTCCGCTCTGAAAAACCCTTCTCCTCCGGCAGTTCGTTTTTCAGATCCACTTCCAGTTTCGGTAAAACTCCAGCTCCCCAGCCTTCCGCCTTTTGCCGCTCCGTGAGCACGCCGCCGATCTCCCAATAGAGCATCAGCATGCTCGCATTTCCGGCCATCGCGGTCCGCACCTGAGCCGCCCGGATGCGCTGTTTGATGTCTGACAGCAAGGCAGAGTAACTGCTGGCCGCAAGTGTCAGAGCACTTCGCTTAACAAGTTTCTTTTTCATGCCACGAGGACTCCGTTCAGTTCCTCAAGCAGTGTCGGCAGTTGGTCGCCGAAGAGTTGATAGGCTTTGCCGAGTCCGCCTTGCTGACTGAACGGCGAATAGTCAAAGTCGTCGGCTTCGATGCTGAGGCTGGTGGCGATGTGGTCGCGGATGAGATTCAGCCAGGTGAGTTGTTCCAAGGTGAAGACAGATCCGGATTTGGCTTTATCCATCAGCCATTCGCTGAAGCGTTCAGAAACAGAATCGGCAAACGGCGCGAGAACCGGTTGCTGTTCCAGGGCGAATCGGACGAGTGACACCAGATCGGCAAACCGACCGGCTTGGGAACGCCCTTTGACTTTGGCGGGCTCGGTCGTGGCGAAAGCGTCCCAAAGACGATCCTCTGTCCACGCCGCGTGGTTGTCACGAAGTTTCTTTTCCAGTTCCTTCAGCATTGG
>JBPOIW010000299.1:0-10573 GCA_052034165.1 Planctomycetota bacterium | reverse complement strand
GAATCCGCATTGATCCATCCTTGGAGAAGCTGCAGTAAATCACTGCCTTCGCTGATGTTCTCCCGATTCCTGATGTTCAGTTACTGCGCGGTGGCACCGACAGAATCTGCGCATCAGGACGGTCATAGCGGAAGTATCGGTCAGGCAATTTGTGAAACTGTAGGGTTTGTTCCGGATGTGCCGGGTTTTCGCTTTATGCCTGAAATGACACTGCCCGGGCGGATCTCAGCTTTCTGTTCGGATAGGCCTCCAGACTGGCAGAATCTGCCACAAGTCGGCGGATCACAACCGGTTCACAAGCGGTACACCTCATAAGGAGCTTCACACGGATTGCCTCGTGCAATATGCATCTCGCCGACTTCAACGGACATAATCACGGAAAACACAGTCTTCCAATAGCCGTGGCCCGGATCGTCGTTTGCATGACGACAGACGGAACGAGGGAAGTCCGAATGATCCTGCAATGCCGCTTTCAGGCTTTCCAGGCTCGCGCAGGAAACGCCGGTCTTCAAAAGCTGGCTCATCCGCTCCAGTCGAGGTCGGGACTGAATCAACTCCGGAAACTGGCTATTCACGGACACGAGATCCGGATGGAGACAGTGATTCGTGTGAAGCAGAACTCTTTCGGCCTCCGGTCTCAGCACTTTTACGTCATCAATTGTGACTTCGAGGTTCGCGGGGCCATCAGGAGTGCTGAGCATGATGTTGGCCGGGATGGCTCTTGTGGCGTCGGCAATTGCGTTGACGGCATGACCCAGAGATCGCCCTTCAAATACTCGTCGCAACGTAAAGTAGTGCGGAACGCCCACAGCCCGCGCCGGGGCTGGAAGAGAATTCAGGCAGGCGGCCATCCCCGCGTCACTCATTCCGATGTAGGCGATCAGTCCCGCCTGAGTGATCGTCATGAAGGCTGGCTTGTTGGTGGGTCTTCTTGTCAGGACGACTGTGAACGGATCCAGCGCCGGATCGTTATCCCAGTTCTGGCCGATCAGCGAAATCTGCTGCTCCTCCTTGCGAAGAGAGAACGATGTACAGCCACTGTCCATGTCCGCTGTGAGCTGATTTCTGATCTGCAGAAACATTAGATCATCAAAAGTAAGGCCGGAACTCCGGGAAACACCCTCAAGTTCATCCAGTAAATCAGGAGCCCAGTTCCGGACAAACTGAGTGCTCTGCTGAGTGACATTCGAGACGATTTCACGACGCAGCTTCAGAGTTTGGGCGATACGATCCCATGAGGTTTCCACGAAACCTCTCAGCTCTTCCTTCAGACATTCCCCGATCTGCCGACCAATCTCGAAGTGGCTGCCGGAAACATCAAGGTGTCGATAGCGATTTGCAGTCATCGGGATGGTTCCTCATCGTTCCGGGAAGTTCAAACGGCATTCACTGCTTCACGCTTCCGAACGTCTTCGTTTGCCGCCGATCCGACGGGCGACGGCTTTGGCCAAGCGTGTCCGCCACGATTCTGCGTGTTTTTTGTCTGCACGGAAGTCTGCCAGAGGAATGCGAGACAAGATCTCTCGGAATTCCGGACAACTGGGTGCTCACTTATTGCTGGCCAATCGTCTGATCCACGCTCTTTGCTTAATACGGCGGCAGCAGTCGCCGGAACCCGTGAAACAGGACGGTGGGGACAAACACAATGTTTCGCAGCAGCAACTTCAAATAACCGGGCCGAACATAAGGCTGTCGGGATGATTCTCGCGGAATGGTCAATGCGTGCCCCAGTTGTTCAATCCATTTTAAAGTTCGGGGCCAGTCGACAAACTTTTGACGAAGAGTCATTGGGATTCCGTCAACACCGACGCGGGCTCCCACAATGCCTCCTGTGATGGCCGCGGTTGTATCGGCATCGCCGCCGCAGTCAATGACCGCTCGAACCGCCTGTTGCCAGTCTTCTGGATGACTGAGCCACGCGTGGATTGCAACGGGAACTGTTTGATTAACGAACCCCGTCACAAATCCCGGCACTCCCAGCGACGCTGCAAAGGCAGCGGTATTCTCGCGTCGATCCACAGAAGTGGCTGCGGCGTTCAGCAGTTCCAGCAAGGCCTCGGCACTGCCCGCGAAATCAAATTCAAGTTCATTGAGATACAGGAACAGTGCCTCGGCTGTCGGAACTTTCGTTCGTGTCGAAATTCGTGCGGCCGCTGCGACCACCAGGGCGCCGGCTTCCGCGCGAGGATCGGAGTGGGTGATCCGAGTTGAGCGATGCACAAGTTGCACGAGTTTCTTTGGATCGTCGACGGTCGCTCCCAGAATTGCAGCACGCATCGCCGGGCCGTTGCCTGCCGAGAAAACGCCGCTGCGATAAGACGGTATTCCGCAAAGCAACCGCAGGCAGGCACGAAGAGTTGCGAAACCTGTACCGGCCGGAACTCCCAGCAGCCACCAGCGCAGACGTTTGGCAAATGCCGCTTCAAACAGGTCAGGATCAAAGCCTGACTCAATCAGCGACTCAGCGACCATGCAGGAATGTTCGGTATCATCAGACATCATGCCTCGACCGAGCAGGAAGCGAAAGCGGTCTGGAGTTCCCAGCATGCGCCGAGCTCGGTCCGTGGTCAGCCCTTCATAAGGTAACCCGAGCGCATCGCCTATTGCGGTCCCGATCAGACATCCTGTGACATGCTTTTCGTTGAGCGAATTAATGGGTTCCATAAGTTGTGTTCGACGGGGGCTGTTTTGTGACTGACGGACCAGTCGATCGTGCAGTTTCAGGTTTTCAGGCCGGATTCTGGAGCAAAAGGGAGCTTCTGTGTAGACTGTCCCCACCAGAGACTTTGAGTGATAATCGTGGAACGACGATTCTCGGGCAATTCAGCGAGTAAAAGCGATGGAAAATAGCGATGCGGACCTGACAGCAGCTGAAGATCTGGCCCAGCAATTCGCTTTGACGGAAGATGGCCTGCTCAAAGTCTATAGTGCCGGAGAAGTCACGGTCCTTGGTTTTGGAGGAAGTGATGTTCCCTCGGAGTTTAATGCGGCTCATTATCGAGCGGCGATTTCAGACCTTGTGAAAGCGCATCAGTCCACAATCGTAGCCTTTGATCTGACGGGTGTTCGATTGGTTCCCAGCGGAATGCTGGGACTGTTGGTTTCGTTGACTC
Organism: Planctomycetota bacterium; assembly: GCA_052034165.1. Lineage (GTDB taxonomy): Bacteria > Planctomycetota > Planctomycetia > Planctomycetales > Planctomycetaceae > SXXK01. The sequence goes on along the minus strand of JBPOIW010000299.1, from coordinate 7,460 downwards.
GCATTGAAGGTCTGCCGTTGAGGGTTCAGGTCTTTAACCCCAGCCGTGATGTTCGCGAAGTTCTTTCCATCACGAAGCTGAATCGTATGATTGAAGTTCATGAAATTGACGTGACGGATGAGTAAGGAGACATCTGTGAGTGGGAATTCAGAGCCTGTGGAGACAGTGGACGGCGTCAGAATTCACATGTTCGATCTCAGGCCCGGTGGCAGTGAAACACTGCTGATGCTTCACGGTGTCGGCCGCGCAGGCCGGACGTTTTCATCCTATGCCACGCTGTTCCCGAATCGCTTCCGTATCCGAGCCCTGGATTTTCGAGGACACGGACAATCGGGTCGAGCAGGCGATCGTTATCGAGTCGTCGATTATGTTGAAGATGCGATTGCTGCAGCAGAGGCCATTGGAAAGCCGTTCGTGGTCTATGGCCACTCTCTGGGAGCCTTGGTCAGCATTGCCCTCGCCGCGCGTCGACCGAAGTTGATCTCCGCCGTCATTCTTGAGGATCCTCCTTCTCCGGGGTACTGGCACCAATTGCAGACGACGAACTACTTTCCCACGTTTCAGGCGATGCACCGGTGGGCCGGTCGCAGGGATTTGTCTGTCGCGGCCGTTTCAGCTGAGTTTGGAAATGAACCGCTGAAGACATTTTCTGATGGTCGCAAATTGAAAATCTCTGATGTTCGCGATGGAGTCTCCGTGCGATTCACGGCTCGCTGCCTCCACGATCTGGATCCTGCAGTGATGGAAGCAATTCTCGAAGGACGCTGGCCGGAGAACTACGATATTGAAGCCTGCCTGCGTGACATCGAATGCCCTCTGCTGATTCTCCGTGGTGATGTTGCGAAAGGCGGAATGTTGCCGGACACTGATGCGGCCAGTCTGCTGAAGCAGGTTCGCGACGGCATCTGTGTCGACTTTCCAACGGCTGGCCATTTACTGCATTGGCAGGTGCGGGCAGAAGCGTCGATGCAGGTTAGTGCATTTCTTGAGTCATTGTCCTGAGTCGCATCGACGATTCCCTTTGGAAACCTCACTGGAATGTCTCGCCGTTTGTTGATCGGAACTGATGAAGCTGGCTACGGTCCCAATCTTGGACCACTGACTGTGACAGCGACGGCATGGGAGATTCCTGAAGGAGTCGAACCAGCCTCGCTGTGGGAAGAGTTCAGCAAAGTCGTGACGAACGCGCCGACTCGAGGTGATCAGAGACTGTTCGTTGCCGATTCAAAAGCTGTTTATTCATCCGGTGATGGGCTGGAAGATCTGGAGGTCGCGGTCCTCTCGTTTTTGCGCACTCTGGACTGTCCTGTATCGACGATTGACGAGCTATGCCAGACGATCTCCGGAGCCGACTTCACGAGTCTTTATCAGGAAGAAGCCTGGAATTTGACACCGGGAAAGACTCTGCCCTGTGATGCCAGTGAAGATCACATTCTTGAATGGCAGCAGACGCTGACGGACATGATGACTCAGAAGCAGATTCGTCTGCTTGGCATTCGCAGTCGAATCATGTTCCCCAGGGAATTTAATCAACTGGTTGCTGAGTCGGACTCCAAAGGCGTGGTGCTTTCGAATGCAACGATGAGACTTGTGCGTGAACTGGCAGATCGTTTCGCTGATGATGACTCTTCTGTCTTCGTGGTTTGCGATAAGCACGGCGGCCGGAACCGTTACGATGAACTGATTGCCTCTCACTTTGATGATCAGTTTGTTTTTCGGATGGAAGAGGGACGTGAACGATCGTGCTATCGGATGGGGCGGATCGATTTCTGCTTCAGGACTCGGGCCGAAGAATTGCTGCCGGTGGCTCTGTCGTCGATGGTCTCGAAGTACCTTCGAGAAGTCCTGATGCATCAATTCAATGAATTCTGGGCGTTGCGTGTCCCGGGCCTGAAACCGACGCAGGGATATCCACTGGATGCGAAGCGTTTTCGTGAGGAAATCGCAGAGGCCGCTCGTGAACTCCAGTTGAGTGAAGTGCAGTTCTGGCGCAGTCGGTGATTTTCCCGTCAGTGCGCCCGCTTTCTGCGTCACAACCGGAACGACCGGAATTGCCGCGGGAGGATCATGAGATTGGGGTGACGCCAGGGAAAAAGAACGAGATTTGGTCATGGTGCTTGCGGAAGATTCGGAAAGATTTTTTCTCCCCGATTCCCCCGGGAGGTTCCATGAAGGATCCCGTTTCTGAAGGACTGTTTTCGCTCGCTGTCGGTCTGCGTCCGTACGTAGTGTCGCGGGTGACGTGCGTCTATCGAGATGCTGATTTAGCGGCTGAGATTCTGACATGGGATGCTCAGGCCCTGATGGTTTTCATGTGGGATCGATGGAATGATCTCTTTCGCAACGAACTGTCATTTGTTGAACGCAGCCTGATCAGCGAACTACGCGATTTTCGCAATCGCTGGGCACACCAGGACTATCTTGAAGAATCAGACGTGTATCGAGTCCTTGATGATATCGAACGTCTGCTAAAAGCCGTCAATAGTGCTGAGAGCCTTGTCGTACGAGCCTTGAGAATCGAGTGTCTGAATCGCTTGTGGATAAAAGAACTGGGCGACGACGCTCGGCATCGACGAGTCCGTCTGCTTTGGCCTTACCTGCTGTGCGGGGCCAGTTCTTTTGCGATCGCTTGTGCTCTTGTCTATTTCATGAGTGCTCCGTGGTCATGGATTTTGAGCACTCTTGTTTGCCTGGGCCTGATGCGTATCGCATTCCTTCAGGCGACGCGAGAATCCCGGCGTGGTCCTGGTCCCCATGAATGTTCGCATTGTGGCCGAATCATTTATACCGTTGAATGCCCTTACTGCTATCCTCAGCAGCAGGAGCGACTTGCCACTGATACGGATAGTCCCGGAGCGAGAATCAGCGGAACCGCAAGCGGCTTTCGTGTCATAAAAGAGACCCCCTCCGCTCGAAAAAGCGGAACGGCGGGCCATGCAAGTTCGGTCCCGGGGATCATCGAGAGCGGAACGACTGGCGTTAATCAGAACTAATCGCTCAGACAAATGGCCGTGCCCGGCGTGACGAGCAATTCAGCGGACATCAGCTGCTGACTGGGGCCGTCGACAGGCTCCAGTGGGAACAGGCGGGCGACCGCGGGGATTTCAACCGCCGGGATTCTTCTTCAGGCGGTCTCTGCACGCCGAGTTGCGGACAGAATGTTGTCGCTGCCGGTTTCTGCAGAATATTCACCGGGAAAGTCAGCCAGATCCGCAGCAGCTTCGAGCGCTATCCACTTGCGAAGACAGCTGCGGCATTGGCAGAGATGGTCCAGCAGAGCCGAAGGCAATTCTTCATTCGGCTCAACTGGCCAGCGCAGAAATAGTGCGTTGAGCACCTGATGGCAATCATCAGGTGCTTTGGATGAGATGAGGGTGTCTGGGATTTTATTCATAGTTATTCACCCAGAATCTGTCGCAGTCGTTCCAGGGCTCTCTGTTTACGTCGCGTCACAGCTTGCGGCGAAAGCTTCAGCTGTGTTGCGATTTCTGATCCGTCGTAACCTGATCTGAGCATCTCAATCACCAACCGTTCATCTGAAGGAAGTGATTCAATTTGCTGTTTCAGATCCAGAACCAACCCGTGATCCGGAACACACTCCGCCGGTTCGTATTCCATCTGCACTTCTGCAGCAGAACCTCTCTGGCTTCGTTTTCGCAGCTTCCCGAAAGCTCGCTCGGCCGCCCGGCCAACCGCCTGTCGAAGAACCTGTTCCTGCGTTAACGGAGTCACTTCCGGACAATCACCATCCGGCTGCGCATCATTTAAATCTATCCACGCGTCCTGAAACAGATCCTCAACATCATGAGTGTTGGTGAGATGTCTGTTTCGCTGATAATGATAACGAATAAGACTCCGCATTCGCGCGTCGTCAAAATGGTGAGACATGCATCGGCTCCATGGTGAAAAATGGGAGCCGGAATTTGCCCTGGTCGGATGTGACCCAACAGCCTTTGAAATCAAAGGGCCAGATTAGTCGACACTCTTTCAGGGCTCATACTCGGCCCCGAAGAGAACGTAAAATCGGGTGACTGTGTCTCCACAGTCGCCAGCGATGGTCCTCTCGGGGCAATGCTGTATCTCAATCTCTCCAGCAGATCTGCGGGAGCATCCACTTCCAACAACGGAACATCGGCGTCTCGGCCATAGACCGGCGGGCCACGTGGATTCGCAACGTATTTCAGTTCCCTTGGAATGCTCGTCGATTGTGGAAGTCTCGACGAATCATGTTCATACAGAGGCATGCAAACCACGCCATTCAGTCCACCGGCGTGACGATGCTGCTCGCGATATTTTCTGAGCTGGCCCTGCGGGCTGTAGACACCTCGTGCGTCTCGCGAAGAATCGACCGAATGGGAAAACACCGGCACCCGACCAGGAGTCAGCTCACCGTGGTGGATGCTGTTGTCGGTGCCAGTACCACTCTGTTGATTCGTTTCTGACGAGCGTTCGAGTAACCACGACAGCCACTCGGTTCCTTCAACCGGAGCGTTCTGCGAGATGAGTTTTGTTTCCGGCCGAGCCACCAGTTCTGCCACGACCCCGACAATAAACCTCGGAACGCCGGAATCGCTTACCTGGTTCGCGGCAGGAAGTCGTCCTGATCGCAACCAGTTGAGTCCACGGCGAACGAGACGAGCGAACCCGACCTGCGGGCTGGATGCTGCCGTCGTCGAAGAAACCGATTTCTGTTCATGCCGAAGCTCTCCGGATCGAACAGTGATTTCTTCGTGTTGACTGAGAATCGTCGGTGATGAGTCTGCCTGTGGCCATGCCAGATTCTGATGCAGTCTGGAAATGCCAGACCTGACCAGTATCGAGGCTTCCAGCATCATATTGGACGCCGCAAAAACATCATCGATGAGCGCTGAATCGCTTAAAGTCTCGTCTGAGGAAACCCTGCCACCGGAGTCCTGTCCCAGTGCATTCGAAAATGGTCCCTGAACATCAGCCCCGGTACTGGTCTCTGAAACCGCAGGCGATAATCCCGCCCCGTGGACAGGATGCAAACCGTCAGTCGTGATTGTTTCCGAGATCGTCGGGATCCGATCTCGGCCCGCGATCGTGCTGGACGGGAACAGAATCTGTATTGGGCGAGTTGGCTGGACTCGCTGCAGGACTTCCATCGCATTTTGATAAAGAACGTCAGCCGTATATTCAGCACCAGAAGATTCATAAATCGTGCCCGCAAGCCCGGAGACTTTGATCTGCAGGCTGGTGCTGGAAATGTTCTCTACAGTGACTTCCTGCGGCCCGTCGGTGTATTCGATCACAAAGCTCAGATTGAGCTGATCACTGTCTGCCGAGATGAACGGATTCGACATGCCGTTACTGATCAGTTCTGGAGCAGATCCCTCCAGACCGCTGATCAGTGCGCCTTCATTCAGTTCTGCATTCCCGGGGAGACCTCGATTGATACTCGCCCCGTTTGAGCCTTGAGCAATTCTGTCTGCGGGGGAAATGTCGATCCCTGAAATCGAAGGCGTGAAGTTCTTCGAAAGCTGATCACGGACCATCTGAACGACACTCTTGTCGGACATGAGGTCGGGCGAGATCACATCGACGTCAAACAGTAAATCCTGTTGAGAAGGAACCTCGGAATTGCCCACTTCGAGGGCATCGCTGACAATGGCGCCTTCACTCGAATCCAAAGGGACGACAAAAGCCATCGGCGAGACGGCGCTCAGCACTTGACGGACTTCAAGAGGCTCCGGGCGATCCAGAGCCTGCACTCCGGCACTTCGGCGCGTCCGAGATTTCTGACCGATCATCCGCTTCAGCGCGTGAAGAAGCTGCACGGGCCGAAGACCAGATTGGCCTTCCCGTTCATGCCGCAACAACTGAAGTAAACGACTCAAATCCACTCGCCAGCTCCCTGCGACCCACGGATCGCAGTCAAGAACAGGCTCAGAAGCAATCAGCCCAGAAAAACCCTGCGTCACGGCGCTGGAAGACTACCAGCAAACGAAGTGTTCGGGCTAAAGGAAAAGCAGCCTAAAAACAGGCTGTGTGAGGGCTTCTGCAGCACTCCACCTCTGACGGGGGACAATCCCGGTACCGAATTCCGCCAGCTTCTGAGAAAATCGACGATACAACCAGATCATTTTGCCCCAAAGTCGGGCAGACGCTCAAAATTCTGATCAAATGTGGCTCAACCGTACATCATCGCGGGACTGCTCGCCCTTCCCTGTTGGTCTCTCGGGTGATTCAACGCCCTGAATGAATCACCACAATTCCTCAGAACCCGCACAGCTGGAAGCAAAACATCGTGTGGTATACCGGTCAACCGATCCCCACCAACATCATTACAGGCTTCCTTGGAACCGGGAAGACGTCGGCCATTCTGGAGCTGCTGAAACAACGCCCTGCGGGAGAGCGATGGTCTGTTTTTGTCAACGAATACGGAATGGTGTCGATTGATGATGTACTGATGGAGAGCCAATCTCAGGACGTTCAGATTCAGGAGTTGGCTGGCGGATGTTTTTGCTGCACGACGTCGGCCATGATGGGCACTGTGCTGATGCAGTTCATTCGTCGCACCAAACCGGATCGGCTTTTGATCGAACCCAGCGGTGCCGGCCATCCTGCTCGAGTGATCGACGCTTTGCGAGGCGAACGATTCCGACAAGCTTTGGATCTGCGAGCAACCCTCTGCCTGGTGGATCCGAAAGACTACGAGAATCCTCGGGTGACCAACAGCGAGGGATTTCATGATCAGATTCAGATGTCTGATGTTGTGGCGATCAACTGGACAGACAAACGTGAGCGGCCTCAGATCGATCGATGCAAAGCATGGATTGAACAATTTGATCCGCCGAAGTTACTGATCGCGGAAACTCAACATGGGCACTTGAAGCCGGAATGGCTGGACCTTGCTGGTACCGTTGTTCGACCTCCGTTGTTTCCGCATGCTCATTCCGTGGATCATCATCACGACGAAGGGGATGCATCGGCTGGGGTGTCGCTCCAGTCGCAATCTTCGGAGGGCCTTGTTGTTCTCAAAGCTCCGATTCCGCCGGGACGCCCCATGCGGATGGAGAACGAAGGAAGAGGCCAGCGGGCCTGTGGCTGGATTTTTTCGCCAACGGAAAGTTTTGATCGCGAGCAACTATTCGACTATCTCGCCGCACTCAATCCGGTTCAGCGAGTCAAAGGTATTTTTCACTGTGACGATGATTGGTGGATGATTAATCGTAGTGGTTCGACCATCACGGTGAGAGAATCAGCGTACCGCCGTGATAGTCGTTGTGAGATTATCACGAATGAGGCAACACCGGTCTGGACTGACGTTGAAAATGCCATGCTGCAGTGTCGATCCTAGTGGCTTGTCAAGTTTTGATTGGGGGGTTAACGGTGGGACCCATTTTCGCCGTCGGAGCGGCGAAACTACGTAGTCGAGCCGCTCCGTCGACTCGCATTGAACCGAAATCTTGTTCTTTACAGACCAATAGCCGATTCGG
>JBPOIW010000136.1:0-49297 GCA_052034165.1 Planctomycetota bacterium | reverse complement strand
CTCCGAGTCGAAACTGTGGTGCTCGGAGGGCTGACGCCCTGCCGCTCGCCAAATCACAAGGCCATTTCCACCCGTCATTTCAAATCTCATATTTCAAATTTGAAATGCCCGCAGGGCCTACTGGCACGCTTCACAATCCGGATCCGTAATGCTGCAGGCCTTGTACTGAGAAACCTCAGTCACTGGCACAACATGCGGAGCTGGGATATCCGTGCGGCCCTGTTCCGGAGATCGATCCTCATCCATGCGGGCCATCTGGATGTCGCTGGACGCACTGCGGCTCTTGACCCATCGTGGCTGAACACCAAACTTGTTGATGTCGACCGTCGACTTTTCAATCTGAGTCGCCGCCAGGGTGCGTAAGTAATAGGTCGTCTTCAGACCTTTTCGCCACGCCAGCATGTACATCTCATGCAGTTTCTTGCCGCTTGGCTCGCACATGTAAAGATTCAGTGACTGGCCCATGTCGATCCACTTCTGGCGACGAGCCGCACATTCGATCAACCACTTTGGTTCGACTTCGAACGCGGTTAGATAGCGAGCCTTGATGTCTCCCGGAATGCGACCAATATGGGTCAAAGTTCCGTCGTAGTACTTCAAGGTTTCCAGCATGTCTGCGTCCCACAGACCACGCTGCTTCAGTTCAGTCACCAGCGAATTGTTCAGATGAGTAAACTCACCTGACAGATTGCTCTTCACGAACAGATGCTTGTACATCGGCTCGATCGACTGAGCCACCCCGATGATCGTGGAGATCGTCGCGGTTGGAGCAATCGCCATGCAGTTGCTGTTTCGCATGCCGTGAGTTGCGACTGCGGCTCGCACAACGGACCAATCCATTCGAGCAGACCGGTCGACGTCAATTCGGCAACCGCGTTGCTCTTCCAGCAGGTCCATTGTGTCGATCGGCAGCATTCCGCGATCCCACTTGGAACCCGCGTAAGTGCCGTAAACGCCTCGTTCAGCCGCCAGTTCGGTCGATGCTTTGATCGCAAAGTAGGAAATGGCTTCCATGCTGTAATCAGCAAAGTCCACCGCACCCGTGCTGGCATAGCTGATGTTCAGGGCGGCCAACGCATCCTGGAAACCCATCAGACCAAGTCCAACCGGACGATGCCGCTGATTGGCATTCTTCGCTTCATCCGTTGGGTAGAAGTTGATGTCAATCACGTTATCCAGCATTCGCATCGCAGTGCGAACGGTTTCTTCCAGCATCGGCAGATCAAATTGGCCGTCCACGATATGAGCCAGCAAGTTGATCGAACCCAGATTACAGACCGCAGTTTCAGTGGCGGATGTGTTGAGCAGAATTTCTGTGCATAGATTGCTGCTGTGAACCACGCCTACGTGATCCTGTGGTGAGCGAATATTCGATGGGTCCTTCCATGTGATCCATGGATGGCCGGTTTCGAACAAGCGAGTCAGCATCTTGCGCCAGAGTTCCAAAGCCGGCAGCTTCTTGGACATCCGGATTTCGCCAGCTTCGGCCATCTTTTCGTACTCGATATAACGAGTCTCGAAGGCCTTGCCGACCAGATCATGCAGATCAGGAACTTCATTCGGGCTGAACAGAGTCCATTCGCCCTCTTCTTCAACTCGCTTCATGAACAGGTCTGGAATCCAGTTGGCCGTGTGCATGTCGTGAGTACGACGGCGATCGTCCCCGGTGTTCTTGCGGAGATCAAGGAATTCCTCGATATCCATGTGCCAGGTTTCAAGGTACGAACAAACCGCGCCCTTGCGTTTTCCACCCTGATTGACTGCAACGGCCGTGTCGTTCACGACCTTCAGGAACGGAATCACACCCTGGCTACGACCGTTCGTGCCTTTGATGTGAGAATTTGTCGCACGAATGCTGGTCCAGTCATTGCCCAGACCGCCCGCCCATTTGCTGAGCTTCGCGTTATCGGAAACACACTTGAAGATGAGATCCAGATCGTCTTTCACCGTCGACAGGTAACATGAACTGAGCTGCGGATGGTTTGTCGCGGAGTTGAACAGAGTCGGCGTTGCGGAAGTAAACCGCATCGATGACAACATATTGTAAAACTCGATCGCCCGCTCCTCCGGATTTGGCTCATTCATCGCCAAGCCCATAGCTACGCGCATCCAGAAATACTGAGGCGTCTCGATGCGACGACCTTCAATATGCAGCAGGTAGCGGTCATAAATCGCCTGCAGACCTGGATATTTGAACAAACCGTCTCGATCCGGCTGCAAGGCACCGGCAATGCGAGTCAGGTTGAGATTACGAAGATCCGGCGTCAGTCGGTCTTCATTAATCCCATCGATCACGTAATGTTCGAACTGGTTACGGTAGAGTTTTGCGTATTCGGCCGCATTGTGAGGTGAACTGCCCAACGCTTCATTACTGATCACCATTCGCAGCAGGCGAGCCGCTACAGTGTCGAAAGCAGGATCTGTTTCAATTCGGCAGCGAGCTGCCAGGATCATCGCCCGGTAAATTTCGCCCACGGAAATGCCATCAAACGCGGACTTAATGACTTCCTGAGTCAACTCTTCCGCGTCACATTCCGCCAGCCCCGCACAGGCCAGTTCCATTCGGCGACGAATACGGTTCACATCGAAAGGAACTCGAACGCCGTCTTCCAGCTTCACAAACATACGAGGCTGCGCGACCGCGTCGGCGCCTTCGACCGCATCAAGCTGCTGCAGAGCGCGAATTTTGGCGTGTTCAGCGCGATAAACGATGTAACGGCGAGCAACCCGGTAGTGCCCGCGTTTCATCAGCTGCATTTCCACGAAGTCCTGGATCTGCTCCACGCCCACACCACGATCTGTCGCCGCATCGCCACTGGCGTCGCTAACGATCTGCTCGGTGATCGACGCCACTTCCTTCTCAATGTCGCGGTCGATCGGCTGATTGTCAGCCAGATTCAATTCTGCACGGAAGGCGTTGAGGATGGCCTTGTTGATCAGGCGAGACTCAAACGGAACCGTTCGGCCATCTCGCTTACGGATAATCCATTCTGACACTGCTCGAATCATTCGACGCTACTCCCCTTCTTTCTTCTTCCGGGTGAAAACTGCGCGTCTTGCGCAGAGACTCCATCACGTAAAAACCAAAAACTGCTTTGTCACATTCGATCAACACCAGCACACTCAACGAATTTGGGGCCAAAAACCAGACGCGCAGCAACGACCGCTAGTGAATTTCGGGGCACCTCAATCAAGGCAATCAGATTGAGGGAAAACGCAAGCGAAGAGAACTGCAGAAAGGAATTGACACGACATATTCGTCATCATGGTCGACCTCCTGTCGAAGGGGGGCATCCTTACCGGACGTGCAGCAGGATATTCAGCTGCATCGCACTGTCAATCAACCGGCATCGGGGTCACTCAAACCGTGTTCAGATAACGATTTGCGACCACCAGGGCCACCGCAGCAGCCAAGCCGACAAATTGACAACTACCGCAATATAGTGGGGCCAAACGATCTGTCAACACAAAATGTTGTATGCCATTCAGATCGGCTCCCAATGGCATTTTGGCTCGACAATTTTAGAAAAATGTTAAAAACGTCGAGCGTAAAGTTGGCGAAGTTGTGCCGAACACGAGCCCGAAAATCGGGGAATAATTTGAGTCTTCCTGACGCAATATTTTACTTTTTGATCAGAATTGTTTCCGGAATCAGTCTGAGTCAGCAACTCATCCTGAGAAACATTCCACCAGCCACCTGATGGAACCGTTTCTCGGGATCCTCCTCGCCTCCGGGGGAGCCGAAGCGTCCGCGAGGGATCGAGATGTTGTGCAAAATCCCTCACTGACGTTTCGGGTTGGGATTTCAAGGCGTGGACACTTCCGGAAGTTATTCCGAGGCTGTTCCTAAGGGAAATTCTTCGTCCATTCGGCTCTTCAACGCTCTCGTGACAATTGCAGGATGATCATTGTGACCGCTGCAAGTCCTCAGGCTGTGTATCTGGAACATGAAAGCTGGCTGCGCACCGTTGTGCGCAGTCGCTTGCATGAGCCGGATGCCGTTGAAGACGTAATGCAGAACATTGCGCTCGCGATCGTTAAGCACAGTTCAGTGCTGAACGAGGTCAATCGCATCTCAGCTTGGTTATACCAGATCGCAGTCCGCCAGGTTCTGATGTATCGAAGATCGTCGGGGCGGCGAAGAAAAATGCACGATCGTGTGGCGTCTGACCCAGCCGCCCGAAGTGAAGCACCGGCGTCGCCACTCGATGGTCTTCTGGCATCGGAAACACAGGAAAATATGCAAAAGGCATTAAGGGAACTTCCGGAGATCGAGCGACAGATCCTGATGCTCAAGTACGCGGAAGGCTGGAGTTACAAGGAACTGGCGGGCCACCTTGGAGTTCAGGAAGACACCATTGAGTACCGACTTTTGCGAGCCCGAAAGAACCTCCGCCGGCTGCTCGTAAGGTTTGACGATGAAGGACGTGGAAAATGTTGACGCGGGAATGTGACGAGCTTGAAATTCAGAAGTGTATCGACAATGAACTGTCCGCTCGGGAGACTTCCGAGCTGCTGCGACGGTTGGACAGAATTAACGATGGCTGGAAAACGCTGGCGTGCGGTTTCCTTGAAGACCGTCGAATTCGCTCCATTCTCCCCTTAGAAAATAGACGGGCCATCGCCGACGTTGCTGTACGAAAAGCGCCTTCGGAGCCGGCATCGGCACTTCAGGCACGGGCTGAGCAAGTCGGAATCGATGCCGAAAACCCAAAGCCTTCAGTCGCCAGGAACAACCCGGAACCCCGAGTTATCAAGGTCAATGACCTGGCTCGGCATTGGTGGTCACACCCCGTGACTTCTTTGACATTGTGTGCCGCGATCGCATTCGTCGGGGGCCTGCTGATTCCGGATTTGAATAGTCCAAAGTTGGCCAGCAGCAATTCGCCGACCAAAACGAACGCGCCGGCTCGATCCCGGCTGTATCCCGCAACCGCCAACGGAGCGCAAGAGTATCGCGTCGAACTTCAGCCGGGCGGACGGTCTGTCGAGATTCCTGTGGTGACCGATCTGAGCAAACTTCATGAGCTGGACCGGCGACATCCAATCTTTTCACGTTCAAGAGATAATTCTGAGAACGTCCAATGGATGGTTCTACCGGTCGACGGGAACAAGGCCATGCTGATTCCCGTGTCCGAGGATCCGTCGTCCGAAATGCAATAGTGCACTTCGCGATGAATTGCAGAGACGACACCCGCGAGGTTTTCAGAGGTCCACCAGACAGGCACCTGATTGACTCACGCATTCCCGTAGTCTAACTAACCGTGCTCACCGGGGGAAAAACACATAGGTACGGAGAAACTATTCGTTGGGCGGGTCTCAAGTTAACGTCAACGGGGGTGAGCCTGATAGTCTGCCGCTCTTAGGAACAGTCCCGAAATAAAGTCCTGTTGATTTCATCGCTGCATCAGCCGCAGGGCGTTAGCCCCCGGTTCTTTTTCCTGGGTTTCAGGAACGAAAACCGGACGCTAACGCGTTCCGGCTGATTAAATCAACAGTCTGTTACGCATCGGGGTGTGCTTTAGGGAACCTATTTCGGGAATGGTCCTTACTAGCGCCGGGATTGTTTGGGAAATGTTTTAGGTAACTTAGATGAGCCGGCTGGGCAGTGCGCGAACCTCCCAACTTGTCGTGATTATTTCCCTTTCGAAGATTCGTTCAGAATGATGGAGTATCTCATGAAATCTCTTGCCGCACTTCTGATTGGCGGACTGATGAGTGGCGGTCTTGTCACTTCACTCCCCGGTTTCGACAATGAATCGCATCACGGCAGCTCGTTTGTACGCGACTCCTTGAAAGCTGTGGGCGAACTCTTGAGCGACGAACGGGGTCTGTCAGAGCTGGAAGAAGACCTGAATGCGGCGGGGTATAAGAGCATCGCCATAGAAGTCCACGAGTTGCCCCTTACGGTCACTCTTCTAAAGGACGGTGAGGGAAACAATGCGGACGCAGACGAGAACACTGCGACCAAACCAAAGTCTCGCGTCAGTGGCAAGATTGTGATTATTGATGCGGAAGGAAAACGCAAAGAGTATCAGTTCAACGGTGACCAGGCAAAAATGCTGCATTCCACGCAGAATCCAGCGAACACGGACGTGGAATCCGCGGAGGACTCGCAGACAAATGACGGTTCAAACACCGCACCTCTACTGGAGTCAACGACCGAAGAAAGATACGTGCTTGGCGTGCAGTGCGAAGTCGCTGGTGAGCTTCTGCGAGGTCATCTGAAGCTCGGCAATACCGGGCTGCTGATCCACGACGTTCGAGAAGAGACGCCAGCCGCTGAAGCCGGACTCAGAAAGGACGACATTATTATCAGCATCAACGAAAAGGAACTGGAATCGCTGAGTCAGCTCGTTGGAATCGTTTCAGAATCTGATGGTTCCCCAGTGAAACTCATCGTGCTTCGCGCAGGCGATCGGCAGGAGATTTCCGTGACTCCTCGAAAGATGCAGGTGCCGAAAATGGTCGTTCCTGCACGCATGGACGCCGAGGATTTTGATGAATTGCTGGGCAGCGCGAATGCCGACGTGCGAGTGCGTCGCATTCATCCCGGACTTCTGATTGAAGGTGGCGTGCCCGGCGAACAAAAGGACCTTCAGGCGCTGATTGAGAAACTGCGTCAGATGGCCGAGAAGTCTGCTTCCGCCGAGGATCAAACTCAAGGGGGCGAGACTGCGTTGCCAAACAAGGATGGACAGGATGCCGAGGAGACGGTCGCTGAGGGAGAAGCGCAGGCCACCATCAAGCAGCTTCAGGAACAAGTTCGCGACTTACAGGAAGAATTGGCGAAACTGCGGAAGGATGGCAAGTCGCCTGACTCTGATTCTAAAGATCAGTAGATGTCGGATTTGCGAACGGCACAGAAGCGACTCTCCGGGGACACGGTCGGCGATCACATATTTTTCATTAGCAGATCCGAGGAAGTGGGGCTCCGGAAGGTTCATCCAGTGGACGCGGTGGGCCAAAGCCGCGGCGAATGGTTACCGGACTAATTCCGGCAGGCTGCACTTCTCCGATAATGACGGCTTGTTCGCATCCGACCACTCTTCGCATCGCATCGATCCCGGACTGAGCATGCGCCGCATCGACGACAACCACGATGGTCCCCTCATTGGCCACGTACAGCGGGTCAAGCCCCAGCAGTTCGCAAGCTCCTCGAACGGCGTCAGTGACTGGAATGCTGGACTCGGTCAAAGCAAAGCAGTGTCCGCTTTCGAGTGCCCATTCCTGAAGCACGGCTGAGACACCGCCACGAGTTGCATCACGAATGACGCGCACGCGTTCTCCTACACCATCGCGGAGTGCGGCGACGATTGGGAAGACCGAGCCGGAATCGCTTACGGAAGCGGTGTCCATCAAAAATCCTCCGCGAGCACTCATGACCGCAATGCCATGTCGGCCGATCGGCCCGGAGACAATAACCAGATCGCCCACCTGAATGGCCTTTGGCCCCGGCGGTACTGGATCCATGAGTTCTCCAACACCGCTCGTGTTAATAAAGAGTCCGTCGACAGCTCCGCGAGGAACCACTTTTGTATCGCCCGCAACGATCGCAACTTTGCATTCCCGAGCTGCTCGGGCCACACTGTCCAGAATCGTCTCAAGAATAACTTTCGGCAGTCCCTCTTCAACGATCAGCGACAACGTGAGCCATCGCGGATACGCACCGGTCACGGCCAGATCATTGACCGTCCCGAAGACCGCCAGAGAACCAAGATCTCCACCGGGAAAGAACATGGGCGACACCGTGTGACTGTCCGTACAGATTGCCAAACGACAGCCAATCGTGGTCACTTTTGCGGCATCGGAAAAACCAAAATGCTCCGCCGAAGCCACTCGGGGCAGAATCGTCTCTGCGATTAACCGACGAGTCAGTCTTGCGCCCTCGCCATGGGCGAGTGAAATTCGTTCTGCATCAGCAGAAACCGAAATCGGACAATTCAGACTCCAGTCCGAAAGATGATTCACAGCGTGGTCCTCGGATAAAATTTCTCATAAGCCGCGCAGGCACCCTCGGAAGAAACCATCGGTGCTCCGAGCGGCGTTTCCGGCGTGCACGCTTTCCTGAACTCCGGGCAGTCGCATGGCTTCAAACTTCCTGTCAGCACTTCTCCAGCGCGACATCGAGACTGCAGTTCTGCGTTTCCGTTAAACTCATTCGTGGCCGCGGGTTTCAGGTTAAACCGATGGGTTGCGTCGAAATGCTGAAGCTCCCGGCGAATCGAGTAACCTCCGGAGTCCACCGGCCCTAGTCCTCGCCAAACCCTGGTATCAATTTCATAAACGCGTTCAATCACATCCCGCGCATGCTCGTTTCCGTTTTTGTCGACGGTGCGGCTGTAGCTGTTGTGGACCTCGGCAATTCCGGACTCAAGCTGCGTCACGCAATCAAGAATGCCCTGCAGCAGATCAATCGTTTCAAATCCCGTCACGACGACGGGAACATGGAAGCGTCGCGCGAACTCTTCATAGTCTGAATAGCCCGTGATGCAGCAAACATGGCCAGCGGCAAGAAAACCCTGGACTCGGTTTTGAGTTGCCTGAATCAAAGCATCCATCGCCGGGAGTACTCGCACGTGAGACGCGAGCACAGAAAAATTATTGAGTCCCAGTTGCTGAGCCTGCAGAATTGCCAGAGCTGTCGCCGGTGCGGTGGTTTCAAACCCAACAGCGAAGAAGACAACATGGACCGACGGATGGGCTTCGGCGTAACGCACAGCGTCGACGGGCGAATACACCATCAATACATTTGCACCGTTCGCCCGAGCGGTCAACAATGAACCCTGCGAACCAGGGACTCGCAGCATATCGCCAAAGCTCGCCAGCAATACATGAGGTCGATGAGCCAGATCCAACGCGTGATCGATGGCCGCAATGTCGGTTACGCAAACCGGGCAACCAGGCCCATGAATGAGCTCAATGACTCCCGACAGTTCGACGTCGATTCCATATCGCAGAAGCCCGTGGGTTTGACCGCCACAGACTTCCATCAGCACCCATTCACGCGTGGCCGTCGCCTTGATGCGACGGAGCAGTGCGTGTGACTGTTCAGGATTGCGAAACTCATCCACGAATTTCATCGCGGAGTCTCCTTCGTCACAGATTCTTCGCCTTTGTTTGGCAACAGGAATTCGTCGGCAATCTCCGCAAGGTCCTGCAGTGTCCGTTCAGCCTCCCGCGCATCAATGATGGCAATCGCAATCCCAGCATGCACGACGACATATTCGCCAATCTTCGCACCCGGCACACACGCCATTTGACACTCCCGCCGGATCGCTCCAAATTCAATCATCGCACGCCCAAAGATTGGGTCCTGATCAATCCATTCGATAACTTTCCCAGGCACACCTAAGCACATCGGCAGGACTCCTGTTCGTGTTCCAGATCGAGCAATGCGGCTGCGATGGCAATCTGCCCGGCGGCCAACCCGCCATCGTTGGGGGGAATCTGCCCGTGCGTCAGAACTTCACGAGAATTTACCTTGAGCTTCCCGACAATCATTTCGGTAAGAATACGATTCTGAAAACAACCACCGGAGAGCACCACTTTGTAGCCATCGAATCGCTCGACGACTGAATCCACGACGTCAGCAATCGCCCCATGGAATGATAGAGACAGCGCCGCGGCTGATTGACCGATCCTGATTTGTGCCACAAGCTCTCTCACGAACGGGCGCCAGTCGAAGAACAGCATCCCGTCACGCTCAACCAGCACACCGCTCCCTCTTGCGGCCACTGGACTGCAAGTCGAATCAACGCTGGCCGAGTCAGCGCAGGCCGACTCAAGTCTCATTGCGGGCTCACCTTCAAACCGGGACGTGCAGAGACCCAGTATGATCGCGGCCATGCCGTCGAACAGACGTCCCATGCTGCTGGTCAACGGGCCGCGGGCAGATGTGACGAGTTGCTGCACCTGCCGAATTTTTGCCGGCGAAACGGCGGAAGTGAACGCTCCGAAATTCAGATCGCCCTGCGCGCGACAACGATCATGAGTTTGAGAGTGTTGCAACAGACTGGCAATCTCTTCCGCTGTGATTTCCGGCATCGCAGTCGTCAGCAACGAAACTGCCGTGCGCCATGGTTCATTAATCGCTTTCTCGCCACCCGGTAAAACGAATGGCAGCAGATGTCCGACGCGGCGAAAGGAAGACTTCGTGGCCAACAGGAACTCGCCGCCCCAGATTGTGCCATCAGGACCGAAGCCTGTGCCGTCAAACGCTACTCCGAGCACTTCGCTGTCGGAGCTTTGATGCTCCAGCATACAGGAAACGATATGAGCATGATGATGTTGCACGGCGATCGTTCGAAAATCCGACTCGGCAGCCCAGCGACTGGTAAAATAGTCCGGGTGCAGATCGTGAACAACGATGTCTGGCGCAGCTTGATACAGTTGTTGCAGTGACTTGATTTGCTCAACGAATCGCTGCCGCATGGCGAGCGATGACATGTTTCCCAGATGAGGTCCCAGAATCGTCTGATGCCCATTTGAGAAAGCGCAGGCCACTTTTTGTTCTCCACCTACGGCCAAAATTCGATGAGCTGTCTGCAGTGGAAGTCGGAGCGGAGCAATGCCTCGTCCGGCACGGATGGTGACGGATTGTCCGGCGATGATTCGTACGACACTGTCATCAATGGGTCGTTCAATCTGGCGATCATGATGCAACCAACCATCGGCAAGGCCGTTGAGAGCGTGCCGTGCGGCTTCGTTCTGGTACACGATCGGTTCCGAATCATCATTGCCGCTCGTCACAACCAGCGGTGTCTGCAGAGTCTCCAACAACATCGCATGCAGTGGCGTTGTCGGCAACATCAATCCGATGGTGCTGAATCCGGAACTCACCTGTGGCGCCAGCAACAATGATCCAAACGCTGACGAGTCATCAGCTGACACCACGACGATTGGATTCATCGGCGACAACATCGCATGAATTTCAATTCCAGAGTTATTGATGCTCGCATCTGCCAAGTTTCGCAGGCCTGATCGCGCGGCAGCGTGTTCCGGCAATTCATCGCCCATCAAACGAGCCGGAACTCGCTCCGCTCGGACCGGCCAACATCCATCGGAGCATTGCTGATCGAGCACTGATTCTCGCCCGGCGATCATCACAGCCAACGGTTTGGCTTCTCTGCGTTTTCGAAGTCGCAGTCGCTGCACGGCATCTGGGTTTCTGGCATCGCAGATCAGTTGATAGCCGCCCAGTCCTTTCAGTGCGAGGATTCCTCCGCTTCTTATGATTTGAATTGCTGATTCGAATGCGTCGTCGCCTCCGCAGTATGACGAGGCAAACTCCGATTCAAACCAGAGGCGAGGGCCACAATCCGGGCAGGCCATGGTCTGAGCGTGAAATCGTCGCTCATCGAGTTTCCTGAATTCAGCGGCACATGCTTCACAACAATCGAAACACGCCATTGTCGACCGAGAACGCTCCCAGGGCATGGAACGAACAATGCTGTAACGAGGACCGCACTGAGTACAACTGGAGAACCCATATCCGAATCGTCGGTTGGCAGGATCGACCAGCTCAGCGGCACAATCCGGGCACATCGCGAGGTCTGTCGGAACATCGGCGACGACAGGCTGCAGATTCGCCGAGTCTTCAAGAATCCTGAAGTCATCGAAACCCGCGACCGGCGTTTCTGCCATGCTGACAACGCGCCACTCGGCCTGCGGAGACAGCTCCTCGCGAAGTGTTTCCTCAAACCGAGCTATGTTCGAATCCGGACCTTCAAGTATTAGCGTGACACCATCGGTCGTATTACACACCGAGCCATTGAGATGCAGACGAATCGCAGATCGAGCGATTGCCGGACGAACTCCGATTCCCTGAACTCGTCCCCGCAGCAAGCATTTCACAGCAACAACGTCCGTGGGCAAACATTGCCTCGAAGGCTCGGTCGCGGTCGTCAGAAGATTGCTCATCGCGATTCGCTCGGCAATTCTGCGGCGATACTTCGAGCGACCGCTGAATCACGCCGCGATATCATCTCGGTCCGTGCGTTTTCCAGAAAATGACACCATGCCGTCAACCCTTCATTGTGAAGTGCCGAGGTCTGAATACTGATCATGTCGGGCTGAATGAGACGTGCATCTTTGATCGCGTCATCGACCTTGAATGGCACATAAGGCAGCAGGTCACATTTGCTGATCACCATCACCTGACTTGTGCGAAACATTCTCGGATACTTCCCGGGCTTGTCGTCACCCTCCGTCGTGCTGAGCACGATAGCTCGCAGATGTTCCCCCAGATCATGAGACGCCGGGCAAACGAGATTGCCGATGTTCTCAATGAACAAAAAATCATATGGCTGTTGCGGAAGTCGACTGAGCCCCTGCTGCACGAGAGATAGTTCCAGATGACATGCACCGCCGGTCGTGAGTTGTTCAACAGGAAACCACGGCCGTAACCGTTCGGCATCACGGTCCGTCGCCAGATCGCCCACTAAAACGCTGGTCCGAAAACGCCCGGCCCAATGCCTGGCTGTTGCCTGCAAAAGGGACGTCTTGCCGGCTCCTGGCGATGACACCAGATTCACGACGAATGTCCCCTGCGCTGTAAACCGCGCACGTTGGTCTGCAGCTCGCTGCTTTTTCGCAGCCAGCACGTCCTGATTGACGGAGATTGTTTGCATCGTCATGTCGAGCACCATTTTTTTAAAGACGAAACGCCACGCATCCAACAGACTATCACCCCGCACTCTCAACTTGCATTCGCACATTCAGCAGACGAAACGCGTCGCCACTGAGAATTCTTAAAGAGGTCGAACCGCAGTGAGTGCAAACAAATTGAAAATCGGAAAGCTCGGACTCTGTTGAACACTGATTGCAAAGTATCATCAGTCCCACGGAAGTTATGGTTAATGTGCAGTTCGGCCACATGCAACCGTCCTTGAGTCGTTCAAAGGCTTCCTGAACCAATAGCGATTCAACACCGCTCAGCGGACCAATCTCGACTTCAATGTCATCGACCTCCGTAGCGTGATGCTGCCGAGCCAGGTCTTCCACCTGATGCAGTAACGAACGAACAAGCGACTCTTCATGCATAGGCAACACCCAACTCGGCCACAATCTCCGTGGCCGCTTTGCAGATGATGTTCCGGCACTGTTCGCTCATCCGATCGCCTGTTTGAAAGTTGCTGCCGGGGATTGCCCAGATGACGATCTTCTCTGGCAGCAGGCCTGTTTTCTCTGCCAGCCTCAACACATCAGGAACAGAAAAACCATGCGAACTCCGGGCCGATTGTTGGTTCAGGACGGACTTTGACGGGGCATTGTCAGACTGACAGATCATTTGCCCATTGAGCCATCGGAATCTGCAAAGCCTGGCAGGGCAACCAGCCACGTCATACGCGTCAATCAGGTGCAGCACATTGACGTTCTCCAGCCAGTCCAACAAATCCAGAGGGACACTCGCCTTGCGAACACTGACGAAACTACGATCCGCAACTCGGCGCGAAAGTTCATCGGCCACCAACCAGCCAGCCTGATCATCTCCGTGAGCACTCCCGACGCCCACAATCAATATCGTTTCCGGCGTGGTCATAGAGAATGCTCGATCACGGCCCGGGGTTGTTCCCACGTTAGTTTCAGAAAATGCGTTGAACAACTGATGCAGGGATCATAACTGCGAATGAGTCGCTCACATTCGTCCGCTGTTCGTTGATCATCAGGACTCAGGATTCGAGGCAGCCAGTCGATGAGATCCAGTTCAATTTGCCGCTGGTTTTGTGACGTTGGCGGGACAATCTTTGCGAACTCGATCTTCCCCTGATCATCAATCCCGTAACGATGATAAATCAATCCCCGTGGAGCTTCTGTCGCAGCGCAACCTTCGCCTGCCTGGTCCTTGTACGGAATGCGCGCAGGCTTGAACGTCCGATAGTCTCGCAGAATTGAAAGAGCTTCATCGAAGGCGTGAATGACTTCCAGCCCGCGTGCAATGATGGCTTTAAACGGATTCAGGCACGGCGTGATTAAACCAAGTTCATCCGCAACGCGAAGAGCCGTCTCACACAGCCGGTCGCGATTAAGACTGATCCTGGCCAGCGGACCTACGTGATAGCTTGAGCGATCGGCCGCTTTCAGTGAATGCAGAGCCGTGCTATGAGCCACGTGATGCTCTGCAAAGGTCTGCTCGTATTCTGCCACGTCGATTGACAGTCCGGATGATGATGCGATTCGGCCTTCGTTCATCGGGTACTCATCGGGATGACTGACGGAAATCATTTCATAAGGACGTTCGAATTCCGGAAACTCAAAACCCGCGACCCAGCGAGTTGCCTCAATCGCAGCCTGCAGTCCCCACTCAAACGATGGAATCAGCTTCTGCAATTCGTCCCTCTTTGGAGCCCGATAGAAACCTCCAACCGCCACATTGATCGGATGAATCGCGCGGCCGCCAAGAACTTCCAGCAAATCATTCCCCAGCTTCTTGAGTTTCAGCCCGCGAGTCACCTCATGGGGAAACTTCGCGGCCAGTTCAATTCCGCTGGCCGCATTGAAGAAATCAGGGGCCTGCAGAAGATGCATATGCAGGCCATGGCTCTCGATCCATTCCCCGCAATACAGCAATCTCCGGAGACGACGAATCTCCGGTGAGATCGTTACACCGAGTGCTTGCTCCAGAGCATGAACAGCACTCATTTGATACGCCACCGGACAGATGCCGCAAATTCTGGCGGTGATGTCCGGAACATCCTCGAGCGGTCGACCTCGCAGAAATCCTTCGAAGAATCGTGGTGGTTCGTAGATCGTCAGTTGAAGATCTTCGACTACATTGCCATTGAGCCGAACATGCAGACCGCCTTCGCCCTCAACGCGAGTCAACGCTTCAACACGAATCGTGCGGTTCTCACTCATGAGGCACCTCCAAGTTGGTCCCTGTCCGTGTCGTCATGGCTTCAATCCGATTTGAGGCCTCGCGAAACTCCGGCGCGGCGGCATTGAAATTCCGCAGCAGAGGCAGCAAGGTCTTGGCCGATGTCCCCATCGCGAGATACTGATCCGTCAGACTGTGGCAATTGGATTGCGAGACCGGGCCGAAGCAACCGTAGCAACCTCGATCGTAAGTCGGACAGATTGCACCGCAACCGGAGTGAGTCACCGGGCCAAGACACGGAATTCCCTGAGCGACTTCGACACAGACGGTCCCTTTGCGTTTGCAGTCCAGGCAGACAGAATGAGAAGGCAGGCGAGGACGCTGTCCCTTCACGAGTGCTCCGATAACCTCCAGCAACTGATGCCGACTAATCGGGCAACCTCGCAGTTCATAATCGACCTTGATGTGGTCCGCGATCGGAGTGGAAGTGGCCAGTGTGGAAATGTACTCCGGGCGAGCATAAACGCATCGCAGGTAGTCTTCATGGTCGGCCCAGTTCTTCAGTGACTGAATTCCTCCAGCCGTTGCACAGGCCCCGATGGTCACAACGAGTCGAGCACTCTGACGCACCTCCTGAATGCGCTGCGCATCGTGCGGTGTGGTAATGGAGCCTTCGACCAGAGCGATGTCGTACGGACCCGGTACCAATCGGCTGCTGGCTTCGGGAAACCAGGCAATCTCAACGGCCTCGGCGACGGCGAGTAACTCATTTTCGCAGTCGAGCAGTGATAACTGGCACCCATCGCAGGACGCAAACTTAAACACGGCCAGACGTGGACGTGGGTGAGGCGATGTCGTTGCAGCGGCAGCGTTTGAGTTTACAGAGTCTGATGCGAACAAGGGCTTGCTCACAGGTCCTCCACTTTCATAATCGCAGCGACTCGATCGAACGGAAACACGGGGCCATTCTTGCACAGAAACTGCGGACCAAATTGACAGTGACCGCAGAGCCCGATTGCACAGTTCATATTTCGCTCCAGTGAAACATAAACAGATGCTGGCGGCAATCCGCGATTGATGGCCATTTGCGCAACATACCACATCATGACCTCCGGTCCGCAGGTCATGACCACGGTGTCTGCTGGACGACGCAGTGGCAGACGATCAAGAATAGCGGTCACCATGCCGATATGACCGGGCCAGGCATCGTCTCCACGATCAACAGTCGGGAGAACATTCACGCCACCGGCTGCCCAGGCGGAGTACTCCGAGCGGTACAGCAGGCTGGCAGAAGCTCGTGCTCCGATCACCAGATTGACGTCGCCGAACTGATCGCGATGCGTGAGCAGATGACAGATCACGGGACGCAACGGGGCCAACCCAATTCCGCCAGCGACGATGACAACATCACGCCCCGCACATTGCTGCACCGGCCACACGGTGCCAAACGGGCCACGAAGTCCAAGAGTGGCCCCGACCGGCAATTTGGAAATTGCATGAGTCACATTGCCGGCAATTCTGATCGTATGTGCGACGGAGCCAATGGATTCCGGATCGTCACAAATGGAGATCGCAATTTCGCCCAGTCCCGGGACGTACAGCATGTTGAACTGTCCCGGTGTAAAGCGATACGCGGAAGCTATCGTCGCGTCGCTAAACGCCAGATCACACGTGAAGACACCGGGCACTTCGGGCGTCATCTTCGCTATGCTCACCGTATGTGTGAGCCACGGATCGCTTCGAAGTGCGGTGATCGCAGTTGTCATGGCTTCACCTCTGCCCTGTCAGCGTTACTTTGGGAATCACTGTTGGAGAATTTCAGCAGAACGTTTCCCGCATCGTAACGCAGGGCGGCGACCGCCTGCGTCAGGTCGATTCCTACCGGACACCAGGTAATGCAACGACCGCAACCGACGCAACCTGAAGAGCCAAATTGATCATGCCACGTCGCCAGTTTATGAGTCATCCATTGTCGATAACGACTGGAGATGCTGTTTCGAGTCGGGCTTCCATTCATGTAGCTGAAATCAATATTGAAACACGAGTCCCAATGTCGCTCGCGATCCACATGCTCACCCGTCAGATCCGGAACTTCGCTGACAGACGAACAAAAACAGGTCGGGCAGACCATGGTGCAATTTGTACAGGACAGACACTTCTTTGAGATCTCTTCCCATTGCGGGTGCCGCAGGTTATTCATCAGGAGATCATGGATTCCCACTGTGTCCATTTGACGCGTGATCTGATCGACCGCCTGCTGCCTGGAGATCTCCGCCTGATCAACCTCCATCGAGGATGCCGGACGAACATGCAGATTTTCGACGATCGCCTGCCCGGCCTCCGTCCCAATCTCAATCAAAAATCCGCCCGAGATTTCTGTGAGAGCCAGATCAAAGCCACGTTCGCAGCGAGGTCCTGTATTCATTGACGTACAAAAACAGGTCGGAGCGGCCTGAGTGCAATTCACGGCCACGATGAACGCTTTTGAGCGGCGAGCTTCATAAGTGGGATCGACAAACGGTCCTCCGAGAAAGACCTTGTCCTGAATTCGGATGGCCGCCAGTTCGCAGGCTCGAACACCCAGAAACGCATATTTGATCGGATCAGGTTCCGGCGTCCGCATTTGCCAGCCATCTTCCGTAAGATCGGCCGAGGACATTAGCGTTGAGGGCGGGAAAAGATACTTCTTCCAGGAATGAGGACCAACAACGTAACCAAAGTACGCTTCATCTTCTCGACGCTGCAGTCGATACGTGCCCGCTTCCTGAAGGTCAGTCCAGCCCCGTGGCAAGTCACGAGAGGACTTGATTTCTCCATACACTATCGCCTGTTGGTCGATGGTTGGCCCTACGACCTGATAGCCAGCGTTCGCCAGAGCGTTGATGAGCTCATCAAGTTCTTCGGCGAACATGAACAGAGGCTCGCGGGGAGATTGGACACTCTCAGACATTTTCAGCTCTTGGTTATTTGGACAGCGCGAAGCTGGAAAAAAGGTACTGTTTTCGCCTGATCAGCCGACACGCGCTGGCGTCCGGTTTTTGCTGGAATCTTCCGCACGAACCGGGTGCCAGCTCACTCCGGCTGATGAAGACATGACGTTGTCAGTTAAACGGGCATAATGATCCGCCAGGACAAAACAAGTCGCCAATTCGCTGCTTAACTGGACATCGCTAGGTACGGCTCCCCTGCTAGCCCGAAGCGCCCGCGGGTGAACACGTCGCGACTCATTCACTCGCTGGCGCTTCGGGCTTGTATTCTCAAAGGTTTTCGAAAACATGGCGATGTTCAGTTAAGAATGCCCGAAGATTCACGAGGCCCTTTGCGTTCTCTCCTTTTCAAACAAATCCAGCATCTGCAACCGAGTTGACAGCAGCCTCTGGGACAGCACCTGGGCGACTCGCCGAAGCAACACGTAGCCAAGATCTTTTTCACAATTGCAAAGTTCCTGCAGGTGCTTTCCAGACAATGCAATCAGCGTCGTGTCGTCGACCGTGGTCGCAGTGGCTGTCATTCGACCATCCGAAATAAGGCCGGACCAGCCCACGAAATCTCCGGGCCCCGCGGTCAAAAAGGGAACATCGCCACGCCCGGGAATACTCATCGCCAGACGAACATGTCCCGAAGAAATGACAAACACTTCATTCTCCGTATCGCCTTCTCGAAACAGCAATTGACCGGCCACAAGCCTCACCAGACGCCCGGCTCTGCACAAACATTTTAAGTGTTCATGCGAAAGCCCTTCGGCAAAACGTGTCTCCGACAGAATTCTCAACAGATTTGGCTGATCCATTGTCATCGATTGACTCCTCTGCCTCTTGTTCTGCTGCCTCTTGTTCTGCAGGCGACATAAATTGATACCGAGTCTTCCCGGCCTCAATCGCTGAAAGCCTTGCCTCATTCTCCGCCGTGCACGGGCTGTCCCACGGGTTGCCCTATTGAATAGTGTCGTATCGCGGAAAGCTGCTTCCGCAACTCACCTCGAAAATCCGGATGTGCAATCGCGATCAATTGCTCACCACGCTGACGCAGCGAAAGCCCGTGCATATTCACCGCTCCGTATTCAGTAACGATCCAATGAACATGCCCGCGTGTTGTCACCACACCGGCTCCGGGCACGAGTTCTGCAACGATTCGAGAATACTGACCGCCTGCCGCCGTTGACGGAAGTGCAATGATCGGAAGACCACCTCGAGAGATCGCCGCACCGCGGATGAAATCCATCTGTCCGCCGATCCCGGAGTAGATGCGATGCCCCAACGAATCCGCACAGACTTGTCCGGTGAGATCAATCTGCAGAGCAGAATTCACGGCCACAAGTCGATCGATCTTTCGCAGGAGATTCGTGTTGTTTGTGATATCGCAGGGAAGAAACGTCACCTGAGGATTGTCGTCGACGAAATCAAACAATCGTCGAGTGCCGGAGACGAAACTGGTTACCAACTGTCCCGGATAAATCTCCTTGCGTCGATTCGTGATCACCCCGGATTTGACAAGATCCACGACACCGTCTGAAAACATCTCCGTATGGATTCCCAAGTCAACTTTATTCCCCAGTCGCGAAAGCACGGCTGAGGGAATGGCACCAATGCCAGTTTGCAGAGTAGAACCATCCTGAATCAAGGCCGCAACCTGTTCGCCAATCGCCGCTTCAACGGATGTCTCTGCGGCTACTTCATGTTCGTAAAGCGGTCGATTAGTCCGCAGGAAGGATGCGATCGACTTCATCGGAACAGTTGTCGCGCCCAGGGTTCGTGGCATCTGAGAATTGATCTCCGCAATCAGCAGCGGAGCAGAATCCGCGGCGGCCCGCGCCGCATCGACGGAAGTTCCCAGAGAACAAAAGCCGTGTTTGTCGGGTGCCGACAACTGAAGCAGCGCTGCATCCAGCCGTATATTGCCGTTCCGAAAAAGAGAGGGAATATCTGACAGGAAGACGGGGATAAAATCCGCGAATCCTGCCTGCACAGCTTTGCGTGCGGGTTGCCCTGTGAAGAACGAGACGGACGTAAATCGTGTCCTGCAGTTGTCGTCCAGAAATGCCGCAGGGCCCTCAGTATGCAAATGATAAAGCCGAATATCCGTCAGATCCGTGCGGCGACACATCGCATCAAGCAGCAGCGTCGGAGTAGCGGCCGCGCCATGCACGAAAATATTCATTCCGGAACGCAGCAGGCTCACCGCTTCGTCGGCCGCTGAAGATTCTTGTTCGGTCGCCTCGGCCACGATGTATTCCCTCTCAAACATTCCTGCTGCTATGACGAACAGTTAACGAGCCCTGCATCACTGACCAGCCAATTTGACTCGACGGGAAAAAGTCCCGATCAACTTGCAGAATCCACAATCTCTCCCGCAGCGTTGATATCCATCCTGCACGCAGCAGGTTCACGAGGCAAACCGGGCATCAGAGTAATTCCCTCCGCCATCACCAGAACAAAGCCAGCTCCTGCCGCCAATTTGACTTCTCGAACAGGAAACAGAAAACCTGACGGACGTCCCAGACGTTTTGCATCGTGTGATAACGAGTACTGAGTTTTTGCGACGCACACGGGCAGGTTCGAAAATCCCCGCGCAGCATAGTCGGCCAGTTGTTCGCGAATTCCTTCGGAATACTCCACACCGTCCGCTCCATAAACCTGTGTGGCAATTCGCGCAATCTTTTCTTCGAGCGGCAGCTCCAGCGGATAGAGTGGCTTGAACTGACTTGTTCCGGAACACGCATCGGTCACAGCATCGGCAAGTTCCAGCGAACCTTCACCACCTCGACTGAACGCTTCCGTCACAGCAACTCGATCAGCTCCCGCTTCCGTCG
This sequence comes from Planctomycetota bacterium, assembly GCA_052034165.1. Classification (GTDB taxonomy): domain Bacteria; phylum Planctomycetota; class Planctomycetia; order Planctomycetales; family Planctomycetaceae; genus SXXK01. Next base: position 28,670 of record JBPOIW010000136.1, on the reverse strand, counting down.
CCAGTTCACGAACGAGCTGCAGCTCCGCTTGTGTGTCCGTCGGGAATCGATTGATCGCGACGACGATGGGAAGACCATATTGGCGAAGATTGGACAGATGTCCGCGCACGTTGGAAAAGCCCTCGCGCAGAGCCTTGAGGTCTTCAGCTAACATGGCGTCAGGCAGCGGTCGCCCCGGTCGAACGCTGAATCGTCCGCTGTGATACTTGAGAGCACGGATGGTGCAGACCAGCACTTCTGCACTGGGGACAAGACCTTTCGTGCGACACTTGATATTAAAGAGCTTTTCCGCGCCCAGATCGGAACCGAAGCCGCTCTCGGTGACAACATACTCAGCCAGCCGAAGCGCCGTCAGATCGGCAATCACAGAACTGTTGCCGTGAGAAATATTGGCGAACGGCCCCGCATGAACGAACGCAGGAGTATTCTCCGAAGTTTGCACGATGTTGGGACGAATCGCATTTCGCAGCAGAGCCGCCATCGCGCCGGCCGCTCTGATCTCTTCCGCCGTGATAAATTGACCGTCCGCTGAATGAGCGACCACGATGCGTCCCAGTCTGGCGCGAAGATCCGACAGATCTTCGGCAAGTGCCAGGACGGACATAACTTCAGACGCCGCAGTCAGATCGAACCCGGTACGGCGTCGAGGTGCCTGAGGGACATCGTTGAGCCCACTCTCGATCTCCGCAAGTCCCTTATCGCTGATATCAATGGATCTCCGCCACGTGATGTGATCCGCCTCAATAGGCGGAGAAAGTCCCCGTCGGCAGTGATTGTCGAGCATCGCTGCCAGGAGATTGTTGGCCGCCGCGATCGCATGCAGGTCACCGGTGAAATGGAAATTGATCTCATCGGAGGGCAGAAGACTGGATCGCCCTCCACCTGCACCACCGCCTTTGATGCCAAACACGGGGGCCAAAGACGGCTGCCTCAGCGTCACAATCGCACGTTTATTTCTGCGAGAAAGGCCCATCGCAAGGCCGATCGACACGACTGTTTTGCCTTCACCGAACGGCGTAGGATTAATCGCCGTTACTCCAACCAGCTTTCCCGGCGGCCGATCACGCAGATCCCGATGCAGATTCGCCGACAGCTTGCCAGCAAACCAGCCGTACGGCTCCACGGTGGCTTCATCGAGTCCTAATTGCTCGGCAATCCGCTGTATTCGTTGGGGCTGCACAGGACCATGTGTGGGCATGACGATGTCATCCTCGAATCAGAAAGCATCTGGACGGGGCATGAAATCTAACGAAGCGACATAGTCATGCACACCGAATGCACTTCGTCGCATACGGCATCACCGCCAATCGTTCCTGTGAAATCTTTCCACCACAGGCTGTGCAGGTTCCGTAATGACCGGTTTCAATCTGATTGAGCGCCAGTCGAATCTCCTGAATCTCGTCCTTCGTCACTCGCCCGACGCGAGACAGGACTTCGTCGTCCTCCGATTCAACGGCATTCTCACTCCAGTCACTGCTCCCGGGATTGCTGAGATCAGTTTCAATCTCTGCCCCGCGTCGAGTCAGTTCCTCGAGTTGAGCTTCCAATGCAGCTTTCACAGCGGCGTGTGTCGCCATGGTCATGTCCTTGTGAACAAGTGGTGAGAGAAGTTGCTGCATGTTCGCCGCCGGGTCAAGTCGTGCAGCGGATATGTTGTCAGCAAACAGACTCCAAAGATGCAAGGGGCGTGCCAAGTCGCATCGGCAACCCTGCGATCACCGGCCCGACAACGCGGCAACCACTGGCCGAGCAACACGGCCACCATTGGCCCGACAGCAATCAACGCCACGATGAACTCGCTCCCGCGTCCCGCTGAGGGCTCCGATCGCTCTCTGAGATCTCAATGTGAATATCACTGATCTCCGTCAGGCATTTCGCAAGTATGTGCAGACTGCTCCAGGGCGCGCCATATGTCGCGCTCCGGCGAGCAACTGGTAGACAGGACGATGTCGATTCGTTCAACTGTGCCACTCGTGATGACTCTCGTTATTGATCCCCCCACCTGGATTTCGCATGTCTTACGTTCGTTACCTCATAACAGGATTGGTTTGCCTGCATCTTTTGAGTTCGGATACTGCCGCGCAATCCGATCCTAAACTGCCGTTTCCTCAAAACCGAGTCAAAGACTTCTACTCCCGACAAGCCGAACAGTTTCTGGATCAACGTCCGACAGGTCCGGTTGATGTCTTACCTCAATTTCCGGGATTGGATGGCGGTGGATTCGGCCACTGGGGACAAAATCCTGAAGAAGTCAGCTTCGACCACAGCCTGAATGACGTCGACACGGGGAACGTTGTCAGCCAGTTGACTCGCCATTTTGGCCAGACGACCTTCAAGGGTGTGAACGTGGAAGTCGACGCCGAGAGCAAGACCACAATGCTCTACGACCCTCTGCGAATCACCTTCGTTGATGCCTGGAAGGGCGGATTCGTAAAGTGGGGATTTGTTCGGTTCGGACTGATGGGCGGTGTTGAACCGGCCGGGGAGCGATACCTTGATTTCACTCAGGGCGGCTGGCAACTTCCGCAAGGAATCAACAGTCGATATCTCGGTTACTACCGACACGGCAAGCAAGTCGCTTTTTCAACGCAGATCGGTGATGCGACCATTCTCGACAACGTTTCCGTCATTGACGGCCAACTCGTCCGTACGTTGCAGTTCGATGGATCTCTGCCCGCGTCGTTCCTGAAGTTTGTTGCCTCACCAGCGGGAGCAAAGGTCGATGTGACAAGCAATCCTGTTTCTTCGATCAGCGCCGTGACTCCGGACGGCAAGGTGATTCGACTGAGCCTTGCGCATCCTATTCCGGGAGTCAAGCTTGCTGAACGAGATGGCTCGCTGGGCCTTGAATTCAAAGGTGGAAAAATTAACGGCCCGGTTTCCGTGCTGATCGCTTCGGGTACTTCAGACAGCCTCATGCCGCAGGCAGAGATTGATGCCGCTGCCATCGTTACGAAGGAGCAATATCTTGCCGGAGCCACAGGACAATGGGCCGCGAAGATTGTGGAAACACAGGGAGTACTGGCCGACGATTCAGGGCCGATGGCTCTGGATTCGGTGACGTTGCCGCAGGTGGCTTCCAACCCTTTTAAATCTGCGATGCGAATTGGAGGCGTCGGTTGTCTTGAAGACGGCCGAGTTGTCGTGTCGACGTTGATGGGCGAAGTTTGGCTGGTCGATGGGATCGATACGATGGCCACTAAACCTCTGCGCTGGCAGAGAATCGCAGCGGGCTTTTATCAGGCTCTCGGAATTGTGATCCACCAAGGAAAAATTCTGGTATTGGGATCTGACCAGATTACTCGCTTGCACGACTTCAATGGTGATGACGAAACCGATTTCTACGAATGCGTCACAAATGCGTTCCCGACAACCGGCGGTCATGACTTCTGCACGTCACTGCAACAGGATCAGGCAGGACGTTTGTACTGGGCCATCTCATCGGGCGATTTCGGAGTCGCCCGCATGGACTCGGCCGGCGCGATTGAATCATTGGGGAATGGCTTGCGAAACTCCAACGGCATTGGCGTTTCTCCGGACGGCTCTGTTGTGCTGGCCAGCGTTCAGGAAGGCACGTGGACGCCTGCATCGGCGATCTTTGAAGTCAGTGGCCACAGCTATCACGGCTTGAAAGGTCCCAAGCCCGATCACGGGAAGTACGGCTACGATTTGCCTCTGGTTTTCCTGCCGCGCGGCTTGGATAACTCATCGGGCGAAATTGGTTTTCTGCCTGCCGACAAACGTCTGGGGCCGCTCAGTGGAGCTGCGATCGGGACGTCGTTCGGTGCCTGCCAGTCTTATGTGGTGCTGCGAGATATCGTCAACGGGAAAGCTCAGGGAGCCGTCGTTCCGTTGCCGGGTGAATATCTCAGCGGCGTCTGCCGTGTCGCCTTCAATAACCACGATGGCTGCATGTATGTGGGTGGTACTGAGGGCTGGCAGAGTTATGCTCAGGAAGACGGCTGCCTGCATCGAGTTCGCCTGACGGGCAAACCGTTTCCGCTGCCGACAGCAATTGAGTCACACAATAACGGTGTGATCGTTCGCTTCAGCGAGACTCTGGATCCAGGTTCAGTGAACCTTCAGAACACGTTCTGCCAGCAATGGAATTATCTCTATAGCGCGGGGTATGGATCGCCGGAGTTTTCGATTCGAGAACCGGGGCGGCAAGGCCATGATCTTGTGGATGTTAAGTCGGTGCGACTTTTGGAGGATGCGAAGTCGATTTTCCTTGAGATCCCTCAGATGCATCCGGCGATGCAGTTTCATGTGCATATGCGATTGAAGACCGCGGCCGGGCATGAGTTCAAGCCGGACGTGCTGGCTTCAATTTATGAACTGCGCCCGGATTTCGATAAGTATCCGGAATACGCGGCGGTGCCCAAACGGCGAGCCCCGGACTTCCCGATCGCTGAAAAGTACGAGCAGGATCCGCGACTGGTCCAGCAGGAAAAACTGGGGACAGATTTCGGTTGGGTGTCGAGCTCGCTCAAGATCTCCGTGAGTGCTTCAGCGGGATTGCAGTTTGAGCCTCGACAATTGCGAGTTGCCCCGGGAACTCGAGTTTCGCTGGCGTTTAAAAATGGTGATCCCAGCATGCCGCACAATGTGGCTGTCGTAAAGGCTGACCATATTGATGAGTTTGGCGAACAGTCAATGCAGTTGGCCAGTAATCCACGGGCTATCGCGACTCATTATGTGCCGAATGATCCCGCCGAGATCTGTTTCTCGCCAATTCTTCAGCCCGGCGATCAGTACACGATGTTCTTCGAAGCTCCCAAAGAGCCCGGTGAGTATCGCCTTGTGTGCACTTATCCGGGGCATTGGCGAGTGATGCAGGGAAGCCTGTTTGTGATTCCGGATGGTCAACCGCTGCCCGAATCGGCGAACACTCCTGTCCGAAAATTCGTGAAGATGTGGAACACTGCGGAGCTGGCTGCGGATGCTGACAATCTGGCAAGTCGCAATTTTGATCAGGGACGCAAGGTGTTTGAAATCGCGGGTTGCAGCAAGTGTCATAAATTGAATGATGTTGGCGTTGTGCTGGGGCCGGATTTGACAAAGATTGCCGATCGATTCAAAGGCCAGAAGCTTCTGCAGCAGATGCTTGAGCCATCGACAGAGATCAATAAGCAATACCAAACGTGGGTAGCGGCATTGAATGATGGTCGAGTTATCTCCGGGATGATGCTGGAGCAGAATGATGTTTCAATCACGCTGTTGCCGAACCCTCTGAAGCCGGAAACGAAGATCTCGATCGCCCGTGCGGACATTGAAGAGCTGGAAGCATCGAATGTATCCACGATGCCAATGAGTCTGTTGATGACGTTTACTCGCGATGAAATACTGGATCTGCTGGCATTCGTCCAAGCGGGCGGACAGAAGCAGAATCCGGTGTTTGCGAAGTAGCAGACGCATGCTCGTAACGTCACATTTATTGACGCCACACAGCTTGTCTGAGTGGTGAAACGTTTGGTAACCAGAATCTAAATCGGCCCCCAAAGTCTTTTGCACGACCGCCGTAGGCAGTCATGCGAAAGAATTACCGAGTCGGTGTAAAGCTTTTCTGGTTGCCAAACCATCTCACCACCGGCACGAGCGGGTTGTTGATTTTAGTCGTTTACCGCCCAGCCGAAGGCGCCGGCCAGCACAAAAACCGGCGCCTCCGGCTGGGCGGTAAACAGAAGACCGCAGGATGCGACGAAATCAACATCCCGTCCAGTTGAAGGGGTTGAACTCGGACAGTCGAGTCAGCCTTCGTATTTTTATCTTGTCGCTCCGGTTCCGTTTCCCTCACTGAGTTTTGGCCTACCAATATGACATCATTAAGAACTTCTCTTTGTGTCGCCTTTTCGCTGAATGTTCTGTTCGGCGTATTGCTCGCGGCTCCCGCCTCTGCCGACGAAGCCTCAAAAGATTTCGCCGGGACCAAAGGCAACGGCAATTTTGTCATCGGCCCGGAGTATAAGGTCGATCCGGATCTCACCGACAAGGGAAATCCCAAAGGCCGATCATTCCAGTTTTCAATGGCTCTGGCGGACAGCAGAATCTACCGAGGTGATGATAAGACTCTGGATACTCGCAAGCCTGTCCGCAAGGAACGAAAGATCTTCGTCTACGTACCGGCTGCTTACAAAGATGGCACGAAAGCTCCGATTCAGGTGATTCATGATGGGCCTGCTCAGTTCAAACTTGTCAGCAACGCCCTCGACAACCTGACGATTTCGAAAGACCCTGAACGTAAACTGCCAGCATTTATTGTGATCGCCGTGGAGAACGGCGGTGACGACAGTTACGGCAGCCAGCGTGGACTGGAATATGACACGATGTCAGATCGACTGGCACGCTTTATCAACGATGAAGTTCTGCCCGCTGTTTTGAACAATGCGGAGATTCGTGCCGCGTATCCGCAGATTGCTTTCACTGCCGATCCATGGGGCAAAGGCGTGATGGGTTGCAGTTCCGGCGGCGCTGCGGCCTTGACGATGGGATGGTTTCGACCAGATCTGTTTCGGCGATTGATCACATATTCCGGGACGTTCGTTGATCAACAGGACGATGATGCGGCCGAGGAAGCTGAATACCCGCTGGGGGCGTGGGAATATCATTCCGGCAAGAAGCTGATCGAGAACAGCGAAAAGAAGCCGCTGCGAATTTTCACTCACGTGGCAGAGCACGACAATCGCGCAAAGGATGCCGAAGAGACCTACCACAACTGGGTCATGGCCAATGAACGCACCGCTGCCGCATTGAAAGCCAAAGGCTACGACTACCGCTACATCTTCAGCAAAGACTCCCGCCATTGCGACGGCCGAGTCTTCCAGCACACTCTGGCTGACACGCTGGTCTGGATGTGGAAGGATTATGACGCTCAGTAGAACCAGCGGCCTCGGCAATGCCCCATTCTTTGGCGTTCGCCACAAGCATGCGAATTGTTCGAGCACTTAAGGGTGAGTTTCACTCCACGAAGCAGAGATTCAGTCTGAGTTCGTTTCCAGTTCTCGTCAGTGAATTCGGAACACAACCAGTTCAAGGTGGGGGTTCGCTTGTGTATGCTATGAGGTCCTCAGACTGTCGACGAGGTGGTTCATTCAGGAATGCTGAGTGAAGACACTCCGCGGCACTTTCGAACTCTGCTTCCGGACGAATGTCCGAAAGCCAGAAGGAGAACGATAGATGACCGAATTGCACAACCCTTCGGAGTTTTCATTCCCGCTGCGATCTCGCAGAAACCTTCTGCAAAGAACGGCCGCCGGGTTTGGATCGTTGGCGTTCTCTTCGCTGCTGGCCGAAACAACGAACGGTTCAGAACCGAAGAGTCAGGCTCCTGTCGTTGGACAGATCCAGCAAGGACCTCCTCAGCCGCATCATCTTGCTCGTGCAAAAAGGATCATCTTTCTCTTTATGAGCGGCGGGCCATCCCAGGTCGATACGTTTGACCCAAAGCCGTTGCTCACTCGCGATGATGGCAAGCCTCTGCCCTTCGCGAAGCCTGAGATTCAGTTCAACGCCACCAGCAATCTGCTGAAATCACCGTGGCGATTTCGTCAGTATGGCGAGAGCGGTCTGTGGGTTAGCGAACTCTTCCCGAAAGTGGCGGCGCATGTCGATGATCTCTGCATGATCCATTCCGTACATGGCACGAACCCTGCGCATGGTGGAGCCGTGATGAAACTCCACACGGGCAGCGACAACTTCGTGCGGCCCAGTATGGGTTCATGGGTCAGTTATGGATTGGGTACAGAAAACTCCAGCCTGCCCGCTTTCGTCACAATCTGTCCGACGCTGGCTTTTGGTGGCATCAACAACTGGAGTTCCGCATTTCTTCCGGCCACCTATCAAGGCACCGCGATTGGCAATGCCAGTATTCCTTCTGCCAAAGCGCAGGTAAAGTTTATACGCAACTCCAGGCTGCCGCGCGAAATCCAGCAGTTGCAACTGGACAGGCTCGAACAGCGAAATCGAGAACACATGGCTCGATCGGGCGCAGAGGCTTCTCTTGAAGCCCGGATGCAGTCGTTCGAGCTGGCATTTCGCATGCAGTCAGAGTTGCCAAGAATCGAAGACTTGTCGACCGAGTCCGAAGCGACTCACAGGATGTACGGCATGGATAATCCGGTTACGGCGAATTTTGGCCGGATGTGCATGATGGCTCGCCGATTCGCGGAGGCCGGTGTTCGATTCATTCAGGTGACTCACAACGATGACAAAGTTCAATGGGATCAACACTCTGAATTGAAAACCGCTCATGCAAAGAATGCTCTCGAAGTTGACCAGCCGATTGCCGCGTTGCTGAAGGATTTGAAAACACGCGGGCTGCTGGAAGACACATTGATCTGGTGGGGCGGCGAATTCGGGCGCACTCCTACCGCCGAATCGACGGGGCCGGCTGCGGGACGAGATCACAATCAGGAAGGCTTTACGATGTGGCTGGCTGGTGGTGGCGTGAAGGGCGGCTTCCGGTATGGTTCCACGGACGACTATGGTTATTACGCCGCCGAAGACAAAGTTCACATCCATGATTTGCACGCGACAATTCTGGACCTGATGGGGCTTGATCACGAACGCCTGACTTATCGCTACGCAGGCCGAGATTTCCGGCTGACGGACGTCGAAGGAAATGTGGTGCGGCAAATCTACGCCTGATACCCTGTTCAACTGGCTGCGAACAGAGGGTCCAGCGACCGCCGTCGATGTCAAAATGTTAATCGCGACAGCGAATCAAGTTCGCGGCTTTAACTGGACAGCGCCATGTTCGGCTCCCTGACAAGCGCGAAGCGCCAGCGAGTGAACACTTTGCAGCTCATTCACTCGCTGGCGATTCGGGCTTCTATTCTCAATGGTTTTCTTCAACATGACGCTGTCCAGTTAAGCAGTCCAGTATTCCATCCGCAGGTCAACGCCGCGACGACGCTGCTTCGCCGAACGGCGCACGCCCTTCCGACGGAAAGATCCGGCTTCGGCAATGATCTGCGGCGAAGTGACTTTGGCCGAATTTCCAATACAATTCCCGCGTCCTCTGACCGTGTGGCTACTCACTCGCCTGGTATCACTCAGAGGCACTGATGGCTTCCACCACCTTGATGTCCTTTCGCGTCATCAATGATGGAAACTTTATGACGATCGTGTGTCCGACCTCGGCTGACGTCATTGTCCGCTCATTGTCCGTAGACTCGGTTGTTTTGTTCGCCTCAGGAAGCAGTTCTTGCATCGTTGGATTAGGTTTATCGAATGCTGTTAAATGCGAATGCTGCCATTGGACGACGCCCCAAAAGGAACCGCATGGTTTCGCGAGTGGCCGTTTATGCGATGCTGGTCGGTGCCTACGCCGTGATTCCGGCCTATTTTGAATCTCAGGACCGCCTCACGTTGTTCGCCGATGTTCCCGCCGATATTCACGCCGCCCTGACTTTGGTCCTCGGCTGGTTGCTGGTGTTTCGCACGAACACATCTTACGGACGGTGGTGGGAGGCCAGAACGTTGTGGGGCGGATTGGTGAATACCATTCGCAATCTGTCGCTCAAGTACGTGGACCTGATCGAGGTGCCGGGGAAGGATCTGGCGAAGACCAAACGAATCCTGCGGCTTTTCCCCAGAGCCTTGAAAGATCATCTCAGGGACGGAGCATCGCTGGAAGATTCCGAATTGATCGAAGAAGGTCAGAGCTTACCACAACATGTGCCGACATTTCTGGCTTCTCTTCTCTATTCGCGACTTCGTTTGTGGAAGAAAGAAGGCGTGATCGACGGGTCTCAGCTGATCGTCATGGACGAAGACGTGCGGAAGTTGCTCGAAATCGTGGGTGGCTGCGAACGCATCCGGAATACTCGGCTGGCTCGCTCGTATCGTACCTTCGCCCGGCAGTGTGTGTTCATGTATCTCCTGTCGTTGCCGTGGGGAATCGTCCACGACTTTAACTGGTGGACGGTACCGTTGTCGGCCATGATCAGCTACTTCATGCTGGGCATGGAAATCGCCGCGGAACACACAGAAGAACCATTTGGCGACGACGAAGACGACCTGGATCTGGAAGGTCTCTGCCGCGTCATCGAATCGTCCGTGGATGAAGTGTTTGCGAAGTGATTCCAGGCCATCACCGCAACAATCCTGACGCTTCAATCGGCCAGACATCCACAACTCGCCCGTCTTCGTGAACGACAAATTCGCGATGCAGATTGCACGTTGTGCAGGCGTGGCTGGGGATCAGGTGCAGAGGCTGCCCGATGGACCAGTTCGGAGAGTTGTTCACGACCACATGTTCTTCCGCGAGGAAAAACGGTACGACGACATCCGGATAGTCGCGAATTCCCGGCACTCCAAATTCTCCTCCAGCGCCTTTGACACCGACATCAAGGACAGCTCGGTCGGCTGTTGGCCGGCTGATAACTCGCACCAGCAGTGTCATAGCAATTTCAAACTCGGGAGCGAGACGAAAGTACTGGCGATCCATGGTCGCGTAGCTCCCCGCTTGAATCTCATCGACGCCATCCATTGCGCCGGTGCTGTCATAGGTGGCACTCGAACATCCGCTGAGGCATGTAATCGGGAAACCGGCCTTCTCCAGTAGTCGCCGTGTATCAATCGCCAACTGCATCGCCGCCTGTGACTGAACTCGACGCTGATCACGATCAATGACGTTAACAAGGTGTCCCTCGTACGCCTGAATACCGTCCAATTCAACGCCGGGGAATTTTTCAATCTGTTTCGCGAGTGCGACGACACTCTCGCCTGGCGGAAGTCCGCAGCGCCCCATGCCGATGTCGACTTCCACGAGCAGGTGAACGGTCGAACCGGCCGCAACTGCAGCCTCACTGATGGCCTTGACCTGATCGATATGGTCAACAGCCACGGCCACGCGCGCTCTTCTCGCCAGCTCGGCCAATCGACGAACCTTCACGGCGCCGACCACCTGATTGGCAATCAGAAGATTTGTCACACCATGGTCAGCAAGAATCTCGGCTTCTCCAAGCTTCGCACAGGTGATACCGACCGCGTTACCGGCCGCCAATTGTCGCTTTGCCAACGTCACGCATTTGTTATTCTTGAAGTGCGGTCTCAGCTTCGATTTTCGATCGGCAAAGAACTGCGCCATCTTCGCCAGATTGCGATCACTGGCGGCTCGATCCAGCAGCAGGGTTGGTGTATCCAGATCCTCAATCGCTTGTCCAATTCGAGGATCATGAGAAGCCGAGCCCGTTGACTGCAGGCTGGTTACTCCGGCCATGGTGATTTCTCCGTGGAAAGTGAATACAAAATGGCCTTCGAGGCACAATATTCGTGCACAGCCTCTTCAAACCCCAGTTCGGCTCCGATGCCGCTCAGTTTATAACCGTAGACCGGCACATTGGCTCGCAATGCACCGCCACCATTGATGGCAATTCGCCCCGCTTTAACCTGGCGAGCCACCCGCAGTGCCCTCGCGCCGTCCGTGGTCCAGATATTGGACATCAGTCCGAACTCGCAATCGTTGGCGATACGAATTGCTTCAGCCTCATCCCGGTAAGTCATCACGCTGAGCACTGGCCCGAAGACTTCTTCACGAGCGACCGTCATGCCGGGCGTAACATGATCGAAAACTGTGGGAGGATAAAAGCAGTCGCTGACATCGGTGGGACGTTTTCCAGTCAGTACGCAACGAGCCCCCTCCTGCTCGGCCTGAGCCACACAGCGACGAACCGTTTCGCAATGAACCGGAGTTGCCAGACAGCCCAGTTGAATATTGGAATCAGTCGGATCGCCCTGACGAAGATTCTTCACCTTGGCGACAATGCGTTCCATTATGTCATCGTGCTGGCTTTCATGAACCAGAAGACGAGAACCCGCGACACACACCTGACCGAGGTTATAAAAGATCCCGGTGATCACACCGTTGACGACATTATCAATCGGAGCATCGGGAAAAACGATGCTCGGAGTCTTCCCACCCAGTTCCAGCATCACACCCTTCATGCCGGTCTTTGCGGCTTCCAGCATTTGTGCGCCGGTCTGATGCCGTCCGGTGAAAGTGATCTTGTCGACGCCACGATGCCCCACCAGTGCTGCGCCTGCTTCGGCACCAGTGCCGTGAATGACGTTGATAACTCCCGGCGGAAACCCAACTTCCTGCGCCAACTTTGCCAGCATGAAAGCCGAAAGCGGAGAAACCTCCGACGGTTTCAACACGACGGTATTGCCGCACGCCAGCAACGGGGCCAGTTTGATGGCGGCATTGGTGAGCGGAAAATTCCACGGCACAATCGCGGCGATGACTCCCAACGGCTCGCGAATCTGCAGCGTCATATTGTCTGGCAGAGTTCCGAAACACTTACCGGCAATTTTATCCGGCAGACCAGCATAGCTTTCGAACAGATCGGCCGCACAGGGAACGTCGAATCCTCGAGTATCCCGGATTGGCTTGCCGACATTGAGCGTATCCGTCATCGCGAGGTCTTCGAGATTCTCACGGATCTTCTCGGCCAGCTTATACAGCAGTCGTCCTCGCAGCAGCGGGTCCATCCGAGGCCACTCGCCACTATCGAAAGCGTTGCGAGCCGCCTGAACGGCGCGATCCACATCAGACGCATCCGCGAGCGCGACGTCCGTCAGCAGTTTTCCGGTGGCCGGATTTGTGACCGACCATGTTCGTCCGCTCTGACTACTTGTCCATTCGCCATCAATAAAGAGTTGCTGGGGCCAGGAAATCATCATCCTTCTCCGGTCTCAGGTTTTTCACGTTTGTATCTCGAGCATGACTGCCCGCTGAGGAAATGGTCAGTAAGAATCACCGACCACCTGTAACACTCTGGTCCCGCTATCCGGACACAGCGCCAGCATCTTGCAGAACAGCTTCAGCGCATGTTGTAGAGGCCCCATGCGCAACTCGCCAGCGATCAGGAAGTTTTCGCCGCAATGGGGCGTATTCGATCAAGGCCAGCCGCTAAATTCGCCAGCCCGCCAGACAGATTGCGTCACAGCCCCGCTGATTGCCTCACAGCCCGGCACGTTGGCTGCGTAGTGGGTGAACGAGAGAAAACCCCAGCAGGAAAACATCTGCCCATGTTTCCGAAGAAAACGAGATGGATTCACAATTGGATGGATTCAGAACTCGTCAGCGGCCTCCGACATCACCGTTACGCAGGATCATATGTTGAAGCACGTCATTCGCAGTTCTGCACTTCTTCCACCATTGACATCAGCATCGCGGAACTCTCCGTGGCCACCGTTTTCGCGGCCACTTCCCGCTGCGCCGTTTGCCGTTTTGTACCATCTGTAAAATGAGCCAGCACAACCGTGATATTGTCTCGTCCGCCGGCCTCATTCGCCGCATTGACCAAGGTCCGACAGGCTTCTTCGGCAGAGCCCGCGACCGACAGAATTTTGGAGATTTCCGGATCGCTCACATGAATTGTCAGACCATCAGTACACAGCAGCAGTTTATCGCCGAATGCGAGCTTGAACTGGCTGATCTCTGGTGTCAGATTCGCCGAACTGCATCCCACAAGCCCGGAAAGAACATGACGCAGCGGTGATCTTCGAACGTCGGACTCGTCCATCAGGCCAGCATCCACAAGAGCCTGCGCATACGTCTGGTCATGAGTCAGATGAATCACGTCAGCACCGCGAACGACATACGCACGACTATCGCCCACATGAATCAGATAAACCTGTGGCCATACGATGTAAGCCAGAGTGATCGTGGTGCCCATTTTCTGGCGCATGGGGAACTTTTCTGCGTCCTGCCGTATCTTTTCCTGCGTGAACGCCAACGCGCCCTTCAGGTCCTCCAGAAACGCATCTTCCCGCCCATCATTCAGGCGGAACAGCCAGTGCATCGTATTCAGGAGATAATGAACGATACCCTGAACCGCAAGTCGGCTGGCCTGATCACCGGCAGGATTACCGCCGACGCCATCTGCGACGAGAAGCAGTTTGGCCTGCGAACCGCCCATCAAGTGCGTGTCGTCATCGTAAGAGAGACTGGTCTGATGAATGATGACAGACTTCTTCAGGTCCGCGATCAGGAACTGGTCGTCGTTTCTTTTCCGTACAAGTCCAATGTCCGTAAGACCAAAAGTATCCATTCGACCAGACATAATTAACTCCAGACCAGAACTTCGCTTATCAGAAAATTCCAAGGCCACGCGTCACGCAAGTATAGGATCTGAGTTTTCGACGCAAACATCGTTCCATACTTTTCACATTAAGAACGCCCAACAAAACCAGCACTGGCTTCCGAAAGCATGCAGAGTCACGTGAGAAAGAAACAGCCAAGGGCGACTACCCCGGTCTTGTTCGTGTCTCAAAGCCACAGGAATCGTCTCCAAACTCTCTGCCCGGAATTCCTCCGCAATCTGGAATAGTGGAAAAAGAAAGGACCGGCGATTAGATGTCTCATCCGGAAAACTAAGTCGGAAAACAGACCGCAACAAGAGATATTGCGTCCGTCCGGCTTTCGTTACGACAACTCCGCCGACAGGCAGCCCCGGGAGAATCATCTGACCTGTTTTCTGCCTTTGACTGTTTCTGACACTTCCGCCGGGACAGCAATCGCTCGCACAATAGCCGTTGCCCGGGAGATTGGTAATACTCCTGGTCGTTGCGACTCCGTCGTCGCACCTTCGGAGTTCAGCCTTTCAAATGTTCACAATGTTCAAAGAGCTGAGAGTGAGATGACTTTGACGAGAACTGCATTGCGTGCTCTTTCGGTTCTGATTGTCGCTGTTGTTTTGTCGCCCGACATCAGTGCAGCACGGCCAGCATCAAAGCCGAACATAGTCTTTATCATGGCCGATGATCTGGGATACACGGACATCGCCTGTTATGGCAGCCGGTACTATGAGACGCCAAACATCGACCGACTTGCCACTCAGGGCATAAAGCTGCTGAATCATCATCATTGCCAGAACTGCACACCGACGAGAGCGGCTCTGATGAGCGGTCAGTATGGAGCTCGAACGGGCGTTTACACAGTCGGAGGAATTGATCGCTTTGACTGGAGCAAACGCCCGCTGCGGCCCGTGGATAACGTTACGGAACTGCCGCTCGACCGTGACATCATTGCCAAACAACTCAAGGCTGCGGGCTACGCTACGGGCATCTTCGGAAAGTGGCATATTGGCGAACGAGGCGAATACTTTCCGGGAAAACGAGGGTTCGATGAGGCGATCATCAGCTCAGGGAAGCACTTTGACTTTGAAACGAACCCCAAGACCGAGTATCCCGAGAATCAGTATCTGGCGGACTTTTTGACCGACAAAGCCGTCGATTTCATGACTCGTCACAAAGACGAACCATTCTTTCTCTACCTGCCACATTTTGGTGTCCATTCGCCTCATCAGGCAAAAGCGGATCTGGTGGCAAAATTTACGCCCAAGCCAGGAGTTGGAGGACATGACAACCCGACTTATGCCGCGATGATTGCTTCAGTAGATGACAGCGTTGGGCGTGTCATGGAAACACTGGAGGAACTGAACCTCGCCGACAACACCGTGCTGATCTTTACAAGCGATAACGGGGGCGTGGGTGGCTACGACCGTCCCGACGGTCTTTTGCGTGAACCGGGTCTGGAGTCCAAAGGGAAAAAAGCCAGGGGAGAAGATGCCGATGGCGGTGGCATCACAAATAATGCGCCGCTTCGCAGCGGGAAAGGCAGCCTTTACGAAGGTGGCACACGCGAACCGTTCATCGTGCGTTGGCCCGGTGTGACACAAGCGGGTTCATCCTGCAACGTGCCGACGATTCATGTGGACATCTTCCCGACGTTCCTCGAAATCGCGCATGCTCCGAATCCGCGGCAGGAACTTGATGGCGAAAGCCTTACAAAACTCTTTCGCGATGCCGACGCGAAGTTGCAGCGAGATGCGATCTTCCAGCACTTTCCAGGTTATCTGGGGTCAGGCCCGGGACTATGGCGAGCAACCCCTGTGAGTCTCATTCAGATGGGCGACTGGAAGCTGATGGAGTTTCTCGAAGACGGGCGGCTGGAACTTTATAACCTCGCTGATGACATCGGTGAAACCAGGAATCTTGTCTCGGAAATGCCGGACAAGGCAAAAGAGCTGCACGACCGCCTGGTTGCCTGGCGTGCCGACGTGAATGCCCCAATGCCGACGAAGAACAACGGCGAGCCAACTCTGCAAAAGCCCAAAGGCCGAGGCAAGGGGAAAAAAGGAAAGACGATTCAGTAACGTTCGTCGCATCTAAAATTGACAGCGATTCTGGTTCTGATGCTATCTTCACTGTTCATGAGTGGTGAAGATCAGCTGCAACATCAGTCACACATCGTCTTCGTTCCAGGCGACGATGTTGGCGATCACGGCTGCGGTTACCGCGGATGCCAAGGAATCAGGAAATCAAAGCTGCCAACATCGACATTGTGGTTCAACGACAGCTGCGTCGAGCGAAATCCTGAGCGGCAACGGAACTCTAAGCGAAGACACGAAGACAATTCCGTGGCTCTCAGCGCCCGACATGGCTCTGAGCACCAGACATGGCTCTCAGCGGCCAACATAGCCTGTGTTATTCAACAGAGCTCTGTTCTGCGACTTCAAGGTTCATCTGGGCCAACTGCTCCTGCATGGACCGACGAGACATTCGGTAGAAAGCAATCCCGAAGCCTGTGAAAACAGTCGCGGGCATCCCCAGCATGAAAAGGATGCTGTACATGTAGGCGCGAGGACGCAGGGATTCTGTTTCATTGGCGTTCTTGCAGCCGGGGCAGGCTTGAGCTTCAGACGTTAACGTTCCGCTGGCGGTGAACACGGCCACGGTCATCATTACGACTCGCATCAGCTTCTTCATCACGGCAATCTCCGACTTCGCCAGCCTGACCTCAATCACCACAACAGATCAACTCAACGTCAACCAAAATGATTTCTGCGTCCGAATTATGAACCCCAGGATCAGCGAGACAGAATCATTTGGGCCAATGGTACAACATTCCATAGATCACAACACCTGTGATCGACACAAACAACCAGATCGGGAAAGTGATTTTTGCCAGTCGGCGGTGTTGCGGCCACCGTTCTCGCCATGCATGGACAAAAACCCTGATCGCAAGAACAGGCACAAAAACGGCCAAAATGACGTGAGGAATCAGAATACTGCGGTAAACCAACGTGGCCGTTTCTGAACCGACAAAGGCCCGGCCTCGTTCACCGGTAAAATGATGCAACGCCTGGTGATATGTCAGATAACATCCCAGAAACACGACAGAAAACAGGAACGCCGTGATCATCAAGTTCCGATGCAGAATCTTTTTCTGACTCTTAATGGCGACCAACCCTGCGACCAGCAGCAACGTGCAACAGGAATTCAGCGCGGCATTAATTGAGGGAAGCCGAGAAACCCAGAGCGGCAGTTTCTGTTCAATGTTCTCGTTACGCTCGGACGCGGTGATTGCCGCCCCCGTGACTTCGGCCCCGGCATCTTCGGACGGCGAATCAGAGGCAGCTGAATCGCTGCTCGCTAAGTCTACGTTGTCGGGATCACTCCCCTGACTGTTTTTTTTTTCGTCAGAGGTCGCTTCCGCCGGCGCCGGAGAAGTCTCTTCGTGTGCGTTCGCTTCCGCCTTTGACTCTTCAACGCTTCCATTCTCGCCGCCGACCGGCGCGACGGAGAATGATAAGCCGGGAACGTTTCCTATGACCGGACCGCCAGAGACAGGTGGTCCCGGAACCGGAAAATCGTCTTTGCCCTCAATGACCCGTCTCAGTTTCACCACATGGTCCGGATCGGTCATTAAGTATGTGGCAACCGGCACGCCGTCTTCGTTGATCAGCACTGCCCGATTGGAATGAGCCACCTCAAAGCCGGGCTTGCGAGCTTCACCAAGGTTCGGTTTTACATACTGAGTGAACCCGGTTCGAATCAATTCGTGAATCGTGTTCTCGTCACCTGTCAGAAACTTCCACCGAGCATGATCCGCGCGAAACGTTTCCGCGTAGACTTTCAAAACTTCAGCCGTGTCATAACTGGAGTCCACCGAGAACGTCACGAACTGAAAGTCCGGATTGGATTCCGCCACTCGTCGATGCAGGTCGGAGACATTACGAGTAATCATCGGACATGTTTCAATGCACCGCGTGAAGACGAAACTCGCCAGCCAACGTTTTCCCAGCAAACTGTCACGACTGACCACCCCGCCCATGCATTCCGGAAACTCGAAATCAGGCAACTCACGTCGGGGGAAGTTGATCACAACCGAGGAGGTAGATGGACCTGCGGATTCGACTTCGGCGGCGGATGGTGAAGGCTGAGAATCGTCTTTCGGGGGTGACTTGTCGCCAGACTTCTGCAGGACGAGTTTCCATGTGGCCGCGAGAACCAACAGCCACAAAACACATCCCAAAAGAAAGCTGAACGCGGACATCCCGGAGCGGCTGCGAGTCTTCGCAATCGAATCGTTCGTCTGTGACGAGTTTGAAGTACTGATCATGGCCTCAATCTTGTTCTGTGGGAAGATTTTCGTGAGCCGCTGTCGGCCAGTATAAGCGTCGCTGAACCACAGTACATGCAGTCCTTGCGCGACGCGGGAAACTCCGGGATGCCGGAGATTATAGACGGATCCGGCTGCAGAAGGTTACGCCGACGAGATTTTCCCGCTCTTTGCGTTTTCGGACTTCAATTCTCACTGTTTCCGCGGGAAACATAGGCGGGAAGAATCAGACTTGGAATGCGACGCAAAGAATACTCAACTCCATGTGAGCCCGTCGTCTGTAGATCAACTTTTTCAGTCAGGTGCCAGGGGCCATATCAAGGACCGACGCTTCAACGCTGAGCTTCACGCCGACTCGACCGACTCAAAACATGCAAAACGTCTGGAGTTCATCGGAACGCGAACTCGCAGCCCGTCCCAAACATTTCGGATTGGCTCACCGAAATCCTCAGCCCAGGAACGCTGAACAGCACTTATGACCGCCGAGCACCGCTCCAACTCACCACCGTGCTTTCTGCGAGGGCCAGCTGAGATCAGATTCGACGCTCGTCTTCGCTGAAAAAATCGAACTCGTCAATGTTCCGGCTGATGACTAAGAACAAATTGGAGTTCGATATAGCGGCGAAAATCGTCGCAGGTGCGAAAATCGAAATGAGATGCAGGCCGATGCTCTCTAAACGCAATTGTCGAAGGCGTCAGCCATGCCATCGCCGAATGCTGAATGAGGTCTTCGACCAGCATCCGAAAGTTGGCCGCCGAAGACGGCGCGATGCGATCACCCAGGTATTCGTAATTGACTTCGTCGCTCGCAATACAAATGGCCGGCTGTCCATTTCGCAACACAATCCAGACTTCCGCGCGATGACGCGGATTCACCTTGATCGAACTGTTCCATGAACGATGCGAGCTTCCCGACGCCACCAATGGAATCGATCGAAATCCAGATGGAGCTGTCGATGGAACAACTCCGACGCTGATAACCGCCAGATCTCGCCACGACCACGCTTGCGTTCGCCCTCGCAGGTCTGTTGTTTCCAGAGCCTCATCGGTGATCAGAATGCGATGCGGTCGTTGCACATGCAGTAAATCAGGAATCTCGCTGGCAGGTACGGCAATCGCCTTTAATCCTGCTTCGGCGAGACGCTCAACAGCTCCTTCGGCCGTTTCTCGACTACAACAACCGGGGATAATTCCCGGAAGCGAACGGGCCGTCTGCAGAGCCGTTAAACGATCCATCTCGGGAAGCTCCGTCAGGATTTCTTCCAGAGATTCCATATCACCGGGAACACTAAACGCGGCAATCCGGTATTCAATGGGAACAAGAGTGGCACCATTTGAGGCTGTTGCGTTTTCATCTAATGACATCGTAGCACCTTGTTTCTCTTAACTCATCCGATCATTTCAACAGCAGAACGGGACACTCACACAGGACAGAAACTTTGTAGCTCAGTGTTCCCCAAGTTTCCGCAATGTGCTCGGGATCAATTCGATGGGAAGACATCACGATCAAATCAACTTTATGATGCGTAGCGAAGGACAAAATTTCCTGAAGCCTGTCCCCGACATGAACCTTGAACTCACACTCGATTGATGCTTCTTCAAATCGACGAGCCAGTTGTTCCAGATCAGATTCCGCGCGCTGGCAGACCTGCGCATAAAACTGACGTGTTTCGTCGTCAGGACCTTCAGGCTCGGCTTCAATGGTTTGCACAATATGCAACAAAGAGACGGACGCCTTATTCTGCACCGCCATCTCAAATGCAACGTCCAATGCCGCGTGGCTTCTGACAGCGGTTTCCAGAGGAACAAGGATGTGGCGAAAACGCGGCTGCATAAAGGCTCAACAGAGCAACAAGGGGTGAGGGTCGAAACATGGACTGGATCAACCTGAACGCCCGCACATCAAAGCAGGCTGTCGATCATCGGAGAACATTCATCTCTTGGCACCTCTGTGCGGATCAGCAATCCTGGTGCCAATTCAAAGCAGTTGGCCGCAGTACGGGTTGCTCAGCAGAAAACGTGCAGAACTGCCGAGTTCTGAACAAAGCCCGTGTGCAAAATCGCACGCTCGCGCCCGAGACGCACACCGTGTATCAACGAAAACAGGGTTCCGGCCAACGGCCCGAACCCTGTCAAGTGGAGCGCCATAGGGCACTCAGTTCATGAAAAGCCTTTGCATCGCCACGCTCTCCTGGCCGTGGTCCCTCCGGTGCCACCGGACGATCGCTTATTGACCAATGCCACTTTTGCGATGTCCGGGAACCAATCACGTTTTCCCAGGCGCAATTATCGTGCTCCGGTTAACTCGTGAAAGACGATGATGGAAGGATTGCCAACAGCGGCATAATGACCCGTGAAGTTCAGTTCGCCGGTCGTCTTGTTGACCTTAAAGATCGCGACGTTGTCTGCTCGTTGGTTACAGGAGTACAGAAAGTCGCCAGTCGGATCAAAGTTAAAGCTGCGAGGATAATTGCCGCGTGTCCATTCGTCAGCGACATGCGTCAAAGTGCCATCTTCACCAACTGAGAAAATACCGATGCTGTCATGCAGTCGATTTCCCGCATAGACAAACTTGCCGTCAGCGGAGACCAGAATCTCCGAACAGAAATTGCTGCCCTTGAAACCTTTCGGCAAAGTTGAAATCGTCTGACGAGCTGACAACGTGCCTTTGTCGGCGTCATAGTCAAACAGTACCAGCGTTGAGCCTTCTTCCTGAATCGAATAGAACCACTTACCGTTGGGATGGAAGTGAAAGTGTCGAGGTCCATCGCCTGGCGGCAATGAAACTGAAGGAGTTGCAGCCGGAATGAGCTTGCCCTTCTCGGCATCAAACTTCCAGATCAGAATCTGATCGGTCCCCAGATCGACGTGCAGCACAAATCGCCCCGAGGGATCTGACTGAATCATATGCGCGTGAGTTCGATCGTGACCACTGAATGCAAAACTTCCCGGAGGTGCGTGGACTGCTTTCGTGGGACCGATCGGCCCCACATCGTTCTTCACATCCGACGGCTCCGCAAGCCGTCCGTCGGGGAGGATAGGGACCACGGATACGGAGCCACCGAAATAATTTGCGACAAGCAGGAACTTCCCGGAAGGATGAATGCTGACGTAAGTCGGGCCCGCACCGCCCGAACGAACGGTGTTCAGCAACTCCAGCCCGCCTGTCTTGGGATCAATTGCAAACGCACTGACAGTCCCTTCTTTGTCAGCCCCGAGACGGTCGGTTTCGTTGGCCGAATAAATATGAGTGCCGGCGGAATTCACCACGAGACAACTGGGACTCGTTCCCATTTGCACAAGGCCAGCCGGCTCAAGTTCTCCTGTCTTACGATTGACTGAAAACAGATGAATTCCCCCCCCGTTTCCTGGTGGGAGGTCGACCTGAGTCGGCAGCGTGTCCTTCAAAGGAGAACTGAATGTCCCCACGTAAGCCACGAGAGGCGGTTCTGGATCTGCAGCAAACACTGTCGAAGATCCAGCCACAAACGGCGAAACCAGCAATGCAGCGGCATGAAAGAAGGAACGGCGAGAAGATTGAAAAATCGTCATAAGTACCTCGTGAGCGAGTGTTTGCGGAAACCGCGTCTTGATCGATTTCGGGCGAGGCGGTAGCCTTCCCGATTCAACAGACTCTTGATGTCAGGCACATAGGTTAGACGGCCCGCCCAAAAGTTGAACTGAACGCACCAGTGGCACGTCAAAAAATCTGATCTCTACCACGGAAGGTTGCCGCATGTCAGATCCCGCGAGTTCACAAAGTCCCGGCCCCAGCCCGTCGGAAGGCCAGCAAGAAAAGCCAGGTCTTCTGAAGATCGCAGCACTTCTGGCGGCCCCGTGTCTTGTGGCTGCGATCTTTTCAATGCGTGAAGGCTCAGCTCCGCCGCTGACGCTGAGTATCGATCGGCCATCTCTTGTCTTTGATACCTACATGCGTCATGAGGGACTTGATCCCATCCCGATGCAGCCCCTGCTCACGCCATATTTCACCTTCGTCAATAAGGGACGCGAGACCGTTGTCATCGAAGAGGTCAAAGCTGGCTGCAGTTGTATCTCTCCGGAGATCACCGGCAAAGAAATCGCTCCTGGCCAGCAAGGTCGAGTCATGTTGCCGATCAAAACTCGCAACGAGCCCGCCGGGCTGCGCGAGTACATCACGACGGTGAAGTATCTTGATCCGAAACCCCGTGAGGTCACTCTGACTTACAAAGTCGTATTGCCGGAAAAGCAGGTTGAGATTGAACCTCGAGTCGTCATGCTGATGGGAAAAATTTCCAGTTCTGACCACACCGCCATCAACATCAACGACTACCGAACAGAGCGTTACGCAGACCCGATGAAGATTCAATCGGTGGTGAGTTCATCGCCTCTGTTTACCGCGGAGTTGCTTGGCCAGACGTCCAATGATGGCGTCAGCCGCACGACCATTGACGTGCGATTTGTCGACGGTATTCCATTGGGACAGCATCGAGGACTCGTGACGATTACAACGGGCGATGAAGCTTACCCGGTGATTCAAGTGCCTGTGATCCTGGGTGATCGCCGTCGTCCCGAAGATGAAGCGGTCTCGCTGAGCCCTGATGCGGGGCGTGTCATTGTGCAGAGTTCTGACGCGTCAAAGTCCGTTGGCACATCCATCACATTCACGATCCCGTCGAAGTGGAAAGTTTCGCACATCGATACGTTTCCATCACAAATGGTCGGGAAGATCGAGAAGACCGAACCACTTGGGAAAGACAAACAGCAGGTCGTCGTAAAGTTGACAATTTCCGAATTGCCAACGAAAGGCATTGAACAGGGAAATCTGACTCTCTTCGCCAAGGACGGTGAGGATTCCGAAATGGTGACCGTCCCGATTACGCTGACATGGCGCTGAGGGCAAAATGGCCCTATGCTGGATCGCCGAAAGCCGGGTAACTTTCGTTGAGCACAACCGGCGTTCAAGGCCCGTTAAAATGACTGCGGCTCACTCCCGCATGGCTTCGCAGCATGAATTGCGAGCTTTTCAACAGGTGCCAATGGACTCAGCGCACCGACACTCAATAAGGAATTCCGAGATCTCTTTCGAGCAGGGCCGCGGTCATTTCACCCATAAAGACCAGAATCAGGCCAGCAAACAGAACGCCGGTCGCTGACTGAGTATTTCGATACTGCAGGATTCTGACGACCATCATCGAAATCACTGCGGGCACCAGAATTCCACCGATCAGCCGCATACTGAGCCAAAGAATGTGAGTCGTGTCAGTGGCGGACCAGCCAAACTGCAGCAGCACCACAGCACTTACCGCCATCCGCAATACGGCCGTCACGAAGAGCGTCCTCGCAAACCATGTCAGTGGCTGAATCGACATCGTGGGTGTCGTCAAATACCAGTGCCCTAATAACATTCCCGTCAGCATCGCACCGAGCACTGAGGCCGAAGAAAAATCGGATGCCAACTGCACAATCGTATTGGCTCTCGAGTCGGCTCGCATTGCATGCAGGGCAAGACTCGCCACACAGCAGAGACTCATCAGATAAATGGTCACTCGTCCGGGCCCGCGGCGCCCCAATTTCCAGACGATATGGCCAACGTAAGAGGTCACAGCGCCGACAATCATTAGTCCTTTGAGAACTGATATTGTCGATTTTGCTTGTGCGATCTGTTCGGCAGAATCCGGAACACTCGAATCTCCAGTCGCGCCCGCAGTACCCGACGCGGCTGAAGTCAGTGATGATGGGTCCGCCGCCAAAGCGATCAGAACGCAGAACCCCAGACCGACGAGCATTTGAATTCGAAAGAAGCCGTCAGTGACTTCCTTCCGCGGCATCAGCAGCCACATCAAAGTCACACCGGTGACAAGTTTCAGAACAAAAAGAGCCACCATAGGATTTTCAATCAGTGCTTGCCGTTAATCAAAGCCATCGCTTCCGCGCGGCTGCCGAGATTATTACGGAACAGTCCTCGCACCGCGCTGGTGACGGTCAGAGCTCCGGGCTTCTTGACGCCGCGAATCGTCATGCAGGTATGTTCTGCCTCAATGACAACAATTACCCCCTTGGCCGCCAGTTCATTCTCGATCAGGTCCGCGATCATATGAGTCATCCGTTCCTGAACCTGCGGGCGACGAGCCACTTCGTCGACAACACGCGCGAGCTTCGAAAGGCCCGTTACTTTTCCTCGCGGAATGTAGCCAACGTGAGCTTTCCCCATGAACGGCAGCAAATGATGTTCACACATGCTGTTGAAAGTGATATCTCGAACCAGCACCATTTCGTCGTACTGTTCTTCAAACACTTTCTTCAGATGACGACCAGGCTCCAGATGCAGCCCGCCGAAGATCTCGGCATACATCCGAGCAACTCGGGCGGGAGTTTCCTGCAATCCGTCACGGTCGGGGTCTTCGCCAACCGCCAGCAGGATTTCTCGAACGGCGGCCTGAATCCGCTGCTGATCGACGACGCGCGTTTCCGGTGGCAAGGTCGCGCCGGCCAGAATGTTGTTCAAATCGGTCATAGGGTGGTACTTCACTTTCGCAGGTCAGAATGGAATTCCTCCGATTCTAGATGCCTGAACGATTCCGCAAACCCAAACCCTTGTTGTTTTGAGGGATCGGCCGACATTCGCAGCCATGGAATCGACATTTCCGATGCTCGGCAACGACGATGCGTGTTCGGACGGGAAAATTCGTTCACAGATCGTTATTCTGCGACGCGTTGATCGCAACGGAAGACGTTGGCGAGGAATATCGCACGCCGTAAGAATTCACCAAGGAACCAGTCCATTGGCCGAGAAGCGAGATTTTGATGAGTTCCTCGAAAAGTTTCATCGACACCATGAAGTCATGGTCGAGGAACTTCACAAGGTGATCATCGGTCAGGACGCCGTCATTGATCAGATTCTGGCCGCGATCTTTACGGGCGGTCATTGCCTGCTGGTCGGTGTTCCGGGGCTCGCCAAGACTCTGGTGGTCAGCACGATCGCCAAACTGCTGGACGTGAATTTTCGCCGCATTCAGTTTACACCCGACCTGATGCCTTCGGATATTACCGGAACGAATGTCCTGGAAGAGAGTGAAAGCGGTCGGCGAGAATTCCGCTTTGTCGAAGGTCCGGTTTTCACCAACATTCTGCTGGCTGACGAAATCAACCGCACGCCCCCTAAGACGCAGTCCGCTTTGCTGCAGGCGATGCAGGAACGGGAAGTGACGGTCGGTCAGAAAACGTACAAGTTGCCTGAGCCTTTCTTTGTGATCGCGACTCAGAACCCGATCGAACAGGAAGGCACCTATCCTCTGCCGGAGGCGCAGCAGGACCGTTTTATGTTCAATGTGAAAGTGGACTATCCAAGTCTCGAAGAAGAAGAAAAAATTCTTGAGGCAACCACAACCGGCGAACGCGCGGAGGTCCGCAAAGTGTTGTCGGCCAAATCAATCTTGTATCTGCAGAAACAGATCAGTCAGATTGTGGCCAGTCCGTTTATCATCACGTATGTGACGCGGCTTGTCCGGGCGACTCGCCCCAAAGATGCGGCCGCTCCGGACTTCATCAAACGTCTGGTCGACTGGGGTGCTGGTCCGCGTGCTGGCCAGAATCTCGTTAACGGAGCCAAAGCTTTTGCTGCCATGGACGGCCGCCCGAATGTTTCAATCGCCGATGTTCGCAAAGTCGCGATCCCGGTTCTAAGACACCGCATTGCCACAAATTTTCAGGCACAGGCCGAAGGTCTGGACATTGATGAAATCATCACCAAACTGATTGCCACTGTGCCCGAGCCGAACATTCCCAAGTACGAACGGTAAAATCTAATTCCGTGGTGCGATGGAGTGTGAGGCGGCCTGAACTCGTAACAAGCGACCGACCGGCTTCTTCAGGTCCACGATCACAGGCTGAGGTGTCTGAGCGGCTCCAACGTTACCGGCGGCGTCGCGAGCGAGCAGGCGGAAGTACAGCGACGATGGTGTGCCGGGGCGAATGGACCAGTCAAATCCTCCCTGATCGGCTTGCCAATCAAACACCGGAGTCCACGGGCCGTTTGGCGTTGTTGAATACTCCAGCCGAATCGGTGATGGTGCCGGATGCAGATCGGTGACTCGCCAGGCTAACTGCACTGTTCCGAAACCGTCGACTCGCACTGATGGCTGAGCCAGCTCGACGGCAGGAGCAGCCTCATCAACGGTCACAACGATTTCCGGAGCCTGTCCGGGCTGAGGTGGTGCATCGGCAAAACCGAGACCGTTTCGAACTCGCACAGCAAATCCGAACGTTCCCTCGCCCTGTGCATCGACCTGAAACGGACTGCGAAGATCGGTGTCGTTTCCGTAGCGGAACCACTGCTGACCGCCATTCTCGGTCACGAACAATTCCACGGCACTGACTCCGGAAGGCCCTACGTCTTCGACCTGATAGTCAACATCGAACACGTGAGTATTCACCAGTTGCTCGTCGCCGACAGATGGTGAGCCCATGGGATTATGAAAACCCGACAGCCCGGGCATCGCGGGGACCGTAGCTGACACCTGAGAATTCATCGGAGCCCCATAGCTTCCGCCAAAATTTCCCGCAGCCTGAGGATAACCGACGCCCGGTGCAGGGCTCTGCGGAACAGGAGCCACTGTTCCACTCATCGCCTGAGCCGGATAGCCTGCTGGTCCGTGGCCTGCTGGACCATAGCCTGCGGATGCATCGCTCGCCGGAATACTGGCTGACGGAACATTGCCCGGTGGGCGATTCGGAGTTGGAGCACTGAACGGTGATGGGCCCATCGGAGTCGAACGAATCGCCACTGGCGCGGGAGCCGCTGTCATCGGTCCAGCCCCGGGAGCCTGCGACACTCCCTTTGACACAAGCTGAGTCGACGCTTCTCCACGGTTGCCAGCAGCGTCAGAAATTTGAGCACGCACGGCAATCACTGATCCCTGGCCTGCAGGAACGACGGCCTGACCATTTGCCACAGCATCGACGTTCACGGGTTTCCATCGTCCGTTTGTGCCGTCGGCGTATTCAATGAACAGT
This sequence comes from Planctomycetota bacterium, assembly GCA_052034165.1. Classification (GTDB taxonomy): domain Bacteria; phylum Planctomycetota; class Planctomycetia; order Planctomycetales; family Planctomycetaceae; genus SXXK01. The sequence continues at coordinate 1,261 of JBPOIW010000136.1, read as the reverse complement.
GTCTCAGGATTCACACTGACATCAGTACATGTCCAGTTGATCAAAACCTGACCGGGAGCGGATTCAAAGAGCTCAACCTTGAGATCAGGTGACACGGTATCCACAACAACGTCCAGTTCTGCCGCCGTATTCTTCGCCGGGGGAGTAACATTGCCCTGTGGATCGGTCATGCGAATTGCAAACGAGTACCGGCCATCGCGAGGCGCGGCAAACATGAACGCGTCCTGAGACGCAGGAACGCTTTGCAATTGTTCCCAATTGGCTCCGCCATTCTGAGATCCGAACAGCACGGCAAAGCCTTCTGCTTTCTGGCCGGGTTCAGTTTCGACATCGAATGGGATCTGAAACTGACCGACGTTCGTCACCAGCGGCTCATCACCACTGACAAGATTAATGCCGGGGCCGGTCAGTGAAGCGGCAGCTCCGAGGAATGCTGTCACGGACAGCGATTTCCGATGACAGCGTACAGAGGCTATGAATTGACGGAGAGTCATCCCTGCGGTCCCTCGCTGGAGACGCTCGCACGACCGATCAATTGGCAGACCGGCCGACAAACGTCGTGTTCAATACAGCATCGCGTTGAAATCCCCCCGACCGAACCTGCGCGCAGCGGTTCAGTAAACGATGCTCCTGATCGATGTATCGGATATCACGATTTGACGACTTGATTGCATTGTTGCGATCATGCCCACCAGGGCGATTATCCGGGACCAACTGAGGGGCCAGAGCTTCCCTAGGCCATACGGAAGCAGAATCTGCCGATGCGCAATGGGGATCCAGTGCGTCCGATGAAGCTGAGCCGCCATAACATTCGCTGTCCCGTACCATATGAGAATTTCTTTCTGAGAGTTCCGGCACATGCGACTCAGCAGGAGATGACTTCTCGCTGTTTCGATTTTAACGATTCTGACGAAAGCACTGATTCTGTCGCCGGTCGAACGCCGAAGAATAGACGCGTGGTCAATTTCGGGACGGCCCGAATGGAAGGCTGAGGGATTACCTTCATTCAACCGTGATCACCAGAAAACATCTGACGAGCCTCGGCAACGCGGATCTTTGATCTGTTTCCGGGGGCGATTGAGACAACACTGTTGTCTTTATGATCGATCCGCCTGCCGAGCCCTCGTCCAGTATTACCGTGTTGTCCAGAGGAGAGGTTAAATGCTGAAACGTTTGATCGTACTGGCCGTCATCACCGTGGCCGTGCTGACTTCCGTCCGAACCGTGGAGGCTGCTCCTCCAGGACAGCCGTCCGACTGGC
>JBPOIW010000356.1:0-12977 GCA_052034165.1 Planctomycetota bacterium | reverse complement strand
CTACGCCGTTCGCCGCTCCCATATTGCTATGAGCGCTCGACTTGCATGCCTAATCCACGCCGCCAACGTTCATTCTGAGCCAGGATCAAACCCTTCAAAAATATGCTTGACCAAGGTTTCCCTTGGCTGATAGCAAAAAAGGTAAGATCTCTGTTTGCCGTCCCGGTCCAGGACGGCGAACAAACAATTCGTTAGCCAAAACTCAAAGGCTCACATACTCAATCATGTTGTCAAAGATCATTGCTGAACGAGAAGCTTTTAAGCTCCGTCACCAGTGGACTTCTTTGCAGTTGTCGTTGGTGTCGGTCAGCGAGGGAGGCAGTGTATCGGGGTTTGGAGAACTGTCAATCCTACTCTCTCAATTTTCTTTTGAGCTTTTTGGATCTTGTTCTTTTCCCAGTTCCGACCGCTGCTCCAGTGCCCCTGTCCGGTCAAAATAACAGTCGAAGGACAGCCACAGTGATCGGGCATAGCGGAAGAAAACAACAGGGAAAATGACACAAAATGTGGCCAATCCTGGAATAAGCCATCCACGGCCGATTCCGATGACGAAGTGCAGGATGATGTAAGTCCAAGTCGTGAGAAGAGTAGTCAATCCGTAGTTGATATAGGTTGACCCAAGAAAATAGCCGGGATCTCTTTCAAAACGAAAGCCGCATTGGTCACACGTTTCGTTCATTTTGAGCAGGCCGGAGAACAACTGCCCCCGTGTGCACATTGGGCATTTCAAAGATGTGGCTCTGGAGAATGCCTGGCCCACAGAATCTGGTGGTGCACTCGTGATTGGGTGAGAATTCTGATCCATTCTTTGTTTGACCTTATTTTCTGGGTGCGATTGCTGCGGAAGATGCCGGCTCACATTGAAGCATTCGGGTGTTCGTTCTCGCCAGTCGATCTCTCATGATTTACCGGTAGCTGGGATTCCGAAAGCCCGTTTCTCGGCAATCGGGAAGAGAGAGAGTTTGCTCAGATCGTGAAAAGTGTCAGTGGATCGCAATCACTATCACTGGGGAAGCATTCAATCTCAGGGAACTGCCGAGCGATCTCCTCCGCTAGTTGTGCAATGCTGGGGCGTTCACTTGCGAAATGTCCTGTGAGGATCAGATTGATTCCTCGAGACTGGGCTTCAAGAACGGCATGAAATCGGGCTTCTCCGGTGAGAAACGTATCGCAACCGGCTCGAACGGCATCTTCTAGAAACTCTGCAGCAGCTCCGCAGGCCACCGCGACTCGCTTTACGGGCTGATTTTCATGCCAGCACACTTCCAGTGACCTTGTCTTCACCGTCATTGCGACCCTCTGAAGAAATTCAGAGCGGTCCAATGGTTTCTCGAGGACTCCGAAGCGGCCGGCTCCGGAATTTGCATCTTCGCTAATTAGTCGCAACGGCTGAATTTGCTGCAGCCCCAGAATTTCCGCGAGTTGCTGGTTGATGCCTCTGGTCGCACTGTCATACGCAGTGTGGGGGCTGTAGACCGCGATTCCAGCTTCGGCTAATTGAAGCAGGATTCGGCCTTCTTCGTTTGCGTCTGTGATTTTTTTCGTAGCACGAAAGAGGATTGGATGATGGGTAACGATCATCTGAACCTGTTTCTCGACCGCTTCGGCAGACACTGGAGCTGTTAGTGTCAGGCATGTCATGAGTCGCTGAGTGGGACGACCTCTGCGGCCGAGCAGAAGTCCGACGTTGTCCCATGACTCCGCGAGGTTCGTGGGGGCAAATTTTTCCAGATAGCTGCAGATCTCGAGAACTGTGGCCATGCAGATCCTTTACGGTCTCGTGTGTCAAATCTGACCGGCCTGACAGTTCGTGAGGTTTCCGAGTTCAGATGACGTTCATAAAGGTAGTGCAAATGCCATCAGCGGAACAGAGACAGAACCGTTATTCATTCGTCTGTTTGAAGGCAAGCAATGCGGCTCGTTCCGGCATTGCTTTATAGTGTGGGTCGAGAGGGTAGCAGCCTGAGACCAGTCCGTTGCGGGGCGCGGTGGTGCAGTCGCTGAAAGTGCGGCAGATTTTTTTTCGGCCCAGTTCGCGACCAGCGGAAACATCTGCAGGGAGGTCGGGATAGGACAGAACCATTCGTCCAAGTCCAATTGAGTCCGCCATTCCTGCGCGGACGATCGCCTGGCCCACATTGGGCAGCCATTCCTGAAGATACGAATAGCCTGATCCTACGACGATCAGCTCCGGGACCTTTTTCTTTAACTCTGCAGTGGCCGAGAGTTGTCTGCAGACTCCAACCAGAGGATCTTCCGGCGGCTGATAGCCATCGCTGGGCGGAAACAGGGCTGGTCGTTGAATATGGGGGTTGTAGTAAGGGCTGCCACAGGTCGAACAAACGAGATCGACGGATAATGATTTGAGAAGTTCCAAGAATCGAACTGGCTCACTCAGATCAATCCCCTGCCCTGTTCCATCGCCGCCAAATGCGTACCGATATAAATCGGTTGTTGTGGGCACGCCCGTACGTTCGACTGTGGTTCCGGGCTGGAAGGGCACAAAGTCAAACACGCTGAGCCTTACGCCAATTCCAAGTCCGGGTACTTCGGCTCGAATTCCAGCGGTGATTTCACGAAGGAAACGAGTTCGATTTTCAAAACTTCCTCCGAAGTCCCCTGCCCTGTCGAATCCCGACAGCAGTTCGTGTCCCAAATATCCGTGACAGTGTTTGATGTCGACCCATCGATATCCGGCTTTTGCAGATAATTTTGCCGCGGCGATGAAATCGTCGATCAGGTAACGCAGATCGTTATCACTCATTAGGGGGCCGTCGTCTTTGATTCCAAATTTGGTATCCAGAATCGGGTGCCGATAGGCGATCTGCGGTTCAAGTTTCTTTTTGTCGGCGGGACGAGCAAACCGGCCTGAATGAGTCAGTTGCAATCCAATCAGTAAATTGTCCGTCGAGCCAATGGTCTGCCGATGAGCATTTTCAAGGATTTCTCGCAGTTCGATCAGATCGGGAAGTGTCTGAGCGTTGATCATCAGTTGGTTTGGATTGGCTCGACCATCCGGCCGTACTGCAACAGCTTCTCCTCCCCAAATCAGTTTGGCCCCGCTCAGACCAAAATTTTTCCACCTGCGTCGCGTCAAATCTGTGGGGCGCCCGTCCGTGGTTCCATCCCAGCCTTCCATCGGCAGAATGCACCAGCGATTTCCGATAGGACCACAAACAGAATTCAGCGGCTGTTCGAGAAGACTTTGAGGACCACTCTGGACGACTTCGTCGAATGGCAGGTTGAGCCCCAATTCCTGAATGCGTTCCTGGAATTGTGTCGCGGTTCTGAATGTGGAAATGCGTGGGTAAGCCATGGACGGTTTCTCGACAGATGCTTTACGAGGCCAACAGCGTTACTCTAGAGGGAAACTTGTGGCGACTCCTATCGACTGGTCTCCGTGTTTCTAAAAAAAGCGAAGCATCGATTTACGACGCGCCCGGTGTTTTTCGAGGTTCTGAACTTTTGCTTGAGCACAATTCATGACAAATTCATGGTGGTTTTCGGTGATCGCAGTATGTGCTGTGCCTGGGATTTCAGTGGCATTGAACGCTGATTCTGCGAACCCTGACGAACAGCCCATTGCCGCTAAGGCATCGACCGGGACCCCCGTCGATCCGCCACATCGAGAAACATGTGTCAAAGTCCTGAAGCCGCTCGGAGTTCTCGTTGGCGAATGGAAAGGTGTTGGTCAGCCCCGACGAGGGTCTAATGTGGGAGCCTGGTCCGAGAAAGCTCAGGCGGCCTGGAAATTTGATGAGAAAAAATCGGGGTTGTTTCTGAGCTTTGATCCCGGACAGCACTATAAATTGGTCGAGTTTTCGGTAGGGGACGACGGAGCAACACCGGAACTGTCGCTGACTTTATCCTCGGGTGAAACAGTTCTTCTGAAGCGAAGTCCTGAGCCTGTTGCTAAAGTCGCTTCCTCCGACAAGTCCGTCCAAGATGTCGCCTGGGTTTTCGAGTCTTTGCCCGACGCACTTCCTCAAACACGCTGCACAGTTCGTGTCATCAGCGATATCCGTGTCACGATGTTGTTCGAAGAGAAGCCTACGATTCAAGCTTCTTATCGTCGGCTTTCGGAAATCGGATTGACGCGTGCGGGCGCGAGGTTGGCCAGTGGCAATACGGGCGAGCGACAATGCATTGTGACTGGTGGACTGGGCACGATCAAAGTCAGCCACGAGGGGAAGAATTACTTCGTGTGCTGTGAGGGATGTCAGCAGGCATTCGATGCCGATCCCGCCGGGACAATCGCTGCCTATCAGGAACGAATCAAGGAAGCGTCAAAAAAATAGCAGTCTGTTTCTTCTTGTTGTGAAGCGATTCCAGTCTTCGCTGAGAGTCGGCCACAATGTCACGTCTGGCACGAAAAACGGTCAGAGCCATCATCGAGTGAGGCTTCTGACCGTATCTGGACGAGCTGTAAATTCGTGATGGTTCTGATCAGTCAATGATCTTGCTGATTGGATATTCCACGATGCCTTTGGCTCCCGACTGTTTAAGCTGCGGAATAATTGTTCGGACGAGGCTTTCGTCAACAATCGTGTTCAGAGCAACCCAGTCGGGATCGGACAAATGGGAGACGGTCGGATTTTGCAGAGCCGGCAGCATCTTCAGAACAGCTTCGAGGTTTTGACGAAGAACATTCATCATCAGTCCGACTTTGCCTTCGGCCTCAAGGCAAGACTGCAGCATCAGGGCAATGTTGTCGATCTTTGACTTCACCCACGAGTCGGCATAAGACGAGCGATTCGCAATGAAACGCGTTGTGCTCTGCAGAACCTCATCCATGATTCGCAGATTATTAGCACGGAGAGAGCTGCCGGTTTCAGTGACTTCGACAATGGCATCGGCGAGTTTCGGAGGCTTCACTTCCGTGGCTCCCCATGAAAACTCAACATGAGCTTTCACGTTATGGCGTTCCAGAAACCGAGTCGTCAGACCAACGGCCTCGGTCGCAATTCGCTTACCTTCCAGATCTTTCACGGTTTTGATCGGCGAGTCTTCCGGCACGCACAGAACCCAGCGAACTGGTCGACGACTGACTTTCGAAAAGACAAGTTCGCAAACCTGATGCACGTCCGCGTTGGTCTCCAGAATCCAGTCGTAGCCAGTGATTCCAGCGTCAAGAATTCCGTTCTCGACGTATCGCGCCATTTCCTGAGCGCGGATCAGCATGCATTCGATTTCCGGATCATCGACCGTCGGAAAATAAGATCGGGACGCAAACTTGATGTTGTACCCCGCGCGGCTAAACAGGGCTGCTGTTGATTCCTGCAGACTTCCTGCGGGGATGCCCAACTTCAGTACTCGACCAGACATTCGTCTCAACCTTCGTCGTCAAATGAATTCAGGAAACACGGAACCAGACCAGACCTGAGACACATTCAGCGGCGGCTCGTGGAAAGATTGGCTACTTGTTGTAAACGGCCCTGGGATCGAACACGCGGTCTCCTTCGATGGCAAACTGCTGCGTGGCGGGGTCGATCTTTCGGAAGAAGCAGCTGCGAAATCCTTCGTGACAGGCTGCGCCACCGATCTGATTCACTTTGACCAGCAGCGTGTCTCCATCGCAGTCAAAATAAATGGCATGAAGCTCCTGAACGTTGCCGCTTTCTTCGCCCTTTCGCCAGAGCTTTTTGCGGCTGCGGCTGTAGTAACAGACGCGACCTGTTCGCAAAGTTTCCTCGTAGGATTCTTTGTTCATCCAGGCCATCATCAGGACGTCGCCCGTTGCGGAGTCCTGGGCAATTGCCGGGATCAGTTCATTCTTGGAGAAATCGGGTCCAGTCAGTTCAGCCATGAGAAAACAACCACATCCAGACTACAAAATCGAAGGGCCATAAGCCGGCAAGACGCTATAAGCGTCGCTTCGGCCGTGAAAACTCCACTCTGACGCACAGGAGCGTCGATCTCCGCAGCCAAAAGAGTTCACCCACGATACCGTCCGAAGCGAGCGTTCTCCATCGGTGACACCCGTCGACGGCTCGGAACTCCGGAATTCCTGGAGATTTGGCCGGATTACTCGTTTACTGAAAGGCTCGAGTTGCTGCCGAACCATACTGAGCCCGCGGGCCGAGTTCCTGCGAACGAGATTTTCTCGGCCCGTCCTCCTGTGAAGAACCCTTTTCCGGCTGTGGAGCCATCGCACGAGTTGCGGGGGCCGAGCTGACCGTCGTGTGCTGCTCAGGCCGGTTTTTGCCCGCCCAGTAGTTCGCTCAATTGTTTCGAAATTGAGCGAACCGGGGAGGCCGGGATCGTAGACCGTGCAGTTATTGAGCGAAGCATTTCGAAGGAACCAATTCCGTCTGCGACCAGAGAACTCAGGATCGTAGCGGCTTGAGTTTCATCGGGTGGCTGCGACGGAGAGGATTGCGTTGCCTGACGAACCAGGAGAATGCCATTTCCCGCGCGGCCGAAGACTTCACAACCGGCCTCCTGAAGAACACTCAGGCACGACACGACTCGAGATGGCAAAGTGATGAGCCGTGCCAGCCACGAATCCGTGCTTTCACCGGTCGCTGCAATTTGGGCCGCTCGGCAATAGTGCGGAAACGCTTCGGCGTTAGTGGCGATGTGGCACCAGACTGCGGTGCCGGCAAGTTCGTCCTGCAGCGTCTTGTTCTGCCAATGACATGCGGCGAGCGGACCCTCATAACCCAAAACCAGCAACGCCGCAGCGTCCTTGCCCGAAGTTGTTTCAACAAGCTCCGGCATTGATGTTGCCAAAAGTCGTGAAGTCGACGAACGGCCCAGCACATCAAGGATGACTGGCGTCGTCGCAGTCAGGTTCAGACGTTCCAGAGCAGCTTCCAGGTCACGCAGCGAGCGGAATCCAGCCGCAATGATTGCCTGATGTGCGGGAAGTGGTTTCAGTTTGAAAGTCAGTTGAGTAATTGTGCCCAATTGATTTCGTGAGCCGACCAGCAATCGACACAGGTCGTACCCGGCAACATTTTTGACGACGCGTCCACCGGCGTGAAAAACTCGCCCGTTGACATCGACCGCTTCTACGCCGATGACGTAATCTCTTAGTGAGCCGTAGCCGAACTGTCGAGGGCCACAGATATCATGGGCAACCAGTTCTCCCAGCGAAGTACCTTCGTCTGCGACATCAATTGGCAGTTGCTGATTTTCTTCCCTGAGGATTGTCTGCAGTGTGCCGTATGACATTCCGGCACCGACAGTGATTGTCATATCTCTGGCAGGATAATCGACGATCGCCGATGAGACGGGAGAACTCGCGGTAAACTGAGAATCTGGCATAGTCAGGACTGATCTTCGGCACAGACAAAAAAATGAACCCGGCGAGCCGGAAAATGACCCGAAAATCAGCAGGCAAATACAACTATCCGGTCAGTTTTCCTTTAGACACGACATCGCTCTGCTGAAGAGTCTAATCGTCCGCGTGACGAGAATCTATTCTTCAGGAACCTGCTGGTCGTGGCTGCTCTGGAATCATCGTCATTGGCAATATCCGCCACTCTTCTCTGTGGCACCAGAAGCAATCCGCAAGGCTAAAATCCGCCGGCGTCATACATTTGCCGGAGCGAGTCGAAGAAAGCTGGCTTGAATCCTTTGAGCCAGAATTGTCTTCCGTCTTTGTGTTTCGCGATCGAGATTGGAAGGCCGCCAGCGTAAAGCAGCACAAGGCCAACCAGAAAAGCCACGATGCCGATAACAAGACCAATCTCAGGACGGTTCCCGGACACTATGAGGACTCCCGCAATACCGCCGCCGATCATGGTGAGTACACCGATAAGCGTTCTCATACGTCCCGCATTTCGAGCCGAGCGTGACATGGCATAGCTCACCGTGCATTTCTTACGAACGATCAGATACACAATCAGCAGGACCAGCAGATTGATCAGCAGCAGCAGGTAGATCCATGAAGGAACCCAGATCAGGGTCTTTCGAACCCTGACCAGATCTTCTTGATCCCCCGTAACCACGCAGATCTCTGGAAGATCCGTGTGGTTAAAAAAGGTGATTTGATCTCCCTCCACATAAAATCGACTGTCGGTCGCGATGAAAGGAGCACCGCCAGACAATGTTTCGGAAACGGCATACGGGTTGTCATTGCTCATTAAGAATGGACTCCGGTGAATAGTTCAGGAGCGTCTGCAGGTCAGATGGCGATTGACTTCTTCGCGACAAAAACCTGTGAGCTTTGCTGGTCAGATTCATGAGTTCGAAGGCGGCAAAGGTTTCGATTGTGGCAGTACGCCGTGCAACGATGGACCGCTTCCAGCATGTGCCAACGGATGGGAAGACCAGCGAGGTGATGAGTGCGTCCGTCACAAACTGCGGAAAGCCTGGCCTGTCTGGTGCATTCTGTTCTGAATTCTCCAAAAGCCGAACTCCGTTGGATGGAAACGGGCGACGGAGTACTCCTCCGAGATTGGGATAGGCAATACCCACCCGGAGTCTAGGGTTCTGGATGAAGGTGTCAAACTTCAGTGTGCAGGTGCCACTTCCCTATTGTCCTGATCGGAATTGCAATTGGCGGCAATCAAGCAAGTCACCGTGTCGGAACTGCAACCCGGCTGATGAACGGAGATCTGTGGAGGGAGCCCGTTTCCGAGGAAGACGAGCGGCGCTGGCTGGTGCGGCGAGTTTACCGAACTGCATCAAGGGCCGGGATTCGTCCTTCATACTCGTCGTTGCGAGCTTCGTCCTGAATCTCCAGAAAGCCGGCTCGAAGAGTGCTGATCACGGATTCAGCAGAACGCCAGGCCTCAGCAGATTCGATTCGAACCTGATCGAGAGCGAACACGACAAGGCGAAGAACCTGAATCGGAAGTTCACCTCGCTGCAGATTCAGTCCTTCTGCAATAGCAAGCAGGGTTTTCATCGCACGTAGTTTGACAGCTGGTAACTCAGTGCGACGGTTCTGTTCCAGAAGTCGGGCTCCTTCATTGAGTGCTGAAACTGCCTGATCATAAATCAGGATCAGCATGTCGACTCGTGTCCATGAGTAGCTCTGGACGGTCTTGTATTTCAGATGAGGATTCATGGCGGTTATCCACTACAGACTGCGACGAAACGCTGGCTGCTATTGCTGATTGCTGATCTGAGGAAGGCTGGCAAGTTGTCCGCCCAGATAGGTACTGGTGGCGTTCAGCTGACTGATTGCAGTTTCCAGGGCCTGAAATTGTTTTCGAATACTCTGCTGCTGAAGGTCGAACAGTTTTGTCTGACGATCGATAGATGTCTGAAGACTCTTAAGCTGTCCGTCAAAGCCATCATCAACCGATGTCAGCAGACCATTCTCATTATCCAGCAATTTCCCGAGGACCTGATCAAGTGTTGAAGCAAGTCCGCGTGAGACGGTGATTGTTCCTTCAGCACCGGCGACCACTTCTGACGGCGAGAGCGTAATCTGAACCTGAAGGTCGGCCGTGTTCTCATTGTCCGGATCTCCAGTGAGCAGTCGACCACGTCCAACCGCTGCTTCCGTCTTGCCATTGACAATAAAGGATCCCACAACGTCGCGGCCGGTGTCTTTCAGGCCCGCTGTCAATCCAAGGTCAGCGATGGCCGTTCCGCTCACGATCTCGAGGTCAGAAGTCAGACCGTATTTGGCCGAGGTCAGTTGCAGTGATCCGCTGGCGAGTGTGACTTTGATTTCGCGAGCTGGCAGCTCTTCCGATTCATTGATGATGCTTTCGAGGTGATCGGCTAGTTCCTGCGAAGTATACGTCCCTGCGTTCAGTTGTACGGTGGCTGTTTTGCCATCGAGCTTGAGTTCAAGACTGCGGTTCGCAGAAGTAATAACAGTGGATGATGCCAGAGCCGTTCCGGTGATCGATGCCTGTTCGGCTGCCTGACTGATGTCAATCTGATACCCCGATGTGGATGCCTGAGTCCGAGTGCTTCCAAGGACAAATGATATTCCCGAGTTTGTCGACTGGCCACCAAATGAGAACAGGCGCTTTACATCTTCAGCGGAGACACCTTCAATATTTCCATTCAGGGCATTTTCCAGTTTGGCTTTGTCGAGCACGAGCGTGCCCGAATCATTGAACCTGATCCCAACGGTCGAAAGACGATTGGCAAGGGGGTTGGCTCCGGGAACAACGTTCTGAATGGTTGTTCGCAGGGTTTGTTGAACCTTGGCCGCACTCTGATTGCCAAGGAAGAGTCCACCTTCTCCTGCTGCCTCATTGTATTTGGAGTTTTCGCTGATGTAATTCAAGACACCATTGAAGGAATCTACAAAGCTCTGGACGGCAGTGACTGCAGCCGTGTTGTCTTTTGCCACTGTGAGCGAAACGGTTTGTCCGACTGTGGGTTGCAGCAGGTCAAAGCTGACGCCACCGATTGCTTCCTTAAACTGATTTGTGCTGCTTGTGACGGAGATTGCACCAGCACCACTGCCAAGTGTTACGCGGGCGTCGCTGGCGGCCTGCACTGGTGTTCCGGAATTGATCACAGGCTTGACTGCAGAACCGCTGTCCGCGGCGAGGCTGTTAGTCACTGTGATTTGATTGCTGGCTCCGGTCTTACTGCTGCTGAGCAGAAGGCGATAGGGTGTGCTGCCGCCCGCAGAGTCTTTAACAATGGTTGCGCTGATACCGGTGTCTGAAGAATTGATGGCGGTCGCCAGGTCGGACAATTTGTTGTTGTTGCTGTCGATAGTGATCGTTTTGGGATCGCCTGATCCGAGCCGAACCTCGAAGGTGCCCTGCGTGATTTCTGAATCAACATCGGCAAAACCCTGAGAGGCGACCTGATGAGCCTGGGCGGTCGAGTTAATCGTCATCTGGTAAACGCCAGGTATCGCAGACGAAGATGCTGTCGCTTTAATGGCTTTTTCATCACTGGCCGTTACCGCAAGTCGCGTCAGCGGATTGTTTGTATTTCGGCTCAAAGCACCCGCATCGGCGCGAAGGCTGAGAAGTCTTGATTCGACGGTCTTGAATGCGGCCTGCCGTTGCTGAATACCGTTCTTACGGAGGGCCATACGATCCAGTTGCTGTTGCTGAATCTTAAGCAGACCCGAGACGATGTTGTCCGTATCAATCCCGGAGACAACGCCATTGATGTTGATAGCCATGACAGATACCCCCGCGAAAAAACGGGTTCGGAGACTCAACGACAGAGTTCAGCAGAATGCAGCAACTGGAAAGACTGGTACTCTGTCAGCATTACTATTGAACCGGAGTGGGTTCAGAGAAAATGGACTCAATACTGGAGAGCAATTTTCGGATTTTTATAAGATTGTTTCCGGACCTTTTTTTGAAGCTCGCCAGAGGATTCTTTTTGCTCAGGCGACCCATGACGAACTTACGGTAACCAAGAAACGGTCCGTCCAAAAACTGGTGTTCCAGTTCCAGACGGACCGTTCTGAGTTTCTTACTTTATGACGAATCAGATTATCGCAGCAGGGACAAAATTGACTGTGGAATCTGGTTCGCATTGCTCAACATTGAAGTGCCAGCCTGAACGAGAACCTGACCCTTCGTGAAGGCTGCAATTTCAGACGCAAAGTCAGTGTCACGAATGACGGACTCGGCGTTAACAGTATTCTCAAGAGTTGCTCGCAGGTTGTTTGCGGTTGATTCCAGAGTGTTGCTCTGGAATGCACCGAGTGCACCTCGCAGGTTAGTGACATCATCGATAGCGGCATCAATCACTTCCAGGGCGTCCTGAGCCTTGGTCGCAGATGTCACTTCAATATCATTCAGGTTGGAGAACTGATTTCCAACAACACCCAGACCCAGACCGTTTGGATTCACTTTCTGAATCGCGATATTGGCGGTCTGATCTTTATTGGCACCAATCTGGAAGACCAGAGAGTTGTCTGTTACGGTCAGGTTGCCCTGAGCACCAGTGACGGTCTCGAAGGCGTTGGCCCCCGTGCCTGCTTTGAACGAAACTGAGAGCCCCTTGGCTACTCCGGAATTCGCCGTCAGGACGTTACCAACGCCTGTAAACTGGGTTCCGTCAATTTCTCCAATGACGTCGATACCGGTGTCTGTGACTTCTGTCGTGCCAAAACCGCTGCTGTCACCAGCTGCAGCCACGTTGGAGACGACGGTCAGGGACTGACCAGATCCAAAAGCTTCGGAATACAGACGTGTTGCACCACTGTCGACGTCAGCGATGACGCCCGTCTGAGAGGTGAATTCATTGATGCGGTTGACCACCTGAGTCTGAGACATGCCCGCCGTCAGAGATACACTGACATTGTTGATGGTCAGGATCTCATCAGCGGCCAAAGCGGTCGTCTGAGCTGTACCGGAGGTCGCCGTATTCACCAGGGCTCGTTCGCCGACAGTCGTTACTTCCAGAGAATACGTGCCCGCAGTTGTGGATGATGTTGCTTTCAGGAAAGTTACATCGGAGTCCGTTGCGGTTCCGGAAATCCCTGCGGATCCGTCAAGAAGTTTCTTTTCACCGAACTGTGTGTTGTTGGCAATTCGGTTGATGGTGTCGAGGGCGTTTGTGATTTCAGCCTGGTTCGCTGCCAGGGCATCATCGTCATTTACGCCTGCGTTTGCACTGTCGATCGCCAGGGTTCGTACTTTGACCAGCAGTGAGTTGATTTCATTCAAAGCACCTTCAGCCGTCTGTACAACTGAGGTTGCCTTTTCCGTGTTGTCGATGGCCTGATTCAGGCCAGCAATCTGAGCACGATGCTTTTCGGAAATGACGAGTGCTGCCGGGCCATCGGCACCACGATTGATTTTCAGTCCGGAAGACAGTTTCTCCACAGACTTTGCGACGCCCATCGAAGCTTTGTTCAGGTTGTGCTGAGCAGTGATCGAAGTGACGTTGTTTGCGACTGACAGACCCATTTTCAATTCCTTCTTCGAAAGTGCTGCAAGCCAGATCCCGCTCAGCGGTGAAGATGACTCGCATCAAGGATGTAAGAAACCAGCTGTGCTTTCAGCAAGAAGAGCCACATGCTGCCTGGCCTGAACAGGCCCGGAAGACCGAAGCAACACATAGTCCCCCTGTGTCACTTC
>JBPOIW010000060.1:0-11454 GCA_052034165.1 Planctomycetota bacterium | reverse complement strand
CAGGAAAGCCCCCCACCCAAGCAACTCAAATCCAGAAAACAAAATCCCAGGCGGATCCCCTGCCGTAAAAAAAATTTCTTCTCACGGCGATAGATCACCATGCATGTACCAAAAAACTCTCAGCCTCATCGGGTTATGATGCAATCAACACGCCGTCACGTTTCGGGTTGGGATGGCGACAAGCGCGCAACTTCAAAACTGACGAATCGAGTTATGATTAAATCAACGCGTCGGCAGGCCACCGGTCAGAACAGCGTGTAGATAAAAGGCGCCGCGCCAGTCCCGCTGAGAAAAATGGCAACTCCCGCCAGCAGTAGAACAAGTACGATCGGTGTCAGCCACCATTTCTTCTCTTCGCGGATGAAGAGCCAGAATTCAGCCAGCAGCCCCATCGGCTGCTCTTCTCCGGCCTGCTCAAACTTGCTCACCTTGTCAGATGGTTCGGACGAGTTGTTGTCAGCCATATCAGTGTTCCGCAGAAATTGGCAGAGTTGTTGCAATCAAAGACTTTGGTCCAGCGTTTGAACATCGCATCGACGAACGCGATGTCCGGCTCATGTTCCCAATCTCAGGTCATCAATATTGCCGAAAGTATCGTCGAACGTTCGTCGGTCCACTTCGGGGGACCCAGAAAGTTTTGGCCTCAACGGCTAAACGACGCTTCAGCACGTCACGTCCGATGATCCTAAACAGCAGTGCCATCGGAAGGAATAAGCCCGCAAAGATCGCCAGCAGAATCACTTCTCCGACGATCAGACCGATCGGAAACGTAACAAAAACCAATCCGATAAAAATCGGCTTCAGCAACTTCGGTGCAAAAACCCCCAGCACTCCGAGACCAGTTCCTATCACCGCTGCTGCCTGAATGGTCGAACTACTTGCACCCCAAAACCATGCGATCACGGGTAGCAGTACAACACACATCAGCCCGAACTGACGCAACTGCCGAGGGCCTGGATTTGTATCGATGCGAAACACAGCCATTGTGTTCAAACCTCTCCTCAGCCCTTATCAACAGATCGAAAAAAAACACCGCTGTCGAAACGAGAGTCGCCGACAACGGTGTTGATTGTTGGATCAATGCAGGCAGAACGAGTTACCCAGCCTACGGCTTCTGGCCGTCGGGCAGTACCAGTTCGTTCTGCTTGGTGGCTGCCACGGATGGATCTGTGCCAGAGTTCCACGGTTTTGGCACTTCCTTTCCTTCTGGATAGAGCGATTCCATCGGCTCCCAGACCACGTCCACCTTGTCGGTAAACAGATCACCAATCAACAGGTCGGTCACTTTACCACGCAGATGAGGGAAATTGCGAACGAATCCGCCGAAGTTAAATCCTTCATAGTATTCACAGACCAACCGTCGCATCCGGTCAATGCCCTGATTAATCGCAGGACCCCACTTGCCCAGTTGAGCTTCCGAGACGTCATTCATCTGGAGCCCCTCGACAACAGCATCAGCGGCCATCTCGCCGGACTTCAATGCCAGCAACAGGCCGGACGAATAAAGTGGGTCAAGAAATCCAAAGGCATCACCGATCAGTACGTATCCGTGACCGGCCACCTTCGTTGAGCGGTAGGAGTAATCGCGAGTCGCGAAGTGCCCGGTCACCTGCTTCGCATTGGCAACTCGATCTCGGACCGCCGGACATCGCTCAACTTCTTCCTTGTACACTTCTTCGTGTGTGCCACGACCTTTGAAGAGATAGTCAAACGGTGCCACCACTCCGACGCTCACACGGTTGTCATGAAGCGGGATGTACCAGAACCACCCCTTCTTGTTCTCTGTCTGCAGAACAACCGTGGCCCCTTCGTCACGTCCCGTATCGCGATAGGCGCCTTCCCAATATGTCCAGATCGCACCTTTGTTCAACTGAGGATCCCAGACGCGAAGTTTCATACGATTCATCAGCATGCCACTCTGACCGCTGGCATCGACAACAACCTTCGCATTGATCTGACGCACCTGACCATCAGGCTCCTGAATTCTGACGCCCGTTGCTCGATCTCCGTCAAACAGCACATCGAGAACTCGCACACCTTCATGAGCATTCACGCCGTGTTCGCGAGCATTGTTCAGCATCATCAGGTCGAATTCGCTGCGCACAACCTGCCACGTCTGAGAACACTCGTGAGGCTTGTTGTCGTAAAAGTAAAACGGCGCCGACTGTCGACCATTCGCGCTGACGAACTGCACACTATGTTTGTGGACGAACTTGCTGGCCCGCATCTTTGGCAGCATGTTGAGGCGTTCCAAAACCCAATAGGTCTCCGGAATCATGGACTCCCCGATGTGAAACCGAGGAAACTTTTCACGCTCAAACAACTCTACCTTATAACCCTTTTGAGCGATCAGCGTCGATGCCGTTGCACCCGCTGGACCACCACCAATCACAACAACATCGGTCTCACTAACCATCTGCGGAGTGTCGTTGAACATGATCGTCTCTCTGAAAGCAAAGCCATTACAAGAGGATGCGTGCCACCTGCCCACCATCAGCAGGCGACAATAATCGGGTTTCGACCGGACTATAGGCACGCCTCCAATAGTTGTCCAGACAAGTGTTGTTTTAACTGCACTTTCAGAATGATCAGTTTTTTGAAACGGTCACGGGGGGAAACGGACTTGCAGGGTGCTGTTCCAATGACTTTTCACAGCTCGCAAGTTGGAAAGCGATCAGAGCTCTCACGGGGTTCAGCAGGCGCTATCCGTTCGAAGGCGGCTTTGTCTATTGTGAGGGATTCAGCCGCGTTTCCTCGGGATTCGAGCAACGAAGCGAAGAAACGAAGCGAAGAAACGTCACACGAGAACGCAGAAAGTTGGCAGTCCCGTGAAAGTGACGCCATTCTGCTCAATGGGACGAGATCCGCAGGTCCCCTTGGCGGCGACGCGTTTTTGGGGGCCTAAAAACGAAAAAGCCCGCAGTAAATTGCGGGCTTTTAAGCGGAGAGAGAGGGATTCGAACCCTCGGACCCCATTTCTGGAGTCACATCATTAGCAATGATGCGCATTCGGCCACTCTGCCATCTCTCCTCACGAACCGAATCTGAGGTTACAGAGTGTTTCGTGAGACACATGATAATCGGTTCTTGTTCGGAAACAAGTTCACCCGAATTTTCCCCGTTCTCGAAGGTGCCGCTACAACCGTCAAAAAGCGATCGTTTCTTGACGGCAGGAGTCCTTCTCTTTAACCTCAATCCGTCTGAAACCCCCGAACCGGGGCTGGACATGAGCGATTTTGAAGCGCACTCTTCCTGTGTGGGCTCGAAAAAATCATTCAAGTCCGCAAGGTTCGTTGTGTCGATGTCCACTACAGTGTCTTTGAGAAGCCGTCAGGAACCTGTCCCGCGGAGCCCGTTGGGCCGTTTGCTTTCTGGTCCTGCCACTCTTCAAAGCCTCGATTTCAAAGCCTCGATCCCGCCTTTACCGTGATGAGCATCCCCACAGATGATCATCACGATCCGGTCCCACCGCCTTACCGCCGGAGTTTGCTATGCTGACTATTCTTGGACGTGCATCGAAATACTGCGATGGAATTTCTCGTCGCGGTTTCCTGAAAATCGGCGGCTTCTCTATGGGAGCGGCTGGCGGCGTAAATCTTGCCAACCTGATGCGAGCCGAAGCGGTCGCTGGCACTGCCTCAACCGGGCAGAACAAGTCAATCATCAATATCTTCCTTGGCGGCGGTCCTCCTCACCAGGACATGTGGGACATCAAGACCGAAGCTCCTCGCGAAATCCGCGGTGAATTCAATCCGATTGACACCGCCGTCCCGGGAATTCAGATTGGAGAGTGTTTCCCAAAGCTGGCGGCCATCATGGATCGCCTGGTGGTTGTCAGATCTGTTGTCGGCTGTGCTGGCGCTCATGATGGCTTCCAGTGTTTGACCGGATGGGATCGCCGAAGTATCGAATCTGTCGGAGGTCGCCCGGCGATTGGATCTGTTCTCGGAAAAATCTATGGGCCCCGTGATCCCGGGATCCCTGCGTCTGTGGCCCTGGCCGACAAAACGTCGCATGTGCCCTGGTCAGAACCCGGTCCCGCCGGATTTCTCGGCGCGGCCTACCAACCATTTCGACCCAACGGAAATGGAATGGAAGATTTGACGCTGAACGGTGTCACATTAGACCGCCTTGATGATCGTCGTTCATTGTTGAAGGGACTCGATCAGCTCAAGCGACAAACCGATGCCAGCGGTATGATGGCCGGAGTTGACTCGTTCACCGAAGCCGCGTTCGGTGTTTTGACTTCCAATCGACTTGCCGCAGCCCTCGATATTTCTCAGGAACCTGCCGAAGTTCGAGCTCGCTACGGTGACGGCAAACCTTATCAGTTCCAATATGACGGAGCACCGACTTGCAATGAACAGATCCTGATGGCTCGCCGACTGGTAGAAGCTGGCGTTCGTTCGGTCACTCTTTCTTACGGACGCTGGGACAGCCACGGGCAGAATTTCGCTCTCGTTCGCGACCATGGTTCAAAGCTCGATCAAGGTGTCAGTGCGTTGGTACTGGACCTTGAAGAACGTGGCATGCTGAATGATGTCACCATTCTGGTCTGGGGCGAATTCGGCCGCACACCACGTATCAACGAAGGTGCCGGACGCGACCATTGGCCACAGGTGAGCTGTGCTCTGATGGCGGGCGGGGGAATGAGAACTGGTCAGGCGATTGGATCAACGAATCGCCTGGGTGAGTACGCAGCTTCTCGACCAGTTCAGGTTCAGGAGATCATCGGCACGGCTTATCACAACCTCGGTATCGACGTCATGAACACGACCTTGTCAGACCCGACCGGACGTCCGCAGTTCCTCGTCGATCTGCGAGAACCCATGCGAGAACTGGTGTAGCAACCTGCGGAGTCTTCCTCTTCGCCAACGGGATCTCCGTGATGGTCAACAGGCCTCTGTGGTCAACAGGCCTCTGCATCACTTCCGCTGAGCCGCACGTCATCGCGACTGATTCCGTCGTCTCCCTCAGGTCTGCACCAAACCGGCCGTCCACGCGCTGGCCACGCCGGTAACAACCACGGGGATCCACGCGGCCATGTCAGCAGCGATCAGTCCGGATCCTCCAATCGCAAAGACGGCTTCTGTGAAACCGTAGAAGACTCCCAGAACAGCCGCACAGACCGCCATGTTGGTGATCAGGCTATGTGATTCTTTACGGAATACGAGCGGCAATGCGATTGCGATATTGATCAGGCACAGAATGGGCCGAGTCAGTCGGCAGTGCAGAGCGATACTCTGTCGTCGCACAGGAATCGGCCCGGTGGCCGGATTGCGAAGTCTTTGGATCAACTGAAGCGAAGATAAAAACTGAACGTTTCGGCCTCGATTGTATAACTGATCAAAGCTGACATCCGACACGATGAAAACGTCTTTACCATTGCGACTCGGGATGACTCGCTGCCGCCCTTCTTCGGTCAGAATGTTTTCGTCGAAGACCCCAATCAGATTCTGCAGCAGCCAGCCGGATGGTGACTTATCCGTCGCATTGACGTAACGAGCTTTCTCGGCCTTCAACACAAAGAAATGACGCGACAACTGTGGCGTAGGCAACTGAAACCCTGCGCCGATCAGAGTCTGTTCTTTAATGAGAACCTGGTCACCATCGATGTGCATCAGATGGTTGGAGTGGTCATAAACGGCGTCGACGGTTTGGACCTGAGCCAGTTCGCTGCCGCGCGGAGTTTGCAGAGGAATCGCAATGGCGGGGATGATAACTTCCTGATTCACGATCAGCGCGGCATTAAGGATCATGGCGGCGACCAGTAGTGGCTTCAGCAATCGAAACGCCGGAATGCCTGCAGCAAGGATAGGGAAAGTTTCCGAGTTCTTGCGAAGGAGGCCAAGCACCGCGATGACTGACACGACGATCAACATCGGTCCGGCCATCTCAAAGAACTGGAACGCTCGATAAAAGTAATAGAGACCAATCTGCTGCAGCAGATTGAGCATCGTCGAGGCATTGCCCTGAAAGTCATCGACGTTCGTGAAGAGATCGATCACGATGTACAAACCGTACGCCGACACGAACAGCACGACGAACGTGTGTATCAGTCGTCCCAGCAAATATCGGTCGAAGGTTGTAAACATCGCAGCGGTGAGTATTTCCGGGCGCCGTGACAAATACTGACCAAATAAGGATTTAGGGCCAGTCGCCAGGTCACCGTTTCGTCATGAAACAAGCAGGGGAATTACAGTTCAGGCATCGGTTTCAGGTCAAGAGCGATAAACAGGCCCGAAACAGGTTCCTGAACCGTTGCGTCACTGTTTCTCCGAGGGAATGTCCCTGTTTGGAATGCGGCAGCCTGCTGCCGCTTTGGCCAGGGCAGCCTGCTGCCACGTCGCGGCTTTGCAGCTTTAGGGGTTTTAGGAAAATGCCAGCTGGACAGCGCCGTGTTCGGCTCCCTTACGAGCCCGAAGCGCCAGCGAGTGAACACTTTGCGACTCATTCACTCGCTGGCGCGTCGGGCTTGTATTCTCAATGGTTTTCTTGAACATGGCGATGTCCTGCCAGGAACGATGTCCGAAACTCCCCGCAGGCCCATTCTCGCCGCGTTTCAACTGCACGCCAAAGCTCCAGACACCTTCGGTCAGCGCGATGATAATCCGTGTGCGGCTGCGATCCAGGGCCAGCCTTAAACGAACTCCACCAAATTTTCGGCCTCAACTCACCCGTGCGGAGAAGAAAACGGCTGTCCTCGGCAAACTGTGGAGCCGAATGCGGAAGCGGGCTGCCGCAGTCCAAAGGAAGTTCGAAGCGAATTTCTCAAGGCTGATCGAAACCTGGGAAAGGTGGTCCACTATGGTGGCCCCGATCGGTAGACTGTGCCTCTTTGTCGATGCCTCACCAGAGAATTCCGCCCTGAAGTCGTCTTATGAACCGTCGTCCTAATCCCGGCCCTCGCAAAGATAATCGCGGCAAAGCCACCACTCCGAAAAAGCAATATCCGACCAGTCCGCCTTACGTAGGCCATGCGGATTCGAATTCAGCCGCATCTGGCCCCGCGTCATCTGGTCCCGCCTCAGCCGAGCCTCCGGCTGGCAGACCGGCATTTTCGAGGTCGCAGTCTTCACGGCCTCATTCATCCGGGACGCACTCGTCCGGGCCTCGGTCATCTGGGCCTCGGTCATCCGGACCTCGCTCACAGCAGAGAAGCGACGTTCCTGTTCCGGATGACGACGATCACGAGTTTGTTGCTCCGCCGGCCAGCAAAGAGCAGACTTCACAGATGATCCGCCAGCGAACAAAGCTGGGGCCGAATACATCGGAGCCGATTCCGATTGTGCATGCCAAGTCCAGAACTCAGCATCCAATTCTCTTCCGCAAGCGATTGTCACGCATTGAGGACGCTCGTCCCGGAGATCTTGTGGCCGTCTATGCAGATGGCTTCCACAGTCCGATGGGCTACGGGTTGTATAATCCTCGCAGCGAAATGGCGCTGAGGATGCTTTGGAATTCACCCGAGATGCCTGACGATGCCGCGTGGGCGAAAAAGTTGTCCACAGCAGTCTCGCTGCGACGCGACGTGTTAAAGCTTGATTCTATATCGAATGCCTGGCGAGTCATCCACGCGGAATCGGACGGCTTATCAGGCCTCGTGGTTGATCGTTTCGGCGACGTTTTGTCGGCAGAAACTTTCGGCCTTGGGATGTACCAGCGTGCAAGCCTGCTAATGCCGATGCTGGCGGAACAAATGGGCACGAAGCATTGGATCGTCCGCACAAGTCCTCAATTTCTGTCACAGGAAGGCTGCGATCCTCCATCGTTCACTTCGGAAGGTTGCCCGTCGCAGGTCGTGATCAACGAACATGGGACTCGATTTCGCGTAAAGTTTGAAGGAGGCCATAAGACGGGCTTCTTCTGTGATCAACGCGACAATCGTAAGAAGCTGGCCGAGTTCTGTCAGGGCAAGAGTGTTCTTGATCTTTGCTGCTACACCGGCGGGTTTTCCGTGCAGGCAAAAACACTGGGACAGGCTGACGAAGTCATCGGCGTTGATCTCGATGAAGAACCGCTCGTGGTTGCTCGTGAGAATGCCAACCTGAATCAGGCCCGAGTCCGCTTTGTGCAGGCCGATGCGTTCAGTTACATGCGGGAAATGATTCGTAATGGTCGGCAGTTCGATGTCGTGGTTCTTGATCCGCCTAAGCTGATCCGCACACGCATGGAAATCGAAGAGGGAACGCGCAAACACTTCGCGATGAATCGGCTGGCCATGCGACTGGTCAAGCCCGGTGGGTTGCTGCTGAGCTGTTCGTGTGCCGGACTATTGCCGGAACCAGAATTCATCCAGTTACTGGTTGCGGCTTCACGATCCACCGGAGACGACATGGAAGGCCCGGACCCAAATGCCCGAGCCACTCCACGATCGTTACAGATTATCGCCAGGTGCGGCGCGGCGCCCGATCATCCGGTGATCTCCAGTTGTCTGGAGACGGAGTATTTCAAAGCGGTGTGGATGATTGTTACGTAATTGGCGGCGTTGAAGGAGGATGATGATCTATTCTCCGCCGACGCCTCCCAGTTCGCTCCAGTCAACCAGTTGAATTTCCGGCTGGATCAATTCGACGAAGCCTGTTCGTGAACTGGTTTTTACGCCGCGGCCTCCGCGAGAATTCACCTGATATTTGGTCTGACCAAAACTCAGCACACTATCGTTGTCGTTCCGGACTCGCAAAGCATCGCTGGGGCGAGAAAACTGGACAACTCCCAGCAACTCATCGCCAGCTTCCAGCTTGAGACCTCGCACACCTTTTCCCGCGCCGCCGAGAACTGGCACTTCATCAATTCGGAAATGCAGGATGCGTGCTTTCTTCGAGGCCATCATCATGGTCTCGGCGTCGCGCACGAGATCCACGTAAGCGACCTGATCTGTCTTGGCGAGACGGCAGAACTTTCGTCCGGCTTTGGTGGAGGGTGTTCGAAACGGCTCAAACGGCAATCGCATGACCTGACCGCTGCGTGTCGCAATCAGAAGTGTCAGACCGACCTCATCGCCCACCTCCTCCAGCGACGGAACGAAGCGTCCGTCGGTTGTCAGTGCTGCGACCAGGCTTGTTCCATCGCTCATCTTAGCGCGTTTTGCGAGCGGTTCTCCGTAGCCAGATGAGACGGGCAGCTGGTCAATCGGAAGCGTGTATGCGATCCCGTCTTTGGCGAAGAACACAACGTTATCGAGAGTGCTCCCGGGGCAGACGGTCAGCACTGAGTCCCCCTCACGAACACGAGTTTTGGAAACGCTGCTGAGCTGGCCAACTCGCTTAATCCAGCCTTCTTTCGTCACCACCACATTGGTGTTTTCTTTCACGATGTAGGCGGCCGGATCGAATTCAACAATTTCTTCGGCTGAACCCAATTCGCTGCGTCGATTGTCAGCGAAGTCACTGGCGACCTGCTCCAGTTCTGTGGTAATCAGCTTCCACATTTTGGTCTTCGACTTCAGGATCGCTTCCAGCGCTGCGGCTTCGGCTTTCTTCGCGGCCAGTTCGGCGCGAATATCGTTGATTTCGAGCTTTGAAATGCGATAGAGCTGCAGCTCGAGAATTGCGTCCGTCTGAATTTCATCCAGCGGAAACTCGGCCATCAGCTTCTTCGCCGCGTCCTTTTTCCCATCACTCGCACGAATAATCCTCAGGGCTTTGTCGAGCCCATCGAAGACAATCGCGAAGCCTTCCAGAATGTGAATTCGTTTTCGCAGAATCGCCAGTTGATACTCGATACGCCGACGTACCGTTTCATAGCGAAAATCGAGGAAGTGCTGCAGAAGTTCTTTGAGGTTGAGAACTCGCGGAACCGTCAGCCCGCGATCAGCCGGGATCAGGCACGTTGCGTTGTAGCCAAAGTTCTGTTCCAGCGACGTGTGTTTAAACAGATAGGCCATCACCGCGTTGGCATCGGCACCGGACTTGAGTTCGATCGCGATGCGCAGTCCGTTCTCTTCGTTCGTTTCGTCGTTCACGGATTCCAGTTGAGGCAGCTTGCGAGCGGCGATCAATTCGCCAATCTCGGCCATCAAAGGGCCGGTCGTTGCCCCGTAAGGAATTGTGTACACGATGATGCGGCTGGTGTCCTGCTTTTTCCCCTGCTGATCGAATCGCCATTCGCCGCGAATCTTGATGGAGCCTTTGCCGGTTTCGTACATCTCCCGCAGCTCGGCACGGTCGGTCATGATTCGACCACCGAGCGGAAAATCGGGGCCCTTGATGTAACGCATCAACTGCGCCACGGAGGCGTCCGGATTTTCAATGAGATGAATGGCGGCCTTAATGCATTCGCCCAGATTGTGGGGCGGCATGTTGGTCGCCATACCAACGGCGATGCCTGACGATCCATTCACCAACAGAGCTGGGTAACGCGCGGGAACGACCACGGGTTCTTCGTCGACTGCGTCGTATGTCGGACGCATATCGACTGTCTGATAGCGCAGCTCGTTCATCAGGTTCTCGGCCAGGCGAGAAACTTTCGCTTCGGTGTATCGAGACGCCGCGGCACGAAGGCCCATGATGGAGCCGAAATTTCCCTGGCCAACCACCAGTGGATATCGCAAAGTAAAGTCCTGAGCCATGCGGACCAGCGCTTCGTAGACCGCAATGTCACCGTGCGGATGGAATGAACCGGTCGTATCCCCGCAGATCTTGGCGCACTTACGAGTCTTCTGGTCAAAGGTCAGACGCAGTCGATCGTACATCACGTACAGAATTCGGCGTTGAACCGGTTTGAGACCATCGCGCACGTCCGGGAGTGCTCGCGAAGTAATCACCGACATCGCGTAATTCAGATACCGCCGTCGGGTTTCTTCACTGATCGGCACAAACTGCACATTTGCGTCAGGCAGAGCATTTTCGTCGAAGAGAGAACCGTTTGAGTTTGAGGATTTCCGTCGGGCCACCAGGGGCGTCCTTTGCCTTGAAATTGGTATCTGAGGAGTGGGCCAGAGTCCTTGTCCTGGCCTCAACCCGTGTTTTTCCGGCCTTAAAACGCGTCTTTTACCGTGTCATTCGACCATTGGGCCGTAGTCTAGACGATTGTCGCGATTTCCGGCAGGGATTCATGCTGGGCAAAAAGGGCAAAAATTGTCGGTCAGGCAATGACTTTCGATTGAGAAGACTCCACCGCACAGCCCTGTTCTACTGGCAGTTCTATTGATGCGACAGGCATTGAATGACTCATCCGCACGATCGATACGGGCCGAACAACATGACTGTCGAGATATTCCGTTGAGCTGGATGTGCACCGCGATTGGACCGCGCAGAAGGCAGACGGGGCGATAGACCGGGGGGTATCGGCGTCTGCGTGGCGTCGATGACTGAGTCTGAAACAAATCTGAACAAACCGGCCGGGCCAGGTTCACTGGAACCTGCCGCCGATGCGGAACACCGGACGATCCGCGGATTCCATGGAGGGGGCTCTAATGCTACGCAAGTGTCTAGTAGCGCTGATGATGGGCGT
>JBPOIW010000365.1:0-13104 GCA_052034165.1 Planctomycetota bacterium | reverse complement strand
GCGTCCACCAACATTACCACGCGCTTCTTTGAAGAGACGCTTCTTTGAACGGTGACGAGCTTTCCCGAGACGAACACGCATTGGACCGGACCTTCAGAGCAAACAACCGTATGACTTTAAGAATCTGTTCTCAGACTGATCGCCACCCAGACAACCAGCATCCAGCGAGCATTCTCGCACTAAGCACCGGGGCGAAGAGCATCCATGATGATCTTTGCTTCAGCACCAGAAACCAACCCACCGGCTCGCAGATTTCGCTTGCGTTTGGCACCTTTATGGCTGAGCAAGTGACCGCGAGACGACTTACGATGAGTCGCTTTGCCAGACGCCGTAATCTTAAAACGGCGTTTCATTCCCTTATGTGTCTTCTGCTTTGGCATTTTTATCTCCGCGACATTCACCAGCTTCCATAAGAAACTGGCTCGCGATCTGAACTAATGTATACGTTTTCCTGAGAAAGAGCCGGGGAGTATAACGAACATCAATCCGGCTTGTAAAGGAGCTTGCAGAGCGATCAGGGCAATTTTCAGGCTCAGCAAGACTTCAGATCGATCGATTATCGTCCCCAGCCACGCAATTCACCAGCGAAACTGTCCTGAAGACGCTTTCTACTCCGGTACCGAACGAATTAGCTCCTCTGAGTTACTCCGCGGTATGCTACAGAACTTCAGGCTTTCCGGGGACGCCGTGGAGAAAAACTCCCGTTCCTGAATGAGAATTATCGCCAATCGGCTGATTTTGCACCTCTTTAGGGTGCTTTAGGCTGTGTTCGGCAGGCATTGCCGATCTGCGGGAGGTACGGGTCCCCTTTGCCTGTGGCGCAAAGGAATCGGCGTTGCAGTGAAAATCGAACTGCCAGTATTCTGCGTTCCTCTCCAAATTTTCCTCATGAACTCAAACTGGCGATCGAGGCTACTTCTCGGTGGTCAACTCTTCGTCAGTCGAGGCTTTGAAGAAGGTGAAGGAACTCGGCTGAACCGCCGTGGGTGCTGGGCACTCAAAGTTCCGGACGCTTTTTCAGGCTGTCCTATTCCTCTCTCTGAAAATCTCACCTTTCGCGACTTCCTGAAAGGCGCTCTCATGTCTTCGTTGCGACTGCGGAAACTGTTCCGCGGACTTTTTGCTTTGGCCAGTATCTCGATTGTCGCCGGTTGCGGAACAATGGGCAGCAGCATGGCCAACAGGTCCGGCATGAGTTACTACAAGAAGGGCAACTACGCGGCTGCCGCCGGTGAGTTCCAGAATGCGATGAAGTCTGATCCGGCGAACCCGGATTACATCGCCAATCTCGCCAAATCACGCATGAAGATGGGTGATGCTCCCAATGCGGAGCGTTACTATCGGCAGGCGTTAACCATCGATCCTTCGCACCAGCCATCCTATCACGGCCTGGCCGAGTTGATGATGGATCAGGGGCGAGGTCAGGAAGCCACCGCAATGCTTTCCACATGGGCTGGCACTCAGCCCTATATTGCCGAGTCGCACGTCGAACTCGCCTGGCTTCAGCGTGAGCTGGGGAATAATTCCGGGGCGGTTCAGTCTCTGGAACGCGCGCTGGACGTGAATCCGAACCATGCGACAGCTTTGGCTCACATGGGACAATACTACGAAGAAGCCGGTCAGCTTGACGAAGCGGTCGCCTATTATCAGGACTCGCTGCACGCAGACTGGAACCAGCCGGAAGTGCATTCGCGAATGGCCGCAGCGTCGACCGGGGCTGGTGCGGAAAGCCCGATGGCAGCGACCGCAATGGCCCGCGGCGTGCATCCTTACAGCATTCCTCGCCAGCAAACAGCCTTCGGGCCACCATCTGCAGGCGCTCAAATGGCGCAGATGCAGATGATGCAGACTCAGATGGCGATGTCGGGCAATCCAATGTCCGGTAGCCAAATGTCCGGTAGCCAAATGTACGGAAGCCCGATGTATGGCCAGACGATGCCGGGCCAGATGGCAATGTCTCAACCGGGGCCTTCAGGAAGTATGTCGACCGGTTCAATGTCGGCTCACTACCCTTCGATGTCATCTGGTTGGCAGCCTTCAAATTCTCCATTGACTTCGATGCCGACTCAAACTGCCTCATTTGGCGAACAGATGCCGATGATGAGCCAGCCCTCGGAAAGTATGACCTGGCCAGCGGGCACGACGATGCCATCTGATATGCCATTCGAGGTCCCTTCAACGCCAGCATCAAAGACGGCAGTCGCTCCGACTCCGGATCCTGCGTTCTCCGCAATATCTTCAGAGGTTTCAGCGACTCCGGTCACTACTGCTTCCTACACTCAGGCAGAACAGGTCACGCCCGTTCCTGCGAACTCGAACGAAGGTGCTCCGTTAGTTGAAGCCTTCTGAGTTGCCCTTGCAGAGTCTGAAGACCTGACGACGTCCCGACTGCGATCATGCTCGGGCCGCGTTGTTATTGGTGCGCAGGTCTTTGGATGATTGAATCCCGCGTAGAGTGTCTGCGAATTGGGATCACAATCGCTCACATTGAGTCCTTTGCAGCACACTATTCCGAGTTCGATCAGTGCTGCTCGCTTTCTGCGGCATGTTTTTTCAAGACAGGGGGGAATTCCTGCCACAGCATGAATCCCTGCGAATACCTGACTCTTGCTTTGCATTGATGCGCGCAGTCCTGCGGTTGGCATGGGAGTTGGATCGATTTCGAATGATCCGGCATTCGCTTTGCCTTCGATGAACCCTGCGAAGATCGTGTCAGATCTATCGATCAAGGTTCAAACGGTAGTCCGTTTATTCGGCGCTTCCGAAGAAAGGCAGCGAGCAATGGTTCATTATTCCGGCGTTTGGATCGATCACCGACAGGCAGTGATTGTGAGTCTCTCGGGTTCTGAGCCGACCGTGACACGAATCGAATCCGAGGCGGAGAAGCACGTTCGATCCGCCAGTGGTTCGCGTCAGGCTGGTTCCGGGGAGTCGCATCATGGCACACCCGAAGACGTGATTGATCGAAAAATCGACAACCATCTCAAGAGCTACTACGAAGAAGTGGCGGAAGGTCTGAAGGGCTCCGCGGCGATCCTCGTCATGGGGCCCGGTGAGGCCAGAACCGAGTTTCAAAAGCAGATCAAGAGCCAGGAACTGCTTGCGAAAGTCGTCGGCAACGAGAAGTGCGACAAGATGACCGATCCACAGCTCGTGGCGAGAGTGCGTGAGTTCTTTGCCACGCATCCGAGGACAGCGTAGTTTGATTCTGTTTTTTCGGCCAAAAGAAGGCTTTTGCAGGAGGCGGCCGATCTGTCACGAGAAACGCAGTCACAACTTCGCACAGATTATCGGTGAGGCGATATTCCTGTGCCAAATAGCGGCGACATGTGAGCCCGATGTGGTCGAGCCGTCCGTCGATGCAGAATTGTGGCCCTAAGACCGCGGTTGTGAGTCAGCGATTCCACGACGTCCATTTTGAAGGCGTCAGTTTGACTCAGTGAGATTCCCATTGTTTGGCGCCGCCTGATGTTCATACTGGGGGTGACGCATAGGTCGTGGTTGAGTCGGCGACATTGCAAGAGTTTCTTTCGTTTCATGTGTCCGTAGTGCTCATCTGGATCAGGAGTCCAGGACGGTCAGAGTCTCGGGCATCATTTCCGTGAAGGCAATGCCCCGAGGTTTTGTCGCGCCGGAGACCGGAAAGCCTCACGTTGATTCCCTGGCATTCTCAATTTGGCGTTGTCTGGCCAAATGTTATGCAATTGCGGTCACTCGCCAATCGCTCTTCGTTTTGTAACATGAGGGCGTGAGTCCGTCTCGTTTGCACAAACACGTGGGAGATGTCGGGTGTTGCCGATCATTCTGGGAATTGTTGCCGCTATTGTCGTCGCTGTTCTGTTACTCGGCTTTTCTCGCCCGTCGACTTTCCGAGTGGAGCGATCGATCACGGTCAACGTGCCCGCGGAGAAGGTCTATGCTCTACTGACGGATTTTCGGCGATCCGAAGCCTGGTCACCATGGGAAAAAAAAGACCTGAACATGAAGAAGACATTCAGCGGCCCTGCAACTGGTCTGGGTTCCGCGTTCGAGTGGGAAGGCAATCCGAATGTCGGACATGGCCGGCAGGAGATCGTGGAAGCAATTCCGAACTCGAAAGTTACGACGCGGCTCAATTTTTATAAGCCATTCAAAGGCGAGAACATGGCCGAGTTTTTGTTCGAGCCGACGAGCGGGGGAACTCTTGTGCGTTGGGTGATGTATGGACCGTTGAACTTCATTGTGCGAGTTCTTTGCTTCAACATGGACAAGATGATTGGCAAAGATTTTGAGGACGGACTCGCCAGTATCAAAGCCCACCTTGAGAAGTAGATCTGCAAAGTTTCCCGTTGAATGTGAAGCCAGTCCGCGAATGTGAAGCCAGTTCGCAATTAGTCGTTTAGGAAAGCGAATTAGAATCCGCCGCCGGGTTCACCCCGGTGGGAATCGGCTTTTGCACTACGTTTGAATTGCTGCTTTGGTAACGGGATGAGATTTTCAGCGGAAACGAGACGTGGTGCAAACGCCTGAAAACCACCAGGATAAACCCGGTGGCGAAACATAAAACCGCGTGATTGAGGATTTGTCTCCCGTTGGTTTTGGCTCGACCTTGGTGCGTTCGTGTTCCGTCTTGTCTAAACTGCGCGGCCAAGTCTGAAACCTGATCCTTCAAGTCACCCTCCCTCCGCTGGAAGATTTCTCATGCCTCGAATCAAGTGCCCTGCTCTCTTCAAATCTGTCAGATCTGCGGCTGTTGCCACAATTCTTGCTGCCACCGTCACCAGTGCAGATGAAAAAAGTCCTGATCTGAAATGGCAGAAGCACACGATCAATGATCAGTCGCCCTACGAGGCCTGCGGCGCTGCCGATTTTAATGGAGACGGGAAGCTTGATATCTTCAGCGGCGACTCGTGGTACGAAGCTCCTGCATGGACGAAACACAAAGTTCGAGATGTTCCTGCCAGTGGGCCGAACCCACATTACTACGAGGACTTTTCTGATTCTCCTCTGGACGTGAACGGTGATGGGCGACCTGACATCGTGACTTGCAATTACTTCGGTAAGCGAGTCGGCTGGGTGGAGAATCCTGGCGGCGACGCGACTCAACCCTGGAAGGAACATGAAATTGATCTTCCAGGAAATATGGAGACTGGTGAACTCATCGACCTCAATGGCGATGGCAAACTGGATTTTCTGCCGAATACCGGTAACGTTGTGGTCTGGTATGAGCTGACTCAGCAGAAGCCGGAAGTCGTCTGGAAAAAGCATGATCTCGGCAGCGAAGGATCCGGGCACGGTGTCGGTGCTGGCGATGTGAATGCGGACGGACGTCTGGACATCATCACTCCCAATGGATGGCATGAGCAGCCCGCGGATGGATCAGACAAGTGGCCTTTTCATGCGGAGTTTCAGTTGGGGGCTGCTGGCATCTTTATTCATGGCCGCGATGTTGATGGTGACAAGCTGACGGATATCGTCTGGGGAATGGGCCACGGTTTCGGACTGAGCTGGCTCAAGCAGTCAACGGCTGCTGACGGGAAACGTGAATGGAACAAGCACACGATCGATGACACGTTTTCCCAAGCACACACATTGGCGTTTGCCAATATTGATGGCAAAGGTGAACCGGAGCTGATCACGGGCAAACGTGTCTATGCTCATGAAGTGGAGCCGGGTGATACCGATGGATCGGTGGTTTTCTATTATTCATTCGACAGAAAAGCGGGTACATGGAACAAGCACACAGTTTTCCATGGTGACCCTGCTGTGAATGCTCCAAAGGACGCGAAAGACCGATGGGCTCTAAAGGATTTTCCAAAAGGAACAGCAGGTGTTGGATTGCAGGTGGCCGTGATTGATATGGACAAGGACGGCGACCTTGATCTGGTCTGCCCTGGAAAGTCTGGATTGTATCTGTTCGAGAATCTAGGCTATTGATCGAGGTTAGCTCCACAAGAGTTTTTTCCATCGCACAACGAAGCAGCCCGACGCGTTCAAGACGAGTCGGGCTGTTTGCATGGCGGTCAGGATTGTTTGGAAGGGAACGGCGATCGCTCGAACAACCACCAGCGAGGTTTCCATTCGCCGCGAGTCAGACCAAACTGCTTATGAGCGGCCTCGGCAATCTTTGCGGCGATTTCTTCTGGTGAATCACTGACGATAAAGCGGTCCACGTCCAGCACGCTGATGGTTCCCTCAGTCGCCATCGTTTCGCGAAGGTATGTGACCATTGGCCCCCAGTATTCTGTTCCGGCCAGAACAATCGGAAACCCTTTCATCTTGCCCGTTTGGACCAGCGTGGCGATTTCAAAGAGTTCGTCCAGCGTGCCGAAACCACCGGGCATCGCGACAAACGCATAGGAGTATTTTGCCAGCATCAATTTGCGGATGAAGAAGTAACGAAAGTCGACGAAGGTATCGAGGTAAGGGTTCGATTTCTGTTCCATGGGCAACACGATATTGCAACCCACGCTCCGTCCTCCGACATCCTTCGCTCCGCGATTCGCAGCTTCCATGACTCCAGGCCCGCCGCCGGTGATCACCGTAAATCCGGCCAGCGCAAGTTGTTCGCCGACACTCCTGGAAAACTTATAGTAGGGATGGTCTTCCTGAAAACGGGCTGATCCAAAGACGGTTACGCAGGGACCGACAAAGTGAAGTTTTCGAAAGCCCGAGATCATTTCACGGAATGCTCGAAACGCCATCATCAGTTCGCGAAATCGCGACTGGGGGCCTCGAAGAAATCTGCTGCCCGTCGCAGAATGTTTCTTCGTGACTGGGACGCCCGTTACGTTCTCAATC
Source organism: Planctomycetota bacterium (assembly GCA_052034165.1). GTDB lineage: Bacteria > Planctomycetota > Planctomycetia > Planctomycetales > Planctomycetaceae > SXXK01. The sequence goes on along the minus strand of JBPOIW010000365.1, from coordinate 6,324 downwards.
GGGCCAGGGATTTTCATGTCCATTGGGATTGCCAGTCGTCGAGGCTGTCGTGTCACGATGTTGAGCAGAATTTCTGATGTTAGAGCGAAGGTCCAAATCGCACACGGGTCGCTCTGCCCATCTAGCATCTTCTATCTCTGAGTATCGACTTCGTGCAGGCATTTCAATGATCGTCATCGAATCGGAACACTTGTCTTTCGGAGCAAAAACAGATCGGCAGAACTTGCTGGTTCAGGAATCTCAGGGTGATTATTTGGCGGTCCGAGGGGGTGAAAAGAAGAGTGGAACGAATTGATCCAGTTGAGAGGTCGAGTGTACCGTCCCCTAATGCTGAAGAAGCCTCGTATGAGACATCGTTTGACGGGTCGCCCGATTTTTCGTCCGCCTGCTGTGGACTGAGCTTCTGAAAACATCATTCCTGCGTTCATTGTTTGCTACAAGTTTGTCTGGCCTGATGATTCTCCTTACCAGTGGCTGTACTGGACTGGGTACGTCACGATGGGCGATGGACGATTCTGTCTATGAAGACAAATAAGACAAACCGTACGCTGGTGATGATGGATCGCAGTATCACCTGACGACGTTGGGGTGTTCGAATGACTTCTCGTCCTTCGGGATCTCATTGGCGTTTCTGGAGTTGTGAATGATCTGCATCCATCGCAAGGCGGAACGCGTGCGATGCAATTTCACGTGCCAGCAAAATCGAGATTACTTCGAAACGGGTCTTGGAGAGACGGCGATGAATTTCCAGCCGACAAGGAACCATCCTTTGCCGTGTTTATCACACCAGCGGACTTCTCCGCGAAGGCAGACAGGGTCAGACAGAATACTGTGAATCTCCAGCACGGCAATGGACTTCAGCTGAAATTCGATGTCCGTGATAATTCCAATTCCCTGTGATGACAGGTCTTTGGCAAAAGCTTTCAAAGTTGGCCCATGAGGAAGATGGATTTTGACCGGCCGTGCAAATGGCTGGCGGACTTCCGTCCGGCGTTCGGTGAATTTCGAACGCTGGATTTCCATCATCAGTCGGTCAATTTCTTCCTGCATAATTTTGCTCTGTCTTCTTGATCTGTGTTCCGGAGCAGGTCTATACCCTGCTCCGGCGACCACAATGCAGAAGTCGCGGTAAGTCTCTTGCAGTTAACTCAAGCGGAGTTAATTCAAGGTTGGCTCTAAACTCCCAACTGCTTTTTCAGCTCGGCCGCTCCGGCTGCGATTGCTTCATCCAGCTTGTCAATGAGCTTCGCACCGGCCTCTGCCATATCAGGTCGACCGCCACCTGCACCCCCGGCGATCGTCGCCGCTACTTTGACGACGTTACCCGCGTGCAGATTTTTCTCTTTGACCAGAGACTTAGTCACCGCAACGATAAGGGACACCTTGCCCTCGATTTCTGCACCCAGGATCAGTGCAATCGGACTGTGCTTATCACGCAGTTGGTCAGCGAAATCTCGCAACGTTTCGCGAGACACGCTTTCCAGTTTCTTTGCGATGATTTTCACACCGCTGATCGTCTCTGCCTGAGCCGCCAGTGCACCGATCGCATCCGCCACCGAGGCTGAGTTCAAGTCTGACAACTGTTTGCTAAGCGTCTTCACTTCATTCTGGAGCGATTCAACTTTCGCAACGAGTTCCGCAGCCTGAGGTGCCTTCAGCATTCGCTGTAGTTGAGCGATCAGTTCATCCGTTTCACGTCCTTTTTCGACGGCTTTCGGCCCTGTGATCGCCGTGATGCGGCGGACGCCTTTTGCAATTGGCTCTTCGGAAGTGATCCGGCAGAGACCTACTTGTCCTGTGTTGGACAGGTGCGTACCACCGCAGAGTTCGACGCTGAAATCGCCCATGCTGACGACTCGAACTTCGTCCGGATATTTTTCTCCGAACAGAGCCATTGCCCCCTTCTTGCGAGCCGCTTCAATTGGCAGAAGCTCGGTCGTGACCGTGGCCCCCTGAGCGATACATTCGTTGATAATGTCTTCAACCTGACGGACTTCGTCCGCCGTCAGTGCCTGATTGTGAGCAAAGTCGAAACGCAATTCATCCTGCTGAACTCGAGAGCCACGCTGAGTCGCATCCTTGCCGACTGTGCAGTGCAGAGCATGATGCAGAATGTGGGTTGCTGAGTGTGCTCTGCGAATTCCGGAGCGACGAGATTCATCGACCGTTGCTGACAACGTCTGACCAACTAAGAGTTTGCCCTTGGTCAGATGGCCGACGTGAATCCAGAGGTCTCCGTCCTTCTGTGTATCTGCGACGATAAACTCGGCCCCTCCGCCAAAAAGAGTCCCGATGTCGCCGACCTGACCACCCGACTCCGCGTAGAACGGAGTCTGGTTCAGTGCAACACCGATTGGCGTTTCATGGCCTGCAGAACTGAATTCCGTAACGAGTTCCTTGTTTGAGATGATGCCCACGACATTGCAGTCGGCAGCCATCGATTCGTAGCCGAGAAACGTTGTACCGCCCTGCTTCTTGAGGGAATCGATCGGGCCCGCGCTCATGACGGAATCGGCAAATGCTCCTCGACCGCTGGTCGCTTCATGGCGTTTGCGAGCAATCGTGTAGCCGGAGTGATCAACCTTCAGGCCCTGCTGAGACGCCAACGTTTCCGTCAGTTCAATCAGGAAGCCGTAGGTCTGATGGAGGTCGAAAGCGTCCTGGCCGGAAATGACACCGGATGACTTCGCTTTGGCGGCCAGCTTTTCAAACCGAGGCATCCCTCTGTCAACAACGTCAAGGAACTGCTCTTCTTCGAGCTTGATCACATTAGAAACAGACTGCACCGTTTCAACAATTTCCGGGTAGGCATGTTTCATGCCCGCGACAACGGCTGGAACAAGAGTGTGCAGAAACGGAACCTTCTTGCCGAGGAGATATCCTTCCATGGCAGCTCGACGCAGCAACAACCGGACGATGTAGTTGGCTTTGTCTGGCCCTGGATTAGCGCCTTCGTGAATTGCGAACGAGCAGGCTCGCAGATGATCGGCGATACGTCGGCACGCGCGTCCCCATGTCGCGTCGTACGAATACTTGAAGCCCAAAGCATCGCCAGCAGCAATGCACATCGGCTTTAGAATATCTATTTCGAAATTGCTCAGGACGCCCTGCAGACACGACGCACAGCGCTCAAGGCCCATGCCGGTGTCGATGTTCTTCTTGGGCAGAGGATGCAGATTGTTTGGCGGATCACCAACACGATTGAACTGAGTGAAAACCAGGTTCCAGATTTCGACCGGCTTGGTTGCGCCGGGAGCCAGATAATAGATCTCTGAGCATGGTCCGCAGACGCCGTCTGGTCCCTGGGACGGAGCTGATGCCGGCCAGAAGTTTTCGGACTCATCGAGTCGGCTGATTCGATCGGCTGGAAGTTTGATCTCCTTATTCCAGATGTCGAACGCTTCGTCGTCATCCAGATAGACAGTGACGGTCAGGCGATCAGGATCCAGTCCCAGCCATTGCTTTGTCGTCAGGAATTCCCATGCCCAATGGATGGCTTCTTTCTTGAAGTAGTCTCCGAACGAAAAGTTGCCGAGCATTTCGAAGAAGGTATGGTGATAAGCTGTGATGCCGACGTTGCCAATGTCACCTGTTCGAAGGCACTTCTGACTGGTCGTGGCCTTTGTGAAATCGATCGGGCCGATTCCCAGGAACTGATTCTTGAACTGATTCATCCCGGCGGGCGTGAACAGAACTGTCGGGTCGTCTTTGGGAATCAGCACATCGCTGGGACGGCGAACACAGCCCTTGGTTTCGAAGAAGGCCAGATACTTTTCACGCAATTCATCAGTTTTCATGTTGCTCACAACGCGGGTTTCAGGGCCCGATCAATACGGTGTTCAGCTTCCATTGTCGCACCCATCCTCGGGCCGCGAATCATTCGGAAGTGGAGCATCTTAGGGCGAAAGGCCCGCGTTTCAAAGGAGAGCGATTTTCGATGGGAAATCGTGGTGTTTTTCATCTGGTGTGTGCGTTGAATGCAACGTTTGGCAACTCAGGCGTGATTTGCAATTCGGCCACGCTGGTCGCAAGATGCTCCCGCTTCGTAAGGACGATATCAGAATCGTTACTGAGGCTACTAACCGCAACACCGTCGCACCGGCACATTAAAGACTTGCCGGCACACTAAAGACTTGATCGTGATGGCGGCAGAATGGTAGGGACTGCAATCAAGGGCGTTGAGTCATAAGGATCGTGGCATGAGATGATGTTCATTCGTCGTGTTTTTACTCATCGCATGGTCACCGGCGTCAGCGGCCGAGAAAGTCGAATGGCTGAATTTTCCCGCAGGTCTCAATTATACCCTGTCTGTAAGCTCTGACGTGAGTACCGTTCGGATACCGGTTCGAGCCGTTCAGGGTACAATTCTGACCACTGATCTGACGATTCAAGTCACTGACGTCGTTGGGCCGAATGGGCGGCCTGAGTTTCTCTCTCCGCTGTTCACCGCCAGACTTGAGAAGGGCGATGATCAGCATGGCCCTTCGCTGCTCGTTGAAGCTCAGTCGCAATCTCTGTTGCCAGGCACTTATACAATTCTGGTTGACTTCGCGAACCGCTCTGCTGATCCGAAGGTACTGACGGAGGAGTCATTGCAGACGGTCAGCCTGACATTGGCTCAGCCGTCCCCTGAGATTGACGTTACTTCCAGGCTCTATCTTGACCAGACTTATGGATTCTTCGGGACATCATCAATAAGTCGACCTTTGCAGGTTTCGGAAGCATCCGGTAAGGCCCCTTTAACCAAGATTCATTTGGCAGACGTCCGCGAACTCGGGAATCTTGCTCAAGTTGATGATGGCTTACTGAAATTCACATTGGATGGCGAATCTTTGGGCGCCGGGGAAACGAAGTCGATAGATGTTGCCGTTGAGGGGATGTTTCCTCTTGGGGCAACGGCGGGGAAGATTGAGGTTCGAGCGAATGAACTCAGTAAACCTCAGGTTGTTCCTTACGAGATCAAAGCTCGGCGAACCACAAAGTGGATCTATTTCATTACTGGCGCGGGATTTCTCTGCGGTTGGTTTATTCGAGTCTACCTGAAGAAGCAGCAGGAGATTGCGGAAGCCAGTGCTGGTGCGTCGGGCGTTGTGGCAGAAATTCTGGCGGCGTCATCTCAGATTCCCGACGTGACATTTCAACGACAGGCGGCAGAGATTCGCAAAGCCTTATCTGATTCACTGAACAGTGGGAAACCTGACGTTATTCTAGCGGCAGCGGGCACGGCGAAAGCTGGATTGCAGGTGGCCGTGAGCGAATTCAACAGGCTGCGGCAGGAAGTCGTAGGACGCGTCGAGCCGTTGCGTTCGCTAATTCTTCGTCGCTGGAAGTTGACGCCATTGTTGATGAAGAGTGTCGAGGACATCTTTTCTCGAACGCAGCACACCGTGCAATTGCTGGAAGGAAATTCGGTTGCGGATGCACGCACGGGATTGGGTGACATCGAGTCTCGCCTGATCCCGGAGTTGTTCAATCAATGTCATGCGTGGCGACGTGATGTTGTGATCTTTTTGAATGCACTCCTGCAGAATCCTCTGCCGCAGACAACTGATGGTGCTGAGAAGTTCAAGAAGGGCGTCGAGGCATGGATTGAGAGTTTCGGAGTAATCGCCAATGTGACCACGCAGGTCACGATCGCTCAGCTCGCAGAAGCTCTGGAGCAAACTCATGCCGCACGAGCTGCCCTTAATGAGCTGGGGCTTCATGCGGCTCGTGAAGTTTTGCGTTTGGAAACTTGGATCGATGAAGTACTTGATGCAACGTTGCGTCCAGATAAAGCCGACCAGTTTGCGGCACTGACTCGACTGAATCGAGAAGTTGCTGAAACGCTTCCGTTGAGTTTTGACGATCCGGCGCAGGCTGCGGCAAATCATCCCGGACGGATGCTGCAATTGCAGCGCAGTTGGGGCGAGGTGTTGACTGCAATCGCGCCGGTTGGGGCCTCAATGGATGCGGTCCGTAATGTTCTTCACAACGATCAATGGTGTGTTGCGATTGAGCTGGTCAAGGCATTGTTGCCGTCAGTGAAGTTAGGACGCAGCATCCCATCCATGGATGAGTCAGCGGCGGTCGATAGCAATGCTGCGGGGCCGATCATCTTTCGATCGACCTATGTTGGTGGATCGGAAGTCGCCGCGGTTTCCTCCATGCCGATCGTGAGCCTGAGCGGAAGTTTGGCGGAGCGTTCTCGATTTGATCGAAACGCTCGGCGAGCTGTTTTCATTCAAACCGTCTTTTTTGCCACGCTGTTCATGTTTGTTGCAGACGCGTTGTATTCCGCCCAGTGGGTGGGGACGACGATTGAAATGCTGGGGCTTTTTGTGT
>JBPOIW010000260.1:0-26153 GCA_052034165.1 Planctomycetota bacterium | reverse complement strand
CCCTGCCGCTGGCGCCGGATAACACTAAAGCCGGCGCCTGCGGCTGGGCGGTAAACGACTAACTCCACGGGTCCAGCAACAGTGCTATCTCACTTGTCTTGCTGAAGCTGCACTCGCTGAATCAGCGAAAGTTCCGGGACTTTGAATCGATCTGAGCCAGCATCTTGCTGACATCATCCAGTCGTTCACACACCACATGAATGACATCGCCTTCTCGCTGTAAACGTCCAGTCGCCAGAATAACCGACGCAAATCGCGCGGTCTGACGGAAGTGCTGCCACACGGACGGATACACAACGAGATTGGCGATCCCCGTCTCATCCTCGAGCGTAACAAAGGTGATGCCGCTGGCCGTGGACGGGCGTTGGCGCATAAGAACTAAACCGGCCACTTTGACTCGACGATCCGGCTCCAGTTCACTGAGCTGCTGCGAAGTCACGGCTTTCAGTTGAGCAAGCTGTTCACGCAGAAAACTCACGGGATGCTTTCGCAGCGTCAGACCGGCCGATGAATAATCCTCCACGACTTCATCCTGAGCTGACATCTCCGGAAGTTCCGGTGCAGCGTCTTCAACAGCGGGAACTCGTTCATCGTCGAATAATGGCAGATGATCACGCGACGGCAACGATTTCCAGTACGCACTTCTGCGATCAATCTCCAGGGATGCAAATGCATCAGCACGAGCCAGCAACTGCAGGACCGATCGACTGAGCTGTGTACGACGTGCAAACTCCTCCAGAGATTGAAATCGCCCGCCACGTCGACGAGCCTCTTCAATCGTCCGTGCGTATTCTTCCGAGAAACCTCGCAGCAGCCTAAACCCCAACCGCAGAGCATGAGACTGATCGCGATGCCCGAATGGAGATTTGCTGAGATCAGCAGGTTGCTCCTGAGCCTCCAGAGTACAATCCCAGTCACTGGCATTGACGTCAGCCGGCAGGACCACAACTCCATGCTCCCGCGCATCGCGAACAAGCTGAGCCGGAGCGTAAAAGCCCATCGGCTGACTATTGATCAACGCGGCCGCAAAGACAGCCGGGTAGTAGCGTTTGATCCATGACGACACATAAACCAGAAGAGCAAAACTGGCCGCATGAGATTCCGGAAAGCCATACTCTCCGAAACCGCTGATCTGCTTGAAGACACGCTCGGCGAATTCACCGTCGTATCCTCGTTCAATCATTCCCTGAACCAGTTTTTCGTGAAACTTCGCAATTACACCAGTCTTCCGCCACGCCCCCATCGCGCGGCGAAGTTGATCGGCTTCTCCCGGAGTAAACCCGGCCGCCACAATCGCAAGCCGCATCGCCTGCTCCTGAAAAATCGGCACACCCAAAGTCTTGTGCAATACAGACCGCACGGCGGCATTGGGATACTCAATGGACTCTTCTCCGGAGCGGCGGCGCAGATAAGGATGAACCATATCTCCCTGAATCGGTCCCGGGCGCACGATCGCTACCTCGATCACCAGGTCGTAGAAACAATGAGGCTTCAACCGCGGCAACATGCTCATCTGCGCGCGACTTTCGATTTGGAAAACTCCAACCGTGTCGGCCGCACTCACCATGTCATAAACCTGAGAATCTTCTGACGGCACATTCGCCAGCGTCAATGCGCGACCATGATGTTTCTGAATCAGATCGAACGCTCGGCGGATACAGCTCAGCATCCCCAGCGACAGACAATCAACTTTCAGCAGCCCCAGCGCATCAAGATCATCCTTGTCCCACTGAATCACCGTTCGCCCCGGCATGGACGCATTCTCAATGGGAACCAGTTCGCTCAGAAGTCCGCGCGACATCACCATGCCGCCCGAGTGCTGCGAAAGATGACGAGGGAATGTCAGCAGGGAGTTCAGCAGCTCCAGCACCCGTCGCCCCAACTTTGATTCCGGATCCATTCCTCCTTCACGCATTCGTTCCGGAAATTGTTCCGCACGGTCTACATGCTCCATCTGTCCGGCCAGTTTGTCGATTCGATCATTCGACAAAGCCAGGGCTCGCCCGATATCACGAATGGCCGAACGAGGCCGATACGTGATCACTGCCCCGGTCATTCCGGCCCGGTCACGACCATAGCGATCGAAAAGATACTGCAGGACTTCTTCGCGGCGTTCGTGTTCGAAGTCCACGTCAATATCCGGCGCTTCATTGCGTTCGCGGCTTACGAAGCGCTCGAATAACACATCAATTCGGCCGGGATCGACGGAGGTGACTCCCAGACAGAAACAGACGACAGAATTCGCCGCTGAACCACGCCCCTGACAGAGAATTCCGCGTTCACGAGCAAACCGGACCAGATCGTAGACCGTCAGGAAGTACGCCTCGTAATGGAGCTCTTCGATTAAAGTCAGTTCATGCTGAATCAGATCACGAATCTTCGGCGGAACACCATCGGGATATCTCTTTGCCGCACCAGCCCACGTAAGGCCTGCCAGATGTTCGATCGGTGAAACACCCGAAGGAATCAGTTCTTCTGGATACTCATAACGCAGTTCATCGAGTGAGAACCGACAACGATCGGCGACTTCCAGAGTTCGTTCAATCAGATCATTCCGACCACCGAACAATTCCATGAGTTCGTTACCGGACTTCAGATATCGCTCACCATTCGGAAATAACTCATGTCCCAGCGACTGAAGCGGCTGTGAGCATCGAATAGCGGTCACAATGTCATGCAATGAGCGACGGCGTCCCACATGATAATGCACATCATTTGCGGCAACGATCGGGATGCGACATTTCGCACCTTGCTGCAACCATCGATGCAGAAGGAGTTCGTCGGCAGGACCGCTGTGAAGTTCTGCAAGACCGTAGCAGCGATCGGAAAAGATTTCTCGTAGCTTCAGCAGATCCTGTTCGCCGACGGTGCAGGGCATTTCCGGCTGAAAGCGGCGTTCGAATCGCAGGCGAGTTTCAGTACTCAATGGCACACAGCAGATCAATCCGTCGGAATGATCCGCAACATCACTCATCGTTAATCGACATTCCCCTTTGGGCGCACGGCGACGACCAACGGTGATCAGTCTCGACAAACGCCCGTAGGCTGCTCGGTCTGAAGCCAGGAGAACCAGAGCAGGGCCATCTGTCGGAACAATTTCTGCGCCGATCAGCAGTCGCAGCCCCGCTTCTTTCGCCGCCACATGAGCTCGGACGACTCCTGCAAGGGAATTTCGATCGGTGACAGCCAGCGAGTGAAGACCCAGTTCTTTTGCTCGAGCTGCCAGTTCATCGGCATGGGAAGCGCCCTCAAGAAACGAGTAATTGGTTCGGCAATGTAGTTCCGCGTAGGGCACGGAAGGCGCGAGTTCTGAGCGAAAAGGCTCCTCATCGGACTCTGCGGCAGCAGGAAAACCGTCAGCAGAATGACTGGACGTCAGGCGTTGTCGACGTTTTGACGGTGGAGGATCTGGCATCTGCGAAGTGTAAGAGACATCGACCGCGTTGTGGAAGATCCCGCAGCAACCGGTATACTTCGAGATTCTGACGATGATTCGCCGAATCTGAAAATGATGCGGCACAAGCGATGTTCGATTAAAGGTTCTTCAGGAACGATTTCATGGCGATGCCTCAAGTGGTCCCCGGAAAAACTCGGATTGGCTGGATTGGAACCGGAGTAATGGGGTCCAGCATGTGCGGACATCTCATCAATGCCGGCTTTTCCGCGACCGTCTATTCTCGAACAAAGCAAAAGGCGGAAGCCCTGATCAGCCGAGGCGCGACATGGGCGGCTACTCCGAAAGAGGTCGCTCAGAATTCTGACGTGATCTTCTCCATCGTGGGATTTCCGGCCGACGTGCGAGAAGTCATGCTGGGAGAGCAGGGGGCGCTGGCGGGGGCAAAACCCGGAGCGGTGTTGGTCGATATGACGACCAGCCAGCCATCGCTCGCCATCGAAATCTACGAAGCAGCGAAGCAGGCGGGCGTGCACAGCGTCGATGCTCCGGTCTCCGGCGGAGACATCGGCGCTCGGAACGCGGCGCTCTCCATCATGATTGGCGGGGATGCAGAAGTCGTTAACGCCTTGCAACCGATGTGGGAAGCCATGGGCAAAACGATCGTGCATCAGGGCCCTGCCGGATCAGGGCAGCACACCAAAACCGTCAATCAGATCCTGATTGCAACGGGCATGATCGGGGTCTGCGAGGCACTTCTGTATGGATATAAGTCGGGGCTGGATCTGCCAACCGTTTTGAAGTCGGTCTCCAGTGGTGCTGCGGGAAGCTGGTCGCTGTCGAATCTGGGACCTCGAATCATCGACAACAACTTCGATCCAGGTTTCTTCGTCGAGCATTTCATTAAGGATATGGGGATTGCTCTGGAGGAATCACGACGCATGGGGCTTTCCCTGCCAGGCCTGGCCCTTGGTCAACAACTTTACCTGGCTGTGAAAGCCCAGGGCTTTGGCCGGAACGGAACTCACGCGTTGATGCTGGCCCTCGCGAGTCTTTCCGGGATCGACTGGCGAAAACGGGGCTGATTCGTTTGCAGGTTGCAATCGAAGGCCGTAGAAACATCGCTCAGAGCTTGTTTTGTTGAATCCTTGCGGCGACCTGCGTGTCAAAGCTGGAATTGGAACCGCTGCGGTTGGTTTTGGATCCGCAGGAAGACGTCTATCAAGTTTCTTGTCACAGAGTTTTTCGCACAAAGAATTGAGTCATGGCACGACGTGGTGAATTGTTTTCGGGACTGACAGTGGCCCTTGTGACGCCGATGAACAGCGACGGCTCGCTGAACGAGAGCATGCTGAAAGCTCTTGTGGACTTTCACGTTGAAGCCGGGACTGATGGGCTTGTCCCGGTCGGCACAACTGGTGAAAGTCCGACACTGTCTCATGACGAACATGAGCGAGTGATTGCGATCACCTGTGATCACGCGGCCGGACGAATCAAAGTCATGGCGGGCACAGGATCGAACAGCACGGCAGAAGCGATCCGCCTGACCGCTTCGGCAAAGCGAGCTGGCGCGACGGGTGCTCTGATGGTGACGCCTTATTACAACAAGCCAACTCAGGAAGGCTTCTTCCAGCATTACCGTGCCGTTGCGGAGCATGTTGATCTCCCGATCGTGCTGTATAACATCCCGGGGCGAACGGCCAAGAACATGGAACCCGAAACCATTTGCCGGATTGCTGACACTTGTCCAAGTGTTGTGGCGATCAAAGAATCGACTGGATCGATGGATCAGGCGTCTCAGATTCTGGCAGCCTCGGATTTGACAGTGCTGTCCGGTGATGACAGTTTAACTCTGCCGTTGCTTGCATTGGGTGGAAGTGGCGTGATCTCTGTTGCCGGCAACATTGTTCCGCAGGACGTCAAGGCGATGGTCACGGCGTTTCAGACCGGAAACATTGCGAAAGCTCAGGAGCTTCACCACAAGCTGTTCCCACTTTGTCGCGACATGCTCGGGCTCTCCACGAACCCGATTCCAGTCAAGGCAGCGATGAAGCTGCTGGGGCGAGATTGCGGCGAGGTTCGCCTGCCGCTGACACCGCTTACGGACTCGCAGCTTGCGGCGCTCCGAACGACGCTGCAACGTTATGGTTTGCTCAATGTCTGAAGCTGACAAAAGCCGCTTGAACTCTGGTTTCTGGCGGCTTTTTTAGTTTCCTGAGATACGGAGTCCAGAACGCCACGAGTTGTTCACTCCGAACTCGCATGAATACAATCACCAGAGCGAGAGAGCAACTGAGCCAGCGTGTTGCGGTACCCCAGTTGCCGAAAGGTAAGACGACCAGTTCTCTGCTCGAAAGCAGTTCCCGATTTTCAGTTGTCGCCGAAGGATGGAGTATGAGCGGTTTTTCGTTCGAGAATCACTCTACGTATTGCCACCTTGAGTTTACAGACGAACTCCTCAGCACGCCGTGGGAGCAGATCGAGGGTGCGACGACTCGCGTCCTCGAACTTATCCAGAAATCAAAGATCGGCAGTGTCGTCGTCGTGGCCCCGACACTCACTCGCCTGCCAGACGGGCTTCTTGCGTGTCTGCTTCGTATTTGGAAATCACTGGACTCGGAATGCAGAAAGCTGATTTTTGTTACCGAAAACGATGCGGTGAAGGAATCGTTGCAGATCAGTGGACTCCTTGAACATTGGCGCATCATGCCGTCTCGCGCGGCGGCACTGGCTTTCCTGAAGCTGGACGATACCGGCGAGCTCGACCTGGTGAAGCCCGTGCAGAAGTCAGGAAAGAATTTGGTCACAGCGATTCAGCAATCAACCTCAACAGAGCCATTCCCTTTCGAAGCTCACAAGCGATACAACGCAATTCAATGTGGCCCGCAATTAGCGAAACTGTCCTGGGCTGATCTTGAAGCAGCCGTATCAGCCGCAATAGCAAACTTTGAACAGGCAGTGGCACCCAATCTGTTACTTGATCTTTCACGCCTGACGTACATCAACAGCGGTGTCGTGGCGGGGCTGGTTCGACTTTGGAAAGCAACGCAGAAACGTCAAGGGCAGTTCTCGGTCGTCAGCCCTCATGAAGACGTGACATCTGTGCTGAAGACATCCGGACTTTCTCGCGTCTGGACGATTACAGATACCAGAGAAGAAGCAGCCTATGCTCTGGGTGTGTCTGAGTCCGCGATTGTGGAAAAGCGAGAGAGAACTCTATTGGTCTCCGTCTCGGTCCCATTCGCGATTGTTGCGGCAGTGGCCCTGATTCCAATGTTCCTGAAGAGGGAAACAGTTCTCGGAGTCAACTCACAGTTGGCCGCACTGCTGTTAGGATCAGCCGCGTTGACGACCGGACTGATTGCCTTGATTAAGGAAGACGGGATACGTCGAATACTGTCGGCCGCGGCAGTGTTACTCAGCATCCTGGTTTTGTCCACGCTTGTGTTTCGAGGCAATCCGATCAGCATTTTTCGATCGCTTAGAGATTTTGCACCGAAACAGGAAAAAGTGAGCACAGTTAAGCCAGTCCCAGCAAAGTAGTTCGAATTCTCTTATTGTGACCGTGCCCCATGAATACCGAAGATGCATCACCAGGATTGTCCGGTTCCCAACTCGAGTCGCGCACTCCTGTTCCTGCATCCCGCAAAGAAATTCGTCCCGGTAATTCTGCGCTGTCTGCAGAGCTTTCTGAACTGCTCAGCGTTGTGGAGCCATCGTCACTTGTTAACGTAATTCTGCAGCGAGGCTTCGCTCATCGAGCGACAGACATCCATCTGGATCCTGCCGAAGCGGGAACTCGAGTTCGTTTTCGAATCGATGGTGCACTTCAGGACATTGTTCAGGTTCCCGCAGCCAAGGCTCTACATATCCTCAGTCGAATAAAAGTCCTTGCGGGGATGGATATCACCGACAGGCGACTTCCTCAGGATGGACACATTTCAGCGGCGCAGCTTGCCGGCCTGCCGAGAGATGTGCGCGTGGGCAGCAGCCCGACAATTCATGGGGAGCGACTTGTCCTGCGTCTGATGCCCGATGCCACAGAATTCGTCGCGCCGGAGTCTTTGGGTTTCACTGCCAAGCAGATAAATGACGTGCACTCTTTGCTTGGGGCTCCCTATGGCCTGCTTCTTATTGTTGGCCCTGTGGGAGCCGGAAAAACAACGACCGTGTATAGCCTGCTCTCACGACTGAATCAGCCGGACCGAAGTATCGTCACTATTGAGGACCCCGTCGAGCGACGGATCCCCGGAGCAAATCAGATTCAGGTTGACCCTAAGACAGGACTTTTATTCACGAATGCCCTGCGAGGCGTTTTGAGGCAGGACCCCAACATTATTTCGATTGGTGAAATTCGAGATGCCGAGACGGCACAGATCGCCTGCAGAGCGGCAACGACGGGTGTGCTGGTACTGTCAACACTGCATGCGAATAACACGGCTTCGGCCATTGATGTGCTTCGGAACTTTGGCATCTCTTCAATGACCATTGCAGATTGCTTGCGTGGTGTCATTGCTCAACGACTCGTCAGAACGGTTGCAGCAGATTCACGAGAAGAGTACGCCGCCTCGTCGGAAGAATGCGGCTTGCTTGGAATGCCAATGGAGTCGACGCCACAACTCATACGAGGCATACCGACCGAACTGAATTTCTATACGGGTTTTCGAGGCCGCACAGCCGTCTTTGAGACCCTGCCAATCACCTCCAGTCTCCGGAATTCCATCAACGAAGGTTTGCCGGCGTACAGGCTTCGAGAGCAGGCCATTGCTGAAGGGCTCACCACGCTGGAAGCATCAGCGAAGACTCTGGTTCTGGAGAAACGCACAGCAGTCTCAGAACTTCGTCGGCTGATTCACGACATGTCAGTCCAGACAACTGAGCCGACAAGTGCAAATGCCTGATCGGAGTATGATCTTGAAGCACGAATTGGCTGGGATCATACCGGAAACAGGAATCACGGACTTTCCGATGAACCGTTAACCGTTCGCAGGGGCGATACTGGCAAGTTTTCCGCGAATTATTGGCAGATCCGCAGGATGGTCAGTAAGATTTTCCGGGGAAATTCCCGGACCTTGCGGGTGTTTTTGAGGTCTCCGCTATAATCAGAAACGAAGTTCGCCGACCAGATGCCTGATTTCTGAACGGGGCATCAGAATCGCGGATTGTGATTTTTCGGATAAATTTGATTCAGAGCGAGACGCAGCACCTTCCTCAAGTGGTAGCCGCCCTCCTTGTTGTAACGAGTACAGATTGCCGTTTTCCCAAAGAAGCTGAATTCAGCCAGCAATAGAGGATTTCATGTCGATTACAACTACTGGTCAGGCTGCGTCATCTCCCATCAGCGCAGTGCCGGATGAGCGTGGTCGTTTTGGTGAGTATGGACGGCGATATGTCCCCGAAACACTCATGTATGCCCTTGATCAACTTTCTCAGGCGTATGAGGACGCAAAACTTGATCCGGAGTTTGATCGACAGCTCAAGGATTTGCTGCGCCATTTCGTCGGACGTCCGAATCCTCTCTATTTTGCCGAACGCCTGACCGAGAAATGCGGCGGGGCAAGAATTTACTTCAAGCGCGAAGATCTGAACCACACTGGCGCCCACAAGATCAATAACACTATGGGTCAGGTATTGCTGACCAAACGAATGGGCAAGACGCGTGTCATCGCTGAGACCGGAGCGGGACAACACGGTGTTGCAACGGCCACCGCGTGTGCTCGCTTCGGACTTCCCTGTGTCGTCTACATGGGTGAAGAAGATGTTCGACGACAGAAGCTCAATGTCTTTATCATGCGAACGATGGGGGCGGAAGTTCGCCCTGTCACGACAGGTTCAAGAACTCTTCGGGACGCCATTAATGAAGCGATGCGTGACTGGATGGCTTCCGTACGTGACACCCATTACATCATCGGAAGCGTTGTCGGTCCGCATCCGTTTCCAATGATGGTACGCGACTTTCAGGCCATCATCGGTCGGGAGGCTCGAGAGCAATGCCTGGATCAGATTGGCCGACTTCCGGACGAGGTTGTGGCCTGTGTTGGAGGTGGCTCGAACTCTGCTGGGATGTTCTATCCGTTTGTCGATGACAAAACCGTCGCTTTGACGGGAATTGAGGCGGGTGGCCGAGGCGGAAAGCCGGGCGATCATGCCAGCACGCTGACACATGGCAAACCGGGAATCCTGCATGGCAGCTACAGTTATGTGCTGCAGAACGACGACGGTCAGACATCAGACGTGCATTCGATCTCAGCGGGCCTCGATTATCCCGGAGTCGGGCCTGAACACAGCTATTGGAAAGACTGCGGTCGAGTCAATTACGTCAACATCCTGGACGACGAAGCGCTGGCAGCATTCAGTACGATGGCGAGAACTGAAGGTATTCTTCCCGCGATTGAAACGTCACACGCGATTGCTTACGCCATGAAAGCGGCTATGCAGCGGAGCAAGGACGATGTGATCGTCGTCTGTCTGTCCGGCCGCGGTGATAAAGATGTGAACGAGGTTGCCCGATTAACAGGGCAGGAAATGTAAGCAGCATTCTTATCGAATCACTTCACTCGCTCAATCTGTGGCAGTTTGTCGTGTTCTGTGGCCCGCAGACTGCCCTCCGTTATTTTACGATTCGCACACAATCCTTTTGACTCCTCAAGCCTTTAAACCGATGCGACTTTCTCAACTGTTTCAAGACCAGCAATTTGTCATGTCGATTGAGATCTTCCCACCGAAGACGGCGGAAGGAGATGCGGCACTTAAAAGAAATCTCCAGACATTAATTGAGTATAACCCTGCGTTTGTGTCATGCACTTATGGGGCCGGCGGGTCTACTCAGGATCGGACGGCATTCTGGTGTCATGAGATTCAGCAGACGTTTCATCGAACGGCGATGGCTCATTTTACATGCGTAGGATCAACGCGTGAGGAACTGAAAGACTGGCTGGATAAGGCAGCGGCCTCCGGCATTTGTAACATCATGGCTTTGCGAGGCGATCCGCCAGCGGGCCAGGAATCCTTCAAGGCGGTTGAGGGCGGCCTGAAGAATGCGAATCAGCTTGTCGAATTGATTCGCGAGACTCATCCGGAAATGGGGATTGGTGTTGCCGGGTATCCGGAAAAGCATGTTGAAGCCCCTGATCTGGAAGCCGACCTGTTACACCTTAAACGCAAGGTCGATGCTGGTGCGGACGCGATTTTTACGCAACTCTTCTTTGTGAACGACAACTTTCTGTCTTTCCGTGATCGCTGTGAGAAGCTGGGAATCCAGATCCCAATTGTACCTGGAATCATGCCCATCACGGATTTTGCGAGGATCAAGCGGATCACGTCGATGTGCGGGACCGTCTTTCCTGCGGATTTGGCGGCAAAGCTTGAAGCTGTTCAGGACGACACCTCCGCCCAGTTTGAGATCGGGGTGGAACACGCAATTCAACAGTGCAAGCAGCTGATTGCAGAAGGCGTTCCCGGAATCCACTTTTACGCTCTAAACAAGTCTGACGCCTGCCAAAGAATCCTGGATGCTCTTCAGCTTCCAGGCTCTGCCCGGTAGACTACATTGACAGGATGTTCACATCCGACAGTTCGGACGCCAAACCGGATATGTTAATGGGCGAAGTTCGATAGTGCCCAGTCATCCTATAGGGGTCAGGCTGGCTTCAGACAGGATGGGTTCATGGATCCCGGATGACTTCCTTAAGGGCAGGAGGCTCAAATGAATTCGCTCGATCAGCTTAAGCGACATACCGTAATCGTCGCCGATACGGGCGACATTGATTCCATCGCCCGCAATAAACCGCAGGACGCAACCACAAACCCATCGTTGATTGCAAAAGCAGCTCAGATGCCTCAGTACGCTGAGCTGCTGCATGAAGCAATTGGGGCAGGACGTAAAGAGTTGCAGGGACGTTCCGGCTCATCTGAACAACACCTGCTGAACGCAATTCTTGATCAACTCTCCGTGATATTTGGAATGCGAATTCTGAAGATCGTTCCGGGGCGAGTCTCTGTTGAGGTCGATGCGCGGCTGAGCTTCGATGAGCATGCAACCTTTGAGAAGGGACGGTACCTCGTTGGCCTCTTTGAAGAACACGGTATTTCAAGAGAGCGGATCCTGATCAAGATCGCCAGCACATGGGAGGGCATTCGTGCGGCTGAGCGCCTTGAGCAGGAAGGGATCCATTGCAATCTGACACTGCTGTTTGGGTTTGGTCAGGCCGTCGCCTGTGCTGAAGCGGGCGTCACATTGATCAGCCCCTTCGTGGGCAGGATTCTGGATTGGTTCAAGAAAGCCAAAGGCGTCAGTAGCTACACCATGGAAGAAGACCCGGGTGTTTTGTCGGTTCAGCGAATCTTTAACTACTACAAGCGACATGGCTATCAGACACAAGTCATGGGAGCCAGCTTTCGCTCCGCGGAGCAGGTCACGGCACTTTGCGGATGTGACCTGCTGACCGTCGCACCTGGACTGTTGACGGAACTTTCGAATTCGGAAGTAGCGGTCCCTAAACGCCTCGACGCAGACACAGCCAAATCAATGAACATCGAACGAGTCGAAATGGATGAGCGTTCGTTCCGCTGGATGTTGAATCAGGACGCCATGGCCACTGAGAAACTGGCGGAGGGAGTTCGAGGATTTGCAGACGACCTGGAATCTCTGAGCCGTTATGTATCAAAATTTCTCAATTCATGATTCGGTTTCACTCCAGTCTCGGATTGCCATCGACACATAGAACCTGTTCTACAACGCACGCAAATCGCTACACGCCAATTTGAAACCACCCAACTACCAAAACTGTATTATTTTCTCCGGAGAGAAGTGCAAATGTCCGCTGGACAAACAGTGTTACAACAACTTTCATGGCGTTACGCCACCAAAGTGTTTGATTCGACAAAAAAGATTTCTGCTGAAGATTGGGAAACGCTGGAGACGGCAATCATTCATGCTCCCAGCAGTTTCGGACTTCAGCCATGGAAATTTGTGGTCGTGACGACACAGTCAGTCAAAGACCAACTTCCACAGGCGGCGTGGGGACAAAGCCAGCCGCGCGACTGTTCACACTTTGTTGTAATCGCAGCCCGAAAGACCACCGATCCGGATTACGTCCAGAAACTGATCAACACGACGTCCACGATCCAGGGCGTGCCAGCCTCCGCGTTGGACGGATACAAACAGGCGATCCTTGGGAAGACGACCGGAATGAAAAATGGTCACCTCGAATGGAACTCAAGACAGTGTTACATTGCGTTGGGGTTTCTCCTTGAAACTTCGGCCCTGATGGGAATCGACGCCTGCCCAATGGAAGGAATCGTTCAAGACAAAATGGACGAACTGCTCGGACTGAGTGGTAGTGAATACACTTCGACCGTCGCATGTGCGCTTGGCTATCGTTCGAACCAGGATAAGTATGCGGCGGCTCGCAAAGTCCGCTATTCTGCATCTGACGTTGTTCAGCACATTTAAAGTTCCGAGCAATTGCAGAGAAGGCCTTTCAGCCGCAGAAGCTCAGAGACCATGTTTCGGAGCGAAACCAGCTGTTGGGGCCTAGTTTTTCACATGTCGAAACAGAGTGTCCGATGAGAGGACATTTGAATCGGCCGTATCTTTTTAGTTTGAGGAACTCGTATTATGGCAAATCGCTTTTGGATGAAGGCGGCCGTACTGTTCACATTCGCAGCAATCGTCAGCGGATCGCCGCGCGGATTGTCCTATGTAGCAGTGGCCGACGAAGATAAGAAGGACGCCGCCGAGGCAGAAGAAACTGAAGGTCCGATGCTGACGATCGGGTCAAAAGCTCCATCGATTGATGTTGAGCATTGGGTCAGTGACGGTAATGGCAAGTTCAAACCTGTCACAGAATTTGAAGCTGATAAGGTCTATGTCGTGGAGTTCTGGGCCACATGGTGCGGTCCCTGTGTCGCCAGCATGCCTCACCTCGCTGACACTCAAAACAAGTTTCTGGGCAAAGGCGTCCAGATCATCAGCATCAGTGACGAAGATCTTGAGACTGTCAACGAGTTTCTGGAGCGTCCTGTCCGTGGAGCCAGAAAGCCTGCTGCTGCCGATGAGTCAGAAGAGAAAGATGCAAAGGACCCAAAGAAAAAAGCAGAAGCCGTGACTTATGGCGAGCTGACAAGCGCCTACTGCCTGACGACCGACCCGGATGGATCCGTCAAAACAGATTACATGGAAGCCGCCGGACAGAACGGTATTCCAACAAGCTTCATCGTTGGCAAGACAGGACTGATTGAGTGGATTGGCCATCCGATGTCCATGGATGGGCCACTGGCAGAAGTTGTCTCGGGCAAATGGGATCGAGACGCCTTCCTCGAAGAGTTTCGAAAAGAACAGGAACGCGATCTGTTGATGGCGAAGCTGAGCCAGAAAATGCGGAAAGGCGATACTGAAGGCGCACTGACACTGCTGGATGATGCCATCGCAAATGCAGACGGCGATGAAGAAACCGTATCGGGTTACCAGCAACTGAAGTTCCGCGTCAGGGTTTCTTCGGCGGCGACGAAAATCCAGGGCGATGAAGTAGAGGCCGGTCTGGCAGAACTTGATGAAATCAGCAAGGACGCGACGGACGCGGAAAAGAGCCAGATCAGCATGCTGCGGATCAACCTGCTGCTCAGCAAAGGCCTTCATGAAGATGTCATGAAGACTCTGACAGCAATGACTGAATCCGAGATGCCGGACTCCTCCATGCTGAATCAGTTGTCCTGGCAGATCTATGAAGCGGCTGTTGAAGACAAAGAATTCCCGAAGGAATTGATCACGGCTGCATCAACGGCTGCGGAAAAAGCCGTTGATGGTGACCCGGAGAATGGAATGATCCTTGACACGCTGGCTCACCTGCTGCACCTGCAGGGTGATCTGGATCGCGCCATTGAACTTCAGACAAAGGCTGTTGACAATGCTGGTGATGCACCGGAAAGTGCTGTCGAGGAAATGTCAGCATTTTTGAAGAAGCTGAAGAAGGAAAAAACAGCTCAGTAACCAACTGAAGTTGTTCATTGAACAGGCGACAAACAGCCCCCGGGACGTCAAACTCTGCGGGGGCTGTTGAGTTAGATAAGATCGTTTGTGCAAGAATCTGAGGATAATCGTCGCGGAGACTATTTCATGTCCAGCGTGGACCAGCCGGATCTATCTGAACAACCAGCAACGGACCTCAGCAATCTTCAGATTGGCGAGTTTCTGTTGCTGCGACGGCTTGGCAGTGGCGGCATGGCTGACGTGTATCTGGCCGAACAGAAATCGCTTAGTCGTCAAGTTGCCGTCAAGGTGCTGAAGAATTCCGTCTCCGGCAGTACAGACATTCTCCTCAAGCGTTTTGAACAGGAAGCTCGTGCGGCAGGAGCCCTCAGTCATCCAAACCTCGTCCAGATTATTACGACCGGCCGCGAAGGCGACATCAGCTACATAGTTCAGGAGTATGTTCCCGGGCTGAATCTGAGCCAATGGATGAAGAAACATGGCCATCCGGATTACGGCACAGGACTGAAATGGATGCAGCAAATCGCGTCTGCCTTGCGCGCGGCATCTGAAGCAGGCATCGTCCATCGTGACGTCAAACCAGAGAACATCATGGTTACAAGATCCGGAGTGGCGAAGGTCACAGACTTCGGACTTGCTCAGTTGAATCAACCGTCCAGCCCGCGGATGAATTTGACACAGGTCGGCACAACCATGGGGACGCCCTGGTATATGAGCCCGGAGCAGATCCAGGGAGAAAAACTGGACTATCGCAGCGATCAATACTCGCTGGGAGTGACCTGCTACCACATGTTTGCGGGACAACCGCCGTTTCCTGGCAAGAACGCTGTGACGGTCGCGGTGCAACATCTGAAAGAGGAGCCGAAATCGCTGCGGTCACTGCGAGCCGATCTGCCAACTGAGATCTGCGAAGTGGTTCATCGAATGATGAGGAAGAAGCCAACTGAAAGGTTTCAATCTCCTGACGAACTGGAAGCGGCCCTTCAGAAGCTAAACACAATCCCGGTGAATACTCGGCTTATGAATGAGTCCGGCTTTGTGACCCGTTTGCTGAAGTCAAGTCCCGACCTGCGAACGCTGGGATTGGCTACTTTTGCCATCATTGCCATTTCGTTTGGCGTAGGCCGTCGCCTCGAGCGACCGGTCAGGATTCAAACATCGGACAGGCCTTCAGAAGAAACTGTTCCGGCAGAATCTTCAGCAATCCGACAGTATGCAGTTGCCATGTTGCAGCCTCATCGGAGTGCTGCCTGGGAAGCGGTCATTGCAAATTTCCCGGATACTCCGGAAGCAGATCTTGCCGAGTTGCGGCTGGGTCTCACACTGATGTCCGGTCTGGTACCCGACAATGAAGCCGCATTAAAAGTGTTCACGGAAGTGCGGGACAAAAGCAGTCTGATCCCGGAGAAACAGTATCTCGTGCTGCTGGGAATGCTGGGTCGCGCTTATGCATTAAAGGAACTGGAACGCAGCGTGGACTATGCCGCTGCGGTCACCGAGATTCGCGACACACTTCCTCGTAACCAGCAGACTTTTGAACTGGACGAGAGCAAACTGGAACTGGATCTGGATCGCGCTCCAGATGAACTTCGACGGTTCTGCCATCGCATTCTGGATGAGTAGCCAAGATGCAGATTCATCGGTTGACGGCTTTCCAGGTTCCCATTGCACTCCGCAAGCCTGTGCGTCATGCGTCTCATGAGCGTTTTGCCAATGATACGCTGATTCTTCGCTGCGTGATGAATGATGGAAGCGTCGGCTGGGGCGAAGGGCTGCCTCGAACCTACGTGACCGGTGAATCCATCGAAACAGCATGGCGTCATCTTGAGGCCACGGACTTCAGTCCGCTTCGCGAACAAACGTTCCGGGACTCTGTGCAACTCGCAACGGCCATCGACCAATTCCGTCTCGCTGACGTCAAACCGGACCCCGGAATTCAAATCCGTGAGTGTTTCGGAAACTCAGTCCGTTGCGCAATTGACTTGGCCATTCTGGATGCGGCCTGTCGAGTCGAAAACATTTCGATCGGACAGTTGATTGAGAAACTTCCGGGCACGGAGACGATAGTCTCGGCACGCGATGAAGCGTTTTACAGCGGTGCAATCACGTCGATGTCTCCCGGAAAACAGATCGTTTCCGCATTTAAAATGCGGCTCTTTGCATTCCGGACCGTCAAAGTCAAAGTCGGCGCGGCCGGAATTCATGATGAAGCCTGCCTGAAACGAGTCCGACGGATTGTTGGCCGAAATGTCGATCTTCGACTGGATGCCAATGAAGCCTGGCGGTGCGACGAGGTCTGCTCAAAAATGCAGGCACTCTTAAAATACAACGTGACCAGTCTTGAACAACCGGTGCCTCATGCAGATGTCGCGGGACTCCGACAAGTACGCTCCGAGTTGAGCGTACCCATCATGCTGGATGAGTCACTCTGTTGTCTTGAAGATGCAGAACGAGCCATCGCCGGAGGATGGTGCGATCTGTTCAATATTCGCCTATCCAAATGCGGCGGCCTGCTGCGATCCCTAAGACTGGCGGCACTTGCAAGGCAACATAGTCTCGGCTTTCAACTGGGTTGTCAGGTCGGAGAGACCGGCATTCTTTCGGCAGCCGGTCGACACTTCGCCTGCAACGTGGGCAATATTCGATACCTGGAAGGTAGTTTCGATCGTTTTCTTGTTCGCGATGCTCTGACGGAACAGGACCTGACGTTTCAATACGGCGGACGCGGCAAACGATTATCGGGCCCTGGATTGGGAGTTGATATCAACGAATGTCGAGTACGCCAATTGGCGGTACGCACCGCTGAACTGATTGAGCCGTAGTCTGGCTACTTGCCAATGCAATAGAGCCGTGTAAACGTCCGCAGAAACAAATGCCCATCCGCAGCAGATGGAGACGCTCGCATTCCTTCGCTCAGGTGATTCTTCGAAATCAGTTTGAAGGAGTCTGATGCCTCAACAACGTAACAATCGCCTTCCTCATTGCAGAAGTAAATTCGGCCATCACCAGCAATTGGAGACGCCGTAAACGTTCCCTCAATGCGGTCCTTCCAGATCTCTTCACCAGTCTTCACATCGACGCAATTCACAACGCCGTTGTTCAGAACACTGAAGATCCGATCGCCGATCAGGATGGGAGCACTCAGATCTGAGTTCCCCTTGTCACGATTCCAGACGACATGAGATTGGGACACATCCCCACGTGTTGTCTCGTCAAGTCGCACACTCAACAGGTTCGAGCCTCGTGAACCTGTATTCAGAATCGCGTGACCATCAAAAAACATCGGGGGCGATGACGCATTGAAATCGTCATGACGGATCGTCCACAATTCTTCGCCGGTTAAAGCGTCATAAGCAAATCCCGCTCGTGAACCGATCGAGATCAGGTGAGTTCTGCCATTCACATCGACGTAGCCTGGAGTGCTGTAGGCTTTCCGAAGGTCACCTTCCAGCTTGGGCTGACCATTCTCGTCGAGGTCTCCGTAATCCGTCGTGCGATCGGTTCGCCAGACAGTTTTTCCGGTGTTCTTATCCAATGCCATCACGAACTGCGCATCAATGCCATCAAAGGTCAGGATCAAATGATCCTTCCAAATGATTGGTGAAGAACCCGGCCCCCGAAAATGTCGGCACTTGATATCTCTTCGTTCCCACACCACTTCCGCAGTCTCAGGGTTCAGGCGAGCCGTACCGTAAGTTCCGAAGTGCACATAGACCGCATCCTTTTCCAGTGCGCACGACGGAGAAGCATAGGTGTTGACTTCATTCTTCAGCGGCTCGGGCTCTGCGTTCTCATACATCAATCTGTGATGCAGCACTTTTCCCGTGGACTGTTCAATGCAGTAAATGAATTGCTGCTTGCCATCTTTTGTTGCCGCCGTCAGCCAAATCTTTCCGAAGCCAACGACCGGGACGGAGTGTCCAAACCCTTCGAGATCCAGCTTCCATGCGATGTTTTTGGAAGGTTCTTCCGACCACTCTGTCGGTAAACCTGCGGCATCTTCCGCGGGAATCAGCGAGTTCAAGCCGGGACCAGTGCGAACGGGCCAGTTGAGTCGATCTGAGGCCTCTGCGGTCATCGTCACGAGAATCAGGAGCATCCCGGACAAAGAAGTCGAGGAAAAACAGAAGCGTTGTACCTTAGACAGGGCTGCAGGCGTCATCGCAGAGAACTCACAGGAAGGATTCGAAAAGTCGAAAAGGCGGGCAGATCTGCGACAAAGGCTAGTGGGCTGGCGCTTTCGATTCAATCAGCGAACAGGAAAGAGCACAGGAATTGGGCGCCTGCCAATAAAAAAGACCAACCCCGGTGAGGTCGGTCTTCAAAGTTTTATTCCTCACGGTCCTCGGAAGGAAACGCATAGATTCTGGAGGGTGCCGGGGAAAAGGAACCGTCTTTCTTTTGGTCCCGCTTCTTACGTTTATCATCAGCTCGCTGACGTTTTTCCTGCTCACGCTGACGCTTGGCGAAGGTATTCTGGTTTTTTGCGATTTCAAACTCCGAGTGAAAACGTCTGATCCCGCTCGCCATACAACCGCAGAATCTCACAGACTCCACATGATCATCGCCAGCGGCAGACCGACGCATCATACCCAAATCGAGGCGTAAGTGATACAGGCATGAACAAATCTGTATTTCGGTGATCTATTGACGTATCGGCACAGAAAAAGCAAAGAGCCCGCATTTCTGTCGAAAGCGGGCTCCCATAACTGTTTTTGCTGCTGTTCAAAGCATGCTACTTCTTGGCATCAGGCTTTTTTGCTTCCTTTTTGACCTTCTTATTCTTTTTGTCGTTCTTCCTGCTGTTGTCACCTTTGCCCATGGCATTCTCCTTTGAATCTGTTGGCCTGCATAAACTCAATCGCCTGACATATCGCCAGGAATCGACTTCGGGGCGTCATTTCGATATCCCGGTCGAGTAAGAATACCACATGTGTGTTTCTGAGAAACCCCGAGTCGCCTTAAATTCAAGCAGCAAGTGCGTCTGCCTCCATTCAACACGTGGAATTCATTCGTACAGCAAAGTGAAGTCAAATGGCTTCGAAGCTTGAAGTCGCTCCGGAAACAGTTAGACCACGTGCTCTACGTTCTTTATTGCCCGCCCGCAAAACTCGCCCCGGAGAAACTCGTGAGACTTACTCGGATCATCGCAGTTGTCGCCCTTTGCTTCTTGGTTAATCCTGCCGCCTCAGCACAGGAAACATGGAAGGCTGGCGTGGCCAAAGCCAACATCACACCACCACAACCCATGTGGATGTCCGGATACGCATCGCGCAGTAAACCGGCTGAGGGCAAAAGCCACGATCTCTGGGCCAAGGCGATCGTTCTGGAAGATCCTGCAGGCAAGCGAGTGATTCTGGTCACATTCGATCTTGTTGGGATCGATCGAGAAACATCACAGCAAATCTGTAGTCGGCTCCAGAAAGAACACAACATCGATCGCTCTCAGATTGCTCTATCAACGTCTCATACTCACTCAGGGCCCGTCGTTGGCACAAATCTTCTCGCAATGTTCGCACTGGATGAGCCAAACCTCAAACTGATTCGAGACTACACCGTCTTCCTTTCAGATTCTGTGGCAAAAGCTGTCAGCGATGCCGTCGCTTCGATGGCTCCCGCTTCAATCAGCACGGGAGAGTCCCAGGCGTCATTCGCAGTCAATCGAAGAAACAATCGTGAACCAGACGTACCGATGCTCCGCGAAAAAGGCCAGCTTGTGGGGCCAGTCGATCACGATGTGCCTGTCCTGTCAGTGCGTACGATGGAAGGAAAACTCCGAGCAGTCGTGTTCGGTTACGCCTGTCATGCGACTGTTCTCGGCTTAATGGATTGGTCCGGAGACTGGCCCGGGTTTGCTCAACTGGAAGTTGAGAAGCGACATCCTGATGCCATCGCGATGTTCTGGGCCGGTTGTGGAGCTGATCAGAATCCAATACCTCGTCGCACCGTCGAACTGGCCATGGAGTATGGTCGACAAACCGCCGATGCCGTGGACCGGGCATTACAGAGTCCGATGATTCCTGTCACTGGCTCTTTGAAGTCTGTCTACCGTGAAATCGATCTGGCCTTTGCTCATATTCCTTCGGCTGAAGAAATCCAGACGGATCTGAAATCATCTGATGTCTACATTTCTCGACGAGCAATGACTCTTGAAAAGGTCATGGCTCGCGACGGGAAACTTTCACCCACTTATCCTTATCCTGTTCAGATGTGGGCAATCGGTGATCACGTGAAGATGACTTTTCTGGGCGGGGAAGTCGTCGTTGACTATGCGGTCCGCCTGAAGGCAGAGTTGTCCGGAAAATCGAATTGGATCGCCGGATACAGCAACGATGTCATGGGTTACATTCCATCCGGGCGCGTCCTGATGGAGGGCGGTTACGAAGGCGAATCCTCGATGATTTACTACGGACAGCCGTCCAAATGGGCTCCCGGAATCGAAGAGAACATCGTGAGTACCGTGCAGGACATCAGCAAAGAAATCTCTGCTGGAACAAAGTGAGTCATTGACTTGAAGAATCATCCCCGCAAGTGGACTCTGCGCGATCGTCTCAGGAGCTTCACGTTCGCGTTCTCCGGACTGAAGATTCTGCTGAAGACTCAGCATAACTCCTGGATTCATCTGGCTGTCACAGGAGTTGTGCTCGCAGTGGGGGCGTCGTTACGCATTACTGCAATCGAGTGGTGCGTTTTGACGCTGGCGATGGCGAGTGTCTGGATCACAGAAACCTTGAATACCGCAATTGAGTTTCTGACAGATCTGGTTTCTCCTGAGTTTCATCCGATCGCTGGTCA
This sequence comes from Planctomycetota bacterium, assembly GCA_052034165.1. Lineage (GTDB taxonomy): Bacteria > Planctomycetota > Planctomycetia > Planctomycetales > Planctomycetaceae > SXXK01. The sequence continues at coordinate 4,974 of JBPOIW010000260.1, read as the reverse complement.
GGTTAAAGATCTTGCCGCAGCAGCAGTCCTCATCTCAGCGATGAGTGCGGCTATTGTCGGAGTGATCGTGTTCCTGCCGAGGATGATTCAGCTGCTGTGAATAAGCAGGTTGCAGGGACTGGCGGGTCGTGCTGTGTGATAGGATGTAGGCCGGACCGAGCGGAGCGAGTTCCGGCGATTCAGCGTCTTTGAAAAAGCCGGAACTCGCTGGCGCTCGGTCCGGCCTACGAACGACAGGCACGTCAGCCGACGACTCATCAACCGCAGCTATTTCAGTGAGTTCAAATACGCCAGCAGATCGGCAGCTTGCTGAGGCGTCATGTCTCGCAACAGAAGTTCAGGCATGATTGATTTCTGCTGCGAAGTCATCGATTCCACATCAGCGATGGCAATCCGAATCTCTTTGTTCTGCACAGACTTCAGTACAATCTCTGTCGCCGTCCTTTCGATGAGCAGGCCAGTGTGGACCAGACCATCAACCGTCTCGACCACCTGAGGAATATATTTCACATCAATAAATCGAGAAGGCTCAAGCAGGTGAGTCAGCATTTCAGCAGGCGTATACTTCTTCGCGATCTGACTGAGATCCGGCCCCAGTGTCTCACCAGTCTCTTTAATTCTGTGGCAGTTCCGACATGACGCAGAGCCTTCTCGAAGAAACAATTGACGTCCTCGTTCGACATCGGCCTCCATGGCCAGCAGCTCGGCAGAGTTTACAGCCGTCCCAAGCCTCTTAGCCCGCTTCGACGCCGGAATAAACCTTTCAAAAAGATCTCGCACCTCCGGCTGAGTGCTCTGGTTGGCCAATGTGACAATTTCCTGCCGAAGTTCGCTTGATGTCTCAGCCCGCTGAACCCACAGCATCAACTCCATCGCCCCTCGAGTCGTAGCTGTTAATTGCTGAACCGCAGATAGCCTCGCCTCAGCCGAGATCACAGAAAGCGAATTCAAAAGCGAAGTATTGTCGGCCTTCGCAGTCGGCGTTGAAGTCGCGATCTCGGTCGCAGGCAGTTCGCGAATCCATTCCCGAATCATGGCGACAGCAACATCGTCTATCTCTTCAGAACCAATTCGCGGCATGCGTCCGCTGCCTGTTTTGGCAAGACGATAGTGCAGTACCGAACCCAATGGATCACCAGGACGAATTAATGCCGCGTCGGAAATCCCAAACGCTCCCTGTCCCGGCTTCGCATTCAACAGCTTTGCTTCTTCCAATTTCACGTCATGAGCCAGCTCAATGATCGCGCTACCGCCAGCATGCGGCTGATGACAATGCGCGCAGTTCACGTGCAGATACGATCGGACTCGATCATTTAATGACGCTTTCGTCTCGTAGGGGTCGGCGAATCGAGGCATCTCCTCTGGATTGACCAATACCTTTCCGCTGATCCAACCCGATTTCTGCAATGACACCAACTGACTCTCAGTCGCACTGCCCTTGGTTGGTCGATTCAACTGCATCAGCGAAAGCCCCAGCGGTGACGCCGTCTGAATGCCTACACTGGTCGTTTTCATTTCAACCCAGGGGTTGTGACACATCTGACATTCACTGCGAGCTGCAAATCGATACGTTTGTTCGCGAAGCCCTTCCGGTGCCGAAGCATCCTGAATACTGAGTACTCTGCTGAAACCTGAGGTTGGCACCAACTCCGCATCAGTCTGATCATCGTTCCATGCAAAGGTATAGGGGCGCCAGCTATCGGCTTCTCGATGAAGAATCTGAGTTTCGAGGCGGCGCAAAGATGAAGGATCACCCTTCGTCATTTCAATGCTGACTGTCTTGGCCAAAACGGAGCCGTTGGGGATCATCCACTTTGAATCAGATTCAATCTGAATAGGCTCTGTTCCCGGAACCGCCATCCAGCGTTCCGATTGCGTATGGTCGGCCCAATGGTGAGCATTGATCTCGTACGAAAGAACCCCGGCTGCCGGAGTCTGATTAACAACGTCGGCAAACAAACCTGTTTCGCTCAGCTTTCGAGGAAACTTCGCGTGCTGTCCATCGTCTGGATTCGAGACAAGCCGATAAATCTGCTGAGTTCGCTGATAGTCGACGAGGAAGATCTCACCCGCATTATCTTCCCCAAAAGAAACCAGTTGCAAAGGGGTCTGAGCCAATTCCTTATGCCATGTCACCTGGCGTCCGTCATGTTTCAATCCCCAGACCTTTCCGGATTGAAAGTCACCGTAGACATACACGCCCTGAAGTTCCGGCATTTGGCTTCCATGGTAGACGAAGCCACCAGTCATCGATGCCGCTTCGGAATGTGGATGACTGACAACGGGAGGCGAGATCGGAGCGGGCCCGCGTTTTGATTCCGGCAGTGCAGGTTGCGGCCCTTCCATAATTGGCCAACCATAATTGCCGCCTCGCTCAACGCGATAGATCATCTCCCAAAGTTGCCAGCCAACATCGCCAACCCACAAGTCGCCATTGACTCGGTCAAAACTCATCCGCCAGGGATTACGAAAACCAAACGCCCAGATTTCAGGTCGGACGTTCTCCATACCAATAAACGGATTGTCGGCCGGAATTCCGTAGGCCAGATCCGACGCGGGATGATCCACATCAATTCTCAGAATGTTTGACAACAGATTGCTGACATCCTGTCCCGCCATCAGAGGATCCGGTGGTGACGGAGCCCCTCCATCACCAGTCGAGATATAGAGATAGCCATCCGGACAGAACTTCAAACTGCAGCCGTTGTGACCACCAGACCACCAGCGAATGATGATCTTTTCAGTCGCAGGGTCGATCGTTGGCGGCTTAGCAGTCGCTCCATCTGTATTCGGAGCAACATCACCAGCCATCTGGAACTCAGATACAAACGTTCCGTCGGGTTTGTCGTTGCCCTGAACGTAGCAGACGTAGACTTTGCGATTTGATTCAAACTTTGGGTGAAAAGTAATCGCATACACGGCGGACAAATCCGGATGCGACTCCTTCAAGTCAACCACAAGATCAGCGGAACCAACATCGGAACGGTTAGCAAACGACAAGATCTTGCCTCCCTGTTCCGCCAAGAACAGCCGATCAGACCCCGGAGCAGGGGATAGATCGAGTGGCTGCACGAACTTCAGGTTCGGAAAGGCCAACTCCGCACGATACGGTGGAGCGGGATCTGGCGAACCAGAAATCTTCGACGTCGACCATGCCTCACGGACCGAGACTGGCTGTTCCTGTGCGAAAGCAAATCCTGCAATCCAGAGGATTTCTGCAAACAGCACCGATGACAGAAACAACGATCGACCATTCCGAGAACCATTCGACATCACTCAGGACTCCAGAAGACCCCGGGGCTATCAGCATCTGAATCGGGCGTTGCAGTCTAAACCGGAGCAGGGGATCAAAAAAGTGATTGGGCAATATGATCTGCTCGACGTCCAGCCTGTTAATTGATTATCTACCCGGCAAAATCGGCCACGCTGTATGTCTGTCACATATTCACAGCTGAACCGCATCAAATGTAAACACCGCAGTTCACGAACTCTGTAGAACAGAGCACGCAAACTGCGGTGGATCAGGGCCAACTTCAATTTCGACAGTGGGGTGAACACTGCCTATCGAGTGTTGAACGTGTTCCGAGCATCCTCAGCCGTTCGGAAATCTTCACGATCTGTCAGCTGCACGATTTTCTCTGTCTTTTGGCGAGCACGGTAGACTTCCATCGTGACGGATGAGCCGATGTCTGACAAACTCACGAGATTGATCAGGTGGTTCTCGTCGACGACCTCGACTCCATTATAAGTCAGGATGACATCATCGGGTTTCAATCCAGCCAGAACAGCAGGGCTGCTGCGATGTGAGTAGACTCGAGTGATCCGCGCACCGCGGGCTCGGGACATGCCGAGTCGCTGTGCTGCCTCGTCTGAGAAGTTATTGTCCAGTTCAACACCAAGATAAGCGCGGCGTACTTTTCCGTAGGCCACCATTTGTTCGAAAACTCGGCGAACCAGATTGCTGGGAATGCTGAAGCCGATTCCTTCGTTGCCGCCGCTGTTGGAGGCAATCGCGGTATTGATTCCTACGACGTTCCCGTTAACGTCAATTAGCGGACCGCCACTGTTGCCAGGATTAATGGCCGCATCGGTCTGGATGAAGTCCTGATTGGTGACAGACTGATCGGCTGTGAGAGAAAGATCGCGACGTCCTTTGGCACTAACAATTCCCATGGTCACGGACTGGCTCAGCCCGAACGGACTTCCGACCGCGAGAACAAAATGTCCCATCTCGACCGAGCTGCTGTCGCCCCAACGTGCCGTTGGCTGACCACCGTCGGGAATCTGCATGATCGCGATGTCACTTTCCGTGTCGCGATAAACTCGCAACGGATGGACCGTCGCACCATCGGAAAGCACTACGTCGATCGCCGGCATTTCTGCACCGCGGACAACGTGATTGTTCGTAATCACGAACAGCCCTTTAACAGCTTCACTTCTCATGATGACGCCGGAACCGGTTTCTTCAACCTTGCGTTCGTTCTCGACGCGAATAGCCTGAATGTGTACGGCCGACGGCATGATGTCGGCTGCGATTTGGGAGATATGATTGCCGCTGTCGACCAAAGCCATGGCCCGGGCGGGGAGCACCGTTCCTCCGGATCCTTCAGCAGGAACCGCATTCGCCGAGGCTGTAAACCTCATTGAATCAAGGTGCCCTCCGACCGCAAGTCCGATCGAAAGCATGGCTACATAAGCCGCTATTGAACTACGTCGCGCCATCAACGGACTCTCCGACGGAAAGTTTCACATCCTGTGGCGCGGCTCCTTCCGCATTCGAAATCATTCAGATCGCTGAATCCGCAAAGACAACCTGACTTATGGAATCGGATAGTCTTCTTCGGATCCGGTTCTCCGAGCACACTCATCCATCGAGAGGCTCTGGAATCGTCCAGATGTCGTATCGAACTGCCGATTCGGCAAAGGCAAATCGAATTCGGTGGAATCTGCCGAAACGCTGTGACACTGAACAGG
>JBPOIW010000319.1:0-37170 GCA_052034165.1 Planctomycetota bacterium | reverse complement strand
CTGGCGATATTCGGGCAGACTGTTCCCATTCGGTGCGGTCAGCCCGACTCCGGTGATGACAATTCGATCCAGGTCCGACAAAGGAACACCCCAACGCAAGCGGCCAAAAGCAAAACTCTGACTCTCACCAGGCTACCAAAACTCCGGGCTATCCTGCCCAAAGCACCACGCCTGCACCAAGAGTCGCTTGACGGTGGAGCAGCGTACAGGGATGCCAGGATCGTGACAAGCACCGGGGAAAGATCCCTGATCTTGCGACGAAATCCCGATCGTTCCACCGGGAGAGCCTGGCTATTCGGAACGATTGGTCACGCTGCAAACGATTCCAGCTCCGCCTGACCTTTGCGGGCACAGAAATCCCCAAACGATTCTGCCCCCTGACGCCCCGACTTGTAAGCTGACAAAAGCGGAGTCAGTACAGAGACAATCTCATCGGCTGGCACGGAATCCTTGTAAATGAAGCCCAGACGAGTTCCTTCGGGGTTTCCGCCGAGAAACATCGTGTATTTTCCGACCGATTTGCCTACGAGACCAATGTCCGGCGTGTAGGGACGAGCACACCCGTTTGGGCAACCCGTCATGTGCACGGCAATTTTTGATGACTGCAGACCCAGCTTGGCAATCGCCACATCCAGCCCGTCAATGATTCCGGGCAGAGCACGCTCGGATTCTGTGATCGACAGGCCGCATGTTGGGAACGCCGGGCACGCTATCGCATAACGTCGAAGCAAGGACAGCTCATCAGCCCCCTTGATCCCGTGCTCCGCCATAATTCGATTGATTTCAGCCTTATCCTTAGGGTCAATATCGCACAGGATGACGCTCTGAAGAGCCGTCAGGCGAGTATTCATGCCGAATCGCCGCAGGATCGCACGCAGGCCGGATTTGATCTGCAGCTTGCCCTCGTCCTTGATTCGACCGTTCTCAATGTTAATCCCCAAGAACAGCTTGCCATCGCCCTGTTCGTGCCAGCCGATGTGGTCGTCGACTCCCGTTACATCAGCAGGATGAGGATCAGGCAGGCCTTTGCCATAGTACTGCTCGACCATGGCCTTGAATTTTGGAGTCCCCCAGTCAGAAATCAGGTACTTGAGTCGAGCACGCTTCCGGTCTTCTCGATTCCCAAAGTCTCGCTGAACCTTCACAATCGCTTCGCTGACAGCAACGACCTGATCCGGAGTCGCGAAACAGATTCGTTTCGCCAGTGCCGGGAACGTCTTTTCTGCAGACGGCGTTCGCCCCATGCCGCCACCAGCGAGAACGTTATAGCCCACGATTGTGCCGTTTTCGACAATGGCCATCAGGCCAAGATCCTGCGTGTAGAGATCCACACAGTTGTCTTCCGGTAGTCCGATTGCCATCTTGAATTTACGAGGCAAATAGCGAACGCCATAGATCGGCTCATCAACAGGCTTAAACTCGGTTACATCGACCTCTTCGCCGTTCTCATCCTTCAACCAGATGTCAAAGTAAGATGTCGTCTTCGGCTTGAAATGTTCGGCCAATTCCTGAGACAACGCCTGCATCTGTTCGTAAACCAGCGACTTAATCGGAGCAGGGCACGCCATCACGTTGCGGTTGACGTCACCACAGGCCGCAAATGTGGTCAGTTTGATCTCGTTAATCGTGCGGATGGATTCTTTCAGATCGCTCTTCAAAACTCCGTGCAGCTGAAACCCCTGGCGACTGGTAATTCGCAGTGTGCCATTCGCCAGTTTTTCGCAGAGGTCCAGTTCGGCCAGAAATTGCTGTGAAGTGACCCGCCCGCCAGGAATTCGGGTTCGCACCATGCAGGAATATTGCTTCCCGAGAGCTTTGCCGTCTTCACCCTTGGCCTTACGTGTATCCCGGTCATCCTGCAGATACGAGCCGTGATGTTTCAGAAGCGTTGCGGCATCATCAGAAAACTCAGGCTTATCGTTCTGCAACTCTTCGGCCAACGTGCCTCGCAACTGATGAGACGCTTCTTTCAGCAATTCGACTTTGCTGAGTTTCATTTCTTCGGACATTGCGATGTTTTCCGGCGGATTTCTTTAGTCAGGATCGTGACAACGTGAGCCATCCGAGCACTTCCCGGAGGCCCTGGAGTGCCTCGGTTAACACGGCGTCCGCAAGGGGACACGGCGTGTGAGGATGGACACAGGCAACCGAGTATAGAGCGAGCCGTTTTTCTTGAACAGTCGTAGAGAGTCCGACATTCCCAGCGAGCGGAATTCTCAATGTTTCAAGGAACTCAAACGTTTCGACCGGCTCACCAGCCCGTTGAGCACATGCGATAAGAGTTGCCAATACGGTCTGCTTAGGAACGGTTCCGAAATAAGTTCCTGTGGTCGCCGAACTCGTGAGAGTTCGGACTGAAGTCTCACGACTTCAGCTACGGAAGTTATTACGGGACTGGGGTCCTTAATGAAAGCAATTCTGTAAAAGTCATTGTTTTGAAAGCGATTCGCGCGGCAACCACGGCAAACCTCAGTCTTTTGCGGATATCTCCCGCAGAAACGGGCCTTATCTCAGACCCAAGGCCCCGATCCGCTTCAAAAGCGGCCGGCAACTTTCAAGCAGGGGCGTTCAGGCAAGGTCGTTCAGAAGCCGCGGCAGCGGCAGAAGCATTGCGGCGGTCAGCAGGATGATGAATGTGGTCACAGCGACCGTGGCAATCAGTGACCAGCGTTGGGCGTGTCTCCGAGTCGATTCCTGCCGATGAAAGTAGTAAAACTGCAGACCGCCAACGATGCCCAATCCGGCCAGATTCACCAGGAACATCGCATTGGGCACGGGCCCGGAACGAAGAGCTCGGATCGCCCATACGGTTACTTGCGGAAGCTCAACTCCAAACCCAATGTAAAGCTGTTCCAAACGGGGCCCGACATCGAAAAGCAGAATCGCCATTGCTCCGACCAAAGTCACGATTGACAGGATTTCTGCCGCTGTCGCTTGGACTGTGGAACTCGCCCGGTAGGCCGCCACCCCTGATATCGCCGCGACCATCAGCAAGAATCCGAGGACTGAGCCTCCGGTTGTCATCACAGCCCACATCGTCGCTTCACCTTCGCAAAATTCCCGGAACCTTGCCTCAGCCACAGAATTATGCAGCAAACGACGATCGGAGCAGAAAATTCCCGGCCGGGAAGGATCAGCTTCTGCTTGTAGAGAAACGCTGATTCAACCGTCGGCAGGGGCCGTCTGCATCATCGATCCTTCGAACAGCGTGCGAAGCTCTTCCGGAATCCGAGTTACTCGTTGAGCGTCGTAATCATAAATCACGATCACAGAATGCCCTTCGGCAGCGACCTGCATCTGCTGGCGACTCAACAGGGCATGGCCAATGTCAGCACTTGATCGGCCAACGCGAGTAATCCGGGAGCCGATGTAAACCGTGTCTGGAAAATGCAACTGGCGACGATAATCACATTTGATTGAGGCCAGAATCGGCCCCAGTCCTTTGCCGGACATCGTCACTGCAGTCGGGAAGTGATCCAGCAGTTCGATTCGAGCCGACTCGAACCAGCGGAAATACACCACATTATTGACGTGCCCGAAGGAATCCTGATCACCCCACTGAACCGGCAAGGCCGTGATCGTGGTGTAATCTTTCAATGCCAGTCTGACATCGTCAGGAATCGCAAAAGCCTCACTGGCCATCTGATGTTATTCCTTTGCCGCGCTGTCGCTGACAGGTGGCGATGCGGCCACTTTCGCTTTCGCATTGTCTCGCACCTTCACAACACCGCTCATCGCAATAATGAGTGAAGAAAGCAGCAGTACGACAGCCGTCCACTTGCCCGAGTTATCGCGGAATTTCTGAGTTCCCGCAGATCGTCCGACCAGCACCGAGGCAAAGAAAAAGACCACGAATGCGAGGATGATCTTCGTTCCGATCAGACCATGATACAGCCCATCCCCCTTGTGCATCGGCATTGCGCGGAAGTAATTGAAGAAGCCGGACAGCAGCAACAACGCGATTCCGCCGTGGACAAACTTCTTCCAACGATTTCGTATCGCCTGCACCAGTTCCGGAGATTGCTCCTGCAGGACCGGACCGGCAACAAACTTCATGAAGCTCGTGCCACCCACAAGGACGATGGCAGTTCCCACGTGGATCCACCGAGACAGCACCGACAACAACAGATCCGTTTCCATTCGAAAACCTTCTTGCACTTCACGAGTCGCGATTCGGAATGTTCCTTTATCGCCAGATCCTAGACGCCTTCCGTTCAGATGCGAATCGAGGCGGTCATTGACTGTGCGGTTTTCTGGAGTTTGGCGACAAGCTGCGACAGATCGTTGACTTCGCGGACAATCGTGACGGTGTTGAATGGCTGCTCGACCCGTCAGGAAATTCGGGCCGCAAGTCCATTTAGGTGGGCTGGTGTCAGAAACTGGTCCTCAGCGAGAACTGGTCCTCAGCGAGCCTCGCTCAGATTCTTCAGCATGTCACCAATCGAACAATGCGACTCAAGCGGATGCCGCAGGGTTTTGCTCAGCTTGATTTCGTAACTGTTTCGACGTCCGACTTTCGTGACCGCCAGAAAACCGGCTTCGACCAGCTCGGCCACGATCTTCTGCACCATCCTCTCTGTGATCCCTACCAGCACCGCGACTTCGCGCAGAGTGATCTCGGGGTTTTGATAGAGGCAAAGCAGCACGTGGGAGTGATTCGTCAGGAACGTCCAGCTGGCGACCCCAGCTGGCGTTGTGTTCACCGACGGCGCGCTGAGATTCTCGATTTCGCTTTTTCTGCGCTTTTTCATCGCTGCGGTTCTTGTGCGGAACTCTGAAACGCGATAATTAATACACGAAATGTGTTTCGTGTATCGTGTTTCGCAAAATATCCAACGGGGGTTTGCATGCTGGATGTTCTCAGGATTAATCTGTGTTCGCCACTGACTTTGTCTTTTGCTTTAGGAGTATTCGCGCGACTGGTTCGCAGCGAGCTGTCTCTTCCTCGAGACTTGTACACGGCCCTCTCAATTTACCTGCTGTTTGCTCTGGGATTGAAGGGAGGCGTTGAACTTTCCCACAGTTCACTCACAGCGATCTCCGGCCCGGCGATGGTCACGATACTGCTCGGGTGCCTCACACCGGTGTCGGCTTACCTGGTGCTTCGAAAAATGGGAAGGTTCAGCATCGCGGATTCTGCGGGAATCGCGGCTCACTACGGTTCCGTTTCGGCGGTGACCTTCATCGCGGCTCAGCAGTTTGCAGCGTCCGTGGGTTCTCCGGCGGAGGGGTTCATGCCAACGCTGCTGACTCTCCTGGAGATCCCCGGCATCCAGATTGCTCTCGCGATTGGTGCATTTCAGATGTCGGCAGCCGCCCAATCGAATCCTGCAGATTCAAGCCAGACCGCACGGCCGGTGCGTGAGATCATGCATGAACTGCTGACCTCCCGTTCAATGCTCCTTCTGGTCGGAGGGCTCATCATCGGGACTGCGGTCGGAGAGACGGGCTGGAAACCCGTGCAGCCGGTTTTTGAGGGACTTTTTAAAGGGCTGCTGACGATCTTTCTTCTGGAGATGGGGCTCGCCGCCGGCTCTCGACTGGGTGATCTCAAACAAGCCGGATTATTTCTTCTGGGTTTCGGAATCCTGATGCCCATCGTGCATGGTTCCGTGGGCGCGTATCTGGGCTCACTCGCGGGACTTTCGATCGGTGGTTGTACCGTGCTGGCTGCCATGGCGGCCAGTGCCTCCTACATCGCCGCGCCGCCTGCCGTGCGAATGACGCTGCCCGAAGCCAACCCGACGTTTTATCTGACCGCTGCTCTGGCGATTACTTTTCCCTTCAATCTTCTGGCCGGTATTCCCATCTACTACGAGATCGCCAAACGGCTTTGCAGCTGATCTCCCCACGTCGTGTGATGCCTCACGATCGCCTGGGCCAAATTCCTCTGAAGCACGAAAGCACGAAAGCGAGTTGCCTGTTATGAAAACTGTTCCCCTGTGTCTGCTCACAATTGTCGCGGAGGCCGTTCTGAAAGAGCGTCTTATTGCTGATGTTCGAAGTGCCGGCGCCAAAGGCTACACCGTAACGGATGCCGAAGGTGAAGGTCTCCGGCAAAGACGCGTCAGCGAAATCCTGGGCTCCAACATCAGGCTGGAGACGATCGTTTCGCCAGAAGTTGCTGACCGCCTGTTGAAACTCATCTCGGTTGAATATTTCGAGCGTTACGCGGTGATTGCTTACCTTTCCACTGTCAGTGTTATTCGAGGAGAAAAGTATGTCTGAAGTTTTTCCGGCCGGTGCCCAGCACGCCTCCGACTCACTCAAATCCACTCGACGATCATTGTTGGGTCAGGCCATGCTGAGCACGGCTTGCGGTGTGACGGGCTTCATGTCTTTGTCTGCCGCTGGTGATGTGTCTTCGTCTGCAGCTTTACCTCTGAGTGTTCCGCAAACGCCGGAAGAAGCCATGAAACTGCTTATTGACGGAAATCGGCGTTTCGCAGAAGGCCAGTCAATCTCTTCGCATCGGGATATGAATCGTGTTCGTGAGGTGGCGAACGGACAAAAGCCATTTGCCGCATTTCTTGGCTGCGCTGATTCGCGGGTGCCGATCGAGATTGTTTTTGATCAGGGCTTTGGCGACCTGTTCGTGACTCGAATCGCCGGCAATGTTGCATCCAGCGAGAATATCGGCAGCCTGGAGTTTGGCACGAAGATACTCGGAGCCAAAGTGCTTTATGTACTCGGGCATACGAGTTGCGGCGCTGTCACGGCCACGATGAAAGGTGATGAGGTGCCCGGTCAGATCAGCGGGCTGTTCCAGCACATCCGCCCCGCTGTCAAAGCGGCCAACGGTAATCTCGATCGGGCGATCTTCGAAAACGTCCGCAATCAGGCGATTCTGCTTGCAGAAGCGTCGCCAATCATTTCAAAGCTTGTGCAGCGCAAAGAGCTGATTGTTGCCGGAGGCGTCTACGATCTGTCCACCGGACTCGTCACCGCCGTCGACGTTGCCGTCAAATAGCTTCGGTGTTGCGGTTAGTTGGACAGCGCCATGTTCGGCTCCCTTACAAGCCCGAAGCGCGAGTGAACACTTTGCGACTCATTCACTCGCTCGCGCTTCGGGCTTGTATTCTCAATGGTTTTCGTGAACTTGACGCTGTCCAGTTAGGAACGGTTCCGAAATAAGTTCCTGTGGTAGCCGAACTCGTGAGAGTTCGGACTGAAGTCTCACGACTTCAGCTACGGAAGTGATCGCGGGACTGGTCCTTAGAGAAAAATCCCCGTCCGTGCGGTGCTGGCAATCGCCAGGACCGCCGGATGTTTAATCTTGCGCTCAGCGGAAATCGCGAAGAACTGTTCACGGACACCGTCGAGTTCCCCGATCAGCTCCACTTCATGCTGACGGCAAATCTCATCCGAAATCACCATCGCTCCGGGAAAGATGCCTTCTCCGGTCTGACCGAACGCTTTCATCAGGGCCGTATCATCAAACTCCGCGCGGATCTTCGGGTGCAGATCGGCTTTTTCCAGCCATGTGTCGATTGCGCGGCGCACTGCTGATGTTCGCCGAGGCAACAGGAATGGAGCACCGTTCAATGATTCGGGAAACGCTTTCCTGTGTTTCCTTGCGATCTCTTTCTGTGCAAACAGGCCGACTGTCGAATCGCCCAGCAGATGATTGTAAGCGCGGACTTTAACGGCGGATGTCACCGGAACGTCAGACAGCACAATATCAAGATTGTGCAACATCAGCTCACTGAGCAGTTCCTCAAGGGAGTTCTCGACGCAGACCAACTGCAGATTCTCTGAAAGCTGCAGGGCAGGCTCCAGTAGTCGGCGAGCCATCAGCTTGGGCATCACGTCAACGACGCCGACCGTGAATCGAACCGGCTTGCCTGCGGGATGCCCTTTCAATGTATCCATCAACTCCCGGCCCAGCGAGAAGATCTCGTCGGCGTACCGAAAAACCGTCTTACCGGTTTCCGTGAGTTGCAGAGTCCGTCCGGATTTCTGAAACAGCTTCTGTCCAAAAGATTCTTCCAGGCTGCGCAGCTGAGTGCTGATGGCCGGCTGGCCTATGTGCAGCTTCTCGGCAGCTCGCTGAATCGTGCCTTCGCGAGCAACCGTCCAGAAGTACAAAAGATGGTGATAGTTCATCCAGTTCATGACTGCAGAATACTTCACTTAAATCAATGGTTCAACACATAAGTTTGAATTAGTCAAATCTGTTGGCAGGCGTAAACTTGTGACGATGGAGGTTACAAGTGAGCTTCCTGCAAAGTCCAACGATCAAGGAGAGGATGTCATGATGGCTGCAGAATATTCAGGTTCGCTTTCCAGTCCGGCGACGTCCGAGAGGTTGTTGCCGCCGGAGTTGTGGCGGGAGGAACGGCTGGGTTCTTCGGTCCCGGCAGGCAGGCCACTTCGTGCATCGGGGCGAAGCACTCGGACAAGAGTCAGAGAACTGGATCGATCGAACTGCCGAACTCGACTGAGCCAGCGGATTTTTCTGATTCGGCTGCAGGCGAAGTCTGGCGGAGATATTCGATGTGATCTGCAACGATATCGAGACACCATGATCAATAGTCAGTGTTCCGGGCGAGTTGTCGACTGGGATTAAGAAGTCTGATCCCGAATGCCGTGAAACTCGCCCAATAGGATCCGGTCTGAATGCGTTATGTCGCAAGCCGTCCCGGGAATTCTTCCGGACAAAAAACGTCCCGCCAATGGCCTTCGCTTTTAAGCGATGTTTGCGCCTCGCTTGTGAAAGTTCAACCCGTGCGGTGTTGCCAGCGAAGGTAATTCAATGGACGGTTTGCGTCGTCACGCCACAGATCACTTTTTCCCGTGGTAATTTTTAAGGAACGGTCCCGAAATAAGTTCCTGTGGTAGCCGAACTCGTGAGAGTTCGGACTGAAGTCTCACGACTTCAGCTACGGAAGTTATTGCGGGACTGTTCCTAAGTGCAAAATGCCTTCTTTTTTCAAGTGGAGAAAATCATGGAGATTCAGGTACTCAGTCGCAACATTTCTCTGAACGCCAATCAGCAGGAAATCGTCGAGCGACGTATTCAGTACGCCCTCAATCGTTTCTCATCTCAGGTCCGAACGGTACATGTGACGCTGAGTGACGTGAACGGCCCGAAAGGTGGAAGCGACATTCTGTGCCGCTTTAAAGTGCTTCTGCGGAAGCGAGGCGAAATACTGGTCGGAGATACCGACGTCTCGATCGAAACAGCCGTTGCTAATGTGGCTGATCGTGCCGCAAGATCTCTCGCCCGTCTGCTCGATCGCCAGCGTGAACACCAGGGCCTTTCGATGTCCGGTGTCGTTGAAGCGTAAAAGCGCGCGGACTCCGGACTTCCGTGAATATACGACGGTTTTCAAGGTGCCAAAGATTCTGAGGTAAGTCTGAGGCCGGGACTGGCTCCCCTGAAAGTTCCCGGATCACCGGGATGCGCCGACGGCAAGGGGGGCCGGTCACGGCTTTTTTATGAACTCTCTACAACATTTCAGGTGAACGAGGACAATGGAATTCTCTCCGTGGACGTGGGTCGCTTTCGTAAGTTTTCTGGCGGGAATGCTGGCTCTTGATCTGGGCGTGTTTCATCGGAAAGCTCACGTGGTCAGATTCCGAGAAGCGATCACATGGAGCATCATCTGGATTGCGCTTGCACTTGGCTTTTCGTGGTTGCTCTATCTCAATTCCGGATCCCGAACTGCGATGGAGTTTCTGACGGGCTATGTGATTGAGAAGTCGCTGAGCATCGATAATGTCTTTGTGTTCGCCATGTTGTTTACCGCGATGAAAGTGCCACGCGAATGCGAACATAAAGTCCTGTTCTGGGGCGTTTTCGGTGCGTTGGCCATGCGAGTCGTCATGATCGTGGCGGGCGTGGCGATGATTCAGCGTTTTCATTGGCTGGTTCACATCTTCGGTGGCATATTGCTGCTTTCTGCATGGCGAATGCTGAAAGGCCCTGACGTCTCTAAATCGCTGGGCGATCATTGGCTGGTGCGATTCAGTCGACGACTGATTCCGGTGACTGAGGATTACAATGGTGATCGATTTTTTGTAAAGCAGGACGGCCGCTGGTCGGCAACTCCGTTGCTGCTTGTGCTGATCCTCGTGGAATGGTCTGATCTCGTTTTTGCGGTCGACTCAATTCCTGCTGTCATGGCTGTCTCCAGGGATCCGTTTATTGTCTTCACCTCTAACGCGTTCGCGATACTTGGTCTGCGATCATTGTACTTTGCGTTATCAGGCTTGATGGAGAAGTTCGTCTATCTAAAGTTCGGTCTCGCAGGCGTGCTGGGCTTCGTGGGCGTCAAGATGATGCTTATGGATGTCGCTCCGATTCCGATCTCCGTCAGCCTGTTGGTCGTCGCGGGAATGGCATCGGCGTCAATCATCGCGTCGCTGTTCTTTGCACCGTCGGCCCGGACTACAGAGTTACTCGTTTCACGGACCCCCGAGTAGTCCATTGGTTCATCAACGAATACTTTGTCAGGGATAAATTCAGGAATCATCAGCGGGCGAGACGCCCACGCTCCGGGAGCGCGGACGTCTTGTCCGCTTCATGCTTTTGTCTGCTTTCTCCGCGGGGCGTCGAGTTCCCCGTGCCTCAAGTGCGCTCCGTGGTGGTAATGCGACAAGTTGAACGTCCGCGGGCCCCGGTCGGATCTGTTCTGGGTGTCTCGCGGAATGCCGGCCGGGCCGCGGTGATCCCGGATTCGAGAACGCAAAATTGCAAGTGTCGTCGCGTTTCATGGGGCGTCGAGAAATTCGGCTCGCAGTGTGTCCGCCGACTGTTCTATCCTGTGTCATATTCGTCGTGCGGCTGAGGCGTGGGTTTTCGGGAGACAGCTTTCAGATCCTGAACTCAGTCCTGGCCACACATCGGATGGTTCCTGTTGTCATCAATTCTGCTCACCACAGGATTTGATCCGTAGTTAGCTCCGCGATGTCCGGTGACATGTGGGGTCGGGATAGATTCATGGCTGTTGTAAACGTTCCTGCTCGGTCGCTGACGCGACATATTGAACGGGAAGATGAACCTCGCCAGAGGCCTCTCGATTTTCGTCTCATTGCACGACTTATGGAGTCGACTCGTTCGTGTGGCACAAAGCGAGTCTGGCTTCTGATCGTGGTGATGATTCGTGCCGTTCAGCTCCCCGCGCTGACCTGGGTGCTTGCCGCGATTATTCGTGGGCCGATAGCCGAGCATGACGTGGAGGGCGTCGTTCATGGGGCCATTGGTTTCGCATTGCTGGCAATTTCAACTCAGTTCGTGATGCATTTTCGCCAGCGACTGGCCCTCGAAATGGGGGAGAGCGTCGTCAGCGATCTCCGGACTCGTTTGTTCGAGCATATGCAGCGAATGCCAATGCGATGGTTTCACACGAATCGCATCGGCCGCGTGATCAGTCGCATGACTTCTGACATGGAAGACATTCGCATCGGCGTGCAGGAAGTCTTCTATGTGACGCTGGTTCAGTTTATTCAAATGGCGATCGCCGCTACCGCCATGATCTGGTACGACTGGTCTCTTTTTCTGATCGTGCTTGGGCTGGCGCCTGTCATTTGGTTTATCAACCGGCACTTTCACAAACGACTGAGTGTCGCGTTAAGAAATATGCGTGAATCGTTCAGCCGAGTCACTGCCACGCTGGTCGAGTCGGTCGTTGGGATCCGAGTCACTCAGGGCTTTGTTCGTGAACAGGAGAACGCTGCGGTGTTCGGCGAACTGGCCGCCGACCATTCGTACTACAATACTCGAGTGCTCAAGACGCAGGGCACGTTTCTGCCCTTGCTGGAGATGAACAGCCAGATTTTTATGGCCGTGCTGCTGCTGGTTGGCGGTTATCGAGTGCTCACACCAGGACATTCGACTGAGATCGGCGATCTGGTCAGCTTCTTCTTCATGGCCAATCTGTTCTTTGCCCCGATTTCGATTCTGGGCAATCAGTACAACCAGGCAATGACCGCTATGGCCGGCGCGGAGCGGCTCTACCGACTCCTGGATACTGAGCCCGAATGGTCGGATCCGCCTGATGCAAAAGTGCTTGAAACCGTACAGGGGCATGTGACGTTTGATAAAGTCACGTTTGGCTATGACTCCCATCGTCCGGTGCTGCATGAAATTTCCTTTGAAGCACATTCCGGCGACGTGATCGCCCTGGTCGGCCATACGGGCAGCGGGAAGTCTTCGATTATTAATCTCGTGTGTCGGTTCTATCTGGCGAACTCGGGACAAGTTCTGATCGATGGTCACGATATTCGCAGTTTGCAGGGACACTCACTTCATCGCCGTCTGGGAATTGTGCAGCAGCAGAACTTCTTATTCAGCGGGACGATCGCCGACAACATTCGCTTTTCCAAACCGGAGGCGACCGACGCCGAGATTCACGACGTGCTGAGAAAACTGGATTGCGAAGATCTGTTTCTGGCGCTTCCGCAGGGGATACAAACATCCGTTGGCGAAGGGGGAGCAACCGTCAGTTCCGGCCAGAGACAGCTGATCTGCTTCGCGAGGGCGATGTTGGCCGAGCCAGCAATTCTCATTCTGGATGAAGCCACCAGCAGCATCGACAGCGCGACAGAGTCGCGGTTGCAAAAAGCGTTGGAAATACTTCTTACCGGACGAACCGCGTTCGTGGTGGCTCATCGGCTCAGCACGATTCGTAACGCCGATCAGGTTCTGGTGCTTGATCATGGTCGCATCGTTGAACGAGGAACTCATGATGAACTGATCAACAAACAGGGCGTCTATGCTTCGCTATACGAGAAGTTTTCCAAGCATTGATCTCGTGCGTTCGGGGACGGGTTGTCGAGCGTTTCTGGCAACGAAAGCCCCGTCCTCCGGCCTGCTGCCGACCTTCTGCCGTGAGAGAGAAGGGGCACTGCTTCACACAACAGTTCGAGATGACAGATCCAGATCAGAGGTACACCCGGTAAATCCAAGTCGTCAAAAGCCGCGTGGTCAGGGCTGCCGAAGGGCTTCGGCCTCGGAGGCTGACATCAGGCCATCCTGATCTGTGTCCAATGTCTTGAACTGTGTCGATGTTCCAGGAAACTCGCGAGCCGAAACGTCACCATCCTGATTTCGATCCATGCGGCGAAACCATTCCGGCCCGCTGAGGCCTTCAAGCCCGGGAAGAATTGCATCTCCGCTGTTCATGGTCATCGTCTGCATTGTCATCATGCCGGAGTTGCGACGCAGCTCTGAACGGCCAAGCCCCAGTGTGAGCACGTATTCCGTCCCCAGTTCGGTCTCGGCGAAGGCACCATCTCCGTTCAAATCATACTTCTGCAGAACCGCCGTTCCACTTCTGACTTCTCGAGCCGACAGACGTCGATCCTGATTTGCATCCAGAAGGCTGAACAGCGTTTTCCCGTCCTGCTTGACGGTCACTTCAATACGACTGGCGGCAGCCATCAGATCTCGTTCTACAAACGAGAAAAGCTCGTCGCGAGTCACCATCTTGTCGGCGTTCTGATCGACAGTCGCAAAGTCGCCGTTCGCTCCGGACTGCTGCATGGCCCCGACAATTCCGGCGAACTCAGTTTCATCCAGATACTGATTTCGGTCTCCGTCGATCATCACGAATGTCTGACCGAGAAAGCCGCGTGTCACCGCACGGTTGTTGGCTCCACCGCCCCGGGCCACAATCTTGAGTGGCAACCCGTCCGCCACGATCGCCGTCTGGCCGAACTTATCATCCGTCGTCCGACAGAACGACGCCGCTGATGGATCGATTGCCACGTCGATGTCACTGGTACCAGCTCGATCCGACAACTTGACGTCGATCGTAAGATGAAACTCGGGTTGCTGAAGACTCGTGACAAGCTCGTCAATGCTGAGGCGACGATCCGCTTCAGAACCGTTCGGCTGGCGGAGAACAGAAGCCTCGACAGTCTCATCAGAGCCGTAACGTCGAATGATTCTCTCCGCCGCAATCCTTGCCGATGCTTCATCCGTGACATGAAAGAACGGCAAGTTCACCACATCAGGAGTGACCGGTGAGTTCTGACTTCGAGGATCTCGATATGGCATTAGTTCGGACACACTGAAGGTTTCGTCATTGTCGAGATCTCGAAAACGCAGGGTTCGCGGCAGCTCCAGGAGTTCCTTGTCGGAGATCGATGCATCGAGGTCCACGTCGATCAGTGACGTCAGGCGAACAGCGTCGTCAGCGGCCTGCGGTTGAGCAATCAGATCAAATGATTTTGGCAATCGAGTCTGCAGCCACTCGGTAAACGTTTTTACCGGCACATCTGTGGCGTCTGCATCATCGACCGCAGATTCGAGGATTTCTTTGGGGCCCGAGATCTTTCCAAGGCGTCGCACGTTTTCGGTCAGCAGAGCCAGTTCGGTGCTGTCGAGCCGACCGTTCTTGTCGACGTCCATTTGCGTTGCCACGAAGCGACTGACCCAGGTCCTGTAAGGAATCTTCGCCACGGAGATCCTGAGGTCGGCGATCACAGGCCCCAGCGGAGCCATGATAATCATCGTCGCATGATCGGCTGGCACTGGAGATGGCATTTGACGCTGAGCCATCGCAGGTGGCCCCGCTAATGCTCCAATGTGCAGCGCGGCGATCATGATTCGGGAGAAATGGGGATGCATCGAAAATGGACTCCGAATCTTCCGGAGAAGTGAGTTATGCGACGATAAAGTATACAGACGCCCTGAAAGTTACATCCACTCAACGGTGCTCCATTGACAACCTCGATGCTCGTTTTGGTGCAAAGAGTATCCGGCTGCCGTGGGCTTAGGACCCGTCCCGTAATAACTTCCGTAGCTGAAGTCGTGAGACTTCAGTCCGAACTCTCACGAGTTCGGCTACCATAGGGCCATTCCGTTTCTTTCTTCGGCGTCGAGCATGGGGAAGACGCCTCTGCTTTTCGAAGTG
Organism: Planctomycetota bacterium; assembly: GCA_052034165.1. Taxonomy (GTDB): domain Bacteria; phylum Planctomycetota; class Planctomycetia; order Planctomycetales; family Planctomycetaceae; genus SXXK01. The sequence goes on along the minus strand of JBPOIW010000319.1, from coordinate 22,306 downwards.
ACTGCCAATGAATGGCGTTCTTTGATGACCATGACGGCACGCGATTTACACGTTTTCCAGAGGTATAAACATCTCGAATTCCCCAGCCTGCCAACTGTGAAGACAGGAGTTCGCACGTTCCAAAAGATGTTCAACAATTTGGGCTCGGAGTAACGTTGTGCGGAAGAATTGTGCCTGTCAGAATCCGAAAGCCATGGCTTTGCTCGACGGCAGTCAGTTTCAGAATTGCATTATTCGAACTTGTGGTTGCTTCAGGATGTCTCGTATGCCTGTGTTCTCTCGGCGAACGTCTGCTTTCTCAGCTTTGTTGACGATATGTGTCGGGATCGCGTCTGCGGACGATCCAAAGGTGCCTGTGTTTAAAGACGGGGAAGCTCAGATTGTCCCGGAGTTCAAGGATCCGGCCGACTGGGTGCGGCATGATCTTTGGGTTGAAACGGAATTTGATTCTGATGGTGACGGCAAGCTGGATCGCATGCATGTCGATGTGACTCGCCAGAAGCAAACCGACACGGAAGGTCTGAAGGTCGCCGTGATCTATGAATCCAGTCCGTATTACGCCGGGACGGGAACCAACGAGCCGCAGTTCTTCTGGAATCCTCGCCATGAACTGAACGCTACCCCGCCGATGCATGTGATTCCGGCACCAATACCTCAGCAGAGCCTTCGTCCCACGATTTCAGAATCTCAGGTCAGCGTTTGGGTGCCGCGAGGTTTCGCGGTTGTTCATTCCTCTTCGCCGGGAACAGGATTGTCCCAGGGGTGCCCCACCGTGGGCGGCGACAATGAATCGCTCGCTCCGAAAGCTGTGATCGACTGGTTGAATGGGCGAGCCAAAGGCTTCACAACGCCTGATCAGAACGAAGAAGTCAAAGCATTCTGGAGTACCGGCAAGGTGGGCATGACGGGAACTTCTTACAACGGCACGATTCCACTGGCCGCCGCAACAACCGGAGTAGAAGGACTTGAGGCCATCATTCCAGTCGCTCCGAACACCTCTTACTACCACTACTATCGTTCGCATGGACTCATCCGTCATCCGGGTGGATACATGGGAGAAGATATCGATGTGCTCTACAATTTCATTCACAGCGGTCCGCCGGATCACCGCGCCTTCTGCAATGAGAACGTCCGGGATAAGGAAATGAAGGCAGGGTTTGATCGCATCACTGGCGATTACAACTCCTTCTGGGCCGGGCGAGATTACCTGAATGACATGGGACCCATGAAAGCCGCATTGCTGATGGCGCACGCATTCAACGATTGGAATGTGATGCCCGAACACAGCGTCAGAATCTACGAAGCGGCGAAGGCCAAAGGCCTGCCAGTTCAGGCCTACTTCCATCAGGGAGGTCATGGCGGTCCGCCTCCGACAAAACAGATGAATCGTTGGTTCACACGGTATTTGTATGGCATTGAAAATGGCGTGGAGAAGGATCCAAAGTCCTGGATCGTGCGAGAAGCCGACGCACGTGAACAGCCAACTTCGTATGCGGATTATCCTCATCCCGAAGCAAAGCCCGTGACACTTCATCCGAGCGGCGAGGGGGCACAACTCGGGCAATTGCTGACCGCAGCAGTTCCGAACCAGGGGACCCAAACGCTGTTCGACAATTTCTCGTTCAGCGGTGCGTCGCTGGCGAAGGCCGAGTGGACCAATCACCGACTCCTTTTTGCGACACCCAAACTCACGGAGCCCCTGCATCTGTCGGGCACGGCCAGCATAAAGATTCGAGTATCCAGCAACAAACCGGCCGCCAATCTGTCGGTCTGGCTGGTTTCTTTACCATGGACAGACAGCGAGCGAATTACTGACGACGTGATTACTCGCGGCTGGGCGGATCCTCAAAACCACAGTTCTTTGGAGAAAAGTTCTCCGCTGGTTCCTTGTCAGTTCTACGATCTGAACTTCACTCTGCAGCCAGATGATCAGGTCATTCAGGCGGGCGAACAGATCGGGCTGATGATTTTTTCCAGCGATCGTGACTTTACGTTGTGGCCAAATCCCGGAACAGAGTTAACCGTCGACCTCGACGCAACAACTTTAACACTCCCCGTCGTCGGCGGTGCCGCGGCGTGGGAGAAAGCTGTGCCGGGGAAATAACTTCGAGGCTCGTCAGTAAATGGCCGCACGTCTGTTTCGGGACGAGTCCTTTTACGGCATCCAGACGAACTCGCGGATGTTAATAATGCTCCAGACAGTGTCTTCGTAGATCTCACGCCATTCGGAACTCAGGCGAGGATCTGCCGGTTGGCCATCGCGAGCACGGCGTTCCATTTCGAGAGCCACGTGATTCGCTTCTGACCTCAGATGGTTTGACCACGTGACCTTCGGAAGCGGCTCGGGCGTTGATGTTGCCGGCGCCGCATTCGTGGCCAGCAGGCGCGAGTCAAATCCGACCGACAGAGCTTGTGCCAACGCCGTTCGTTCTGACGGTGTGGGGTAGCGACTGAGATATCTCAGGAAGAGACTGTCGACAAGTTCTTCGGAGGACTTCGCTTCAATGGCGAGCAGTGCCAGACCACTGTCTTTAGTCGCTCGAGTCAACAAGACGGACGCTGTGCTGTTAGCAAGAACGCCCGGTTGCAACACGTTGGATGATGTTTCACGATCTGTGCGAGGACTCTGACGTGAACCGCTCCAGCCGAACGCTTCCAGAATGTCGGCGATCGCTCGCGCCTTGGGAAGACCCAGCGTAGGACGGTCACGTTCATTGGCCAGGCTGGCAAACTTCCAGGCCCGATCGGGTATACCCAGAGTCAACCTGTTGCTGGCTGGACGGCGAGCATCCGGGTCGAACGTAAATTCTTCGACATCCATCACCTGGCCACCGGCAGCATGCAGCGAGTCCACAATCTGCTCTGCCGTCAGACGTCGTCGATCCGGAGCCGTGAAGAATCGCAACTCCGGAGACGCAGTCAGATTCCGTCCCGAGGCTGCTCGCTGATACAACTGTGACGTCATCATCAGACGAATGAGATGTTTCTGGTCGTAGTCATGACTGACAAATTCTTGAGCCAGCCACTGCAATAACTCCGGATGACTGGCCGAATGCCCTTCCCAGTCATGAGCCGGTTCGACAAATCCCGCACCGATCAAACGACGCCACAAACGATTCACAACGACCGGTGCGAATCGAGTATTCTGCGGCGATGTAATCAACGCCGCCAGACGCTCTCGCGAGTTCTTCGGGGACTGCAGCAGAGCGTTTAACGCATCATCATCAATACTGCCACACGTTTCCGCGAATGGCCATTTTGGTTCCAGCGTTGCGTCTGGATTGAGGCTCACTTTAATCAGGGATTCGCGAGCCTTCTTTTCGAAGAACGCGACCGGCACGCGACTGGTTTTGGGAACACTGACCGGCTTCTGCTCAAACATTGCCGCGAGAGAATACAAATCGCTTTGCTTCGTGCTGTGATATGGCGAATCGTGACACCGCGCGCATTGCAGTTCGATCCCAAGGAAGGCGTTGGCCACGATCTGACCTTTGGCCGCGTACGGAGCATCATTGTCGCCCGCAATGCCAAAGCCCGCACTCCCGCCTTCATGCGCGCTGCCGCGAAGCTGGATGAGTTCTGACACCATGCGATCGAACGGCTTGTTGTCACGCAACGAATCGTAAAGGAACCAGCGGAAGGGACCGGTCGTGTTCAAGCTGGAGTTCACCAGCGTTGGGTTCTCCGCCAGCACATCCTGCCAATAGCTCACCCAGTTGTCGGCATAGCGTTCATCCGCCAACAGTCGATCGACCAGTTTGGTCCGCTTGTCGACGGACTCGTCATGCAGATACTCACGAGCTTCCTGTTCGGTCGGTGGAACGCCAACGGTGTCCAGATAAGATCGCCGGAGAAATTCGGCATCCGAAATGAGTGGCGCCGCAGCGACATCTTCCTGTGACACCGGAGGCGCAGGCCAGATGGCGCCGGAAGAAATCCACGACTCCAGAGTTTTGATCTGATCGTCAGCCAAAGCCGCTCCACCCGGTGGCATGCGTTCATCCGGATCCGAAGCACGGATCCGCCGAATGAGTTCACTCGCGGAAAGATCGCCGGGAACAATCGCGGCAGCGCCGGAATCGCCAACCTTTAATGCCCCATCGCGAGAATCCAGTCGCAGTCCACCGTTCGCTTTGTCGCCGTGACAGCGTGAGCATTGTTCTTTCAGAATGGGCAGCACAGACTTGTGAAATTCGCGAGCTTCATCGACGGGATTTTTCGCAGACTCTGCCAAAGCCTTCTGCACTTTGTCGGCCAGAAACGCGTCAATGGGATTTCCGGTTGCAGCAGTACTCGCGTCTGATCCAGCTACTGCAGGAACCTGCGGAGCCGGGTTGTGCTTCACCCATTCGCGGGCGACGTCGTGACGAGACTTCCAGAATGCATCCTGACTGGCGGCAGCGGTTCGGCGATTGATGTTGTCAAGTTGAGACAACGCCAACTCGGTCCGTTTGAGCAGCGCATCAACGGTGGCATCAGTGAGCAGAATCGGATTCATCTCCTGGTCTGTCTGCGGGAGAATCAGGAAGGATCGACCGTCTTCGTTTCGCACTGCGACACACAGCTCGCCGGGATCAGTGCGAAAATCCTTTCCACCAACCAGTGTTTCGAGTACGACTCGGCACACACCACTTTCTGAAACAACTGCATCGCCAAAAATCTCCTGCTGACGGTGTTCAGCGATACGAGCACCCGGCGCTGGCGGAGTGGCCACGGGAGTCATCGGCTCTTCGCCGCTCGGTGAACCCTTTGACGGTTCGGCGCGTGCGATGACTTTTCCATCGACCCACAATCGACTCAGGCCGCGTACTCGCATCAGAAATCGATGCTGACCAGGTGAAAGCTTCACATCGGCCGCAATTCGCAGCAGAACAGGAGCTCTCCAGCTGTCGCGAATTCCCCATGCGTCATGACGCAGCGGCAGACGGTCAAGCAGAAACGCTTCCGGCTGCCAACGAAGAATCTCGACCGGAAGAGTTTCTCCTTCATTCAGCCAACGGTTATGCGCCGGCATTCCTTCCAGCAACGCGGCACTGACGATGCCCGGCTCCAGAGTTCCCATGTCGGGCATGACTTCGGCCAGTGGTCGATCGACGATTTCTTTGCCGGTGAAATTGAACCGACTTTTCAAAGTGGTATCGTCCAGAATCTGGCGATGAATCGCGATCGAATCGAGACAGCCTCGAAAGCTGCTGGAGGCTGCTCCGCTCTGCGCGGAGCCAATCCACACGGCGTCGTCGTCAACGGCCGGAGCATCATTCGTCGCGCCGCCCATGTCCCATTTGCCGGTCTGAGGTTTCCCGTCGATCCAACCGCGCAGGCTGCTGGAATCGCCGAATTTATACGTGATCGCAACATGATGCCAATTGCGACCGGGCTTAAATCCAGAGTCAGAGGTCCAGCGATGCCATGGTGATCCGCCTTTGGGATTGCCGGAGTTTGGGGACGATGCAAACAGAAAACCCAGCCCCGCCTTGCCATCTCGCTCGGCAATTCGCAGAGCCCAGTTCTGATTCTCCGCCGAGAAGCCCGGGGCCCCCGTTCGTCCTTTGCAGATCACATAAAGATTTTCGCCGCTGCGAATGTCATCGACCTGCACCCAGGCTTCGAGCGTAATCGAATCGCCAGCTGTGAAGTCAAAAGGACTCTGCGGCCCGCTGTCTGCAATCGACAGGTGAGCGCCTTTGCCATCCAGTTTGACGGCTGTATTCCCCGGCTCGAAATCCGGATACTCCGGCGGCCGTGGCCCCGGCACATCGCGGTGAACGCCGTCACTGGCCTCCAGCGGAGTCGTTTCCTCTGCACCAAAGTTCCAGCGAATCTCTGCCGGCGGATCGGCGCTCCATGCGCATGTCAGAAGGACGGACCAAAGCGTAATACCAATGCTATATCGAACAATCATCGGAGTCTCCGACGTGATCAAAATCCAGATAAGACTACTCGCTCGAAGTATACCATACCCAAGGTGCTGGACAACTTGCCAGTGGTTCCGGGGCGCATGCATGTACGAATGCCGACTCACTTGTTGAGTGCCAGCGTTCAACGGATGTGACGAACCGGGAGCACGCGCATCCCATTTCTGTACCATAAGTTTGAGATCGCCACGGTCGTTGTTCCGGATGTGAAGGCCAATGATTCTGACCGGCGAATTTTTGGTGTCGAAATGCACATCGGGGATTGAACAGGATGATGAAAAGAGGCGCGAGGAATGCGCGATCATCAGCGCGGGGCAAGCATTGCAGCCGATTCCGGGGAGTTTGGTTTCAGAAATGGAGACGCCAGTGGCTGGTCAAGTTTTGATTTGAGGGTTACGGTGGATCCCATTTTCGCCGACGGAGCGGCGAATCTCCGTAGTCGAGCCGCTCCGTCGGCTCGCATTGAACCCCATATCTTGTTCCTGACAGAACACTGGCCGCTGAGCACCTGACAGCACTGAAGACGAAGCTTGCCGAACTTCAGAATAGAGTTCTTTCACGCCTTGGCTGATGACCTCGCGACGTTTTCTACCGCAGAGTTCTATTCGCGGGGGCCTGCCGACGTTCCATCAGTTTTTGCGACACGAGCCAATCCGATTTACGCGTCATCCCGGATCAGCTTTGCGATGGTCTCCCCGGACGCCTGCATTCCATGATGAGCCAGGCAGGCTTGTCGGAGGATTTGGCCGCGCGCGGTCGTGGTTTTTTTTTTGAGACTGGACAGAATGACTTCCAGTGAGTTCTTTTCCGACGGATCAAACAGCAGTCCGCCGCCGACGGATTGGATTCGTTCCGGAAACGCACCGTGATTCGGCACGATCGAGGGGACGCCGGCCAGAGCGGCCTCGAGCACGTACAGTCCCTTGGGTTCGTGATAAATCGTCGGCACACATAGCCAGTCAAACGACCCAATCAACCGCATCTTGCCAGCTCGATCCGCTGGACTACCAGCCCAATGCACACGGTCAGGAAATACTGACTGGACTTGGTTCAAGCGTTTCTCAAAAGCTGGTCGGTGAAGTTCTGGCAGGAATCCGCCCATCACAAACCGCAGGTTATCCCGAGTCTTCAGTATCGCTTCGGCCGCGTCGAGAAATCGAAAGGCGCCCTTCTCCGGACAGATTCTTGCAAAGTAGCCCACGGTAATCATCGAAGATACTTCGGAGTTGTCACCGCTGTCTTCATGAGAGCCGGGGGCGTCAGCATGTTCAATAGTCAGCGGTATAGTTCTGAGCTTCTTTGCGGGCAGAGACAGATATCGCTGCATGAACTGACTGTAGTATTGACTGTGAGTCAACACGCGGTCGAAATGCGTCGCATTGCTTTTGACCAGCAGCATTGCCTGTGATTTCCATGGTTCCGGCAATGCATCCAGAAAAATATCGTCGCCCTGGAGCAGGCAATACAGGCGTCCCGAAAACTGTCGGCGAAGCTCAGGCACAATTCCCGATAAGAGGGCATTGCTGAACAGGATCACGTCGGGCCGCAGATCGTGTACCAGATACTGAATCAGTTCCTGGATCTCCTTTCGTTGCGGGCCCTGATTGCCTCGAAGCAGATCAATAGTCAATGATCCAAGGTCAGCGGCATTCGTGCTGCTGCTCCTTTTTGACAACCACCTGACAACGCCAGGACGATCAAGCCAGCGTTTCATTGAACGTGGCAGGAATCTCCAGCCTGGCACTTTGGAGTCCAGGTACACATTAATTCCACCGAGGAAAACTCGCGAGTCGCTGGCGTTCTCCTCGTCAACACGGATCGGCGTGTACGTTGGCAGCAATAATGCATCGACGCCAGCCATCCGCAACGCGCGAACGAGCGTGTTGTCCTGCATGCACGAGCCGCAGAACATTCCAGCTCCACCCGCGGTGATAATGGCGATTTTCATGATGAGTGATCAGAATCTTGATCAGGCCGCAATCTGCGGCATGACCTCCCGGTCATGGAATCTGCTGAAAGTCTAACTGGACAGCGTCATGTTCAAGAAAACCATTGAGAATACAAGCCCGAAGCGCCAGCGAGTGAATGAGTCGCAAGGTGTTCACTCGCGGCCGCTTCGGGCTTGTAAGGGAGCCGAACATGGCGCTGTCCAGCTAAGGGACGGTCCCGAGATAAGTTGCTGTGGTAGCCGAACTCGTGAGAGTTCGGACTGAAGTCTCACGACTTCAGCTACGGAAGTTATTACGAGACTGGTCCTTAGCCCACCGGATCCAGCAGTCGCGATGTACTGTCTCCGAACTGTTCGACTTCAACCCCCATACGATCCAGCATCGACACATACAGATTGCACAGCGGCACGTTCCCCTTCGACTGAAGATGCTGACCTGATTGCAAAGTTCGACCGCCATGACCGCCGAGCAGAACGGGCAAATTGTCCGGGTCATGCCGATTGCCGTCAGAGATACTGGACCCAAACAGAACCATGCAGTTGTCCAGAAGCGTACCGTCCCCTTCCGGAATCGATTTCAGCTTCTTCATCATGCCCGCGAACTGTTCGACATGCCAGCGATTGATCCGTTCGTACTGAGCAATCTTGTCTTTGTTGTTCTCATGATGCGACAACTCGTGATGACTGCCGCTTACGCCCTCGACAAATGAAAAGTTCCGGCCCGAGACATCATTCGCAAACATCAGTGAAGCAACTCGAGTGGAATCCGTCTGAAATGCCAGGACCATCAGGTCGAGCATAATCGCGATGTGTTCGCGAAAATCGGCAGGCACACCGGGGCGAGGTGGCGTTATCTCGCCGCTGGCCACGGAGGGCTGCCAGTCGCGAGGCTTTTGCTGCATCGAAAACTCAATCCGCTTCTCCACCGCGCGGACCGAATCCAGATATTCGTCCATCTTGAACTGGTCGTCACGTCCCAGCCGCGGCCGAAGTTGACGAGCATCCTCAAGGACAAAATCCAACAGATTCCTGTAAGACTCCGAGCGAGCGGGATCGTCCGAAACTCGTCGTCCGAACAGCCGTTCGTAGACCAAACGCGGATTGATCTCCTTGGCCACCGGTCGAGTAGGCGACTGCCACGAAACATGCGAGCCGTACAGCCGAGTGTATCCGACGTTGCTGTCGATGCCGCTGATCACCGGCTCTGTGCCCAGTTCCAGCGACGGCAGCGGAGTGAACTGGCTGGTGTGTTGAGCCATTAACTGATCAACCGAGATTCCTCCACTACTGATGTTCTTGCCGGTCGTTTTCGTCACGGGCATCCCCGTTAAAAAATTGGCCGTCTTCGCGTAATGTCCGTCGCCTCCATGGCTATGCTTTTTATCCAGCCCGGTCAGAACCAGAACGTCATCTTTCACATCGGCCAGTGGCTGAAGTGTGGGGCTTAAGTCGTAGTCGCGGCCAGACTTTTCGGGGGTCCATGATTTCTCCCACACGCCGTTAGGGAAATAGATGAACGCCGAACGAACCGGTGGCCGCCCTGCGGGCACTCCGGTTGCGGATTCCACGGCTTTGTCCTCGGCGCGAGCCGTGCGAGAAATCGCGGACTCCAGCCACGGCAATCCAAGCGCTGCTCCGCAGCCCCTGAGCATTCTGCGCCGTGAAGGGCTCTGAGGTACCAGATTCTGTGTATTCATGGTTTGGTCTCCTGCAGGGCATCAGCCTGTTTCTTGAGTGCGTCCGCCCTTCGGGCAATCTGCTCAAGCCGATCAAACAAAATCTGACCGGTCGTTGGCGGCTCAGAGGCCTCAACTGGCTGTTTATGGTATCGGTACTGGAACGGATAACTCAAAGCGATTTCTTCGATCAGGATCTGGCTTTTGAGTTCATTCTCACCCAGCTTCCTGAGACATGACTCCACGATACATTGGTCGAACTTGTTCAATTCTCTTCCAAGTGCAAAGCCCAGTAGCTTGCGGACGAAATGCTGCTGGAATTCACCGCTGCGTTTCATCAGCACGGACTTGAGTTCGTGTGGGCCCGAGAAAGAATCCCCGGACGGCAATTTTCCTGCATTGTCGACGGGGTGCCCATTGTCGGTGTCTCGCCAACGTCCAATTCCGTCAAAATTCTCCAAACCGAAGCCCAGTGGATCCATTCGATCATGGCATGAGGCACATTCAGCCTTTTGACGGTGCAGATCAAGCCGTTGCCGAAGTGTCATGCCTTCCGTGCTGGCGGTGCTTTCTTCCAAAGCCGGAACATTCGGCGGAGGAGCAGGCACGGCCGACCCCAGTACTTCTTCCAGGATCCAGCGGCCTCTCAGAACCGGACTCGTTCGGCGAGGATACGATGTCGCAGTCAGCACGCTGCCCAACGTGACGACTCCACCTCGCCGACCATCCGTCACCGAAACGGCTTGCCAGGGACTCTCCACGGGAAGATCGATCTGATAATGCTGCGCAAGACGACCGTTCACAAGGACATAATCGGCCGCCACCAGATCTGTCAAAGGGCGGTTCTGCTGGAAGACATGAGCGACAAACCGAACAGCCTCTTCACGCAGGTCGGATGCAAGCGCCTCGGCATAATCCGGGAACACTCCGGCATCCGGATGAACTTCATTGAAGCCTCGAAGTCCCAGCCATTGCAGTCCGAAGTTTTCTCCCAGAGCCAGCGACCTGGGATCCGCCAACATTCGACGAACCTGCAATCGGATCTGATCTTCGTTCAGGATCGATTCAGAATCAGCGGCCTGCAAAAGCTCTTCGTCGGGAATTGAGGACCAGATGAAAAGGGCCAGGCGAGTTGCAATCTGGTGCGGAGTCAGGCGAATCACCCCGGACGCATCCGGTTCGGTTTCCACCACAAACAGAAAATGCGGAGACACCAGCACAGCCTTCAGAGGTTCTCGCACGGATGCTAAAAATCCGCGACCTCGACCGGCCGATGCTTCATAGAGCTGCATCAGTCGCAGCGTCTCACCTTCAGTCACCGGGCGCCGCCAGGCTCGTCGAGCAAACTGAGAGATGATCGCTGCAGCGGCTTCGGCCTCGCTCCTTGATGATTCGGCCTGCAACGACTTTGGCAGCACGGGCAACAGGCGATTTCGAATCGCAACCTTCGCGGAATCGTCCGATGCTTGCCCGTCAGGCAGCGCGTCTTCGATCACTCGATCTGCTATCGCGAGATAGGATTCGAGATGAATGGTGGAGGTGAACAGGGCATCTCCGACGGTATCGAAGCCTTCGCCGCCAGCGCCATCGGAGGGTGGTTCTTCATCGGGCTGCAAAGAAATTCCGACGACATCTCGAATGGCATTCCGATACTCCGTCTGAGTCAGTCGACGGCTCATTACAAAGCCACGATACCAGCTTTGAGTTTCTTCCGAGGCCAGTTGTTTGCACAGATCCTGATTCGGCCGCGAATCAACCCACCGGTGAAAATCGGCTTTTTGTTCATCGTTCAGGCCGGGACTTCCCTGCGGAGGCATTTCGTTCAGACGAATCCGCTTCGCTACTCGTTCCCAGGCATCGCCAGCATCAGCCGCGGTCTGCCCATTGGGAAACTTGCCAAAATCGAACTCCCCTTCAACCTTGTCGCCGCGGTGACATTGCACACAGCGAGCTTCCACAATGGGAAGGATCTTCTCCTCGTACGTCTTCTTCCAGATCTCCACCTTCTTTTCGTGCTCATCCGCCTGAGTGACGATAGGCATGCCAAGGAACAGAGAAACGAGAATCGTTGCGAACAATCGCTCAGGGGGCAGGGCCCGTCGATCGGGATGAGGCACCAGGTCGGACGCAGCATTCATCAGCAGTCACTCAGCAAAACAACGCCGAAACGAAATGGACTCAGGCACTTCTGAAAGACGCCGCCTCAGCCCATTCTAGGCGCTCCGGGTGCTCAGGCAACGGCCCCGGGAAAACCTCTGCAGCATCGACGCTGACAGCAGGCGTTTCCCTGCAATGACGGGGCGATTCATCAGGTTCCGAAACGAGCCGATATCACTCAGTCGTATCGAGTGCGTTCAGCAGCGCTGTTGCATTGTCGACGCTTCCGGTGACCTTCAGGAGCTGTTGGGCGATCTTAATGGCTTCGATCCATTGAGCCGCACCAACCGGGTGGCCCTTCTTCCATTGCGTGTTGGTTTGGTTTCGCTTGGCCACCATATTCCGTTTGGTCTTGACCATCAGGATTCGATCAGAGTTCACTTTGTGGCCGAATTCATCCTTCACCGCAGCCACTACTTCATTCACGTTTGCTGTCGGCATCCTCTTGATCACCCGCCGGATTGCCGAACTCTTGTCCTTCATTGGATCCTTGGACTTCGGTGATTTCTTTGCTGCCATAATCGCATCTCCACTAAACCTCAGGTCGAACCAAACTTGTTAGCTTATCCGCGGGCTCACCCATGGTCAATTCGCAGGACACATTCGCTGCAGCGAGGGTGCAGTCGGCGATTTCGGTAGGTCCTCCTTGCCGAACTCATCTTTACCCACATTTTTTCGGGACAACATTCAAACGCCGAGAGTTCTCCATCGCTGATGCGGTCCCTGGGGGGCGAACAGAAGGGGAAGAGGACCCCGAGCATCGGCCGAGTGTCGGCTTCCCGCCGGTGGGCCACTGGTTCGAGAACTAGAGGGAGCTCAACCTCAACGGGGTTCCACATCACAAATGCGAGTTCTTCGTGCGAGCATCGCATGTTGTGGAACCCCGTTTGGGGTTCAGTGAGATCTCCATTTTCTTACGCAGCGACGCCCGTCTGACCTCGTGGTTAAACGCAGTCCCTGGCAATAAGAGTCCTTTCACCATCCCAGCCCCGAAGTTGACAGCTTTCGGGCCTCTGAGATCAGGTCCGCATGGTTCTGCATGCCTGCACTACGGGAAACAGGGCTTCGAGAAATGAGAGGACCTGATTATACTGATTGCTGGAAAGTGCGGACGACACCGATTGCCCGCATTTCGCGGTTAATCGGCGACATCGCAAGCGATAACACAACACGCGACATAGCATCAAGAGCCCAACGTTTTTGAGTGCCCCAGAGTCCAAGCCATCGACTGTCAAAGGATTGAACTCGATGCCAGATCAACGCGTTCTTTCAGTTTCGATGTCGCTGATCATGATTCTGTTCGCGGCGGGTTGTGGTTCGCAGCCGCAACAAACACCTGAGTCTGATAGAGCAGCTGCCGAGAATTCATCAACAGAAGAACAGGGAACAGAAGAGTCCCCCGGCCAACTAATTGCCGATCTTCCTTCAGACATCCGCGAGGTGGGTTCTCCTGATACATGGGTTCCGGACATTCCTCCAGCGACGAATCCGGAAGGCTCGGCCAATTCCGAATCAAAGCCTATCGAAGAATCGACATCGCCCCCCGAAACGACCGGTGATCTTTCGGGCGGAGGAGTCGATGAACACATGGGTGACGATGAGCTCACGGCTGATCATGAATCAGGTTCCGCTGATCCCGTGGATTCGAACACTGCCAACATGGGTTCGTCAGCGTCGCCTCCGCCACCGCCGATCCCGACACCGGCCGGTTCAAAGCCGACGACAACGGATCGGAATGCGAATATTGCCGCTCAGCAATCACCCGTCACCGGCAAGACGGTGATACAACGCGACGGCGTCTCCAAAGAACACAAAGGATTCTCGTCAGAATTCGTCTACTTTGCGACCAATCGCGAGCCCTCAGCGGCTGCTGCAGCGATGAAAGATCCTGATCTTTTCTTTGGCGACGAGTGTGGCGATCTGTCTTATGGCGTCTGCGAAATCAGCATTCCCTATAAACGAACGCCAGGCACGTTGCCCGAACCTTCTATCTGGTCGCTCGAGTTCACTCAGGATCCTCGGAAGCACGTTGTCCTGATGGAGATTCAACGCCTGCCGGATGCGGAATTCTGGATGGCGTTGAGGAAGAAAGTTGACGCCTCACCCACTCGCCAGCTAATGCTTTTTGTTCATGGCTACTGCGCTACCTTTCGAGATGCGGCCAGACGGACCGCGCAGATGTCTTATGACATGAACTACCAGGGGCCGGCGATGTTTTTCAGTTGGCCAGCTGGAAGTGACCTGGAAGGTATTCAGGAAAGAGCCAACTATCTGAAGGATCTTCGTCGCGCGGAGGCGTCTGATGAAGATCTGATTAAGGTCATCGAAAATATCAGTCGCTGGTCAGGTGCAGAACGAGTTCATCTGGTCGCTCACAGCATGGGCAATTTTATACTCACCGAAGCACTGAAGACGATTGACGATCGCAACGGCAAAAAGGGGAATCCTCCAAGATTCTTTGATCAGGTCGTCATGGCGGCCCCGGATCTGGATGCGAAAGGGTTTGTTAAATCGTCTGGAAAACGTCTGCGAGGTTTCAGCCGAAGAATTACGGTGTATGCGTCCAAACAGGACAAGGCTTTGAAGCTGTCGAAATCCGTAAATGGTTTTGAACCGCTGGGGCTGCTGAATGAGTTTTCGCGGCAGGGGGCGGAAGCGAAATTGTACGAGCTTGTCGATGCGTCGACTGCCGAAAGTGGCTGGTTCGATTCCGGCCATGTTTACTACGGAGATATGCCCGAGATGCTGGTCGATCTGGCTTTCGTCTTTCGCGGTCTCCCGGCATCGTCGCTTCAACGTGGACTTGGTGAAACCCCGCCCTTGTTTCGCCTGACGTCAAGATCTCGATAGCCGGACGGAGCACCTACAACACATCCGTCCGATGTCCGACTTCGGACTCTTGAAGTGGCGAGTTTGCGTTCATCCCAACCCGAAACGTGACGGCCTGCTGATTTAATCGCTTCATCAGCCGCAGTGCGTTAGCACCCGGTTGTTTTTCCTGGGTTTCAGGAGCGAAAACCGGACGCTAACGCGTTCCGGCTGATTAATTCAACAGGCTCGTGAGTGAGGGATTAAGCAGTCGCGTCTTACAAGTGTTTCCGTAAATCCCTCGCTGACGCGTCGGGTAATGATAATTCTCGCTGCTTTCGCCCCGTTGATCTCCGGAAATCGTGAACAGCGCAACTTCAGAACGACAGGCAGAAGTGCCCTCACTGACCTGCGACTACTCAATCTTCCGCAGACTGTCAGTGATATGTTTCATGCAAATTGGAGCCATGCGGTTGAAGTACTCCCATGAGTGTCCGCCGCCGGTAGTCTCCAGATCTCGCTCATGCAGAATTCCCGACGATGACAGCTTCATGCCAAGTCGAGCAGCCCCGTCGAACCATTCGTGATCCTGCGGATCACAGCAGAAGAACTGATGCCGTGGCCACGCCAGCGGATGCAGATTCAAAACGACTGTGGCCTGTCGAGCAGCTTCGGCATCCGGAAACATTGTGTCGAGCGGAATGCCGGAACCATAAAGCTGAAAGAAATCCACCGCTGGAGAAATTGCGGCCACGATGGGGAAGTTTGATGCCTGTCGAAAGGCCAGCTGCAACGCTCCCTGACCGCCCATGCTGATTCCCAGCAGAGGAATTCTCGGCGGCTGCACGCCAAATTTCTCTTCAATAAACGGAACGACTGAATCCAGCAGCCAGTTCTGAGCTGTCATCGCGGGATGAAAATCTTCACAGATCACGTCCAGCCACCAGCTACGACCTCCGTCGGGGCAAACGACGGCAAGACCATTCTGTTGAAACAGATGACTAAAGACAGTGTTGTCATTCAGCATAATGCGGCCATGCCCATGCAAAAACAACACCACAGCGCTGGGGCGGACGTCTCCCGACGGAATGAAGACATCGACACGTCGACCGTCCAATGATTCGGTCGTCCATTGCTTGAGACAATCGCGTTCATCCAGTGGCGGAGCTGCGGCGACCTGATCCTGCGTGGAATCGCTGCCGAAGAGTCGTTTTAATTGATCAAACATGAGAGACCATCAACGCTTAATGCAGAGGAATTTCGAGGTTGTCTGTTCCCGGGCGATGCACACCCTACAATCATGCGTCTGCTTCGTTCAACCACAGGGACCATTGATGTGATCAACAAACTCAGGTTCGGGATTCTGGGGACGGCTCGTATTGCCAAATCCGTGATTCCTCATTTGCAGGCCTCGACAGCCGCCGAAGTTGTTGCGGTGGGAAGTCGCGACAAGGGGCGAGCCCAAAAATTTGCTGACGAATTGCAGATTGCTCAGGCTTTCGGCAGCTACGATGAGATCATTCATCATCCCGACATTGATGCCGTTTACATTCCTCTGCCCGCATCTCTGCACTGCGAATATGCCCTGCAGGCGGCCGCGGCAGGAAAACACATTCTCTGCGAAAAGCCACTGGCTGTTTCAGGCGAGCAGGCCGCACAAATGATCGACGCGGCTCAGCGCCACCAGGTCGTGCTGCTGGACGGAACGATGTGGTATCACACATCGCGAGCACGAGAAATGAAAACCCTGGTCGAAAATGGCTCCATTGGAGACCTCCGCCAGATCACTTCCGCGTTCACGTTTCCCGGAAACGTTCTCGCAGCGGACAATGTCAGGTTCTCAAAGTCTCTGGGTGGAGGCAGCCTGCTGGATGTCGGCTGGTATTGTGTGGGGGCCAACCTGTGGATGTTTAATGACGTGCCTCAGCGAGTCTTCGCGGCTGCTCAATGGCAGGACCCGGGGAACTCAGCCGATAGTGTCGACATCCACCTGAACGGGTTGATGTGGTTCTCAGAAGATCGAGTCGGCTCGTTCGAATGCGGATTCACGGCGATTCGACGTCGCTGGGTGGAGATCGCAGGTTCTCAGGCCGCTCTGGTCTGTGACGATTTTACTCGTCCATGGAATCCCGAAAAGCCGCGGTTCTGGATTCACGATGCCAACGGAGTTTCTCATCAGCAGGTCTTTGAGCACCCACCGATCGAACGCTGCCTTGTCGAGGCATTCTGCGACCTCGTCCGCGGGCAACAGATTGAACATCCCTGGCTCAAACTTTCCTTGAACACACAGCGAGTCTGTGATGCTCTGATGAAGTCGGCTCGATCAGGATCTGTGGAAAACGTCTGATCTGGAAACTCCCGGCACGACATTCAGGCCGCGTTAACTGGCGATTCGCCGACTTCATTCGATCGCGGGCGAAATGCGGGTCAGGAAACCGGCAGCAGTTCTGAAATCGGATCCCCAAACGGCAGGATCGGCATTGGGCGACCGCTGTGGTCGAGAAATGACTGTGTCCAGTCGATACCCAGATGTCGATAGACCGTGGCCCAGAGATCGTTCGGAGTTAAAGGCCGCTCTTTCGGTTCTTCGCCCTTGGCATTAGTCGAACCCACAACCTGCCCGGTACGCATGCCGCCACCGGCCACCAACATGGACATCGCCTGAGGCCAATGATCGCGGCCGGGCTGCGATACGCCGGTCTGAGTTCCTGTCTGAGAATTCACGCGAGGCGTCCGGCCAAACTCGCCAGTGACAACCAGCATTACTTTGCGATCCAGTCCTCGATTGTAGATGTCTTCCACCAACGCGGTGACGGCCTGGTCGTAAATTGGGAAGCGAATCTTCGCATCTTCGAAGATATCACAGTTCACCGCGTGTGAATCCCAGTTATACGTCCCGGCCTTCAACCATTCGACGCCCGACTGATACGGATTCTCCATCACCATTGTGACGAAACTGCAGCCCGCTTCGACAAGGCGGCGAGCCATCAACGCCCGCTGTCCCCAGGCATGTCGACCATAGCGGTCACGCAGAGCATCTGATTCCTTTGACAGATCAAATGCGGTGCGAGCCTGATCGCTGGTCAACATCGTCAGGGCCTGCTGATTAAATTGATCCATCGCGTTCATGACGCCGCTGTCATCAATATTGCGGCGCAGTCGATCGAACCCTTTCAGCAGCGAAGTGCGATCGTCAAGCCGCTCTGATGCTGATTGATCGACGGAAAGATTCTTCACGGAGAAGTTCGCTTCGCTGGGATCTCCGGGAACATTGAACGGTGTGTAAGAGGGACCAAGATAAGCCGCGCCAAAGCTGTAAACGTCGACGCCGGCTCGGCCGGGTTCTGTTCCGGAAATGTAATTCGGCAATCCCGTGGCATAATGTTCGCGGCACTTGGCCACGATCGAACCTACTGCCGGTGCATCGTTGACGAAGCCGTCCGGGCGAGCTGGCATGCGGCCGGTGAGAAATCGTTTATGACCCCCACCATGATCAGCAAACTCGTGAGCAACCGACCGCACAATCGTATATCGATCCGCACACTTCGTATGCAGCGGCAACAGTTCGCAGACGTCGATCCCCTTGACGTTCGTCGGCACCGGCTTGAAGAGTCCTCGATATTCTTCGGGAGCATCCGGCTTCATGTCGTACATTTCCATATGTGGCGGCCCGCCTGGCAACCAAATGAAAATGATCGATGTGTCGTCTTTTGCAGCTTTGCGAGACGATGTTTCCGCCGCGGCCGCTTTCAGACGCAGAATGTCACTGAGACCGAGCATCCCCAGGCCCAATGAGCCAGCTTCCAGAATACTTCTCCGCGAAACAGGACCGGGACACATGGAAACGGTCCGTCGAGCTGCTTTGGCCATGGTGGAGCGACCTCAAGGGTTGCGGAGTAAACATCGGGCGGGAAAACACGGGGCTGAACGGATTCTGGGCCACTTTTGGTGGGGAGTCAACAGTTCATCATCCAATGTCGGCAATTCGTCCCGGGGATCATGACGGTTGGTCGTGATGGAGAATGGACTCCGCTCCGGACGCCAACAGCTGGCTGGCGACCAGAGCTCCAACCGCTTCCGGAGTACTCAACGCCCCTTCCGCGGATTCTTCAATTCGCGTCGTGCCGTCAAGGCTCAACAACACCCCGGTGAGTCGCAGGGTTTCGTTTTCAATCTGGCACCATACGCCCAGAGGTGCATGGCAGCCAGCTCGCAGAGTTCGCAACAGAGATCGCTCGGCCAGTGCTTCCGCATGAGTCGTCGCGCAGGTGATGCTGCCAAGGAGTTGCTTCGTGCCTTCGTCATCGTCCCGGCATTCAATGCCTAACGCTCCCTGACTGACAGCGGGGAACAATTCCGGCGGTTGCAGCAACAGGGAAATGCGAGCTTCCAGGCCGAGTCTCCGCAGGCCGGCTTCCGCGAGAATAATTCCGTCGTACTGTCCTTCGTCCAGCTTTCGGATTCGAGTATCAACGTTGCCCCTGATCTCCATCAACTGCAGATCAGGCCGCAGATTCAGAAGTTGTGCCTGCCTGCGAGGACTTCCGGTTCCCAGTCGCGCGCCTGGGGGTAAGTCGCGGAGAGAATGGATTGGTTCGGCCCCGGCCGGAAGCAGCAGAGCATCGAATCGTGGTGCTCGTTCGGGAACACAGCCCAGAGCCAATCCGTCAGCAGATTGCGTCGGCAGATCCTTCAGGCTATGGACCGCCATGTCGGCACGTTCATCGAGCACTGCTTTTTGGACTTCGCGAGTAAAGACGCCTGTTCCTCCGAACTGCCGCAGGGCGTCGGTTTGATTGGTGTCTCCCGTCGTGACAATTTTGACAAGTTCAACAGCGGGTGACTCGGGCAGACTTCGCAGTCGATCTGCCAGATAATTCGCCTGCCAAAGCGCTAATGCGCTGGTTCGAGTGGCGATTCGAAGTGTTCGTTGTGACATGGAAGAAAGAGAATGCAGAGGTTGTGGGATGAATGAGTCGCAATGAGAGAGGAGAATGCTAGCAGCACAGCGCCCGAATATCCCGCATCCGGCCCCCCGTGCTTCGCCGTTCCTCGCAAAGTGCCGTTTTCCTGCCCTACGGATTGTGTTCGCGTAGGAAATTCTGGAGCCGTTATTCAATTCAGATCGAGCGGCGTAGAAAGAGCGAGCCGACGGAGCGGCTCGACTACGGAGTTTCGCCGCTCCGTCGGCGAAAATGGGATCCACCGGTAACCCCCAAATCAAAACTTGACGAGCCACCAGGGCTACTCACTGGACAGCGTCATGTTGGGGCGAATGTTCAGGGTTCGTGAGAAGCTCTGGCTGCAATTTTATCTGTGACATCTGTGCTATCTGTGGTCAAAAACAGAATCGCATTTTTACCACGGAGACCGCGGAGAACACGGATGAATCATACCGACCACAACAAGGTTGTTTGTTGCCTGAAAGAATCGATGTTTTCGACTTTCCGCACCATGCGGGATGGAGAAACTGAAACTCATACTTGGCACTGTTCAGCCAAACAGTTTGGCATCTTCATTGCCGGTTTCCACGCTCGATCGCTCACGGCTTCGCTCACGGGTCATTGATGGAGTTGATGTCCTGTTTCGTCCGTTACTCTTTCGCATGCATTTGGCAATTGGGCAGCAAGATTGCGCGATCTGCAGGCAGGCGCGGGCGTATGGGCATGTTCAGCCTCGTATCGTTCTTCTAAGCGAAAAGCAATAGCAAACAGTATGGCACAGCGATTGCTTTCCGTGATGTGCTCGTTCGTCGAGCGTAGCTGGATTTAGTTGTAGTCAGTGGGCCGGGGTTGTGTTAAAAGGCAGGGCAACAGAGTTGAACTACCATCCAACCCAGTGCCATCTGCATCGAGTCCGCTTGCCAAGCGGCGCATCCAGTGAATGATTCGGAGTCCTTATCGAGGAGACAATCGTGAACAAGAAACGTGGATTCACACTGATCGAGTTGTTGGTCGTGATTGCGATTATCGCGATCCTTATCGCTCTGCTACTCCCTGCTGTTCAGCAGGCTCGCGAAGCTGCTCGGCGGACGCAGTGCAAGAACAACATGAAACAGCTGGGACTTGCGTTCCACAACTATCACGACGTGTTCCTCATGTTCACGAATGGAAGTCACCCAACACCTGATTACCTTGGCGGTGGTTATCACATGGGATGGGCAGTGAAGCTGTTCCCATACATTGAACAGGCCAACCGTTTCAGTCGTATGCAGTCGTTCTCGCCGAACCCGACTTCAGAACTCGGTCCATGGCGGCTCGCCACCGCACCGCACAATGGTGCTGATGCGGTCTGGGGACCGGTACCGGGGCTGAGCTGTCCATCGTCGCCACTGGGTGACCGAAGTCCTGACATCATCGTGGCCGCCGCGCCGCACAACAGAGATCATGGTGCTCTTCACTATCGCGGCTGTACAGGACGCGTGGAAGATTTGGCTAATCCTGCAGATCCGGTGACTCATCAGTGGGCGAATTCCGGGATCATCTACCCTCACAGCAGGGTCAGAATTGGCGATGTTACTGATGGCACAAGCAACACGATTTTGCTGGGTGAATCATCCTCCTCCCAAGGCTGGTCGTCAGCCATGAAAGTCGGTTGGGGCGGCATTCAGCCATGGACATGGGGAATGTACTGGTATGTCGACAACCGCCGCTTAACGGTCGACAGCAAGCACATTCAGTTTCCGATCAACTTCAAAGGCAGCTTCGGAAACAACGCCACGCCTTATACCAGCACTCATACCGGCGGTGCTCAGTTCACACTTGCTGACGGCTCTGTGCGATTTATCAGTGAAAACGTTGACCTGAATTTGCTCAAAGCACTCGGGACTCGCGACAAGGGTGAAGTCATCGGAGAACTCTGAAAGTGACTGTGTTTTTCCGATCAACGTAAGATCATAGACTGTCAGACAGAGGGAGTTCCCATGAAGAACTGGTTGAACAATCGTTTCGCAACCTCGCCGATTGTTGCGAGTGCGCTCGTCGTTTTGTTTGCAGGATGCAGTTCGGAGAATCGCATCGCGACCGGTACCGTTTCCGGAGTTGTCACATACAACGGCGATCCACTTCAAATTGGTTCGCTTTTGTTCGTTCCCGTGGGTGGCGGGCCTTCCGCTGAAGCCAACATTGGAACAGACGGCAGTTTTGAGATGGGAACCTACGACGATGATGATGGTGCTGTGTTGGGCGAACACAAGGTCATGATTACGGCGTTCACAGCTCCCGGTGGTTCAGGATTGCCAGAAGATGTGATCGATGGCGACGGAGCACCTGTTTCCGTCATTCCGGATTTTTACGGTGACCTTGAAAAGTCCGGACTGAAAGTTGATGTGAAATCCGGCGATAACAAAATCGACTTTGTACTGACCAGCAAATCCGGAGAAGTCAAAGTCAAGTAAGATCAGCCAACGCTCCACTGGCTGAAGCAATCAACGTGATCGTGACCTCAACAGACACGGCAGGAAGACATTTCGCTTCCTGCCGTGTTTTTTTACACTGCTCTGACGCTGCACTCGGGGCGCTGACACCAAACCGCTCGCGGAGTATTGACGGTCCGGTCAATCGACACGACAGTCAGCTCCGCTTCTTCAACATTCTGTGCTCAACATTCTGTGCTCATCATTCTGTGCTCATCATTCTGTGCTCATCATTCTGTACTCATCATTTTGTGCTCATCATTTTGTGCTCATCATTTTGTGCTCATCATTTTGTACTCATCATTTTGTACTCATCATTTTGTACTCATCATTTTGTACTCATCATTTTGTACTCATCATTTTGTACTCATCATTTTGTACTCATCAT
>JBPOIW010000052.1:0-25514 GCA_052034165.1 Planctomycetota bacterium | reverse complement strand
AGCTTACGGAACTTATCGAGATCGAAGGACTCGCCCTTTTCTTCGTTTTCCACGGATTTCGCCATATGAAAATTGCCTCCAGACGCGAAAACTCAGCGTCTTGCCTGATACGTACGAACGACCACCGCAGGAATCCAAGCTTTTCCAGAAAGCCAGGATTCACACGACAGCGAAGTCGTTCCAAAGAGCACGCAGGATCGTGAACTGCTCGGATTTATGCAAGGAAAGGAACGATTGCCTCTTCGAATTCGCGAGGAACGTTCGACAAAACCTCATTTCCGTTCGGCGTCAGCAGCAGATCATCCTCGATCCTGACTCCGAATTTTCCTGGCAAATAGATTCCAGGCTCCACTGTCACCAGCATGCCGACCTCAAAGACTTGCTGCGAAAGCGGGCTCATGCGGACGGATTCGTGGATTTCGAGGCCAAAACCGTGACCTAACCCGTGACCAAAATTCTTGCCAAAACCAGCGTCAGCGATGATTCCTCGGGCGATTTTGTCGACGTCCGCACATTTTACGCCCGGGCGAATCGCCTGAATCGCGGCCTGTTGAGCCTTCAACACCGTGTTGTAAACCTGCTCCATCAAACGAGTTGGCTTTCCTGTGATCAGTACTCGCGTCAGGTCGCTGCGATAATGAGACTTCACTTCGGCACCCCAGTCGATCAGTAGGACCGGGCTTTCAGAAACACTTCGTCCCCCGGCATGTGCGTGCGGCAGAGCAGACGTCGGGCCGACACCAACGATCGGCTCAAAAGCCGGACCCGTAGATCCGAAACTCCGCATGGCGGCTTCGAGCAGAAACCGGATTTCTGTCTCCGTCTGATTCGGACGCAGCGAACTACGCACCACAGCGAAACCTCGCTCAGCAATTCGCACGGCTTCGCGAGTCTGCTCGATCTCCCACTTGTCTTTGACCTCACGCAGTCGTTCCACAAGGCCACTGGTCGAGACAAGTTCCGCGGAGACGATCTTCTTGGCCAGCGAAGAATGCTGCGACAGCGTCACGTAATCCGCTTCGATGCCGACTCGCTTTACCTTGGCCTTTGCGATTACTCGAGCCGCATGATCATCCAGAGTACTGGCCGCATCGCGAATCTCGGCATCCAGCCCGGGACATTCGTCGGCCAATTGCGTCTCGTATCGCGTGTCGCTCAGGATCACGGTTGTTGATGAAGACAGAAACAGCCATCCCGACGACCCGGAGAACCCCGTGAGGTATCGAACGTTGCTGGGTCCGGTTACCAACAGGCTGTCGACGGACGCGTCTTTGAGCTTTCGCAACAGGCGATTTCGCCGAGCTTCATAGTTGGGGCCAGTCATCGATCAATCCTCCTGATTTCTCAACCCAAGTCGGCCTTAATATCAATCCATCGTCGCTGTTCAAATGATTCCAGCACAGCATCAGCAATCGCCTGAGCCGAAGCACCGTCATGGAAACCTGGCACAGCATCACGCTCTTCAATGATGGCCGAAGTTAGTTCCCACACGAGGTCATAGCGGAACACAGTGCTTGGAGAACCTTGCGAAGGATCACGAGGGCTTCCCGGAGCCACCAGGAACTCTCTTGGCACCGCCAGTTTCTCCATATCCTTGCCATTGCGAGACAGAATAATGTTATTGGGGTCGGTGAGCTGATAAGCGGCCGAACCTTCGCTGCAATTCACTTCGGCCCATTCATAGCCCACGCCTTTGTTATTGTGGCCCTTCATCAGAGTGCTGCCTTCCCAAACTCCGACCGCACCATTTTCGAAGAAACCAATCAGGCTCGACCAGTCATCGACTTCCGACGGCGGGCATGGCTTTCCATCGGCGGTTTTATCACGAGGCACGAACTGAGCCACGGCACCACAGATCGACTTGATCGGGCCCAGCAGATCCTGAGCAAAATCGATCCGATGAATCGTCATATCGAACAGGTCACCCGCACCGGCCAGCTTCTTGATCTGACGCCAGCCCCAGCTTGTTTCCGGCAGATCCAAAAACCGCTGACTTCGAAAATGGCGAGGCGTACCCAGAGCACCGCTGCTCACCAGATGCTTTACATATCTCATCGAAGGAGCAAAGCGATACGTAAAGGCGGTCATGTGACGCACGTTCGCATCACGGGCCGCACGATACATTTCAGCGGACTCGGCAAAGTTCAGCCCCAGCGGCTTTTCACACATCACGTGCTTGCCATTCTTCGCGCACTCCAGAGCCTGTTCGTGATGCACAAAGTTTGGGGTCGCGATAATCACCGCATCCACATCCGGATCAGCCGCCAGTTGACGATAGTCTGAATAGGTTTTGACCGGCCCCCATTCCTTCGCTCGCTGTGCCATCAGAGCTTCGTTGGGATCACAGATCGCCACCAGCGATGCCCGAGGATCGAGTTTGATTCCGGGCACATGATGAAAATCCGAAACCGCTCCGGCACCAATAATTCCATATCGAACATGAGAGGGCATGATACTGTCTTTCAGACGTTCAAAATAAAGAGAGTGATCGATGTTGTCAGCCGGATCGTCATCTGGCTAATCATCTGGCTACATTGAAAAGTTGCCTCAAGCGGGCCAAAGCCTGCTCACGGGTGACTAGAAGTTCGTCGAGTTGTTCGTTGCGGATCGTGGCAAGCAGTTCACGCACCACGGGTCCGGCAGGAATCCCCAGGCCCATGACATCTCGCCCGTCAATTAAGGCGGTCGGCGCAAGGGTTTCAGGGGATGTGCGCGAAAGGTAACGTCGACAGAATTCCGCGTCTACCGGATCTCTCTGGCAGGAACGAGCGATCGCCGATGACACATCCAGCAGCAAGAGGGCATGCGGGTGATTGAGAAGCGGCTTGAGAACGTGCAGCGGCTGGCTCGCGATGTTGTCCAGGACAGGCAGAGAATTCACGATCCAGCAAACGCAGTCCGTTTCTTCATTCGACATTTTCAGTCGACGGCAAACGTTTTCGATCCGAGCGACTCGCTGTCGATTTTCCGTTGCCGCCGATTCGTACAGCGGCCGCAGAAGAAGACTGAGAGCCGCCTCAAAACTTGCTGACTCCAGCAGATCCAGCGCATCGAGTGTTTCGTCCTGCTGAAGCAAGCCGCTGATCGACGTGATTTCCGGCAGTGCTTCTGCAAGCAGTGATGTTTCTTCGAGCATTTTGACGGCGGTCGCGCGAGTCGAATGCGAGAGCATCCGCCGCAGCTCCTGAGCGATCCGCTCGACACTCACCTGATTTAACTCCGTCGCGAACTGGCGGATTGCATCAGCCGTTTGAATGTCGAGATGAAAACGAAACGTCGCGGCAAATCGCACGGCTCGCAGCATGCGAAGTTTATCTTCTCGGAATCGATCAACTGGCTCTCCAATCGCGCGGACAATTCCGGCAGCAAGATCGTCTCGACCACCGACGTAATCAATGACTTCATTTCGCGTGGGATCGAAGAACAGCCCATTGATTGTAAAGTCGCGGCGGCGAGCGTCTTCTTCCGGACGACAAAACTGCACCGAGTTCGGTCGGCGCCCATCAAGGTACTCACCGTCGCTACGGAAGGTCGCGACTTCAATCTGACCGGCCGATTTGGTTGGGCCAAGAACCATGACGACTCCGAAACTCGCGCCGACCGGGATGGTGCGGCGAGTTCCGAAGAGGCGAATGACTTCGTCCGGAGTTGCCGTGCTCGCGACGTCGTAGTCCTTGGGCGACTTTCCCAGCAGTTGGTCACGCACGCAGCCCCCGGCCCACAAAGCTTCGAAACCCGCATCGCGTAAGGTTTCGACGACGGAAACGGCAAACTGGCGTCGTGGGTCAGATGAGGAAGCGGATGGGGCTGTGATCGCCATTGATAATCGCTAGTCAGGATGCGGTTTCAGGAGCCGAATGCAGTATTGAATTCTTTGACAGGAAAACCCAGACACAAGTCCCACCGTCGCAGGCAGCTTTTTATGTCGTCATAGCGTCAGTTTTCCGTTTACCGCCCAGCCGGGTCAATGAAGCAAAGTAGTCGTTCGACTGTCTTAAATCTCGTTTGTTGACGCCACTCAGCTTGCCTGGGTGGTGAATCGTTTGGCAACCAGAATGAAATCGGCCTTGAGTGCCCCAATTCCCTTAGACGATTGCCTTCGGCAGTCGTCTGAGGGATTTGGTGAGTTCATAGAGATCGCTTTTCTGGTTGCCAATCCTGCTCACCTTCGGCACGAGGCCGAAGGGGTCGATTTAAGACAGTCGTAGCAGGCACATTCCATGTGCCGTAACGCTCAAAAAGCTTTGCTTTTCGAGGGGCGGCGGACGGCACACGGAGTTTGCCTGCTAATTTTTGAACGGTATTGGGGGTAAACAACAAAGCTCCACTGAACGTCGAACAACTAACCTGCCCAAAAATGCCCATTCCGGGTTTTCAGGCCAGAGAACAGTCTTTTCGGATGACAGTTGCCAGGAAATCGCAACTGTAAGCGAATAGCCGACTTCCGAGAACTGTTCGCTTCTGCCGGGATCGGAAAGTATCGGCTGACACAGACGAGACCTCCTGCTAGGATTTCCGGTTCGCAAATTCGCTCTACCTGACATAGCAAGAACCCTCCAGTTTGCACGGACATGCAATCTTGCGGCCTTGCCTCGTTTTCCAGAACTATCATCGCAGCCCAACAGGCCGATTCATGAGAAGCACTCGAGTAACCCTGAAGAACCCGCTGATCGCCGCGATATTGGCCTACCTGATTCCGGGGGCCGGGCATTGGTATCAGGGTCGGAGATTCAAGGCCACGATATACTCTGTGTGCATATTGAGCCTGTTTATCTGGGGCATGATTCTCGGCAACTGGCAGCCTGTGTACAGCCAGTTGGTGTACCGCACTGACCGGGATACTCCACAGATGGAGAAGAATGTTCCTACGACGAAGTTTTCGTTCGGCTATGCGGCTCAGTTCTTCAATGGTGCCATGGCTTTGCCCGCTTTGGTTCAGGAATCACGGCTTCGCAATGAGCAGGTCCGGGTCGATCATCTTGACGCCGAGCTTCAGAGCGATTTCATCGGTATGGTGTCGGACTTCAGCGGAAGAGGAGATGACCTGCAACTCGTCACGGGCACAATGACGATCGCTCCGGTCAATCCCAGTGGTGGAGAAACTGTCACGGGAACGCTGAAGGCCAGTGCTACAGATGGCGCAGTTGTTGAGTATGGTCTTGGTGGTCAGATTCGACTTGGGCGAGAAGTCTTCGGTTCTCCTCGTCGAGAGATTGAATGTCGTATCGTGAGCGTAGATGGTGAAGAGCTGAATATTGACAAAACTCTGCGTGGCACCATCAGTCGTAGCTTTCTGAACTGGTATCAGGCCCCTTGCGATTCACAGGAGTTGGATCGGCTCCACGGGGATTTGAGTCGCAAATTTGATATCGCGTCGGTCTTCACCTGGATCGCAGGACTATTAAACCTGCTGGCGATCTGGGATGCTGCCGACGGGCCGGCCTACGGTTATGGCGATGAAAAATCAGAAGATGACGAAGACGACGATGAAGATGCCAAAAAGAAATCGTAACCGGAGGACTGGATCATGGACCTGACAATTTTGACTCACGCAGTCCCCTTGACCGCCATCATCTGCCTGGTTTATTCGAACAGTCGCTTTGAGTTGCCGGAAAGAATTTTGCGATCGGCTCTGGTCATGTTTATCAAGACGATCGGGTTTCTCGGAGTGCTATACGCGTTCCTACTTTGGCTGTCACGATAATTTCTCTATCGCAGTTGTTTGGCTGTCTTGATGAACTTTGACTGAGAAGATGGAGCCTGACATGAATCCGATTCAGGAATACCTTCAGACGTTGAATCGCCGTCAATTCTTTGGCGACGGTGCAATTCGCATGGGAGGCGTGTCACTGGCGATGCTGGCTGCAGAACGGGCAGCCACGGGGACAGATTTGCCTTCTCAAGCATCCGCAGCTGCATCCGGCATGGTGCATCCACCGCTGCCGGGATTTCCGCATTTCGCTCCCAAGGCCAAGGCGGTCATTTATCTGCATATGAACGGCGGGCCTTCGCAGCTCGATACCTGGGATTATAAGCCGAATCTGAAGGAGCACTTCGACAAGGACCTGCCCGATTCGATCCGGATGGGCCAGCGTATTACGACAATGACCAGCGGCCAGGCTCGCCTGCCAGTGGCTCCTTCGATGTTCAGTTTTGCGCGCTACGGACAAGCCGGAACCTGGGCCAGTGAATTGCTGTCTCACACAGCGAAACATGCTGACGATCTGGCTGTTGTTCGCAGTGTTCACACAAACGCAATCAATCATGACCCGGCTTGTACCTTTGTCACAACCGGCAGCGAAGTCCCGGGCAAGCCGAGCATCGGAGCCTGGCTTTCTTACGGGCTGGGCAGCACCAGCAACAATCTTCCGGCGTTCGTTGTTCTGACACCGCGCTGGTCGTCTAAACAGGCGGCCCAGGCCTTGTTCACTCGAATGTGGAGCAGTGGATTCTTGCCGTCGAAGTACACCGGTGTCGCCTTGCGCAGCGTGGGTGATCCGGTGCTCTACATTGATAACCCATCGGGCATTGATGCACGGCATCGGCGAGCGATGCTGGATACTTTGTCTCAGCTCAATCAGAAGAACTTCGAACGCTTCGGGGATCCGGAAACGCAGACGCGTATCGCTCAATACGAAATGGCGTTCCGGATGCAGAGCAGTGTGCCGGAGCTTGTTGATCTGTCCGGCGAAACAAAAGAGACTCTGGACATGTACGGTCCGGAAGTTTCGAAGCGAGGAACCTTTGCCGCGAGTGCGTTGTTGGCTCGCCGAATGGTTGAAAGAGGCGTGCGGGTTGTGCAGATTCTGCATCGTGGCTGGGATCAGCATGGTTCTCTGCCCAGCGAAATTCGACATCAGTGTTATGACACCGACCAGCCCTGTGCCGCCCTGTTACAGGATCTGAAGCAACGCGGACTGCTCGACAGCACGCTGGTAGTCTGGGGCGGTGAATTTGGGCGCACGGTGTATTCGCAGGGAGCATTAACGACGACCAACTACGGCCGTGACCATCATCCTCGTAACTTCAGCATGTGGATGGCTGGCGGCGGCATCAAGGGTGGAGTTGTTTACGGAGAAACCGACGACTTCAGCTACAACATCGTGGACAAACCGTGTCACGTGAATGATCTGAATGCTACGGTCATGCATTGCTTGGGCATTGATCACGAGCGTTTCTCGTATCGCTTTCAGGGCCTCGACCAGCGACTGACCGGTGTTGAACCTCAGCGCGTGGTGCAGGAAATTCTGAGCTGAGGCAACGGCCTCCTGTAGGTCTGGCTTCAGCCGGACTTTCGCCG
This sequence comes from Planctomycetota bacterium, assembly GCA_052034165.1. Classification (GTDB taxonomy): domain Bacteria; phylum Planctomycetota; class Planctomycetia; order Planctomycetales; family Planctomycetaceae; genus SXXK01. The sequence goes on along the minus strand of JBPOIW010000052.1, from coordinate 18,214 downwards.
TCATCACGACTTAGTCCGAGTGGCTGGAGTTGAGAGTAGCCGGATTCGTGAGAATTCGGACGCCTTGCAGGGAAACGCACCGAATTCTCACGAATCCAGCTACACAGAATCACTTCACTCGGTCCCGCGCAGATTTATCTGCAGTAGGCCGCTGGTCTGTTAGGGTCTCCAGCCAGACACCGGACGGCTCGCGCCGTGCCGCTTCAAATCTCACGCTTCGTGAGCCATCCGCTGGCTGCAGCAGGATCAATGCACACAGCCGGAGCATTCGGCATGTTGGGCTCAACAGGCGTCTCAAGGCGCATCTGGAAGGACAGGAACCCAGTGTGCGGTTCTGTCAGCTCCCCGGGAAAATGCGCTTATCACTCGCGTGAATGATTTCGATACACGGTGTGTTCGCAGTCTGGAAACGACTGCCGGAGTGAAAACTCTGCCTGTGGGATTTTCCGTCATGGATGCTGCCGTTACCACCAATTGCTGATCGCCCCACTTCACAAAAGTTTGGTCACTCAGCCCTTTGTTCAGGTTGCCCATGTCCATCGAAGAACTGCTTTTGCAGATGGAGCAGTATCGGTTACGCAGGGAACAGCGGGATTGTCGTCCCGACTGGCTGAAGCAGTTTGTTCAGCAGGCCTCGGCCGTTTTTGAGCCTCTTTCGAATGTGGGTCGAGTTGGCTACGACTGCCAGTTCGACGAACGTGGCTGGACAGTCTGCATGTATCTGGGGACAACCGAAATTGTCGGTGGTGCCAGAGACGGTCAGATTGATCATGCCAGTTTTCGAATCGACCTGAATTCTTTGACAACTCTCTTCAGTACGGTGACTCGGTTTGAATGGTACTCCATGGGAGGCAGTTCAACCGACGTCACAACTGTCGAAAAAATTCGTTCACTCATCTGTGTCCACGGAGCTGTCGCTGGTGCTCATGAAGTGCGACTGGAACTACTGGCGACTCCTCCGGACTTTGTCGGTCCAGGGTTGCACTGCCGTCCTGACGGCGCGATTTACGAAACTCATTAATGAACATACCGCAGCCATGATCGGTTGCGATTAATATCGGGTCGGGCAACGGCACTCCGGCAGAGCACTCAACTCTGCTGGAGTGCCGTTTTTTTATGCGCCGAGTTCTGGTTCCCAGACGTTGCTTCCATCCACGCGAGGTGGATGGTGAGCGGAAGGTGGCAATCGTCGCCTTCCAACATGGCTTGAACAGGTGGAGGCTGAAATTGGAAAGCAGTCCTCTGAATCTGCTTCTGTCGCGATAGAGATCAAGATTTCAATAACGTCTGAATGGATTCATCCGCGCGAAAGAGATCCGTGGCAAGCGTGTGGATGCTAACGGAAATCGCGTTGTGAAGCCCGGGCTCTACGCACGTGCTCAGGCCAATCAGAACGGGAATGATTTTTCAACGACCGATAAGAATGGTGAATTTGCTTTGAAGAGCTTTGCGGAAGGTTACTTTCCCGAGGTCGTGCAGGTTGGCGAACAGTCCAAGCTTCGCCCAGTCAGTATCATTTCGCGTGATCCATTTGTCCTGCAGGACTTTCAGCCGACAACGAAGTAGAGCAGGGCCGAATTCGGGGCCATGCTTCTTTCCACGCACCACATCCGCTACGTTGCGGGTCTCTTTTGCCAGAGGAATCCTTCTGCTGACGTCGCTCGGTATCCATCTGGCGGTTCAATTCTGAATTGAGGAAGCCGGTGATGAGAATATCCTGGTCGTTGATCTCGCTGGTCATGCTGTTACTGCCAACGCTTGAGGCTCAGGAATCCGGACTCGATCTGATTCCTGAAACGGCAGTGGCTGTCATTCGAATTCAGGCTCCCGAACAAACCACTGCGGACCTGGTAGAGTTTATCAACAAGGTTCAACCAGGTTTTGGGGGAATTGCGGAAGCTCAGTTGCCGATGCTTCTTGGACAGGCGATCCAGAATCCGCAGTTGGATGGTGTCGATCAGTCACAGGACTGGTACGTCGCGTTGTTTGTGGATGAATCCGGCGAAACCAAAGGCGTGCTTCTGCTGCCTGTCACTGACAAAGAGGAAGCCAGATCAGCGATGGAGCAAACATTTGAATTCATCGAACACGACGACTGGCTGATTTGTTCACCGGAAGGCCGTCACTTCGATGAGTTTGAAAGCCTGAAGAGTGACAAACTGGATTCTGCCGCTTCCGTTCTGGACGAACAGACAAAGTCGCTGCTGCAGAAAGGTCATCTTGGCGTAGCCGTTAATGCCTTGCTGCTTCGCGAAGCGTTTGCAGACGAGCTGAATTCGGCCGACGATCGGCTGGAAGAGCTGCTTCAAGCCATGGGCGAACAGATCAAACAGACGAATCCTTCGATGGAAGTCGGGTATGTGCTGGAGATCTATCGTGATCTGGGGAAATCACTGTTGCAGGTCGTTCAGGATTCTGAATCTGCCGGACTTTCGCTTCAGGTCACGGAGGATGCTCTGCGAATCGACAAACTACTGACGGTCGGCAAGGCGTCCGGCACCGCAGCATTCTTTGCAACACAGCCTGTCAACGAAATGGATCGACTGAAATCCATTCCTGAGGGCCAGGCTGGCTACATGGCACTCCATGGGAATCCGGATTCGCTGCTGAAATGGTCCACAAAATTGATTGAAACACTGCTCAAGGACGAAGAGCAAAAGAAGCTCACCTTGAAAGCTCTTGAGGGAATGAGTGAGGCTGAGTTCGGGACTATGGCCGTTGGTGGTGACATCCTTCCTGAGGAAGAAATTTCCCTGCGATCTTATTCAGCCGCTGAGATTACGCCGCCCCAGTATTTCCGAGACGTGATGAAGTCTCTTGGGAATGGTGTCGAATACGAAATCGCCGGCGTGAAGCAACAACAGAATTATGAAGCCGATGCCGAGAAGATTGGTGATAATTCGGTCGACATTTATCGCTTAAAGCAGACCATTCCTGCTGACCTTGATCCACTCGGGATGCAGCAAAAAATCAATGAAAAGCTTTATGGTGCTGAAGGCATCGTGCAACGAATTGTGTACAAGGACGACGTGCTGTTCCAGACGATGGGCGGAGGCCTTGACTCCATGAAACGGCTGGTGGAATCACCAGCATGGCAGAACGAAACGCTTCTCAGCGCGCGAGCTCGACAGCACGAGAAGGCCAATCTGATTGTCCTGGTGGATCTGCCGAATTCGCTTTATAAGCTCGCCAAATTGATCATCGGAACCGGAGCACTTCCAATCCCGATTCAATCCGAACAGATTGAAGGATTGGAGCTTCCAGAAAGTTACGCCGGCTTCTCCCTCGCAATGGAAGAAAACCGGTTGAGCACCACGACGAATATTTCCGTAGAATCGTTCCAGGGATTCGTCCGTATGGCGATGTTTGTGCAACAGATGCGGCAGCAACAGTAGGCGTTCGTGTCGAGCCCGTCATGGACAAGGTAGACGAGACAATTTGACAATGCAGATCCCTCGTTGCAAAGCAGGAGGCTTCGCAACGAGGGACTCATAATACCACTCAACGGATGACTAGAAACCGAGAGCCCACTCAGTCATCACGACATCAATATTGTCTGAGATCTTCTGCGGCATGTTGCCTGTTTCTACCGGCAAAGCGATTTCTTCATCAGGCTCCAGCTCGCGCTCCGTTCTCGAAGCCTTTGCGATTGAGCTATTTGTGGAGATTGGTCTGCTCGCAATTTCTGATGCTCCCTGATCTTCAATGACATCCGGCACCAGCATAGGCACAATGTCCCTTGAGATCAGATTGTTGTGCGCCGGAGAATCAGCTGAAGTTATCGTGATGTCGATGAAATTGCTCCATTCGCTGATGACTCCCGTTGTACTAACGGCACGTACCCAAAAGCGATACTGACGTGGAGCCAGGTCAGTCAGTGGGGCGAAACTGGTTCCGGTCAGATTCTGCACATAGATAATGGCTTTGCCCGTATCAAGACGAGCAATATTGACTTGGTAACTGGCAGCCCCTGGCACGGCAGCCCACTGAATGGTGGGAGTACGATCTGCCGTCGTTCCGGATGCGGTGAGAATGACAGGTTTTCCTCTGTTGTTGAAATCCTTCGTCAAACTCCAGTTTCCATTGAGAACAGTTCCCAGCCTGCCCCGCACGGACCAACTGTAGTCTCCATAAGCAAGTGCCGTTCTGGGCGTCCATGACGTCGTTGTCAGGGTTTGCTCCCACGCTGCGGCGGCCCCGGTACGAACGCTTCTCAGTATCAGTTCATATTGGGTCGCTCCCGGAACTGGCAGCCATGTCAGCGTCGGGAAAGAATTGAACATCGATCCATCCGGAGAAACCAAAGTCACAGGCTCGACGGACCGAAATGACAAGGTGGAGGACCAGTTCGCTGCGAGTCCGGCTGCATCAATTCCTCTGACTAAAAAGCTATACCCGCCCAATCCCAGGGAATTTGGAAACTCATAGGCGTTGACATCCATCCGGTTAACGGTGGCGGTAACAATCTGGCCGCTGTTAAGATTTCGCAGCGTCAGCAAATACTGCGTCGCCCCGAGGAGATTGCTCCATCTAAACGTTGGGCGTCCCGTGGTGGTGCCCGATGCTAAAGGTTCCACAACTGGTGGAGTAGAGATCCTGAAGATTCTTGCATCTGACCAGGCGGAGTACTGGCCCGACACATTGCGGGACCTGACATCCACCTTGTATTGACCGATCCCCCAGTTTTCTGTTGGTGTGTAGCTCAGCCCCGCAACCGTGGTTCTCAGGATGACATTTCGGCCTGTGCTGAGATTACTGATTTGCAGGTCGTAGTCCACCGCATCAGAACTGCCCGTCCAGGTGATCGTGGGTTTCTGGTTCACAGTCGCCAACTCCGGTCCTGTTACGACTGGCCTGATGGGACCTGATGCTGGTACGGTGAGAATGAAACGGTTCCCGGTTTCAGTGCCGATCGTTACAGATGGCAGCGTGACAAGTCCGCCCGAATCAACGGTCAATGTGCCTGACTGAACGATCTGACCAGTGGCATTATCGACATTTTTCCACGTCACTGTGGTCCCGGGAACAGGATTGAACGCTTGTCGTCGCTGTGGTGTCACGTTCGCCGTTTGTGCAACGGTGTTTGACCTGATGGAGATCTCATATTGAGTGGGTGTATCGACCAGATCCGTATGGAATTGATTCCACGGAACAGACCATTCAAACTGCATGTTGTAGAAGTTGGTGTCCGTCAGTCCGGGCACATTGGGGCCGGATCCAGTGGCATTTGTAATCCCAGGAAAACTTACATTGCGTGGATAGGCCCATGCACTCAGCCCTCCATCTGCAGGGCTGAACATTGTGTCGAGCGAAAAGTTGAAGCTCATCCAGTTGTGATCCCAGCCGAAACGCTGCTCAGCCGAGTACCCAACATTGCCTGCATTTAATGCTGCAATAAACGGCCTGCCCTGAGTTGCCCAGTCAATGACGTCGTCGGCTTTACCATGACCCACCATCAGGAAGGCCATCTTGTCTCCGCGACGATTCACCAGTTGCTCATGATGATTCATCCAGTTGTAGACACCGATACCGTTATACTTTTTTATGGGTTCGGCATAAACGCCGTTGTTCACGATGGGCAGATTCAGGGCCTGACTACCCCAAAGCACAGAGAAGTCCGTTTGGAACAATGGACTGCTGGCATAATTCGTCATGGGTTCACTGCCGAAGATGCCCGAGAACACGTTGGCATATCTCATGCCCAACGACAATGATCCGGACGCACCCATCGAGTGTCCCTGAGAATGAATTCTCAACGGGTCAACTTTGAACATCGAAGAGATCTCGTCAATGGTCTTCAGGACTCGCTGTTCAGTGAAATTCTCCACACGCCCGGCTGTCGGAAAAGACCCCTGAGTCAAATAGTTGTGGTCCGCGGCAAAGCCGTACCACCATGTCTGAAATCGTTCTCCCGGCGCGCCGCCGCCTGGATCATCCAGAAACACTTCAATGCATGGCCATCCGTACTCAGCCGAAGGTTCCATTCGGAGTCGTTCTCCGTAGGCATGTGGCATCAGCTTCATCGGCCACAAAACATTCGGATCGTAGTTGTCCGGCAAAGCGACCGAGTAGTTGTAGGCATATCCCTGAAACGTGGGATTCCATTTCGCGTAGTCCATGTACTGTGTGTAAATTCGCCCCTTGCCGCTGGCATTCTTTACAGTCAGCACCGGGGCGGGAGTGGCCACCAGTTCTGTGATCCCGGTCGTCAATGAGTTCGAGCCGGCTGTCAACGCCATGCTCTCAGTGTTGCCGCTCAGCTGCGTAACAGCGTAATACCAGGTTCCTGACTGTCCGGTTGGAGTTGTGTAAACAAACAGACCTTTGTCGGCAGAAAGCGGAGTTCCCAGATCGTTGATCATGAACGTCGCCGGAATCCCGATGTCCTGCGCGCGTCTGGGATGCAGCGAAGTATTGTCGTCCAGGGGACCCCATTTGCTGGTGAGCTTTTCCGCTGAGCCAATATTAGCGGTCGTGATCGGCGACGCAGATCGATAAACGTTGTACTTCTCGCCTGTCACCGCCGTATCTTCATTCCAGGTAATGAAGGTCTGCCCGGAACGGTGAAATGCCTGTAGGGCTGTTGCGGCAAGCATCTGTCGCTTTTCCAGCGGCTCCGGACGATTGACTGCTAGTGTCCGACGTCGACGATTGGTTCGAGAGCTGATTTTGAAGAGACCGCTGAGGCGTGCCAGAGAACGGTGAATCATGGAGCAAGTCTGTCTGAAAGAGTAGCCCGGTCAGGATGTGAGCATGCAGTTCGCATGCTGCGTCTTGACTACAATCTGTCGCAACTCTGCCTCTCAGCCGGTTGTTCCTGCTGCTGATCGCCTTCATGGCCGGGGAATTGCCACAACAAACTGCACTAAACGATTCATCCGGAACATCGTGCCTGTTGCAAGAAATCAACATCACTGAGAACTGATGGCAAAAGGCATCATTGCGGGTGCTGCAGTGATTCAAACAGGCCGCAGCGAAGCGATCTGCCAAGTGCATTTGCACACGCAGACAGGGAACGTCAAGGAGACCGGAACAGACCGATCAGAAAAGCCGCATCCTCTGTTCAGTGCGAGTCGCAAAGAACTTCAGCTGGCTCAAAGGCTGCCATTAATGAAGACTCAGCGCCTGCAGTGCGGCTGCGCGGTCGGGATAGGCGACCCATGAAAAGTCGATCTTCGGATTCTCCAGCAACATCAATGTCTTCAACATGTCTTTCATGTTGTCGGACATATGGCACAGAGCGGCATCCCCTTTGTTGGCTCGCGCCTTCTTGGCGAGGCGAATCAGAATTCCGACAAAGGTCGAGCCGAAGTACTGCATGGCGGAAAAATCCACAAGCAGATGGCGGATTCCCGGCTCACTCAGTTGTCGAAAAGCTTCGTTGTAGCCGTTTCGAATATCGTTGTCGCGAAATTCCATGAAGGAACCTGTCGCGGTCACGATCAGGACCTCGCCACACTGTTCAAAACGAAAAATCTGCTTATCCTGACTCATCTGCCACTCTCGAATCTGGAAGACAGCCTGTTCACTATTCCGGCCGTTAACTGTTTTCGGTGCAAGCCGAAGGGCTGGTCCATGCCGAGCATCTACGCCATCGCAGTGGAACCCTACCGGCGATTACACCCAAGAACAAGAGTCCAATGGCCCGATTTTTGACCTCCTCAGAATAGGATTCCCCAGTTCCGGTGTCTTTGCCGATCCTCCCGGGCTAGTCTATACCGTCAGAGAAAGCCCAGGAGCTTTACGGTACACTCTAAGAAGACCGCTCAGGAATTGTTTACGCCGGAATTCTGCTCGAATCATTGTGATCCAGCCTATGTCCCCATCCACAGCCCCAGTCGCCTCGCCCGAGTCGAAATCTCCCATCATCAATATTTCATGTTACAAGTTTGTCCCTCTGGACAATCTTGAGGAGAGACGGACCGCAATTCGACGTCGCGCCGTCGAACTGAATCTGAAGGGCACTGTGTTACTCAGCCACGAAGGGATCAACCTGTTCGTCGCCGGTCCGCCAGAAGCCATTCATCTGTTCGTGGACTTCCTCAGATCAGATCCTGCCTTCGCGGATCTCCAGCCCAAGGAAAGCGCAAACGAGTACCAGCCGTTCAATCGCATGCTGGTGAAGATCAAGAAAGAGATCATCGCCTTTGGAATCGATGGCGTCGTTCCGGCTCAAAAAACATCGCCCAAGCTTCCGGCGAAAGAGCTCAAGCGATGGCTGGATGAAGGTCGCAAAGTTCATCTGCTGGATACTCGGAATGACTACGAGTATGACCTTGGCACTTTCGATAACGCGATCAAAATGGGTCTCGATCATTTTCGTGAGTTCCCCGATGGCGTCGCGCGCCTGCCCGAAGAACTGAAGAACGACCCCGTCGTCATGTTCTGCACCGGCGGGATCCGTTGCGAAAAGGCCGGGCCTTATATGGAGATGGCAGGCTTCAGTCAGGTCTATCAGCTCGATGGCGGAATTCTGAAGTACTTCGAAGAAGTCGGCGGCGATCATTATCACGGCGAATGTTTCGTGTTCGATCAACGTGTCGCGGTCGATCCTTCGCTTCAGGAAACTCCGACGACTCAGTGCTACATCTGTCAGGCGGTCGTCACTGCTGAAGAACAACAACTGCCGCAGTACGTTCCCGGAAAATCCTGCCCGGCCTGCTATCGCGAAGAATCGCAGTCCATGGCGGAACTGATCGAATCACGCCATACAGAAATCCAGCGTGTCACGAACCCGCTGCCCGGCAGCGAACCGTGTCTCAATCGTCGGCCGCTCAACGTTCCGCAGCGATGTGCGAACATGACTCTGATTGAATTCCTCGTTGATCTGCATCCACAAGTGGGACGCGAGGAATGGCTGCGACGGATCGCCGATTCAACGATCGTCCCGACAGAACCTGTGCGCCGCCGCAGACGTCCGAAGTGGACTCCTGAATCATTGCCGCTGTCTCCCGATCGAATTGTGCGCGAAGGAGAACGCTTTGATCAGCTAGCCCCAATGTCTGTTGAACCCGATGTGGCGACCGATATTCGCGTGCTCCACGAAGATGACGAATTCATCATCCTGTCAAAACCAGCGCCGCTGCCTGTTCATGCGTGCGGACGATTCAACCGCAACACGCTCCGCAACATCCTGAATCTGGTCTGGTTTCCCTGCCGACCGCATATTGTGCATCGGCTGGATGCAAATACCTCTGGCGTCATGGTGCTCTGCAAACGCAAACGAGTCGCCTCGATTGTGCAAAAGCAGTTTGAGAATCGTCTGGTTGGAAAAACCTATCTGGCCAAAGTTCACGGACATCCGGCCGCAGACAAGTTCTCGTGTGAAGCATCGCTCGCACGCGAAGCAGGCGACGGCGGTATTTACCTGATTGATCCCGACGGCCACGAAGCCAGCACCGCCTTCGAAGTTCTGCAACGTTCCCAAGACGGCACATCCCTCGTCCGAGCGTTCCCGCGCACTGGTCGCACAAATCAGATCCGCGCCCACTTGTGGCATCTGGGATTTCCAATCGTTGGCGACCCGGCTTATCTGCAAGGCGGACAACTCGGCTCAAGTCACACGCTGCTTCCATCTGAACCGCCGATGTGTCTGCATTCTGAATCAATCGTCTTCCGAGATGCCGATCGCAACGAACTAAAGTTCGAAGCGCCTGCTCCGGTGTGGGCGAAAACAGAGCCCTCTGATTTGGGGTGATTTGTACGTTGGACATTCTTGTCCGACTTCATTTTCAGGGGATTCCTCGCACAAAAGAGTGTTTTCACGCATGGTTGAGTGTGGATCCGAGGTAACTCCGTCGACCGCAAGTCAGGGGATTTCGAATTCGATCCTGCCTGAAAACTGGACCTCTGCTAGGATTCTCCCGGAAAAGACATCGAGAAGACACCACCGATTGCAGGGACGCATACCGGATATGGCCGCGCTGAATCGCAAGCTGACACGTATCGCGTTCGTCTGCATGACTCCGGAAGTCGACAGCCATGAACATCGTGGCGTTGAACTTCCCTCGTACGGCATTCATCGAATTCTCGCCGCTGTTGTAGCAGACCCGGAATTGTCCGACGCGGAATCTCGCCTGTTCGACCTCGAACGAGACGACGCAGATGCATACGTTGACGCACTGACTGCGTTCGAGCCACAGCTCATCGGTGTTTCGCTGTTCGTCTGGTCTGCGAAATGTCTGATCGAAGTGGCTCGCCGAATGAAGAAGCGGTTTCCGGATTGCACAATCGTCTTTGGTGGTCCTTCAGCACGACCTGCTGTTCTGGATTTGGCTCCTTATCGAAAAGCGATTGATTACGTCGACGCCGTTGTGACTCGTGATGGAGAACAAGCCATCTGCGACATCGCCCGAGCCATCCAGAATGCTCCAGCTACGGTCGATCGTCACACGACTTTGTCGGCCGTTGTTGGTCTCGAATTGCCAACTCCTCTCGGCTGGAAGAACACTGGTTTCCGTCCCAAGCTGAAAGATCTCGATGTGATCGCATCACCCTATCAAATGGGCCTGATGCACTACGGAGCTGTTGGGTATCTGGAATCCTTTCGCGGCTGCCCGATGTCGTGCACCTTCTGTGAATGGGGAGCTCCCGATATTGCGCAGGGAGCATTCTCTGAAGATTATCTCACGCGTGAACTCGAAGCCCTGGCGGCTCACGATGCACCAGCGGTCTTCAACGTGGATGCTGGCCTGAATTTGAATGCTCAGGCTTTTCGCAATCTGGTGGCCGCCGAAAAGAAAGTTGGGTTCCTCAAGAAGTCCGGCCTGTGGTGCGAAATCTATCCGTCAAAAATTACTGACGAGCATCTCGAATTTCTTTCCCAATGTGGCCCCTCGTATCTTGGCGTTGGACTTCAGTCGTTCAATCCCGAACTACTGAAACGTATGCAGCGCCCGTATGGGCGAGAACGTTTCGGACCTGCGATCGAACAACTTTCGAAAGTCGCCTACAACATTGAAGTGCAAATCATTTTTGGTCTTCCCACGGATAGCTGGGATGGCTTTCTGGAGACACTCAACTACGCTCTCAGTTTGCCAGTGACTGTGCGAGTCTACCATTGCCTGGTTCTGCCCGACGCTTTGCTGACTCGAGGAAAAGCTGAATGGCAGATGCAGTTCGATCCTTTCACGTTGTCGATGAAATCCTGTGTCGGCTGGAGCGAAACCGATCTGCTCGACATGCGCGATATGCTCAGTCGTGAAACGATTCGATGTGGTGGAAGCTCCGGACAGTTCTGGTGGTCGTTTCCGCCACCGCTAAAACGTCTGGCGATCCCTAACGTCTCGTCACGTGGATTTGTTCCGGCACGCATAGACGGGAGCCTTCGCAGTGCCTGATGCTTCATCGAGCGTCGGAAACTCATTGCGTCCAGAGCATACCAGCAAACGCACCGGTCGCCGCGTTGCTCTGATTGCGATGTATCCCGTTCCCGATCCCGCGATGCCGGAGCTTATCTCCAATCACGGCCTGCGGATGATTGAGGCGACGCTTCGAGCCGCCAACATCGAGGGACTCGATCTGCATGTGTACGACCTGCATGATGCCTCCGCCGACGCGTTGACGGAGGAACTGGTCCAGCTTGATCCGGATGTGATCGGCTTTTCCGCTTATCTCTGGTCGTTTCCATTGTTTGCAGAAGTCGCTGTTCAACTGCATCGCGACGATCCAGCACGACTGATCGTCTTTGGAGGCCCTTCGGCTCGTCCCAGCATGCTGGATCAATTGCCATTCCGAAAAATGCGTGATGCGGTCGACGTCCTTGTGGTCAATGAAGGTGAACTGACGTTTCTGGAAATTGTGCAGGCCACCAATCGCAACGCGGACTCGCTCAGCAAAATTCACGGTATCGCTCAGTGGCGAGACGATCGCTGGCACGAAACGCCAACTCGTCCGTTGGCTGACCTGAACTTGCTCCCGTCACCGTATGTGATGGGCCTGGTTCCTCATGGAGGTCTCGGCGTTCTGCAAACCTATCGCGGGTGTCCTTACACGTGTTCCTTCTGCGAATGGGGCACGATGGAATCACCGAAGCGAGTTCGCACCGCCGAACATCTGGCGGAAGAATTCAACGCAATGGCGAATGCTGAGGTGACCGGTGCGCTACTGGTCGATGCGGGACTAAATCTCAACGGTCGAGCTTTTGATCAGCTTGAAATCGCGGCTGAACGAACGGGATTCTTTCACAATCGAAAACTGATCTGCGAAGTCTATCCGGCCAAGGTTACGGACCAGCACATTCGGTTTCTGTCGAGCGTTGGGAATCCTCTCGTTGGTGTTGGATTACAGTCCTTCGACAACGAAGTGTTGGCTCATGTCGAGCGATCGTTTGATGAACAACGTTTCGAAGACAACATGGCGCGACTGACGAATGTTTCGCGAGTTGCCATCGAGATTATTATGGGGCTTCCGGGTGACAACCCTGAACAATTCCGCCGCAGCTTTCATCGCGCACGGACTTTCCCATGTGCTCTGCGAGTTTACCACTGCTGCGTTCTGCCATCGGCTTTAATGGTCCGATCACCAGCGGAGCATGCGTTGGACTACGATCCCGTCACACTGAAGATGCGATCCTGTCTCGGCTGGTCGCGCGAAGCCATGCAGCGCGAATGCGAATTTCTTAATCAACAGGCTCAAGCCAATCACGGTCAGGTTGGTGATTACTTCTGGGTGTTCTCAGCACCCAAAGCGAGCGAAAAGCTGGTGCCGAGCCCCGCTGCCAGCTGATGACCATTCCGGAAACAGCGCGAGGGAATCAGACGTGTGTCCGCGTCAGATTACTTCTGCAACTTCACTTCAATCGCGTCAGTTTCTTCGAGCGTCACGCCGTCCTCACTGACAGCCTGAGTTGCCGGAATATCGGCCTTTGGAGAAACCAGCATCAACTTCTCTGCGGGTTGAACGGGCTGCGCCAAAGGAGTGCCTGCAGTTGCGTGGCCGCCGGACGTTGACGGAGTTTCAAACTTCATCACTACGATCAAAGACATCGCCAGAACCGCAATCGCACTGGCGACAACCATCTTGTGGCTGCGAGGAGCTGTTGTGGGCTCAGACGTTGACATCGTCACCAAAGAAGCTGTCGTATTCTGCTGACGGCCAACGACAGGTCGACGGAAGGGACGATTAAGACCAGATGGCGTTTCCAGCTTGAAGAAGTCTTTCAGCAGCCCGTCCATCTGATCCTCAGATGGAATATTGTTGGCAGATCGCTTGTTGGATGAATCATTCATATTCAAACCCCTGTTCAGTCAGTACTTCGGCCAGACGGCGTCGTGCCCTCGAAAGCCTCATATCAATTGCCGCTGCACTGCAATCCATAACGGTTGCCATTTGAGCTGCGGACCAGTCCATCGAGTATTTCATGACCAGAACTTTCCGGTCGTCTTCATTCAATTCCTGCATCGCCTTTCGAATTTGCCCTTGTCGTTCTGTCAGTCTGAGAATGTCTTCTGCAGACTCACGATGACCAGCAAAATCATCCAGCCCAGGCAACAGGCCGCACGAGTTACTTTTCTTACGAGCAACGTCCCGCAACCAGTTCTGACCAACTCGAAGCAGCCATGCTCGCAAGTCGCGAACGGGCTCCCCGTGATAGTCATAGTAGCGCAGAAATGCTTCCTGAACGGCGTCGTACGCACGTTCTGCATCACTGCACATGGAATAAAATAAAGCCCACAACTCGCGAGAATGCTCGCGGTAGTAGGTGTCAATCATCTGATCCCGCTTGGGATCATTCTGATTGCCAGATACCGGACTCGTCATGCAGAATTCCTGCCAACGCGGCCAGTGACCGTAGAAAACTACAATCATCAGGCCAATCCAGACCCTTCAAGGGTCAAGACGGACTAAAAAACAAGTTCTAACAAGGGCATGGCCCTTGACCCAGTTGGCCTGCCGGCCCGTTACCAAAGGAATCGCTCACGTTGTTCGCTTGCCTGCAGAATGTCAGCAGACCTCGCAACATAAACGAATGACCTTTTGGAGCCTGAAGTGTCCGAGACCGTTCGACTTAACTGACTGTTGATTGAGTCACTTCATCAGCCGCTGGGCGTGAGCCCCCGGTTGTTTTTGCAGGGTTTGTGAGGAGAGAACCGGACGCTAACGCGTTCCGGCTGATTCGATCAACAGACTGTTAAGCCCACATTCGGAGGAGTTGCAGGACTCCCTCAGGTATCGGATGTTCATCTCTTGCGGAGATCAGGCAGTCCAGATTCTTCGCGTTTTGCTCCGAATGACAAGCGAATCGGGCGCAGTTGGCCAAACATTTGCCGACCTGCCTCAGAAAGCGGTGCGCTCGGGTGTGTCGAGGGGAATTCTCCCGCAATGGGCACCAGCCCTGCGTTCGCGGCTGAGAGGCAAGAGGGAGTTGGATTATTTCGTAGTGCCGACTTCAGTCGGCTTTGTCAGTCAAATTCATGTAGAAATGCTGGCTGAAACCAGCACTACATTGGGTTGGCGTTGTCTGGTTGAGGCCAGACCTACGAAAATCAAAGCAGGCGTTGGTCGCCCCACAGCCAGATCGCCACTGTTTCCCCGGGACTGTATGGCCCATGGTCGGGAAGTAACAAAGCCATCCCATTTGCGTCGACCGTCGCTTTCAAGTCCGAAGAACCGCTCCAGGGAACTCGCCGCACGGTCAAACGGCCACTCTGTATCTGAATTCTCGCGGGATGATAGACGGGCCGATTCCCGAACACCTGAGCCGACTCCTCCAGAGTTGCGACCAGTGGTTCTCCCGGTGCGGAGAGTCCAGAGAATCTCTGCAGTGCCGGTCGCACGAAGAGTTCAAAACAGGCGAGGCTGCTGACTGGATTTCCGGGCAGGCCAAAGACAAGACAGCGATGAGAGTTCTGCTCGAAGACTCCGAACCATAACGGTTTTCCCGGCTTCATCTGGACACCGTGCAGGATTGGTGTGACTCCCGCGAGTTTCAGTTGCTGAGGCACCAGGTCGAGGATCCCGGCCGAGACTCCTCCTGTCAGTAACAGGAAGTCGCTTTGTAATCCCTGCAGGACCCCGGTTCGCAATTGCTGCTCGTCGTCGCGTGCAATTCCCAATGCCACTGGTGTGGCATCACACGCTTCAATCTGAGCGATCAGCATTGGCTCATTGGAATTGCGAATCTGTCCCGGCATCAACGGTTCGTCGATCGAAGTCAGTTCATCGCCAGTCGCCAGGACAGCGACCGTCGGACGGCGTTCAACTGTGATTCTGCTGAAACCGAATTCCGCCAGCGCGGCCAGTTGCTGTGGCTGAAGGCGAGTTCCTTTTTGCAGCAGAACAGATCCGGCCGCGGCCGAGGTTCCTCGACGAATGATGCAGGATTCCTGTCGGAGCACGGATCGAGGGATCGTGACCATGGTCGGATTCGCTTCGTCAAACTGAGTTTGCTCAATCGGCACGACGCAATTGCAGCCGTCCGGCAGCGGAGCCCCTGTCATGATTCTTGCTGCGACACCCTTTGATAGCGTCACTGTGGGCATGCTGCCGGCCGTCACAACCTCGGCAACCGTAAACGTAACGGACTGGGCTTCGGAGTGACCAGCCGACGCCGAGGTTGTCGGGACACACACCGCGAATCCATCCATCAGCGACTTGTCGAACGGCGGAGAATCGTGCGGGACGAATAGTGTTTCCGCAAGGACTCGAGACAGACTGTTTCGCAAAGCGACGGGCTCGGCGGTTCTTTGCTGAACATTCTGGAGAATGATGCTCAGTGCTTCGGAAACCGAATGCATGAAATGGGGGCTCTTTCCTGAAAACTCTGTGAAAGCAAAAGTGCCTTCGCCGAGATCAGGATCATTTCTCGTCGCAGGCAAGCGGCGGATACTGTTCGGCGGGAGACGATGTTCCGTCGGATTCAACAGTATGGGGACCGCGATCAGTTCTGAGGATATCAGACAGCATCCACGCTTTGGAAACGAGTCGAAACAACTGAGCCGTACAGGTGATTCCCAGTTTCTGCATCGCTCTGGCTCGATGTTTCTCCACAGTCTTTTCGCTGATCTGTGTCGCGATCGAAATGGCCTTGTTGGTCCGTCCCTCGTAAACCATGTGCAGAACTTCGCGTTCACGCTGTGAGAGGACTTCCAGCTGTTTTTGTGCGGCGGACACTTCGTGCATCAGGATTTGCAGAGCAGTCGTATCGACATATTCCTGGAACCGAACCAATTGCCCGATCACATGCGTGCCATGTTTGACAACACTGATGAGGACTCGAACCTTTGGCAGATCTCTCCGCAGCAGAAAAGTCGGGGGCCGATATTCGTGACCACCGGACATGGCGAAAGCAAAGAAGTCCTCGGCATCAATCCCCTGTAGTTTCAGGGCCTGCGCGATTGTGCGGCGAGACTCCGCGTGGATGCCAGTGCTGTGCTGTGAGCGAGCCTTGACGTTCCAAAGTGTCAGAAACGCCAACGAACACCAGACGTCGTCGCGGTCATCTACGGGGAGGAAAAGCCAGGCTGAAGGGTCCGTCTGCGCCAGCGCCGTCAGAATCGACGAGTCTCGATTTTGAGTTGGGTCAGCGGTTGACATTCGGCAGGATCTTATCCGGGAATCACAGACTGGCGTAGTTCGTCGATGGCAACCCCTGCTCCCTGGGTTGACAGAGCACGAGTAGGCTCCATCGCTGTTTCATCGATTACCTGCAACGGGGATCCCGCGTTATTCTCGAAGTCCTGTGGGTTATTCCCCATTGATCGTCCGCAAAATCACCCCAACCGCACCGCCGATTAAATGCCATTTCCCGTAAGGATTTCGCGTGGCCTGCAGTAGTGATGGGGAACTCGGAGTGAAGCTCACGGGGCGACCACAGTGATCGTAATGGGGCGACTGCTGTAGGTTGCCTTCATCACGAAATTGATCGACACGTTCGCCATGATGCAGCATTGCTGGTGATCGACAGGCTTGGCATCTTTGGCGGCCGTTAACGTGATAGAACCTTTGCTGTTGGTCCCGGTCAGCAGTGTCTGGCTATTCTTTGCGTCAATTGTCACACCGGTCGGCAGAGTATTTGCGAAGACGGACGACAGATGCTGATAGAGAAGATCCAGGGTGACATTCTTGTCGAAGCCTTCCGCTCTGGTCAGTTCAACGTCAACCTTTACAGATTCACCCGGCTTCAACACGACGTCATAATTGCTGAGTCGAACATCACGAATATCTGAAGGTTGTCCCACAGCGACTGTGTGCATTTCAACCGGATAATGACTGCGCCCGCCGCCCGGCATGTAGATTTCCTGCATGGGTTGAGCAACGGATTCCAGTGTAACAGGTTCCTGTCCCTCTTTGTTTATCGTCGTTGTTCCGCGAATCCGTACGTTGGCCGCGATTTGTTTTGCATCCGCAGTGGCTTCCAGCACAATACATCCATCAACGGCTGTTCCCGGCAGGATTTTTCCGCACGTGGCCGACACTCCTTCAGGCAGGCCGTCGATCTGCAACTGAATTTCTCCGTCGAAGCCGTTTCGTCGAACAGCTCGGACGAAAATCGCCGCACAACTTCCTGGAGTCAACCAGGATTTATCACTGTCCATGATCAAATCAAACTGTGGCGTCGCGCGAGTGATCTCCAGGCCATAGACGTACTCCGCACCACCGCGAAGATGCACGTCGCGAACTTCGATGGTGTAGCGTCCGTCGGCAGGTACCGTCCAGTTTTCGATCAGAGAATCCTGCAGAGTCCTTCGGCCCCACTGACGCAGATCGTCGTTCTCGATCACCGGGTTTCCCTTGTCATTCAATAAACGCACAATCGAATCCAATGCTGATCCGTTGCGGCGAGCCAGAACTTCAATGCTGATTCGTTCGTCCTTTTTGGCATCGAACGCATAGCAGTCGATGTCGGCTTCAGTCTCAATGCGGCCACTGACCGCTGATGGGACGGCAATCGGGGCTGCGGTAGCAATCACGTTGTTTTCGCCAACTGGTTCAAGCGTTACTGGCAGTGTCGTGACCACAACGGGTACTGGATTTGATGGGCTGCCGTTGGATGACAGAGAAACATCCAGCGTGCAACTGGCATCACCCGCATCCGGCAATTGGCCAGGAGCCGGGTAGTCAACAGCCGGAGCTTCTGTCACATTCGAGCCGACCAGTTGCAACGGGGTTGTTTGCCCAACGCCCACGATCGTCGGATAAACCTGCGAGATGAACGGACGATTGCTCACTTCAATCACGTAGTTCCAGTACTTGTTTCCCTGATAACGAACAT
>JBPOIW010000255.1:0-2088 GCA_052034165.1 Planctomycetota bacterium | reverse complement strand
TATGGTACAACACACTAATACGAGGGGTCAAAAATCTGTTTGTTGACGCCACTCCGCTTGGCTGAGTGGTTAAACGTTTGTAAACCAGATTCTTAATCGGCCTAAACCGACCCAAGGCCCGACCGCGACTGCCGTAGGCAGTCGCTTTCGGGCATTGGGTCGGTTTAGGCCGATTAAGAATCTGGTTTCCAAACGTTTCACCACTCAGCCAAGCTGAGTGGCGTCAACAAACAGATTTTGGACCCGTCGTATTAGTGTGTTGTCCCATATTTGCGTTGGTTCAAACGGTGGACGAGACGCGATGGCGGCACGGATTGCCAAATATTCCGGTCACGAAGAATGGCTAAAACACAAAGAATAAAAACAAAACGATCAATTCCAGTCACATGATGACAGGTTTTGATTGAAAACTCCTCCGAATAGCACCATATTTAAGTGAATGAATCTGATCAATGTTGGCGGAAAACCGATGATTGTGGACGAACGCCGATCGAGAATCCTTCAGATCGCGGAAGAATCAGGGTTCGTATCGCTCCAACGCTTGGTGACAGAGGTTGGTGCCAGCGAATCAACGATTCGACGGGATTTGGAATATCTTGACAGTTCGGGTCAAATCCAACGAACTCGTGGAGGAGCCTCCTATGTTGGCGATTCCCTGTCCGATTTTGATTCACGACGAAGCCGGGCGTCTCAGGAGAAGCAACTGATTGCTCGACGAACAGCCGATCTGATTGCTCCGGGCGAAACAGTTCTGCTCGACGGCGGAACGACGACGTTGGAGGTCGCTCGACACCTGACCGGAAAAACATTGCAGGTGCTGACCAACTCCTTGCCGATCGCTTCCTTGTTGATGAATCGCCCGGAGATCGAACTGATTTTTATCGGCGGATAT
Source organism: Planctomycetota bacterium (assembly GCA_052034165.1). Taxonomy (GTDB): domain Bacteria; phylum Planctomycetota; class Planctomycetia; order Planctomycetales; family Planctomycetaceae; genus SXXK01. The sequence goes on along the minus strand of JBPOIW010000255.1, from coordinate 1,196 downwards.
GTCTACCCACGAACCGGAGTGGCTCTCGGGGAGCAGTCTGTTGAGGCTTTAAAAAAACTGCATGCGTCTCGACTGGTCATGAGCACCGGCGGGATCACTGCAGAAGGGTTATTCAACAGCAACGCGCTTCTGGTGGAGACCGAGCGACAGATGATTCGTGCTGCAGATCGCGTCACTTTGGTGGCGGATAGCAGTAAGTTTGGACAAAGAGCATTATCGCATTTGTGCCCGCTGAGTGATGTGGACGAAATAGTGACAGACGATGGAATGTCTGAGGAATGGCGTCACGTTGTTGAGTCAGCGGGACTAAAGACTGAAGTTGTCAGAACATAAGTTTTCAGGACATTGGGTTCAGCGTTCACCCGAACATTCGGCCGACTTTGCTGAATGAGAAAATTTGGGTGCTGAAAACCGGAGTGGAGCAACAGTGACTGCGACATTAAACCCTGCCGACGTGGAACGAGTGGTTCGCGATGTGCTGAATCGGCACCTCGGAGTTCGCCCTGCGGAAGAGGCCGCCGGCGGAATTCCCATTCTGCGATCAGCGGCCCCTGCGGAAGCTTCCGCACCGGCTCCTGTGGCCGCCAAACGCAATCCGCTGCTGGTCAATATCTCCGCGCGGCACGTGCATCTGACTCAGGAGCACGTTGAGATTCTCTTTGGCGCGGGCGCCAAGCTGACTCCCGAAAAGAATCTTTATCAGGACGGCTATTACGCGGCCAAGGAAACAGTCGCCGTCGTTGGTCCTCGCCGAAGAATGCTTCCGAGCGTACGCGTGCTGGGACCGACTCGCCCGGATTCACAGGTTGAGCTGGCCTTCACCGACGGAATCTCACTGGGCATTGATCTGCCGGTTCGCATCAGCGGCGACGTCAAGGGAACTCCGGGCTGCGTTCTGGTTGGCCCGAACGGAGTTGTCGAATTGAAACAAGGTGTCATCCGCGCGATGCGGCATGTGCACATGGGCCCGGAAGATCTCGAATATTACGGCGTCAAAGACGGCGATCACATGCACCTTCGTATTGAATCTGAAGGCTGCACAACCGTTCTTGAAGATCTTGCAGTGCGAGCTGGCAAGGGAATCAAACTGGAAGTTCACCTGGATACCGATGAGGGCAATGCCTGTAACCTGGAGAAGGCCTCAAAGGTTGAACTGGTGAAGCCAGAGAAGTGTAAGTGTCAACATTAGGGGTTTT
>JBPOIW010000278.1:0-7208 GCA_052034165.1 Planctomycetota bacterium | reverse complement strand
ACGACTCATCGCAAACGCCAGCACTCTCCAGCATGCCGACCGCATGATGGACGATCGGGTCTGTACAGATCAGCCATCTGAGTGCGTCATGTCTTGTGGCATCATTCAGCAGAACCTGACGCCAAGCGGTCTCGATCTGAAACGTGGTGCCCTTACCGTACGAGGCGAAGATCGTGTCCAGCATTTGCATGTCGATCATGAATTTTCCTGCCTTTACCACCGAGTGCGACCGGTCTTGAAAACCGGAGTGCCCGCAAGGGTACCCAGGGTTCGAATCCCTGTCTCTCCGCTTTATCAATTGCACTCAGACAGCCGCAATCCTTGTCTTACGTTGACAGGGGTTGCGGCTGTCGGTGTTTTTGGGGGGCCAGTTCCAGTGTTTTTGAGAGCCCGGGGGCCGCAAACGATGTGCAACTCAGTAGTGTATGGCCTCACTTGAACTCGTCGTGCTGGAAGTGTTATCGCTGCTGGAAAATGTGTTATTGAATCGTCACTTCAGCCAATAACGGACGGTGATCTGACGCCACAGGCTCATTGATCACCTGCACAGATCGAACAGAAATTCGACCTTGGGGACGAACAAGGATGTAGTCCAGTTGTCGCTTTGGTCCGGCCGCAGGAAATGTCAACTTGTCTGCCTGACCTGCAGTCGCAGATTGCCACTGCTCCGCCAGTGTTTTCAAAGGTTGACTGTCGGGAGTTGCATTCAAATCGCCCGCAAGAATCATTGGCAAATCAATTGCATCTGCGTTTTTCGCGAAGACTTGATTCAGTTGGACAGCTTGTTGTCGACGGAAGGTCTCGTTGTTGTGGTGCAGGTGTGTGGTTACAAAGGTCAGCTTCAGGGCATTGACCTGAACCGATACCGCGCCGGCTATTCGGCGCTCGCGATCGGGCATGCCGGGTAGCCAATGAAGAGCGGCCTCGGACAGAGGAAATCTTGACAGGATTGCCTGACCATAACGACCACCTTCGAAATCCAGCTGATGGACGAATCGGCCTTCCAGTCCCGTCAATTCGGCAAGGCGAGCCGTCTGGTCAACTCGTCCAGTTCGTTGTGTCTGGTTGTCAACTTCCTGCAGAGCAACCAAATCCGGTGAACATGACATAATCACGTCGGCCAGCCGTTTCAGGTCCACTTTGCTATCAACACCTTCTCCATGGTGAATGTTATAGGAGAGCACTCTCAAGATCTGTTCCTGCGCTGAGAGTTCTGCGCCAGCAGAAAACATCGCGATCGCTGCAAAGACGCCGAGCATCCGGCAGCGCAGTCGAACTATGGGAATCCTGCAGAGCATTAAACATCTCCAGTAGAGTAATTCCGAAACTCCCGATGTGTCGCACCCAAGCCGCTTAGGGCAGGTCGACCTTGAGTTCCGAAGTCCCAAATTTGGGCACTTCCAGTACCAACCCTGATGTCTCCGGATCAAGGTACTTCGGATCGATCTTCATCTTCGGAGGAGGTGGCGATCGAAACTCCGTCAAACCTTCATTCGGATTTCCGCTGGGTGCCCGACCCGGGTTAGCGCCCCTTTGTGCGCCCCGCGAACCGCTCCATCGCCCCGTGTGTTGGTTCCCAGTGTGAAACGGTCCTCGACATCGGCTAAGTGCGGGGAGTACCAAAAATCGCACAGATGTGGAAGCCCCTATGATTGACCGGGCCAGCATGGCTGATCGATCAGAAGGGGGTAATCCGGCTACTCACGACGGTGGTCGACGATGCTGAAAGTCAGCGCATAAAAAAGCCCTTCGGCGGTGAGCAGGTGCGGGGACTGAACGTCGAAGAGGCTGGGGAAGCTGCATCTGGCTGGGTGACCTTGAGCAGCGAGTGTATTCTTCGTTCAACACTTACTCATCCATGCCGAAGGGCGCTGGGTAATAATTTGCTTATGCATGGAACGTGCCAATTCTGCCGATTTTTTGTGGCGAGCAGAAGATCGGTGAAAACGGGGCCAATAGACGCAAAAGCAAGCTGGACAACCAGATGGCGCTCAACACTTCAGCGCCGAAATCGTCGGACACTTGAAACTTCGGCGCTGAACACCTACCGTTCCCCAACTTAGTCAGCGCCGAGTCGCGTCGAAATGGGGAATCTGAGGAAACTTTTCCGTGAAGCTGTGGTACTCAAATAATCAGGGCGGGACGCACGATTACCGCGCCTTCGTTGCAACTTGCACGGGGCTTGTGGTGACGTATTGCGTGACAGTGCTCTGGGATGTCGCCACATTTCCCGACGTTGGGCTTCGTTGCCTGCTTCCGGATGGTCCCGCTCCAATTTTGGCTCCGGAAGTTCCGGATCTTCGCCCTGTCGTGAAAGGCGTGGCGGCCGGCTGCGGCTCGATGGACCGAAGCAATATCTCTGGGGTTGCACGATTCCGGCCGCTGGCGGATCTGTCGCAAGCTGTTTCAGTTTTGTCTAAGGTGGCAGGGACGCAAAAGCGGCGAGCCGTGTCGCTGGCGGCTCAGCCATTACCGATCGTCCCAGTGCCGGCGACCGCTGTTTCGGAGCCGATACCGAGACCAGTTTCGCGGCCTGTGTCCGGGATTGAGATTTGGGAATGGAGTCGCCCGGATTTGGTGGTCGATTCTTCCGTTCCCCGAGCAGGAGACCAACTTCTTCGTCTCAATGGTCGGCAGATTGGCACCTTTCTGGATTTCGTGTCTGCGGTTGAGTCATTACGTTCCGCCCAGATTCCTCCCGGCGGACAGTTAGCTCCCGAGTCGGACCCGGCGAAGTTGCGAGTTCCGCCCTTGGTTGAGGTGTACAGTGCGGATCCTGCTCAGCCTTCGCAAAGACTCGTTGAGATTGTCTACCGTCGCCCCGGGGCCGCTCATCAGGAAGTAGAAAGCCGCGTCTATGTGCCGGTACATACGGTAAACGTTGGCGAAGTCTCCCTGACGATTTTCTGGTTCGTCTGCCAGCTATCGATCCTCGCGATTGCGATTACTTCTTATTGGTATCGCCCCTTCGACCGGGTTGCCCAGAATTTTTGCCTGATGTGTTGTGCGGCAATGGGAGCGTTTGTACCCGGCTTTCATTGGTGGATTTTGGCAAACAATCCACTGCTGAATATCCCGTTCATCGTTTGTGCAGCGATGCTGCCTTGTCTGGTCCTGAACTTCTTTCTGGTTTTTCCGAAAGAGCCTGAGTTCGTTCGTGGTCGCCGCGGGCTTGTTTTGGGAACAGCCTTCGGAGTCGCTGGGCTGATTTGCATTTCTCTGGTCGTGATTTACTGGGCGGCGTGGAGCTTGAACGGCAGCGATACTCTGAACGTGTTTCAGAAGCTGGCCGTCTTGTCACAGATTGCCGTGCATGGTTCGGCTTCAACGGTCGCCTCAGTGGCACATGCGACATCACTTTTGTCATTGCTTCGATCGATGGTTCACGTGGCCATCATGTTTGCGTCGCTGTATTTCGCGATCACGGTCGGCAAACTGGCGTTCAGTCTGATTCGGCTTGAGACGCCTCATGAACGTCGCCAGGTAGCCACCATTCTTGGAGCAGCCCTGCTGTCGACAATTCCCATCGGCTACACGCTGTACCTCGCATTCTTCCGAAAAGTCGACTTCGCCCTGGGGCATGCTCAGATCCCGATGTTTATCGCGAGCATGCTGTTTATGGCGGCCTATTCGCACGGTATTTTTCGTCATCGCCTGATGCTGGCGGAAGAGAGTGATGACAAGAGCCGTCGATATGTGCTGATGTCAATGATTGTCTCTGGCGGCTTCGCGACGCTACTTGCCGTTGGCGGAGTGTTTACTCATTCGTACAGCCTTCCGCTGAATTCCACGACGACACAGCAACTCTCATTGTTCTTCATTCTGCTGCTGGCGGCCGGTCTCAGTCTATGGGTACGTGACCGCCTGCAGGCGATTGTGGACCGCAGATTTTTCAGTGAAAAGTACCAGCTCGATCGAGCAATGCAGCAACTGAATCGCTCGGCGGCGTATCTTGCCGAGCCATCCGGCATGGCCGACATTACGTTGAAAACCTGCCAGGATGTGATGGATGCCTCCTGGGCTATCATGTACGTCCGAGATGGTCACGGTGTTTTTCGTCTGATAGGAACACGGTCCACTTCGGCTGCGACCAGTCAATTGCGTCCCGAGCAGGTTCAGGTCGATATTCCAGGGGAATCGGTCATTCATCGAATTCCTTCCGCCAACCGTGAAGCCATGTCGCCGATGCAGCAGTTGCTGCATGATCTGCGTGCCGAGTTGCTGTGCGTGATGGAAGGCGAGGGCGGAGTTCATGGCGTCATTATTCTGGGGCGTCGTCGTGGAGGCGCGGTGTTCAGCGCCGAAGACATCACATTTCTGCACGCGATTGCTCAAATGAGCGTTCTTGCTCTGCACAGTTCCCGCGCGAATCAGGCGATGGCTCAACTGGATGCGGAGCTGAAGATGAAGATGGACCGTATCGCCGAACAGCAACGTCAAATGGCCGCGCTGCGAGCCGAGCTGACGTCGCTTCAAACTGATGCCGGACAGGCTCCGGTTTTGGCTTCTGATCAGGGTTTTGATCGAGAAGGTGTTCGCGGCAACAGTCCTGCTTTGTTGGATGTGCTGGATCAGGTTCGCAAGGTGGCTCGCAGTTCCTCGACGGTTCTGATTCGAGGCGAAAGCGGGACTGGAAAAGAATTGCTCGCCAAGGTCATTCACCGCAACAGTGATCGTGCCGCCGGGAATCTTGTCTGCGTGAACTGTGCAGCGTTGTCTTCATCGCTGCTGGAAAGCGAATTGTTTGGTCACGTGAAAGGTGCTTTCACCGGCGCTCATACGGATAAAGCCGGGCGATTTTTGGCGGCCAATGGGGGGACTCTGTTTCTGGATGAGATCGGCGATATCTCGCACGAGACGCAGGTCAAACTTCTGCGAGTACTTCAGGAGCGGTGTTTCGAACCTGTAGGCAGCGACAAGACGATTCAAGTGGACGTGCGACTCGTGGCCGCGACTAATCGAAATCTTGAGGAGATGATTTCCAAAGGACAGTTTCGAGCCGACCTGTTTTATCGACTGAACGTCGTCGCACTGACACTGCCGCCACTACGCGAGCGTCCCGGTGATCTTGCAGAACTCGTCTTCTTCTTTCTTAGTCGTGCTGCTCAGAAGTCCAAGAAGCAAATACGCCAGATTGATCCCATCGCCCTGGCCGCGTTGGAGAATCATCCCTGGCCGGGAAACATTCGTGAGCTGGAAAACGTAATTGAGCGAGCTGTCGTATTGGCTGACAGCGACATTATTTCATTGGCTGACTTGCCACCGGAATTGCGCCACGCCAGTGACGATGGCCGTCCCACAATTGGCGCTCGCCGATCTGTGACTTCAACGCCGCCGTCTCTCACCGTCCGCAGTGTTGCTCGACGCGTCTCGGAGCCAGAAAGCTATTCCGGCTTAAACTTCACCCAACTTCGTGAAACACAATCCGAAGAACAGCAACTTCGCGAAGCCTTACGAGCAGCCGGCGGTAACAAAGCCGTCGCCGCCAGGCAGCTCAATCTGCCGCGGAGTACATTCTTCAGCAAGTGCAAGAAGTACGGGATCTCGTGAGATCTATCATTGTCTCACTTTGGCGGTGAGCTCACTCCGTAGTCGACTTCTCATCGAAATGCCACGTGCACATGATCGTTGGAGCATGCCCCGCGAACTGCCAGTAGTTTCCATCGCTCGACTTCTTCTGTTCCAAAAATGATCTTTGCGACGGCGGAAGATTCTCCTTCAGCAACATAAAGAGATCCGTCGTCACATCGCGATTGTCGACATAATAACTGTGTCCCATCAGGCTTTGATCAATCCGGCTGCAGTCAATCGTTTCGATGCCCTCAACAACCAACGGAACGACGGCATCCCCAGCACGTTTCTCGGCATGAAGCCCCTTGGACACGATGAGTGCTGAATCGCTCGCGTTGATATACAGCGTGACTCGATCGCTCTGGGCCACAACTCCCGGAGCCCAATGGAGGAAATCAGAACGCCCGACGTCAGGAGCACACAACACAACGTGAGAGAATGGCTTCTGATTGACGGGCTCAGGCAGCATATTCAGGCTTTCCATCACGATGCGATTGCCCATACTGTGGACGAGAATATGAATACGTGTCTCTTCAGGAACGCCGTCGCGGAGAGTGGCGAGGAACTGAGTGAATGGTTCCACGGAGGCTTTGTTGATGGGCTCGTCGTCGCTGTACTTGAGTGCTCCGCCCTGCGTCGGCCAACAGTAGGTCACGATCGCTCCATTGAACGGAATCTTCAGAGCCAGTTCTGCCGTGCGAGTCACCGCGGAGTCAAACGATACGTTGAAGCCATGAACAAAGACCAGCAGATCTTTCTGCCGCGAACGTTGAACCTGATCACTGACACCGTTCAGGAATGAAGACTCATCCAGCGAGCGTGCAACCATTGAACGGACATCAGGCGTTGATGAGCCCGTTGAAGACGCCGGTTCCGTTGTCGATATGGAGACAGACGTCGATTTCAACAATGCCGACTTCTGATAAGCCTCTTCCTGTTCCATTTTCAGGCCCACGTCGTTTCGAGGCAGAGTTACCTCGCAGCGACCGTAGTGAACTTCTTCCAGAACTCGATTGGCCGCTGTGGGATCATCGGGGGACTCGAAGACGGCTCGATTCGTCGCCACGAAAACATTCCAGACGCATTTGTCATGTTGCCATGCAGTCACGGCGACCGGTTCAGCCAGTGTGTCGACATAGCGATCCATGCCATCCAGACCAAACCTAAACGGCTTCCCACTGCGCAGTTCCGACTCTTTCGCGCTGTCGTACATGATCACCAGCGGCTGCCGGGTGAGAACTGGCACGTTGGGGGCTCGGCATCCAATAAGAAGCGTGCCTGCGATAATCGAAAACGCCAAGCCAACCCGCAACGCGTTTTTTGGTTGAGTTCGCGTTAATCGCATGCCGGCATCCTGCCGCGATGGAGGGAGAAGTGGACGGGCTCTGGGATGAATCCCGGTCAGCAGTGTACGACGGCAACTCAATATTGACGAAGGGCAATTTCCAGCAGATCGCCAGCCGTTTTTGCCGGATGGGTGCTGATGATTGGCAAGGCCATCATGCAGTAATCCACTCGATGGGACTTTTCCTTCGCCGCCGCAAGACACTGTTTACCGCCCAGCCGGGGGCGCCGGGGTTTTTGGGGGGCGGCGCCGCCGGGGGGGGGGGTAACGCCAAACCGGTGAATATTTTAAT
>JBPOIW010000353.1:0-15275 GCA_052034165.1 Planctomycetota bacterium | reverse complement strand
CCGCACCATGTGAACAATGACGGTTGAATACACCTGCGATCCGTCGGTCCTTCTCTCCTGTTTTTCGGGTCTGCAGAACTCGAATCTTTGGCAAATCCATCAAAATCAGCACATGAATTACAAACCTCAAACCTTTCCACACTTCTCAACGCGGACCGTGCTGGCAGGTTGCCTGCTGAGTTTCGGGGCATTGTCACTTGCAAGATCGGCCGTTGTGGCTGATGAGTCTCCGGCTGCGGCAACTCCGGCTGCACCGGACTCGCAAACTCCCGCGGAAACGCCGGCTCCGGCCAAAGCTGCGGTTGCCGATCCGAATCTTCCTGCCGCTGATGAAATTCTGAACCAACTGCGATCTAAGCTCGAGGGACTGGATTCGCTCCGCTGTGAACTGCATCAGACGTCGCTGATCTCCGGTATGAAGCTCACCGCGCGAGGTAAGTATCTGGAAGCATCCGGCAACCGCGTGAACCTGGAGTTCATGATCTTTCCGATGGTGGCGGAAAAAGCCGAAGATGCCAAGCAGTTGGCCTTGGACGCTGAGCCCGCGGCGATGGACGAGGCTCAGAACCGAGGAGTCCTGAATCAGGTCAGCAACGGCAGCGTGTTGTCGACTCTCTGGAAGAACGGCGATATGCAGCGTGTTTCACGTCGCGATATCACAACGATCCTCGCTGCGGCCGAAGCGACCAAAGCGTACGACGTCAAGAATGCCGCCATGGATCTTGGAATCGGTGGACTGCGGGGACTGGTTTCACGTCTGCAGACCACAATGGAGTTCGCGCCCGTGAAGACAATTTCGGTGGGCGATCGCAAGGTCTATGAAGTGACCGGTCGCTGGAGCGAACGAATTCGTAAAGAGGTCTTCAAGGTACCTGATGGTTCGATCGTCGATCCTCGCCCGCATGTTCCGGAATACACGCGGGTCTATGTTGATGCAGAGACAATGCTGCCTCGACGCATTCAGTTTCTGAAACGCAGCATGGACCCGACCGCGAAAATGGTCCGTCCCTTGATTACGCTCGACTTCCGAAACCTTGTGATTAATGAGCCAGTCAATGATGAAGCCTTTGTCTTTAAGACGCCCGAAAAGGCCGTTGAAGTTGATGAGACAGAAAACGTGATTCAAATGATTCAGCAAAGCCTGAAACCAACATCGACGGAACCTGCAGCTCCGGCCGCTGCTGGTGCACCGGGGACTCCTGCCGAACCGGGGAAGTAATGAATGGTGCGGATGGTCCTCAAGCAAATTCCGTCACGGGGTTTATCCCGGTGGACATCGGCTTTTGCACTACGTTGGTTCAAGGGTCGGGGTTGAGATGAGTTGTGTGAAGGCCCGTAAACCACAGAGGTGAACAGTCTGTTGATTTGATTAGCCGGAACGCGTTAGCGTCCGGTTTTCGCTCCAGAAACCCCCAGGAAAAACAACCGGGGGCAAACGCCCGGCGGCTGATGAAGCGACCAAAACAACAGTCTGGTAAACTCGGTGGGGGAAGAAGGGGCGTTTTGTTTGTGGGTTAGTTTTAAGCGAGTTGAGTTTTTCATGGACGGCCAAGGATGAAGCCTGCTCTCTCCCATCTGGAGTTCAGCCGAAGCTCGTTGCTGACGAGCGGGTTCGGGTCGTTGTTGATTCATCTGAGCATTGTCCTTATTGCCAGTTTGTCGTTGCGTGGATGTCAGACAGTTGGCTCCGGTGCTCCAGGTGGCGAAGTCTTTCGTGAGATCGGGCTGGTGGTTTCCAATGGCGTTGACGGTGGTTCTGCTGAAGACGGCATGGCCCCCGGTGCTGGCGATGATAACCATGATCAGATCTCTCAGGATTCATCAACACAGCAGACCGATCAGAATACTCCCGCTGATGGTCAGGCACCAACTCAGGAACGGCTTCCTTCCGAGGCGCCCGAAGTCACAAACCTGTTGACCTCGTCTGAAGAGACCTCCGAAGGTGAAGGAGAGAACTCAGAAAAGTTTCCAGCCCTGATCGGACCGGGGCAGCCCATTGGAGGAACCAAGCGGTCTGCTCAGGGAGGCGGAAGTCAGATGATTCAGCCCGCAGAAGCGGGTGGTGCATCGAAACTTGGCGGAGTTGGCGGGCCCGGTGATACCACGTTTATGGATGTCTCAGCGATCGGCAAGACATTCGTCTATGTGATTGATACCAGCAGCAGCATGTCGGGCGGTCGATTGAAGCTGGCTCAAAGTCAGCTCAAGAAAAGTCTACGCCTGCTGCAGCCCAACCAGCAATTCGGCGTCATCTTTTACAACGAATACCGCACCCCCCTGATGCTTCCTCGCCAGGGCGATCGGATGATGCACTACGCGACCGAATTCAACAAGCTGGCGGCGTCACACAGCATTGATCGCATTCGTTCTGACGCAGGCACTGAGCACAAAGCCGCGCTGCTGGAAGCACTGCGTTTGAAGCCGGATGTGATCTATTTTCTGACCGACGGAGATGAGCCCGAATTGTCTCCGGCGGATCTTCGCGAGATTGCGAAGCAGACCGGGAAGACGACCATTCATGTCATCAAATTTGGTGACAACGCGGTCGAATCGCGGCAAATGACCTGGCTGCAGAAACTCGCCGCGCAGTCGTACGGCGAATATCGTCCGATCAAGGCAAACTGATTTCCACTCGGTGTGAATCGTGGCGGGAGTGCCGCGAAGATGCCTTGAGACATTCGAGGACTTGTGCAGTAGTCTTTGCCCTCAACGGTCCTTCAGGGGTCTTGCTAAGCAAAGCCCTCGGCAGTAGACGCATGTTTTCCTTCTTGCGGGTAGATACCGAATGCGTCCGAGATTTGGCTTACCAAGCTATTGCGTATCGATTTGATCGAGGCAAAGAATGCGGCATGCGTGAAACAGGGGGATCTACAAAAAAGACGAAAGCACGAGGACGAGAGCAATGTTGAAAAAAAGTCGGCGAAAGACTGTGCGACTCTCCCGCCTGTCGCGGGCCGGAAAGGCGATTTCAATTCTTTGCGTGACCTTGGTGGTTGCGACTGCGGCAATGAAGAGTTCGCAGTTGCCAGGATCAGAAACCATCATGGCGAGGCTGGGACTGGATCCATCTTCAGGCACGATGGCAATATTCGCCGCTGCGGCATCGCTGCTTTTTTTGATCACAATATTTGTATTCCTGTCGTCACGTAAGAAGAATCGTGGGCAGGACGATCTTTCAGAACTGTCTCTTGAGCCACAGACTCTGCTAAGTTCTGTGTCACGCCTTGAGGAACTGGCCGACAACATGTCACACAAAGTTGCGGCCTTCAACCCCATGTCAGACAACTCTTTCAAGGATTCACTTCTCAATGAGTTCAAGTCGGCCATTTCCGCTGATGCAATGCAATCAATCCGAGAACGATATGGTGTGGATAGAATTGAACAGATCTTCACAGAAGCGAAACTGAGAAAGCTTAAAACTATCAGCAGGCATGTTAGTCGAGCCAAATCCAGCCTGCTGACGGGGAGTGTCATTTGTATCTGTGGAGTTATCGGATTGATCTACTTCGTGGTCGCCAATCACGCAGATCTGATGTGGCAGAGTCAGCTTCTGTATTATGTGCCGCGACTATCGACCATCATTCTTGTTGAGCTGTTTGCGTGTTTTTTCTTCTCGCTTTACAAACGTGGTCTTGATGACTTGAAGTATCTTGAGAATGAGATCACGGATGTTGAATCTCGTGAAGTTGCAATCCATGCAGCCCTGGCCGGTGGCAGCGAAACTCAGATTGCCGGAATCGTCACCACACTCCTGGCCCTGGATCGAAATGACGTTCGCCCGGCCGATCCAAAAGTACGGTGGAAAAATCAGGACAGCATCAATCAACGTGTGACGATCGAGGCGATCAGTCAAATCGCGAATCTCGCAAAAGGCCTGAGTTGATTGTTGACGGTCAATACTTGCTTCAACGTCGGTCAGTGATGGATTCATTCCGGCGGAGGTAATAATCGATCGTCTTCCGCACGCCTTCCAGCAACGTCGTGACCTGCCAGTCCGAGAACAGCTCTGTGATATACTTTGGGTTGGGGGGGATATTGGCCGGGATCTCCAGGCCAGCAATTGTGATGTGAGATAAGGCTCCCGGGACGCAGACGCAGATCGCCTTCCGGAATTCCTCAGTCGTTGCAATTTCGCCAGGAAGATCCGCGACCGTCGCGCCGGGGGGGCACTCTGTTGCTGCTTTGACGAATGCTCGGGCCACGTCTTCAACATAGTCATAGCCAACACGCCCCGTGTAGCCAATGGCGTAGTTCTCCTGCAGCGCGGCCGCTCGACAGGCCAACGACGGGCCGGCCGTCAAGCCGACTTCGCGTTCCGGACCAAAGACCACGTGCGGACGAATGGCGACAGAAGCGATCTGGAAATGACGCCAATATTGTTCGGCAATCATGTCGACCGCTTGTTTGAAAGCACCATAAAACGAAGGCGGTCGATTAGGGTTATGATCGTCGTGGCCGGATTCCGGTCCGTAGACAGCAAATGAGCTGGCATAAGACAACGACTTGATACGACCTGATCGACGAGCGGCTTCGAACACAGCGGTGCTGCCAAGCACATTGACCTGGCAACCAAGAAACGGATCCTGCTGACACGCCGGAGTCAACAACGCGGCCAGATGAATCAGATGAGTGACCTGATGTTTTTCGATCACGGAATGCAGCGCCGCACATTCCATGAGCGAAGCGTCGGCGAGGATCACTTCGGACGATCGACTTCCAAGAACTCGCGTCCAGCGTTCTGGAGCCTTCTGACTGTCAACCACGACGACTCGCGAGCCCCGTTCGAGGAGTTCGCGAAGTACCCAGGTTCCGATGAATCCGGAACCCCCGGTGACAAGAAAACAATCAGACATCGGAAACCAATCGGATGTGGATGAGAGACTTTAGGCTGCAGGGAGAACCCCTGCCCCGTCAGCGGCGACCATCGCCAATCAGGTCATTTGGAAATCGCACATGACGGGGATTGTTCAGGACTTACGGTCAGTCGCAGTAACGCCCAGTTCCACCACTTGACCGGCCGAGCCACAGCCGCCGGGGTCTGAACAGCAGCTCTGTGCCGACGCGTTTCCTGTGACGGACGGTTTTGGCTCTGCCTGTGTAATGTAAGGGGCGGCTGTCTTCGAATGATCGCGGCCATTGTAGACACCGAAATCGTTGAACAGGAATTTCTTGGCGATGCGATAGTACCAGTTCTTTTCCGGGATCTCGTGGCCCGGATGATACTGCGATGTTCGTGGAATCATTGATTTCAGTTCCTGCATCGCAGTGCCACGAGCCGTCGAATCCTTCGCTCCATGCTTCTCAACAAGCTGAGCCAGCAATTCCGGACGTTCCAGCACGATGCAGCCACGAGTTGTCTGCTGAGCGAGCTCACGGAAGTCTGCGAGATATTCAGACTGCGTAAACTTGTCGAAGATGTGCCTGTTGTCTTTTTCGTGATGAATCGACTCTTTCGAGAATTGTACGATCGGACACGGTTCGATGTCGCCCCACGGATTGATGTGATGACTAATCCCATTTGCTGCAGGGCATAGGGCTTTGCCTTCGCCATCGTAGTAGGCGTCGATAATGATGATCGGCTTCTTCGCACGCATGTCGACTACGAACTGTCGAGCACGTCGTTGCTGTTCCGGAGTCAAACACAATTCCGTCTGAGCATCAGGGCCCATGGGTCGATACACATGAAACCATGTGTAGAGCACACCCATTTCCACAAGCCGATCGATCCATGTTTCGGTCAGCAGATGATCGATATTGGACTTGGCAAGGCTGGTGCAGACTCCCGTCATCACATTGTGCTTCAGGCAGTTTTCGATACCGGCCAGAGTCTTGCTGTAAACTCCGGAACGACCACGTCGTTCGTCACTGACGATTTCGTTGCCTTCCACGCTGATGAGTGGCGTCACGTTGCCCAGTTCGAACAAACGTCGAGCCTTCTCGTCCGTGATGAACTGTCCGTTCGTGAAAATCTGAAAGTAGCAGTCCGGATGGCCTTCCAGGATCTCAAAGAGTTCCGGATGCATGAACGGTTCACCGCCGACGATCCCGAAGAACGTGTTGCCGTGCTCCTTCGCTTCTGTGATCAATCGGTTCATCGCGGCAACATCGATCGTCTGTTGCTTGTGAGCGACATCGACCCAGCAACCCTGGCAGCGAAGGTTGCAGCTATTGATGATGGAGACATACAGAAACGGAGGAAAGAACTGGCCTTTCTTCATCCGGCTGCGATGCTTCATGACAGACAGAGACCCCTTGACGCCCATGTTCCAGACGAGCTTCCACAGCAGTCGCTTGTTCGTTTCGAACAGCACGCGTTTTGCCATGCGCAGGGTATACATGTCAGGTCTCGGTTTAAAAATGTCCGAAGAATATGGGTCAATCGCGAGCAAGCCCCCGTGCAATTCGGGATTCCTGGGCGCTCGGCTGATCTGAGTTTACACTGCAGCGCCACCACAATTCTACACACCGACTTCTCTCATCGCTCTTCTCCCACGGACCGCAATGGCCATGATGGTTAAAAAACAGTCACTTCGGCGTTTCGGAATTCTGCAGTTCTGCCTCGTGATCGCCGCGATTTGCGGGCCATTGCACGTTTTGAATTCGCAAACCGCCGCCGCCGCCGATCCGATCACTCTGGGAACGCGACGCGAATTGTTCGTCGATCGGTTTCTGATTGAACGTTTGTCGAATGCCAATCTTCAACTGCATGCTCCGCATGACGAAGGGGCCGTACTGCGTTTCGATGCTCGCTGGGAGGGTCCTCACGCCGGATACGTGACGATGATTCAGGACGGTGCAAAACTGCGGATGTACTATCGAGGAATCTCTGAGCTCGGACTTGATGGCAGCGAACACGAACGGACCTGCGTGGCTGAGTCTGAGGATGGCATCACGTGGACGAAGCCACAACTGGGACTTTTCGAGTATGGCGGCACGTCAGCCAACAATATTGTGCTGGCCGATGCCGCTCCCGTGACGCACAACTTCTGCCCAATGTTGGATGCTCGTCCGGGAGTTCCCTCCGAAGAACGTTACAAAGCGGTCGGAGGAACCGGGAAAGAGCTGTTCGCGTATATCTCCGCAGACGGTTTAAAGTGGACCAGGATGCAGAATGAACCCATTCTGTCCGGTCAACAAATGCCGTTTCGTTTCGATCATCTGTTTGATTCTCAGAACCTTGTGTTTTGGTCAGCTTCTGAAAACTGTTACGTATGCTACTTTCGAGTTTGGGATGGACTTCGGCGAATTGCTCGCTCGACAAGCAACGATTTTCGAACTTGGTCGCAAGCCGTGATGATGAAGCAGGTTCACGACGATGGAGTCGCCGTGACAGATGCACCGCCCGAACATCTCTACACTAATCAAACGTCACCGTATCCTCGAGCTCCACATATTTACCTTGCCATCGCTGCAAGATTCTTTGAAGGTCGACAGGTTTTGAACGAACAACAGGCGGCAGAGCTCAAGGTGAATCCGGGATATTTCAAGGATACGTCCGATGCGGTCCTGTTATCTTCACGCGGAGGTCATGTTTACGATCGAACGTATCTTGAAGGATTTCTGCGTCCCGGGATTGGTCCACAGAATTGGGTTTCACGCACCAATTATCCCGCGCTGAATCTGGTGCAGACTGGACCGACAGAGTTATCACTTTATGTCAGTCAGGACTACGCTCAGCCAACGTCGCATGTTCGACGTTATAGTCTGAGACTGGATGGATTTGCCTCGGTGCGTGCCAGTGTCAAAGAAGGTGAATTGCTGACGAAGCCATTCACCTTTTCGGGCGACGCTCTGGAGATCAATTTCTCCACGTCGGCCGGCGGAGGACTTCGCTTCGAGCTTCAAACTCCTGATGGCACCGCATTGCCTGGTTTTGCACTGGCGGATTGTCAGGAACAGATTGGAAATGAACTGGATCGCGTTGTCACGTGGAAATCGGGCACCTCTCTGAAAGAGCTTGTCGGCATACCGGTGCGAATGCGAGTCGTTCTGCGGGACGCAGATTTCTTTTCATTTCGCTTCCGGGAATCTGCCACTCCGTGACGAACATCGGCAACCAGTGAAAACCGGACGCTAACGCGTTCCGGCTAATTGAGTCAACATTCTGCTGGCACGTTTTGGAAATTCTGCGAACCGTGAACGAGCCGGAACTCGCTGCGCTCGGTCCGGCCTACAAAATATGACTCGTGCTACGGCTGCAGATCGCTCGGTGCTTCAATCAGCAGATTATCGGTGAAGTTCACATTTTCGCTGGCGGCTCCTCGTGTTTCCACGGCTTTAGGGACGCTCGAAAACGTATTGCCATTAATATTGATATCGCGAGTTTCCTCCAGAACGATGCCCCCCGCCAGTTGATCATTCAGTTTTCTCTGAACTGCACCTTCTCCAATATAACTGTCGCAGAAAGTGTTGCCGCTGACGGTGATGCGACTGCTGTCTTTGCCAATTCGCAGGCAGCGAGTTTCCAGTTGTGATGGCTGAGTACCATCTTTCGCTTTCGGTGGCATCTTCAGCAACGGAAACGTGTTCGCGGAAACGGCACAGCCGTGAGCATCGATCAGGTCGATTCCGCCGCCGTTATGAGCAATCACGTTGGCGGACAACGTAATGCCGTAACAGTCGCGAGCCAACACGATGGCTCGACCATCGCATTCTTCAATCATATTTCCGGACACGACTGAGCCATAAGTGTTTTCAATCACAACACCATCTCCCAAATGGTCATCAACACAGTTGCCGGTCATGCAGAGATTGAAGGCATCGAAACAATGTAGAGCATCACGGTTTTCTTCAAACTGGTTGGCTGAGACGACGATGTCATGACAACCAGGCAGGTTAAGTCCCGTCTGTTTGTTGTAAGTCATCAGGCACGCGTTGACGCGAGCATCTTCGTAGCAACGATCCAGTTTGATTCCGTCACCGCCGTGATAGCTGACAGTCAGTCCTTGCAGGAAGATTTCGTTCACAAGAATGGCTTCAATTCCATTCCCGCTCTTTTCCTGCCCTGTGATGCGGAACTGACTCAGCATGACTCGCCAAAGCTGATCGGCCGATTTGACCTTCTCGCCATCCGGATGTTTCACCACCAGAGCCGGTTGACCATCCACGTTCATGTTCTTGATATGCGTCGCTGCTCCGGCTCCCTGAATGAGCACATCACCGCGAGACAGAATCAACGGCTGAGAAATTTCAAAGATCCCTGGCGGAATTCTTACGACTCCGCCCTCCGCAGGGATCGCATCGAATGCGGCCTGAAGAGATGGAAACTTCGCCGCATCAATTTCTGCTCGGGCACCGGGAAGAATTGAACCGACCGGGCTCACCGCCGGAGCAGTCTCCTGAGCCCCCGCGATCCAAATCATTCCCGATGACACCAAGGCTAGCACAATGAACGCTCGAAACATTTTCATGACTCCACTCAGTGTTTTCTCGTTAAAGGTTGAACCTGAATCAGCAATCCGTTTACCGCCCAGCCGAAGGCTCCGGTTCTGACGAAAGCCGGCGCCTCCGGCTGGGCGGTAAACGAATGGGCCAACGCATTCCTGCTTCAGGAACAACTCCGTCAGATCGACACGTCCGATTCGGGAACCAGTTTGATTTCGACGTCCGCGCCCTGCAGATACTTGTCGAAGAAATTCTGCATGAGTTCGTGGATCTGAGGCTTCCCGAAACCTCCACCACCATGGCCTGAACCGGGCAGCGTCTGCAGCCAGACGGGCACACCTTTCGCCTTTAACGCGGCGGCCAACTCTTCGCTCTGAGCGTACGGAACCAGCGTGTCATGAGTGCCATGCAGAATTAATGTCGGCGGATTATCTTCGCTAACATAAGTGACCGGGCTCACAGCGTCGGTCCTGGCTTTGTCCTCGTTCAAAGCCACACCGATCAATGATGAATAAGGATCGCTGGGAGTATTGAACTTAAAGATGTTTCGTACGTTCTTGTCGTTCTCGGCTTGTTCCATCACCGTGGCGAAGTTTGTCGGCCCGTAGATATCAACAACGCACTGAACGCGATCAGATTGATCGTCGTGGCCACCGATTTTTGGAAACGCATCTTTTCCCCCAGCCGTTGCAACAAGCGCGGAAAGGTGTCCGCCCGCGGAGCCGCCGACAACCCCAACGTGCTCCGGATCGATGTTGTAGGTTTTCGCGTTGGCTCGCAGCCAGCGAATTGCTGCCTGACAATCCTGAATTTGAGCCGGAAAGCGAGCCTTCTGACTGAAACGGTACTCAATGCTCGCGACGACATATCCTTTAGCAGCCATGCCTGCCACGGGACAAGGAAATTTACTGCCACCCTGCCAGCCGCCACCATGAATATGGACGACGAGCGGAAGAGGCATTTCAGAGGCTTGCTCCGGCAGATAAAGATCCAGTCGCTGGGCATCATCGCCGTTGGGGATATAGGAAATATCTCGCTCAAGTTTCATGCTGGCAGGCAACTTCACTTCGGCCCGCTCAGCCGCCGGAGCTTTCTTAGCGGGCTTTTGATTGCTCTTTTCATCGCCGTTCGCTGAGGATGGCAGGATAAGCAAAGTCAACAAAGCCGCGGCCGTCAGTGTAACGAACAATCGACGACAAACGCAGACTGCGTGGTGAACAGGCATAACAATTCTCCAAAGGTTCGACGGGCAGAGAGTATTCCAACTGCAGGCGGCATCATCATGCAGGATCATCAATCGGATGAACCTCCCGAGCAAGTCTCACGCAGTGATCACACTGAAAACTCTTTCGTTTTGTTTTCGTCCACTGAACGCACTCAGTTCTTAGCGGACTCTGCTACACTCGCCGATCAAATCTGCTTTCTTTCTCTGGAAGACCTGAATGACGAAATACCGCGTTGGAGTGGACGAGTTTGAAGAGCTGGCTGAACTGGAGCAAAGCTGGATGCCGGCTGACTACGTGTCCATTCTGACATCGCTCGATATCGCTGACGCCGGCAAAATGGATGTCGATGAGTTGCGAGACATGACTCTTTTCGCACTTCAGGATTTGAATCCTCCTGATGCCGCCGCTGTATTGTTGAAGTACAAGGTGGGGACAAAACTCAGTGCTGGGCAGATTCGAAATTACAGCATCGAAAGTCAACACGAACGCCTGTGGGAACAGTCTGCTGATCTATCGCTCCATCAATCGATGTTCGCCGTCGCCAGTATGTTGAACTCGGTCAACGCCATGGCATTTCCGGTCCCGGATGCTCTGCGAGTTTCCCTGAGCATTCAATGCGACGATGTGTCTAAACTGGCGGTCTTCAACAATGACATGGATCGCGCGATTCTGGTGCGGATGATCTCGGCGGGAATGAATGAGTCCGCCATTTTGAATCGACTGTTCGGTGATCAGATTGCCAGTGGAAAAGTCGCCGATGCGGATTCGATCATCTGGCAGATCGCTGTCGAGCAATCCGATCCAGTAACGTTAAAGATTCGCATCACCAGCTCCGCCTATTGGCTCAGAGCGCTTCGCGAAACGGAGTCGTTTGAATGGGACTCCGGGGCTGCTTGACGCTCACTAGACGCTCAACTGATGGCGAGGGAATTCGCTGCAGCCCGAACGCAACGGTTGTCTCAACCGACAGCAACCTTCACCACAATCTTTCGTACAGCGGACGGTTGATCGTTGACTGCGACGCCCGGAATATGCCCGTCTTGCGGGAAGAAGATGGTGAAACTTCCTGCCGGTACGGTGACGAAATCGCCCGGGCCGTCGAACAGGGCATAGTCAGCATCAGCGTCGTACGGTTTCTTGACTGTGAGCGCGTCCACTTTCGCCCACCCCATCTGCTCAACACCGGCCGCCACGAACTGCACATCGATGTACTTGCGATGTGCTTCCCAAACGCCTTCCGCTTTTGGCTTGGTGGTGTTGTCCTGAACCAGTGCGAAGATCTGGTCCCCGTTGATAGGCGTTTTTCCGAGCGGCAAACTGGTGCCATCATGCTCCTGAAGATATTGCAAAGCTTTCGCAATACGCTCCCCGAGACCGTAATACATCTTTGCGTTTGTCAGGGAGTCAGTGACCATGATTCGTGGTTCCTATCGGGTTTAAGTTGGCTGAAGTCGGTGGGCAGAGTATGAAACGGCCTCAGGAAAGTCAGCGGACATTGTCGTATTTTCCGCTACGTGCGAATTGACGGCGAGTGTCAGTGGAATGTGTTCCGCTCGCTCAGAAAACATTCGCAATTCGACAGCTCCTAATTCTCGCGTATTGACTCCACTCAGCTTGCCTGAGTGGTGAAGCGTTTGGCGACCAGAATCCGAACCGGCTGAACTGCCTCAGACCACTGCCTACGGCAGTGGTCTCGGGATTGAGGGAGTTAAGAGAGAACGGTTTTCTGGTTCCCAAACCATCTCACCTTCGGCACAAGGCCGAATGGGTCGATTCGGAACAGTCGAACTAAACCAATTCCCGAATCGGCTCGTGCGTCTCGGTGAGATACATCGGGCGACCGGTGAGATCGGGAATCGTCGTGTTTCCGAGATCAATCCCCAGATTGTGGTACAACGTGGCGAACACTTCGGGATATCCGATTGGCCGCGAAATGGCCTCTTCGCCCAAACGATTCGTTTCGCCGATCACCTGGCCTGTTCTCATCCCGCCGCCAGCCAGCATTGCAAAGGTAACCTTCGGCCAATGATCACGGCCGGCATCCTTGTTGATGACAGGAGTTCGGCCGAATTCGCCCCAGACAACGACCGACACATCCTTATCCAGTCCTCGTTCATGGAGATCGCTCACCAGCGCGGCAAGGCCCTGATCGAGCAATGGAATCACCTTTCGGCCATTGGCAAAGTTTGCCCCATGCCAGTCAAAATCCGCAAAGGCAACAGTCACACAGCGAGCACCCGCTTCGACCAGTCGACGTGCAGCCAGGAACTTGGACATGTGTGCCTGATAGCCTTTTGACGAATACGGCAGACAATTCGGATCATCCTGTCCATATCTCGCGCGAACCTGTGGATCTTCTCGAGTCAGGTCCAGAGCTTCCACAAGTCGACTGGAACTCAAAATCCCGAGGGCCTGCTGAGCAAAGCTGTTATCCAAAAGTCCTGCTCTCTGATCTGCTTCGCGGCGGAACCGATCGAGTTCCGCCAACAATGACCCACGATCCGCCAACCGCGTGGTGTCGATCCCGTTGAGCACCATGTTCTGCAACGCATCGCCTGATGGTTTGAACGGCGTGTGCGCCATTCCCAGAAATCCAGCGCCAGGCAAATTGTACGGCTGGTGCTCCATCGCCATCGAAAGATCAATGGCAGGCGGCACGGCGGGATCCACCGTGCCGCGTAAACGAGATAACACAGAACCGATCTCGGGCCAGCCACCCAGAGGCTGCGAACGAAACATGCGGCCCGTCACACATTGAAATGAAGAGTGACGTTCTTCAGCGCCAACCAGCGAACGAATGATCGAAAACTTGTCCATCATCGACGCCACTCGTGGCATCAGCTCAGAAATCTGAATGCCCGGAACGTTTGTTGAGATCGGCTGAAACTCACCACGAATCTCCGACGGAGCACCCGGCTTCAGGTCCACCATATCCAGATGCGGCGGACCACCGGTGAGATAAATCATGATCACCGACTTATGGCCCGAACGCACTCCAACTCGATCTTCCGCCTGCAGCAACTGAGGCAGCGACAATCCCCCAAGAGCCAGTGAACCGACCGTCAGAAATTCCCGACGAGGCCTCTTGTCACACAGTTGCACTGATCGTCCTGTCATCGTGAGCATTGCATTATCGCTCCGCTGAAATGTTGCTTCTCAACCGGCCAGTTGCCCGGCGAGGTGGCCTACTTTAGTCTTCGAACCTGGTGAGTGTCGACTTCTGGTCCGAAAAAGTCGAAAACTTTGCACCGTACCGCCTAGTGACAGAACCTGAGTCTGACCCATAGTCGCCAGATCCGATTTTGAGGCAGGAAGCCGCTCGATGGAGTAAAACGTTTGAGTGCAGGTTGTCTTTTTGACCGCTGCTCTCCGGATCACCGAGATCAATACCCCCACTGTTCAGCCACGCTGACGGGAAGATCATCCGCTGTCAGCAAGCCCGCGCGCAGCAGATCGAAATCCATCGGTCGACGCCATATGGAAAGAGGGACTCGAATGCCGCTGCCAGTGGTGTCGATGCAGAGTCGTGGGTTGCCGTTTTTTGGCAAGATGACGGCAAGATGGGCCTTCCTCGTGTGACGCTGCATAGGGAACGGAAGAATCGGAATCGGTTCGTCGCGAGGGCAGCGATTTTTCCGCTCGAAATCGCGGCGCAGGAGGGTTCTCAGACAGAGCAGATTGGCTGCCAAAAGGGCCTGTCTGAGCACCGCAGACCATTCTTTGAGTTGCTTGTCGAGCGGACCACAACACGTACACATGTGAGCGACGCGGCGAGCGCGAAGACAATTCATAATCGATGAATCGAGAACGACACCAGCACGGTTTGCGGCTTCCTCAAATCGCCAGGCGAACTGGTCACGAAGGGTTGCCAGGAATGCGGCTCGTGACTTGTTTTCGGGATCGCACCACGTTCGGACGTTTGACGCGTCGGCTCCGAAGAATGTCTTCGAAAAGTCAGCAGAGACTCGAGTATCGAACAGCTCAGGACTTGCGTCGAGACGCACCGTCTGTGCATCGGGCTGCAGCCATTCCGCGCGAACTTCAGGCTGTTCAGTTCTTTTGTCGGGTAACGCTATACAGAGACAGTATGATTGTTTCTTTCGAGAATCGCGGTCGTAGCGAAACAGTGGTACTCGACGCTTCAGGAACGGCTTCCCCTTTTCGTCCCGATCCAGATGCCACGCGAGCAGATCCGGAGCAATCGAGTTGAGATCTTCGAGCAGCCGTTCGGTTGCCTCGGGAGGAACATCCTTGCCCAGACGCGAAGGCACCTTGACGACAAAGCCCGCCGCCTTCCACGCACGAGAAAAATCACCAGTAAGTCGATGCGATCGACTTTCATTCAGGTTCTCAATCGTTCGTGTTTTGTCCGCGGCGACGGCCTTAAGCCACCTGAGGTGATTCGTATGCGCAGAGGCAGAGTCGATTGCTTCTGTGGACTGCCGAAACGCCCTCCATTCTGCAACTCGAGCTGGCACTTCATCAAGCGAAATCATTGTCCGTTCGAACACCTCGACAGCCTCGTCGACTTCTGTCCTGCCTGGTTCAAACACACAGAACCCGAACGGCAACTCTCGATTTCGCTGATGAATAACTGCGTATCCGTCCAGCTCGGCCACCTCAACGCAAATATGGTCGCACCAGTCAAACTGCGGCGCTGTTGGT
>JBPOIW010000332.1:0-10418 GCA_052034165.1 Planctomycetota bacterium | reverse complement strand
GCTGGGGTGGATTGAGAGTCCGCGGTGTCCGTCTCCTAGAAACTCCATCCCTGCCGATGACCCTCCTGTCGTGGGCACGAATGCGCCATATGTCCATGTCGAGTCTGTCAGTCTGCTAGGCTGGGGGGATTGAGAGTCCGCGGTGTCCGTCTCCCAGAAACTCTATCCCTGCCGATGACCCTCCTGTCGTGGGCACGAATGCGCCATATGTCCATGTCGAGGCTGTCAATCTGCTAGGCTGGGGGAATTGAGAGTCCGCGGTTTATGTTTGCAAAGGAGGAAGGCTGGTCCAAATGCCTACTGCTGCTTCTACCGCAGGCTCCCGAATGCCAATAGCACTCTGACAAGCAGCCTCCCGCGCCGTCGTGGCTGTGTCGTTTTTCGTTCAAGATCATCCGCGACCAGTCCTCTCAAAGGTTTTCTTCCCCCCTTTGAGCAGTTTTTCGCGTCACTGCTGCTCCAGTGACCCGTCCCAGCACCGTCGGCTTGGTGTCAGTGCCCACGAACACTTTGCCCGCTGACTGAATCGCTCGAACAAAGACTTGAGCATGTTTGGCACCAAGGGTTCTCGTCCGTTTATTGACGCCAACTAAAGACACGCTGCATTTCCTACTGGCCGCAACGAGAACATCAGCTACCCGTCATTGGCTGTCGTTGACTCACACTCTGTAGCCGAGGTGAAACAGGCTGTCGACAGTCGGCCCCAGGCTTCAGCTCATATGGTTTTGCGTCACAGCTTTGGTGATAGCAGAATTTGTCGACGCATGACAACTCTGCGTGTCTCTGAGTTGCCTGCAACCACTGATGACTATTCCATTCGGGCGGCCACCGCAAGCATCTGGTCACTGTCGAAGCAAACGACCTCTGGCGAGACCCTCGTTGTTACTGTTAGCAT
This sequence comes from Planctomycetota bacterium, assembly GCA_052034165.1. GTDB lineage: Bacteria > Planctomycetota > Planctomycetia > Planctomycetales > Planctomycetaceae > SXXK01. The sequence goes on along the minus strand of JBPOIW010000332.1, from coordinate 9,523 downwards.
CATTGGACGTGACAGCAAGCATCGAACAAACTGCATTGACGTGCGTCACTTGGCCTCCGGGCGAAAAGAGGTCCGTCGTCCCGCATACGCAGTCAACTTGAGAACGCTTGATTGCCGTAAGTCACTTGCACAGCAGTCCGCTTCGGAGGTAACGATGTCTCTGTCAGAATGCGCAGAAGGCCTCAATTTCGGCGGGTGTGGTGAAACCTACCTGTGGCATAGCACAGCGAAGCCAATGCCAGTTCGCGGTATTACGTCAGTCTGGTATGCGACGTTCGTCTCAGGCCAGGTGTTTTCTTTTCCGCCACCGAGTGTGAGGCATTCTTGGTTGATGTCACGCGTCACCAACTCCGGGCAAGTGGTAGTTTCAGCGAAGACGCTGAGAAGTGAAACTCGTTGTAGTCTGCATCAACAGAAGCGGGCAACAGCGACAGTGGTGAACCTTCCCTGGCGATATTTGAAGTGGCTGTCAGGCAGTCAGCGCGGCCATCAGCCCAGTTCTCACTCACGTGATGGTACACTTATTTGCATATTGTTCGTTATAGCTGAAGTTCTTTTTTTCTTTCCCTAACAACCAGAGCGCGCAGCGAATTGTATTAAAGAAAAAAAGAGATCTTCAGCTATACCGATCAATCCAAGATTCGCTGTACCACATCACCCCTTCTCTGTTTCTTCCTCAATTCCGAGGTAAAACGTGGAAGGTCGGCCTAGACCCTCGCTGCTTGGAAGTGCGCCCCTTTCTGTGCAGCCTTCTGCGCCAAAACCTGAGTCTGCTGTATTTTGGGCGGCTGTAGAAATGTTACACCGATGCTTTGACATGTAGCATTCGGATGCTGCACCGCTTCGCTGTACGCCCTTGTTTTCCCGCTGGAATTCATGACAACCGCGCATCATGTTGACTCATTCCTTGCTTGAGCGATTGAACAATACACAGTTCAGTTCTTCTGCGCCCTCCAGTCTGCTTGCCTGCCAGCCGAATGCCCGGAGGTGCTACATGGAAGAAAGCGACTTCTTGCACAGCAGTTTAAGATCGACTCAACTTTGCGTTGAATCAGCTGACAGTTCGGGAGTCCCCGACACAGTGGTTACACTCTTTGACCGCTGCTGCCTCCCTGCATCTGTGTTTCCTCCTGCGATACTCTACTCACACTGTCGCAAGTTTCTATATCACCCGGGACGCTCCCGTTCTCCGAGCAGATGACCATCCCAGTCATTTTTCTCTTGAGCCAATGAACGCAGTTGTACTGATCCACATGCGGTCTTGGTTCTTTTTGACACCCCGGGGTTGACTCGCCCGGCCCCAGCTGTGTTCCAATCAGTTCGATTGCATCGCTGATACACAAAGCGGGATTTTTCGTAGTTCTCTCGCCTTGCCTAGCTCCGTGAGACTCATGCTGAAATGCCAGAGCAGCGCAATCGGCCTTCTTCGCCGTCACGAGTCGCAGCGTGCCAGTTTTGTTGGCTGCGTAACTCAGGTCTGCCAGCCCGATTCACTGCTGCTCAGCAACGTTCTTTCTTAAGTCGCCGTCAAAGCCAAGAAGTGCTGTTGCGCTGATTACGAGAGCATCTTGTGAAGGAGCGAATCAGGCTCTGGGTCACAGAGTCATGGATTCTCTCAACGCTTGCTGATCTCCCCGGGAAAAACATCCCGCGGCTGGCTGATGTCGTGCGGCGACATTGGATTGCCGGTGCTGTCCGCATCTGAGGAGGTGAAGAAAATGCACCATGCGAACTTGTGACGATGCCGTAACGGCATCGTTGCGCCCCTGTCACCGCAGGTCAATAAGACCAGCGAGGTACGTTGAATCACGCTCATGCGGAGAGACAGATGTTGGAAGAAATCAAAGATTCACTAAGTCCAGCGAAGGCAGCCAAGATCGTCGGCGTACACGTCGGAACGATTCACCGCTGGATGATGTCTGGCGTCCGCGGGCAAGTTCTACCGTCAGTCCTTGTCGGCGGTCGGCGCAGGATACTGATGAACCAACTCAAGGCGTTCCTGTCCACTGGCGGATCCGTAGCCCGCGATATGAATAGGGATCATGACGAAGTGGTAAACCGACACAGGGCCGCCGAGGCTCACCTCAGAAGTTTCGGCGTTCGCATAGACGGTAAGGGGAGAAGCTGATGATGAAGTGTCGTCTTTCAACCAAGTTCAAAATGAAGATACGCGAGATTTGCAGTCGAGCACTGCTGGCGAAGTTAAGTCGACGCCAGGTAGTGACTGGAACAGACAGAACAATACGTGAAAGGCCGCAGCATGATGGACTTTGAAGAGTATGGAGAATTGCCAGATGATCTCTTATCAATATTCACTGAAGATGCGATTGACATCATCAAGCGCTTCCCGCCAGTTGAAATAGGGAATCGCCCTCGCGATTGGATGAAGCGCGATCTGCTTCTCGGCGCGGCTTTAAGTCATGGTGAGAACTGGATGTTTCGCAAGTTGCTGAAGGATCGTCCTCTTGAGCTCTTTGATGATGTGCCAGAGGAACTTGCACAGCATCGTAAAATCGTTGAAGAGGGTATTGCCTTTGACTTTCTCCACCGTCTTCATCTTTTACGAATTCGCGAGGGACTAAGAGAAACCGACGGAGACCGGCCAGAGTTCTTCAGGCTCCTTCAGTGTCCCACCAGCTTGTTGCTCACGAAGACGGAAAAAAAACTGACAGTCCGTGACTGTGGCTACGCGTGGCTATGTCCGCACTGCTACGCGCGAAACATGGCTGATTGTGTGAAATTTCTGGAGTCATCGTGCTCCACCGCAAACTGCTGCTTTCTTACCCTGATGGAGGCTTACCTGGAAATAGATGATGAAGATATTCCGCAGTCGCGTTCTCGGATCAACGTCCTTCGGTCATCAATGATTGCTCTCGCACGCCGGTACGGTGCATCCGGTGGGGTATGGACCACTCAAATCTCACCTGAAGAATCAATCGAGCAGAATTGGGACTACGATGATTTGGTAGTGTACAACCCGGGCGTCTGCCAGAAGATTCGCGTTGCGGTTCTCGCTGCGATCCCCCCTGAAATGGACAGCATCTCAGCGTTCGAGTCTCTGCTTACAGGTAACGTTAGACTTGAGAGGGAACTTGAATGTGATGCAGACAGGTTGATGGTCGATGTCTTGCCGTTCATGGGGACCTCGACGATTCGTGCCGTCGCTATTCAAGCCTATCCGAGCTCTACTCCGAGGGTTTGGTTTAAGAACTGCCGATTCGGACTCTTCTTTTGGCCACCAATCTGGTCGCTCAACTGCTTTCAGTGGCAGTTCAGAGCACGGCTTCTGAAAGGTCTGAAGACATATTCGCGCTGGGGTACATTGAGACGCCGCGGGCGTTCGCACGTTCCTTGTGTTGCGCCCGAAAGTGATCCAGAAGCAGCCACGGCATTTCGCAGAGAAGAGCTACTGCGTGCGGCCAAAATGCTGTTCGTAGGTTGCTCACTCCTAAACGAAACGTCGTTGGGACGCAAGAAGCTTCATCAATTCCTGTCGGAACATGGACATTCGGTTTCGGAGCGCGACGCACGATGGTTGGCCAAAGAACTGAAGGTCAAGTGATGACGACCAAAATACTGCCCGCGCGAGAAATGTCATGAACTGAGGGCGAAAGTCGACGACGAAGAGAGGGGATTGTGTTGATCCCCTAGTCATGTAGCGATGATCTTGAAGAGGTTATGAAAATGAAAACGAAGTCGAATGGGTGTCAAATTTCTACAGGTGTGAGCTTCCTCGATGAGATTCTTGGTGGTGGTCAGTATTGCGGTGCCACACATGGAGCCATCATGCCATCCGGCACGGGAAAGAGTCACTTGGCGTTGATGATCGCCGTTGGGTCTGCACTTGCAGGGCAGCAGTCTGGAGTCAAAGGCAAGTGGCTGTTAATCTCCGACCATATGTGTCGTGGGGACATACAGGTGAATGCTCTCTCATTTGCAGCTGGGATCCCAAGAAGTTCTGTAAAGGAAATGTATCGTTCAGCTTGTCCTGACGGCGATAGAGTTAGGTCACTCGTAGCAACCCTAAACAGCACGCTGCTAGTCGTTAACGAAGAGGAGTGGAGGAGCCAGCGACAACGTAGAATAAAGAGCGTGAATCCGTGGGAGTACGTTGATCACTGGATCGCAGAGTATTCGCAAGGCGGAGCCATTGCAGGAATCGTACTGGACGACACAAGTAAGATGAATTCGAATGCCGTTGGCCCAGATAGCGGTACCAAAGTGTTGTATGACCTTGTCAACAATTGGGCACCTCAATGGGCAAAAGTCAACAACTGTCCAGTTTGGCTGATGCATTCTGCAAGTCCGAGTGCTGATAGTCCCCTTGCAGAACTGAGTCACAAGAAAGCTTTGGACTGCAGCAATTTTGGCGGGACGTTAGATGTGTGCGTAGTCGGCGGAACCAGAGAGACGAATACGCTGTCAGAAGTGTCGCTGCTTCAATGTTGCCGAAATAAATTTCGCCCCGGAGCAGAGCAGTTCTCACGCAGAGTTCCGATCAAGATTGACTCCGCTGTTGCTGCGATAGTCGAGGCCGTCGATTTTTATGAAGACCACGATCGTGGCACACTTATTCAACGTGCCTGTTCAGAATCGATCGGCAACGCAGACGCTGTAGACCACCTTGCAGCCATAAAGAACCAGCTTTCATCAGGAAAGGGAAAGGAGGCATCTCGCCAGAACGCGAAAGAGTCTGAAGCAGGGGGGCATTGATCTCAGCCAGCCATCATCGTCAATACGACTGAAACGGATGTAAAGGGGTGCTCCCCCGAAGGCTGGCAGACACTTGCTGGCAGACGACAACACAAGTGGAAGAGATGTTGCCAACCGTTGTCTGCTGCGGCTTTGATAGGTCATTGATGCGATTGTGGCGAATCAGCCATGGAGAATGTTTGGCGACAGTCCGCTTTGTTACACGTTACGTAACGATTCGTAGCTGACGGCCCCCTGAACCTCCACCTGATCTGTCCAATGCGTTCGTTTGTTTCACTCTTTGCTGCTTCGCGGTATACTGAATCGTGAGTCTTGCAAAAAGGTCCAATTTTAAGGTCCAAAAGTGGCCAATCGAAGGTCCAATTAGAAATCACGACTTCAAAAAACGCAGCAAAAACAGCGTTTTCTGGAAGACATCAGGAAGCCCCCCGCCTCCAAATTTGAAAGGACTTGCGATTTGTCGCAAGTCCTTTTTTCATTGGCACTTGCGTCGTTTTTGCAGCGTTTTCAGGGCAATCGATGGAGTAAAGTGTGCTACCGTTTGTGCTACCGGCATGAAAACTGGTGCTACGGGTCGTCGCCGTAGCGAGGTCGGTCGCATACTCGATAACCTCCCAAATGCCCCTTAAACGAGTCAGAATTGGAAGCAGGACGGACAAATCGGGACTTCAATTTTGCTGCCCATGGTAGCCCACATCACAGGGAGATCGGGTTGCGTCACCTTGATGGCGACAAGGTTATGCAGACAAGTCCAGATGAAACCGCGGGTGGCGATTGGATGCCATGAGACTCAACTGCAGGCTGGCAAAAAGAATCGACGACAGGGACGACAACAATGACGCAGCGAATTCAAGCCCAGGCCAGTCATTGGTTCGACCTTAAACCGGAACAAGTTTACGACGCCTGGCTGAACCCCGAGAAGGTGCGGATCTGGCTGTCAGCGTCTCTCAAAGTCGGTGGGCTTTCGGGCGATGTCTGGCAAGTTCAGATCGAACCACTTGTCGGCGGCAAGTTTCTTTTCTCCGATTTTCGCAGCGGTAAAGAAGTTCAGCATTGGGGCCAATACCTGCAGCTGAAACGCCCTCATCTGATTGCCTTTACCTGGATCGTTGATGCATCCCAGGAGTCCGATCCATCCAAAGTCACGATGACCTTTGTCCCGGATGGAGCAGGTTGCATGGTCACGATCGTTCATGAAATGGATGCTGCATGGATCGAGTATGTGCCCAGAACGGAACAGGGTTGGACTCGAATGCTGCACGCTATCGAAGCCGTAATCTGAACTTCACCCATTCACGCGGGAAGGCGACGAGAACAGCCGTCTGGTTGTGAAATCACAGGCGTCAGGTTTCGTTGTGCCGAGGCGTTCCGATGCTGTGCCCGAAGCCCAATTTCCCCCTTGCGACAGAATCCCTCAACAAAATCAGTTGACATGACGATACATTACATGTAATCTATCCAGCATGGAGGTGAGGGCGATGTCAAAAAGCCGTCTTCAGGACGAACTGAAAAAGAAGCGACCGTTCGAATTGGCTGAGCAGGAAGCAATTCTGAACATTTTGCGAACAAGCGACCAGTTTCAAAACCGGTTCGGTCGGCTGCTTCGTGAATACGATTTGACTCAGTCTCAGTACAACGTGTTGCGAATTCTTCGTGGTGAAGGCAAACCCATGCCTTGCCTGGAGATTGGTGACAGGATGATTCAGGTTGTCCCCGCAATGACGGGGTTGCTGGATCGACTTGAGAAGCAGGGACTTGTTCAGCGAGAACGCTGCACGGAAGATCGCCGAGTTGTCTATGTAGAACTCACGGATGCCGCACGAGATCTGCTGCAGCGGATGGACAATCCTGTGATGCAACTCCACAAACAACTGATCGGGCATTTAACTCAGGCTGAACTGAAAGAACTCAGTCGCCTGCTGGAGAAAGCTCGTGCCAGCGTTCAGGCCGAAGACTGACGCATTTTTTTACCCACAAACATTACATGTAAATTATTTTCGCGACACCTATTAGGGAAGATTGACCATGACATTCAATGGAAAAGTGGCTCTGGTAACAGGCGGGACATCAGGTATCGGCAAGGAAACGGCTTTCCAGCTCGCCAAAGCGGGTGCGAAAGTTGTGGTGGCAGGTCGCCGACCTGAAGAGGGAAAAGCTGTTGCTGAGGAAATCAAATCGGCCGGGGGCGAAGCGATCTTCATGCAGACCGATGTGACGAAGGAAGAGCAGGTTAAGCACCTCGTGGACGAAACGCTGCGGATATTTGGACGTCTGGATATTGCCTTCAACAATGCCGGGATTGAACAGCTTGGACCAGTCACGGAATTTACTGAAGCAGATTACAGAAAGGTCTTTGACATCAATGTGCTGGGTGTATTTCTCAGCCAGAAGTATGAAATCCCTGCGATGCTGAAGTCTGGCGGCGGAACAATCATCAATACTTCGAGCATTGTCGGACAAGTTGCGATGCCGGGAGCAAGTATCTACATCGCTTCCAAGCACGCCGTGGAAGGGATCACCAAGACGACTGCACTCGAATTGGCCGGTCAGGGTATTCGAGTCAACGCTGTCGCTCCGGGTGCCATCGCCACAGATATGATTGATCGGTTTGCTGGCGGAGAAGGTTCAGAGAATCGCCAATGGCTGGCGTCTCAGCATCCGATGGGCCGGTTGGGGTTCGCAAAAGAAATTGCGGCGGCGGTGCTGTATTTGGCATCTGATGCGGCATCCTTCACAACCGGAATCTCATTGCCAGTCGACGGCGGATATCTGGCGAAGTAGTCATGACGTTGAGTGAACTCCGTTCCCCGGTTTTTTTCATGCAAAGGACCTTGACCATGCAAGCAACAGCTTCCCTGTTAGGCCGATTGATGATCGCCACCATCTTTTTGATGAGTGCGGTTGGTAACAAGATCCCCAAATTCAATGATGTGGCAGGTTACATGGCATCTGAAGGTGTACCGATGCCACAAGTTGCGCTGGCCGGAGCCATCGTGTTTCTGATCGTGGGCAGTCTGTCGGTGATCGCAGGCTTTAAGGTTCGTTTCGGGGCAGCGTTACTGCTCGTATTCCTTGTTCTGGCAACCTACTACTTCCACGACTTCTGGAAGTTTGAGGGACAGGAGCAGCAAATGCAGATGATTCAGTTCATGAAGAACCTGTCGCTGATGGGTACGATGGTCTTCCTGATGGCGAATGGAGCAGGTGCAATGAGCCTCGATGCAAGAAGGGACGCTAGAAAATCACATCAGCCAGCGTAGATCTGAATTCGATGACAGCTGAGCAACGCTGTTGAGTTATGAGCGAGTACTTTTCCTGGTCAGTAAAGTGAGTAACAAATGTCAGGCTTGTTTCAGGAATTTCGACTGAAGGATGTCGTGCTGAAGAATCGCATCGGTGTCTCGCCGATGTGCCAGTATTCGTCGGACAATGGCTTTCCCAACGATTGGCATTTTGTCCATCTTGGGTCCCGCGCAGTGGGTGGTGCCGGACTGGTAATTATTGAAGCAACTGCCGTCTCGCCTGAAGGTCGAATTAGTCCGGCTGACAGCGGCATCTACCTTGATGAGCATGTTGAACCGTTCGCTCGTATCAACAAGTTCATGAAGCAGTTTGGAACGGTTCCCGGCATCCAGATTGCCCACGCAGGTCGCAAGGCCAGTGCCAACAAACCGTGGGAAGGTGACGACCATATTGAAACCGGCAAGGGAGGCTGGGATACGCTTGCACCTTCAGCCATTCCGTTTGGCGGAACTCTTAACAAGACGCCGAAAGAAATGACTGTCGAAGACATTCGTCAGGTCCAGAATGCCTTTGTCGCTGCAGCACAGCGAGCTTTGGCGGCGGGATTTGAATGGCTGGAACTTCACTTTGCTCATGGCTATCTCGCTCACGAGTTCTATTCTCCGCTGGCCAATATGAGAACCGATAATTATGGGGGCAGCTTTGAGAACCGCATCCGGTTCATCATAGAGACTTTCGCCGCAGTTCGAAGCGTCTGGCCGGAACGATTGCCGTTGACGGCTCGCCTTTCCGTGACCGATTGGCTTGAAGGAGGTGTTACGGTGGAAGAGTCCATTGAGCTTGTACGGCTACTGAAGAATGCAGGACTTGATCTCCTGGATGTGAGCCACGGGTTCGTCACGCCTGACATTTCGACGATTCCATGGGGACCCGGCTTCATGATCCCGATCACAAGCCAGATTCGTAAAGAAACGGGAATCCCAACAGCGGCAGGTTGGCTGATCACTGATCCACAACAGGCGGATCAAGCAATCAAAGATCAGCACACGGACCTCGTGTTGCTGGCGAGGGAAATGCTCCGTGATCCGTATTGGCCATACCATGCGGCGGCTAAGCTTGGCGTGGAAAATTCCTCAGAGATTCTGCCGGTCCAATATGCTCGTGCCGTAAAACAAAGAAAGCAGTCATAGAATTGCCCGCTCCCCAGGGGAACATCAAAGCCCAATCAGTTGAACTCAGCTGAATGGGCTTTCGCCGCCGTCATAGCCATGCTCATCCCGCAGCCGCTCGAAGATCCGGCGAGACGTGTGTCGCTGCTTGCGATGGACCTTACGATCGCTGGTGAGAATCTCTTCGATGACGGGTACGAACGAGTCGAGTTTTGATGTCCGCTTCGCCGTTTTCTGATACCCCGGCGGCTCACTGTGTGCGAGCATCTTTTCCAGCGTCTGCCAGTGCACGCCGTACTCGCGACAGGCCGCCCGCTTGCTGAGTTCGCCGGTCAAAACCCGCCGCCGAACTTCGCTCCACAATTCCATGTCGGTGATCACCCTCGTCACCTGTCTCC